>JAGALQ010000019.1 GCA_017625095.1 Clostridia bacterium | reverse complement strand
TTTCAGTGTTGCGTTTTTTGCCGCAACGTTTATGAATTATATCACATTCGTTTGGGCTTGTCAACACTTTTTTTCAACTTTTTTGAACTTTTTTCAGTCCGCTGTTAAGTTGTCTGCGCTCCTCAAGAGCGCTTTGCTATAATAACAAATCTTTCCTCTCTTGTCAACACTTTTTTCAAAGTTTTTTTGATTTTTTTCGAGTTTAAAAACACGCTTCCTCGTGTCTCAGATTCAACTTGTTCAGACTATATATAATTATATACATTATATAGATATTTCGCCTGCAAAATGCACAATCTGAGGGTTATTGTATTATTTATTGAGCTGTGATACAATTCAGATATATTAATGATAAACGGTGAAAACAATGTTCAATTCTTTTAACTCGGCAATGAAAAAGAGATTCGGCTGCAAAATATATAAGCTTTCACTCAGCGGAGGAATGACCTGCCCTACACGTGACGGCACACTCGGTACACGGGGTTGTATATTCTGCTCTGCTGACGGATCAGGTGATTTTGCCGCCAAACCTTGCGAAGATATTGCAAAACAGATTAATAACGCAAAAGCACTTGTTGCCGCAAAAGCTAAAGATGCAAAATACATTGCGTACTTTCAGGATTACACAAACACATATGCACCGACTACGCGATTGCGCCGACTTTTCACTCAAGCGATCAAGCCTGATGACGTTGTTGCGCTATCGATCGGCACGCGGCCCGATTGTCTGCCGGACGATGTCGTTGAGCTTCTGGCTGAGCTTAACAGACAAAAGCCTGTTTTTGTCGAACTCGGTCTGCAGACAATTCACGAAAGCACAGCCGAATATATCCGCAGAGGATATAAGCTTGAAGTGTTTGATGATGCAGTCAGGCGACTCCGTGCTGTCGGCATCGAAGTCATCGTTCACATTATTATCGGTCTGCCGGGTGAAACAGAAGAAATGATATATGATACCGTGCGATACCTTGCAGATATGCGAATTGACGGAATAAAGCTTCAGCTGCTTCACGTGCTTGATGGTACTGACCTTGCAGATGAATACAGACAAGGCAAATTCGACGTATTGGATATGGATAAGTATATAGATATACTTGAAAACTGTGTAAGACTATTGCCGCCCGAAACGGTAATTCATCGCCTGACGGGTGACGGCGCAAAGAAAGACCTGATTGCACCGCTATGGAGCGCAGACAAAAAGAACGTGCTCAACACCATTAACAGAAGATTCCGTGAAGACGGAGTAAAGCAGGCAAGCAGATACAAAGCAGATTAACTAAACCTGTTTTTTATGGATTCAAATATTTCAACTATTTTGAATCTCGGTTCATATTCGGGTGATGCAGTAATCACCTTCATTTCATCATCATCGAAAAAAGCATCCGCATCGGCAAATGCCGCAGGCAGACAAAGCGGGGGGAACATCACACACCACCAGTTTTTACCCTCGGCTGTGCCGATATTGACACGCACTGCAGTATACACACCAGCAGGCATTGTGAAATTTTCATAACAGCGTGTGGCAAAGTACTCTTCGCCCACCGTAATATCGATTTTATAATCACACCCGTTTTCGAGCAGCACCTCTTCAGCGGCGGCTTTAAGCTCGGGAATACGCGGTGTGATTATTGTTTTTGCCTCATCAGCGGTAACTGTACCGTCAAAAATCGTGCCGCCTTTTTCAAGAAGTGTATCACGCACCTTTAATTTAAGATTCTGATCATAATCAGAATCCGACGCACCGACAACGTGAAGCCGAAGCACATCACGACGCACGTCGGCACAGTCTGCCGCAAAGCCTGCAACATTCAAAAAAAGGCTGAACACAATCACAACAGCCGCAATAATTCTGTTTCTGATTTTCATAACAAAACTCCTTATATAACATTTATGTAATATAATAAGGCACCGACAGTAAATACTGCCGATGCCTTTTAGTTTTGGTATGTTCTGGCAATTTTATTCAGCTTGATTTATATGTGCATCCGTATTGCCAAGTCACGCTGCTCAGGCAAGACCGAGCTTGCGTGCCATTTCAGCTGTCTTGAGCTCAAGCAGCTTTGAAACACCCTTTTCCTGCATTGTTACACCGTAGAGGATATCCGCTTCTTCCATTGTACCGCGACGGTGTGTGATAAGGATAAACTGTGTGTTCTTGGTCATACGGCGTGCATACTGAGCGTAGCGCACAACGTTGACCTCGTCAAGTGCAGCCTCAACCTCATCAAAGAAGCAGAACGGCGCGGGTGAAACCTTGAGTATGGCAAAAAGGAGTGCGATTGCGGAAAGACCCTTTTCACCGCCCGAAAGAAGGTCGATGTTCTGAACATTCTTTCCGGGTGGCTGAACCTTGATCTCAATCGGACATTCGAGCACGTTGTGCTCATCCTCAAGCAGAAGCTCTGCCTTACCGCCGTCAAACAGTTCGGAGAAAGTTTCGCCGAAGTGACGGTTGATTTTTGCAAACTGCTCGCGGAACTGTGCCGCCATCTTGGCGGTAAGCTCACCGATGAGTTTTTCAAGCTCTGTCTTTGATTTTTCTATATCGGCAATCTGAGTGCTCATAAACTCATAGCGCTCCGACACCTCTTTATATTCATCAATAGCTGCAACGTTAACGTTACCGAGTGCTCTGATTTTGTTTTTGAGTTCCTGCAGCTTGCGACGTGCCTCGGCAATGTCGCCAAGGTCAATGCCCAGCTCAATCGCCTCGCTGCGTGTGAGCTGATATTCGTCATAGAGCTTTGAAACAGTATCGTCAAGCTCTTTTTCCATAACAGCCTTGCGCTCTTCAAGTCTGACAACTTCAGCAGAAAGCTTTTCGCGATCGGAAGACTTTGCACGCTCTTCCTGAAGAAGAACGGATGCTCTTGCGTCAAGCTCGTTCTTGCGCTCAATAAAGCCTGCAATGTCAGCCTTCGTGTCCTTGCTCTTGTTTCTCAGCTGTGTTGCCTGCTCTTCAAGCTGAGCGATGTTTACTCTGATATCACAGCTTCTCTGTGCAATCTCACCGATTTCTTTGTTCAGGTCCTCAACCTTGATACCCTGATTTGCGATACGGTGACGAAGAAGAGCAACCGCTTCCATCTTTGCCTGAATATCTTTTTGAATGGAAAGAATATCCATCTTTGCTTTGTTTTCTGTTTTCTGAAGCTCAGTTTCATCTTCACCCAGACGAGCTCTGCCGCTGTTAGCCTGCTCAATCTCAAGACGAAGTGAAGCTGTATGTTCCTCCAGCTCCTTCGCTCTGCTTTTAGCATCTTCAACCGTTGCGTTGAGTGCGGCAAGACGCTCGCCTGCGTTTGTCTTCTCATCCGCAAGTTCATCAATAGAGCGGAGTGTATCTTCGAGTTTATCAACAATAAGCTTCAACTCACCCTCACGGCGGATAACGTCCTCCTGCGCACGGGTAAGGTCAGCCTGTGTGCCTGCAAGGTCTGCACGGCAAGCAGAGAGATCGGCAAGCAGCTCTTTGTAGTCCGCCTGCATTCCATCAAACTCACCTGTGAGCTTTACAGCCTCATTATTAAGGCGCTCAATTTCACTTGCACGGCTGAGAATGCCCGCATTCTGTGTGCGTGAGCCACCCGTCATTGAGCCGCCGGGATTTACAACCTGACCGTCAAGTGTAACGATTTTGAGTTTATGTGAATACTTCTTTGCAATCATAATTGCGCAGTCCATATCCTCGACAACTACAGTCCTGCCGAGAAGTGAACCGATAACCTCGTTATACTTCTTGTCGCAGCCGACAAGCTCGGAAGCTACAGCCACATAACCGAAGCAGTCTTCAAGACCCTTCTCTTCAAGTGCCTTACTTTTGATAGCGGTGAGCGGAAGAAAAGTTGCACGGCCCGATTTGTTATCTTTAAGGAAATTGATTGCACGTTTTGCATCGTTTTCTGTCTGTGTGACGATATTCTGAAGTGCCGCACCGAGTGCAGTTTCAACAGCAACAGAATACTGCTCCTCAACAGTGATAAGCTGCGAGAGTACACCCTCAATACCTCTGAGTGTGCCGCGCTTTACCTCACGCATAACAGCCTTTACACTACCCGAATAGCCTTCCATATTCTTCTCAAGGTCGTCGAGCATCTTTGCTCTTGAACGAACACGGTCAATTTCAAGCCCGAGCTCGTCTATCTCGCGGCGTTTGAGTTCAGCCTTCTGCGTGCGTGATTCAACCTTGAGCTCATATCCTCTGACAGCATTTGCAGTTGCTGTAACAAGCTCTTTGGCCTCATCAAGCTGAGCTTCGCTCTCTGCGCGTTTCTCTTCGAGCTCTGCTTTGGCATCATTGCGGGATGCTACAATATCGTCAATTGTCTCAAGTCTTGAGGCAATCTCCTCAATTGACGAATTTGCCGTAGAAATCTCAACACGGCAATCGCCTATCTTAATTGCATACTGTGAAATCTCATCGGAGAGTGCGGCAATCTTTTCAACAAAGATTCTGCTCTGCTCCTTAAGTCCTTCAATCTGCTCCGATGCCTGAGTGAGCTGTGCTCTCTTCTGCTTTTCGGCATTCTTAAGCAGCTCAACGGTCTGCATTGTTTCTGTTATTTCATCATCAAGCGTCTGCTTGGATTCAACTGCAAGCTCCATTTCACGTGTGATACGTGCAATGGTTTCGTTATTATGCTCAATTGAGTTGAGCTCAACAGCAACCTGAGCGTCAATCTGCGAAGCCTGCTCCTCAATGCCCGATGCGCCTTCACGTGCTTCATCGATGCTGACGGTAAGCTGACTGCTGCGCTCCATCGCCTCTTCCATTTCCTGCACGATAACGTTAAGCTCTGCCTCAACCGCTTCATACTGTGCGGTTGCAGTGTTGAGCTTGTCCTCGTGCGCTCTGAGCTGATCGCGCACCTTGTCGATGGTGTGAAGCCACAGACCGATTTCAAGCACTTTACGCTCCTCGGCAAGAACAAGGAATTTCTGAGCCTTCTCGCTCTGAATTTTAAGCGGACCGACTCTGTCTTCAAGCTCTGTGAGGATATCACGCAGACGTATCATATTCTCTTCTGCCTGCGCAAGCTTGCGGTTGGCATCGTTGCGGCGGTAACGGTAATGGGAAATACCTGCCGCCTCCTCGAGCATATCACGGCGCTGGCTCGACTTTGACGAAACCATATCGGCAACTCTGCCCTGGCTGACCATTGAGTAACCGTCACGTCCGAGACCCGTGTCCATAAACAGCTCATTAACGTCCTTAAGGCGCACTACATCACCGTTGATGATATATTCACTTTCGCCTGAGCGGTAATAGCGGCGTGTAACGCTTACCTCATCCTTGTCGCAGTTGAGTGCGCGGTCGGAATTGTCGAGTCTGAGTGTTACCTCAGCAAAGCCCTGTGCTCTGCGCACACCTGTTCCGCTGAAAATAACATCCTCCATTTTTGAGCCACGCAGATTCTTTGTGGACTGCTCACCGAGAACCCAACGCACAGCATCGGAGATGTTACTCTTACCCGAGCCGTTGGGTCCGACAACAGAGGTTATGCCCTGCCCGAATTCGAGCACGGTTTTGTCGGGGAATGATTTAAAGCCCTGCATTTCAAGAGATTTTAAAAACATTTCTTCACCCTGATTTCAAATCTTTCAAGCCGCTCATCACCGTGCACCTTGCATATGTATCCGCACTGTGCCAAGCGGTCAATGTTCTTCTTTTTTTGTCCCACCGCCTTGGATATTTCCTGCGGTGAAACCGTTATGTCATATCTGCCCTGAGGCTTACCCTCAAGAGCGGATCTGATTTTTCTGTAATAAATCTCACCTTCGCAAAGTTCACGCAAAGCGGGGTGATAGCCACCTGCGAGATAACCCTCACGCACATCCTGCTGGTCGTGAAGTCCGAGACGGATTACGTTGATGCCTGCCTTTCCGAACATCTCAAGCAGCACCGAGCATATCTCAACGGTCTGATCGAGCGTGTGGACCTTGTATTCACCGCTCAGATAAAGCTCTGCAAGCAAAGTACCGGGCAGTACAACTGTCGGATATATCCTGACCGTGTCAGGTTTAAGTTCAATAAAGCGTTCAGCGGTCATAAAGCTTTCATTCTCGTCGCAGCTATATAGTCCCGTCATCATCTGAAGGCCAAGCTCAAAGCCGTGTGCCTTAATAAGCTTTGATGCGGATTCGACATCTGCGGCAGTGTGTCCGCGTTTATTGAGAGCGAGCACATTATCATCCATACTCTGTGCACCGAGCTCAATCGCACGCACACCGCATTTTTTAAGAAGAGTCAGCACCTCTTCATCGATGAAATCGGGTCTTGTCGAAATACGGATACCACCGTTTAAAAAACCACTTTTTATATACGGCTGTGCAGCCTCAAGCAACGAGAGCATATAGGCTCTGTCAATTGCGGTAAAGCTGCCTCCGAAAAAAGCAAGCTGCACATACGCCCCGTCACAGCCGCCACGCATTGCGGTTTCGCAGGCAGCGGCAACATCGTCGGGAGTCGGCTGCTTTGCCGTGCCTGAAATTGTGCGCTGATTGCAAAAGCTGCACTGATTGGGGCAGCCGTTATGCGGAACAAAAACAGCTATATTTGCGTGCTTCATACTTCAACGCCCATAAGCTTGAGAGCCTCGCCCGCAGCAGCCTGCTCCGCAAGCTTCTTGCTGTGACCCGTACCTTTGCCGATAACGTTGCTGTTGAGGTGAATTTCAACCTCAAACATCTTATCGTGTGCAGGTCCGCTCTCACCCGAGAGAACGTATTCGAGCCTCTCTTCGGGGTTACGCTGAATAATCTCCTGAAGGATTGTCTTATAATCCTTGAATGCGGATGCGCCTGTTTGCTTCTCACTGTCTTTTACAAAGCGGAGCACAAACTCCCTTGCGCTGTCCATTCCTCCGTCGAGATAGATTGCGGCAATAACGGCTTCAAACGCATCCGAAACAATTGACGGACGCTCTCTGCCGCCGGTGTTGAGTTCACCCTTGCCCAGCATTATGAAAGAGCCGAGATCAATCTGCTTTGCAAAGCCGAAAAGCGACTTTTCGCATACGGTTGCCGCACGCAGCTTTGTAAGCTCACCCTCAGGCATATTCTTGTGATGGCGGAAGAAATACTCCGCGGTAATCATACCGAGCACCGAATCACCAAGGAACTCAAAACGCTCGTTGAATGCACCGCCGCATTCATTCGCATAAGAAGAATGAGTAAGTGCAACCGCAAGCAATTCTTTATTTTTAAAAGTGTAGTTGATTTTCTGCTCAAAAGCAGCAATATCAGGTTTCAAGAGCTTCACTCTCCGATATTCTCTGTAATCTGACCGATTACGTTTTTATTAACACAGCCGACAGCCTGACGGATCGCATTCTTGAATGCTCTCGCATCGGATGAGCCGTGAGCCTTGATAACAGGCTGTTTAACGCCAAGCAGCACAGCACCGCCGTACTCCTTGTAGTCCATACTTGATTTAAAATCATCCATACCCTTTTTGACACCGAGGTATGAAATCATTGATATTACGTTTTTCTTGAAAACGCCCTTTATGCGCTTTGAAAGCGCACCTGCAACGCCCTCATACATCTTGAGGATTACATTGCCCGTAAAGCCGTCGGCAACGATAACGTCGCCTGCACCGTAAGCTATATCGCGCACCTCTGCGTTGCCGATAAAGTTAAGGTCGCTGTCCTTGAGCATTTCATAGGTATCGAGCTGAAGCTGTGTGCCCTTGTTAGGCTCAACACCGATGTTTGCAATGCCGACCTGAGGATTTTCAACACCCATAATGTTTTTCATATAGATTGAACCCATCGAAGCAAACTGGCAAAGATGCTCAGGCTTGCACTCAACGTTGGCACCGCAATCAAGCAGCATAAACGGACCCTTTTGCGACGGCATAATGCTTGCGATTGCCGCACGCTTGACACCCTTGATGCGCTTGACGATAAAGGTTGCACCGACAACAATTGCGCCTGTGCTGCCAGCCGAAACAAAAGCATCGCCCTTACCCTCGACAAGTGCATTCATACCCACGGCAAGTGAAGTATCAGCATGCTCCTTCATAATCGACCTTGGGTCATACTCCATTTCAAAAACCTTGTCTGCCTGAAGAATCTCCATTCCGCTTATGTTGACGGAATTCTCCTGTGCACACTTTCTGATTTTTGCTTCATCACCGACAAGCAGAATATCAACGCCAAGCTCTTCTACAGCAAGGCAGCTGCCTTTAAGTATCTCAAGCGGCGCATTATCTCCGCCGAAAGCATCAACAATAATTTTCATTTTCATTCACTCTTTTCAGTTGGTTTCAAGATCTTCCAGACCTCTTTTTGCAAGAGCCGCATATCGCTCGCGCTTATCCCTTATTTTGGTTTCAAGCGCAGGCAATATGCCGAAATTTGCACCCATAGGCTGAAAATCCTTCGATTCGGACGAGCTGATGTATTCAGCAAGGGCACCCATCATAGTTGTGTTTTTAAGTATTAGCGGTTCTTCACCCCGGATAAATCTTGCAGCATTGACACCCGCAAGTATACCTGACGAGGCAGATTCCATATAGCCCTCAACACCCGTAATCTGACCGGCAAAATAGAGCCCCGGTCTTGTGCGGAATGAGTAATCCGCATTGAGCAGCCTCGGTGAATCAATAAAGGTGTTTCTGTGCATTACACCGTAGCGCACAAACTCTGCGTTTTTCAGCGCAGGTATCATTGAGAAAACTCTCTTCTGCTCGCCGAATTTGAGGTTTGTCTGAAAACCGACAAGGTTAAACAGAGTGCCTTCAGCGTTTTCGCGTCTGAGCTGAAGCACAGCCCACGGTCTGTGACCTGTTTTCGGGTCGCGCAGGCCTACGGGGCGAAGCGGACCGTAACGCATTGTGTCCGCACCGCGCGAGGCCATTGCCTCAATCGGCATACAGCCCTCATAAACATCGTGACGTTCATCAAACGCGTGCACATCCGCACGCTCGGCAGTTGTTATAGCCTCATAAAACGCTTCATACTCTTCTTTATTCATCGGGCAGTTGATGTAATCATCTTCACCGCCGCGGTCATATCTCGACTGTGTGAAAGCACTTTCATAATCAAGGCTTTCTGCCGTAACAATCGGAGCAGCCGCATCGAAAAAGCTGAGTCTGCCGCCGCAAAGGTTATCAATATCGGCTGCAAGGCTGTCGGAAACAAGCGGACCTGCCGCAACTATAACAACGCCATCTTCCGGAATCTTCCCGACTTCACCGTGTGTAACGGTTATGAGCGGATTTTCATCAATCAGCTTTGTTATAATTTCGGAAAACTCGTCACGGTCAACTGCAAGCGCACCGCCTGCGGCAACCGCACACCGCTCAGCGGCAATCATACACACCGAGCCGAAACGGCGCATCTCCTCTTTGAGCAGACCTGCCGCACTGTCAAGGCGCATTGCCTTGAGAGAATTTGAACAGACAAGCTCGGCATAACCCGAAAGCTTATGTGCAGGCGAGAATTTCTGAGGCTTCATTTCAAAAAGCTCAACCTCAATGCCTGCCTTTGCAAGCTGCCACGCAGCTTCAACTCCGGCAAGACCTGCACCGATAACGGTAGCCTTACTCATCTTCTTTGCCTTTCTTTCTGCTTGCTTTTTTCTCGAAGCCGCATCCTTCATTAAGGCAGGATACCACTCCGCCTCTTTTCTTGAAGAGTGCCTTACCGCACTGCGGACAGTTTTCGCCCGTAGGTTTATCCCATGTGACAAAATCACACTTGGGCCAGCTTTCACAGCCGTAGAAGACGTGACCCTTGCGGCTGCGCTTTTCTACGACCTTTGCACCGCACTTGGGGCAAAGAGCATTTGTCTCCTGAATAAGGGGCTTTGCATTCTTACAGGTCGGATAATTCGGGCAGGCAAGGAATTTGCCGAAACGACCGATTTTAACAACCATCATTGCGCCGCACTTATCGCAGGGAATATCGGTTTTATCCTCTTCAAGCTCAATCTTGACACCCTGCATATCGATCTTTGCTTTATCAAGTGTCTTTTCAAAGTCACCGTAGAAATCGTGAAGCACGGCAATATAATCAGTCTTGCCCTCTTCGACCTCGTCGAGTGTTGTTTCCATCTGAGCAGTGAATTTAACGTTGACAATCTTCGGGAATCGCTCGCCGAGAAGACGGGTTGTTGCAACACCGAGCTCTGTGGGGACAAGCTGCTTTGAAGAACGCTTTACGTATTCACGCTTGATAATTGTCGTGATAATTGTGGCATAGGTACTCGGACGGCCGACACCGTTTTCTTCAAGCGCCTTGATAAGTGATGCTTCAGTATATCTGGGAGGTGCCTGTGTGAAGTGACGTGCAGGCACAAGCTCCTTGAGCTTAAGTGTTTCGCCTGTTTTGAGTTCAGGCAGCTTGCCGTCCTTCTCTTCGTCTTCCTCTGTAGTTTCTTCATAGAGTGCCGTGAAGCCCTCAAACTTAACCTCATAACCTGTTGCCGTGAACGTACAGTACTGTGCGTCATCGGGACGCTGTGCCTTGATTTCAGCTTTGACGGTGTTCTGCACACAGTCAGCCATAAGACTTGCCATAAAGCGAAGCCATATAAGGTTATAGAGCTTATACTGCTCAACTGTGAGACTGTCCTTTACCATTGCAGGTGTAAGAGCAGGGTTTGTGGGACGTACAGCCTCGTGACCGTCCTGAGCATTTGCACGCTGCTTGAAGAAACGGGGCTTTTCGGGAAGGAACTTTTCACCGTATGTTTCCTTGATAAAATCGGAGCCCTGCTGTCTTGCCTGGTCGGAAATACGAAGCGAGTCGGTTCTCATATAGGTGATAAGACCCATTGAGCCGTGACCCTTGATATTGACACCTTCATAAAGCTCCTGCGCAATTTTCATTGTGCGCTGTGACTGGAAGTTGAGTCTGCGCGAAGCCTCCTGCTGCATTGTTGATGTAGTGAAGGGCGGAGCTGGACTCTTCTTACGTGTGCCCTTCTTGACCGAGCCGACAGTGTAAACCGCACCGTCAAGACGGGTGATATATGAGTTTGTCTGATCCTCAGAAACAAGCTTTACCTTACCTGTCTCATCGCCTGCAAAGGCCGCAGAGAAAACTCTGCGTGAAGATGAGGTAAAACGTGCATCAAGTGACCAGTATTCTTCGGGAACAAATTTGTTTATCTCGTCCTCTTTATCAACAATCAGGCGCACCGCAACAGACTGAACGCGACCTGCAGAAAGACCGCGGCGGATTTTCTGGCTGACAAAGGGACTGAGCTTATAGCCGACAAGTCTGTCAAGAATACGTCTTGCCTGCTGTGCGTTTACCATATCAATATCTACCTGTCTGGGGTTAGCCATACCGTTGGAGATACCTGTGCGCGTAATCTCGTTGAAGGTTACACGATTCTTCTTATTAAGATCGAGATCGAGCAGTGTTGCAAGGTGCCAGGAGATAGCCTCTCCCTCACGGTCAGGGTCAGTTGCAAGAAGAACGCCGTCGCTCTTTTTAACAGCACTCTTAAGCTCTGCAACAAGTTTTTCCTTGCCTTTGACAATCTCATACCTCGGTGCAAAATCGTGATGCACATCGACGCTGAGCTTTGAAGCAGGCAGGTCGCGCACGTGGCCGACAGAAGCCATAACCTCATAGCCTTCACCGAGGAAGTTTTTTATTACTTTTGCTTTTGAGACGGACTCAACAATTACAAGCTTTGACATAAGCTCTTATCCTTTCATTTGAAGGGTGTTTATTCAGATAATTTTGTATCGGTTTCCGGGGCAGCAGGTAATTATGCCCTCGAGCTCAAGCTCGGTAAGCACAACGGAAAGCTCCGGCGCGGCAAGGCCGCTTTTTATAACAAGCGTGTCGTACGATATCGGCTCATCACCGAAAAGAGCGTAGACAGCACTTTGTGTCTTGTTAAGATTATCGGGTGTACGCTGTTTGACGGGAGCGGCATTTGCAACAGGTGCAAGCGTACGCTCCACACTGTCAAGGTCAATCAGGTCGGGATATGTGTAAGCATAATCGGACAAAACATCAGCCGCTGAAAAAACAGGCTTTGCACCGTTTGCAATAAGGATGTTTGATCCGATGTAAGCCGAACTGATTGCATCTCCGGGTACGGCACAGACATCTCTGCCCTGACGGATTGCGTGATGTGCAGTGCCGAGTGAGCCGCTTTTTTCGCCGGCTTCGACAATAACGGTAGCAAGTGACATACCGCTGATTATACGGTTGCGCATCGGAAAACTACCCCTTGTCGGAGACGACAGCGGATAGTATTCACTGATAACCGCACCGTTTTGTGATACGCTGTTGCGCAGTGCTTCATTTTCGGGCAGATAACCCGCACCAAGACCGCAGCCCATAACGGCAACCGTTTTGCCGCCTGCACTTATCGCGCCCTCGTGAGAAGCGGAATCTATGCCGAGTGCACCGCCGCTTATAATGGTAACACCTGCTCTGGTAAGGGAAGCCGCAAGCCTGTACGCAACCTCTTTGCCGTAGCGCGAGGCATCTCTTGCGCCGACTATTGATACGGTGAGCCTTGCTTTCAGACATCCGGGGTCACCGTTGACATAAAGCAGAGCCGGACTATCGGTTATGTTTTTCAGGTGCACGGGATAATATTCACTGCACTGTGAAACTATATGCCACGAATTGTTTTTACATATCTGAGCCGCTTTGGATGCACGTGCAATATCACGCTTTGAAAGCTTTTCAATCTGAGACGGTTTGAATATGCCAAGCATCCGCCACTCGGTTTCGCTTGCCTCAAAGAAATTACGAGCACTGCCGAATTCGGCAACTGCAGCCGTATAATCCGAGCCTGCACCAAGTGCATGAGCCAGCCATATCTCATATGCTTCGTCTGCGTAAGCAGCGCTCATCTCATCAGCTCCCACATAATTATCGCCGCCGCCATCGATGCGTTGAGTGATTCCGCTCTGCCCCTCATCGGCACACGCACCCTGTGCATACAGCTCATAGCTGTTTTATCGGTAACACCGTTGCCCTCATTGCCGATAACGCAAACCGTTTTTTCTCCGAGAGAGGTTTTTGTTATATCCTCGGCACTGTCACTCGGTGTTGAAGACAGCGTGACATATCCCCTGCTTTCAAAATCCTTCATTGCAAGGCTCATATCCTCAACAGTGATAAACGGAAGCCTTAGCAGTGAACCCATAGCGGCACGCTGTGCCTTGGGGTTATACACATCGCAGCAGCCGCAAAGCACCGCACCGCCGACTCCGAGAGCCTCCGCCGTGCGTGCAATCGCACCGAGATTTGCAGGATCCTGAATATTCTCAAGTGCGATTATTTTTGCGTTACTATATATTTTATCTATATAATACTTTTTGTCAAGGGTTTTGCAAACACAAAATATCCCCTGCGGTGAAAAGGTATCGGACAGCTTTGCGGCAATTTCTTCAGAAACCTCACAGCTCTCCGCCGCCTTCTGACGCAGTAAAGAAACCTCTTCGGAATACTTCTCTTCAGCCTTTGCGGTAAAGAAAAATCTGACGATTTCAACGTTGGCTGATGCATCAGCACAGAGCCTTGCACCTTCAAGAAAAAACATTCCTTCTTCGCGTCTTGCCTTCGCACTGTCACGCAGATGAACGGCAGACTTTATTTTTTCGTTTGCTTTTGCAGTAATAAGTGTTTGCATAATAATTCTCCTAATGCGTTTTTATAAAAACGCAAATCACGCAAAATATAGTTTTGCAAATCATAAAACCGGTTTGAAATGATTTGCTTGCGCATGATTTGGCTTGTTGCCATGATTTCTCGCATTCAGTTCCATGATTTGAGTTGATAAATCAACTCATTGAAAAATTTGTGTATCACCGAACATTTTCGCAAAGCATGGTGAAAAAACAGCCATCTTAAACTACGGACTGTGAGCTGATGTGAAGCCGCAGCGTGATTAGCGGTGTGATGTTTTTTTGTCAGACAAAGTGAAAAGCACAGGCAATACTTGGTGTATTGCCGAGCATTTTCGCAAAGTATGGCGGAAAAACAGCCACCGATAACACGCTTAAGGTTTCACCATCAGCGAACCTTAAAAAAGTCAAGCCCTCGGACATAACCGTGGGCTTGACAAAATTCGTGATTATTAAAGTGCAGCCTTTGCCTTCTCGCAGATTGCTGTGAATGCAGCAGGATCGGAGATTGCAATTTCGGAAAGCATCTTTCTGTTGAGGTTGATGCCTGCCTTCTTGAGGCCGTTGATAAGTGTTGAGTAGTTCATACCGTTCATCTTTGCAGCAGCAGAGATACGTGTGATCCAAAGGCGGCGGAAATCTCTCTTCTTGAGCTTACGGCCGATGTATGCATACTGGCCGGACTTCATAACAGCCTGCTTAGCAGTCTTGAAAAGCTTTGCCTTTGAGCCATAGTAGCCCTTAGCCATTTTGAGAACTTTATTTCTTCTCTTACGAGTCATTGTTGCGCCCTTAATACGAGCCATGATTAGTTACCTCCAATTATTTTACTATTTGTGCGACCCTATCCGAATTATTTGTAGGGAACAAGGCGCTTGATCTGCTTGCAGTTTGTTACGTCAGCAACAGTTGTCTTGCGAAGATTTCTCTTGCGCTTTGTGCTCTTCTTTGTAAGGATGTGGGACTTGTTGGCGTGACCTCTCATGGGCTTGCCGTTCTTTGACAGTTTAAAACGCTTCTTTGCACCGGAGTGAGTTTTGATTTTAGGCATTGTTTTATCCTCCTTGTTAGTATTACTTAGTGGGCTTAGGTGCGAGGAACATCAGCATCTGGCGTCCCTCAAGTTTTGCGGCCTTTTCGACGGAAGCGACCTCTGCACAAGCCTGTGCAAAACGCTCCATAATTTCGATACCGAGGTTGGTGTGAGCCATCTCACGTCCTCTGAAACGAATTGAAACCTTGACTTTGTCGCCGCCTGCGATGAAACGCTTGGCGTGGCCGACCTTAGTGTCGAAATCGTGCGTATCAATGTTTACCGAAAGGCGGACTTCCTTAATATCAACTACGCGCTGATTTTTACGTGCTTCTTTTTCACGCTTGGCCATATCAAAACGATACTTGCCGTAGTCCATGATTTTGCACACAGGCGGCTTTGCCTGAGGCGAAATCTTGACCAGGTCGAGATCACGTTCTTCTGCAAGGCGGAGAGCCTCGCTTGCTGACATGATGCCGAGCTGTTCACCGTCGCTGCTGATAACACGCAGCTCCTTATCCCTTATTTCTTCATTGATCTGCAGTTCTTTAGCACTAATGTTCAAGCACCCCCAAAAATTAATAAATGCGTGGGCAGAAAACACCCACGCACACAATAAACCACACAATAAGCCGCAAAGCTACCGTAGTGAAGAGTATTGACCGCCGTAGAGCTTTGCCCCGACGGTGAGGACATAGTGTTCCTGCTTTGTTTGCTCATCGATAATATCAAAATTCTTCCGATATGTCAACAGTTTTTTCAAAACTTTATCTTCGGCAAAAAATCTGTCAACAAAATAGCTAAAAAGTTCTTGTAATTAATCTGTATTTGTTGTACAATAAGTATACATATCCTCTGATATGAACAACCACCCCACTGGAGGTATCCTTTTAATGGCTATACAGAACTCTGCAAAAATCAAAACAAAACACAATAACCTTTACCTTCGTGTGCTCAAAGGACACTTTGCAACCAACCATTCTCACAGTAACTATTATATTGATGTTGTAGCTCAGAAGTCACGTCTTTCCGAGGCTAAGGCTGTTGCAAAAGAGCTTTGCAGCGCATACAACTACAGCACAACAATCATTGATACAATTCTCTGCCTTGACGGCACAGAGGTTATCGGCACCTGCCTTGCAGACCAGCTGACCAAAAACGACTTTATGAATATCAACGCTCACCAGACAATCTACGTTGTCACTCCGGAAATGACAGGCTCGTCGCAGATGATATTCCGCGATAACATCGTACCGATGATTCAGGGTAAGCACGTTCTTGTTCTTGCCGTTTCCGTTGCAACCGGTTACACCGCAAAGGCTGCAGTTGAGGCAATCAAATACTACGGCGGTGAGATTTCAGGCGTTGCATCAATCTTCTCAACAGCAGAAGAATGTGCAGGCTACACCGTAAACTCCGTTTTCAACCCCAATGACCTGCCCGAATATTTCACAGTTCCTTCTCACGAGTGTCCGCTGTGCAAGCAGGGCAAGAAGCTTGATGCACTCATCAACAGTCACGGTTTCTCAAAGCTCGGCTGAACATTATAACATAAAAAGCAAGCGTTGCTGTCATGGATGACGGCAACGCTTTATATTTTTTTGTAAATATACACGGCAAAATATGTGCAACTCAACAGTTGAACAAACCGTTTCTTTATGGTATTATATATATTTGTATGAGTATAAATATAAGTATTATATCCAAACACATAAAACATCCAAGGAGATTTCTGATGGAAAAACTTACCGTACTTACACTTTTCGGCGGCAACTCAAGTGAACACGACGTTTCAACCGTATCCGCCGCATCCGTTATCAGTAACATTCCCCGCGATAAATATGACATCATTATGCTCGGCATAACAAAGGACGGTCGCTGGCTGCGATACGACGGCGACATTGACCTTCTTCCCGAAGATAAATGGCTTGAAGATGAGTCCAAGCTTCGCCCCGCATACCTTGTTCCCGATTCTTCCGTAGGCGGCATTGTCGAAATAGTTGACGGCAAGGCTGTTACAACAAAGGTTGACGTTGTTTTCCCCGTGCTTCACGGCAAAAACGGTGAAGACGGCACTGTGCAGGGTCTGCTCCAGCTTGCAGATCTGCCCTTTGTCGGCTGCGATATGCTCTCGAGTGCCGACTGTATGGATAAAGCAGTCACAAACGCACTTGCAGACAGAGCAGGCATCGACCAGGCAAAATGGCTCAGCTTCACAGAGCATGAATACCGCAACAATCCCCAGAAGTTGCTTGACGAAGCAGCTGAAAAACTCGGCTACCCGATATTCGTAAAGCCCGCAAACGCAGGCTCTTCCGTCGGAATCAGCAAAGCAACCGACATCAACTCACTCGCAGACGGCATTGAGGTTGCATTCGCAAACGACAGCAAGGTTGTGCTCGAAGAAACCGTAACCGGCAGAGAGGTTGAATGTGCCGTACTCGGCAACGATGAGCCGATTGTCGCAACGCCCGGTGAAATTGCACCCTGCAACGATTTCTATGATTTTGATGCAAAATATGTCGCAGGCACAAGCGGTCTTTTCATTCCCGCACGCATAAGCGACGAGCAGCTCAAGGCTGTAAAAGCACAGGCAATCAAAGCGTATAAAGCTCTCGGCTGTGCAGGTCTTTCAAGAGTAGATTTCTTCGTAAACGACGAGAGAATTCTCCTCAACGAAATCAATACAATTCCCGGCTTCACATCAATCAGTATGTACCCCAAGCTCTTTGAGCACAGCGGAGTTTCATACCCCGAGCTGCTCGACAGAATTCTCAGACTCGCCATTGAGCGAAAGGAGAGCCGACGATGAGCCGTAAGGTAGTTATCACAATAAACGACAGCCACGAGATTGACGGTCAGACAGAAACCGCCAAGCTCTCAACTGTCGGCAGATATGAAGAAAAAGAAAACGGCTACCTTCTGCGATACCTTGAAACCGAAGACTTCAAAGGCAGCGAAACAACCGTTTCATATATTGACGGTGTTGTTACAATGAAGCGTCTTGGCGGCAAGCACAACGCACAGCTCATTGTTGAACCCGGCAAGCGTTACAGCTGCATGTATGCTACAGAGTACGTTGACCTTATGCTCGGTGTTCACGGCAAAGAGGTAAAAAGCCGCGTCAGCGAAAACGAAGGCGAGCTTTTCTTCAGCTACGTGCTCGATTTCAACACAGGCTTCTGCTCGCAGAATAAGCTTAAGATCACATTCCGTTTCGAATAAAAGCGAGGTATAACAATGTCAAAGTTAGTCAAAAATGTTCAGGATAAGCTGTCTGCGGCAATCGCAGCGGCTTTTGAAAAAGCTATTGCTTCGGGTGCTCTTCCAGAGGCTGAAATCCCCTCATTCAATATTGAAGTTCCGGCAGACCGTGCCAACGGCGATTTCTCAACAAACGCCGCTATGGCAGGCGCAAGGGTTTTCCGCCGCGCACCCCGTCAGATAGCTGATGCCGTCTGCGCAAATCTCGACCTTGAAGGCACATACGTTGCTAAGTGTGAGGTTGCGGGCGCAGGCTTCATCAACTTCTACCTCAGTGACAGCTACTATGCAGCAATTCTCCGTGACGTGCGCTCCTGCGGTGAGGATTACGGACGTTCGGATTTCGGCGAGGGCAAAACCATCAACGTCGAATTTGTTTCAGCCAACCCCACAGGTCCCATGCACATGGGCAACGCAAGAGGCGGCGCACTCGGCGACTGCCTTGCAGCTGTTCTCGATTGGGCAGGCTATAAGGTAACACGCGAGTTTTACGTCAACGATGCAGGCAACCAGATTGCAAAATTCGGCCTTTCACTCGACGTACGTTACCAGCAGATTTTCAAGGGTGAAGACGCTGTTGAGCTGCCTGAAGACAGCTACCACGGTGAAGACATCAAGGAGCGTGCACAGCAGTTTGCCGACATTCACGGCGACAAATATATGAGCGCAACCGAAGAGGAGCGCAGAGCCGCACTTGTTGAGTTTGCACTTCCCCTCAACATCGATAAAATGCACGCAAACCTCGATAAATACAGAATTGATTACGACGTATGGTTCCGCGAAAGTTCACTCTACCGGAGCGGTGAGCTTGAAGAAACACTTACAATGCTCAAAGAAAAAGGTCTCACCTACGAAAAGGACGGTGCGGTCTGGTACAAGGCAACGGAGCACGGCGGCGAAAAGGACGAGGTCCTTGTCCGTGCCAACGGCAACCCGACATATTTCGCGGCAGATATCGCATATCATCGCAATAAGCTTGAGAGCAGAAAGTTCGATAAAGCCATCAACATCTGGGGTGCTGACCACCACGGTCACGTTGCAAGAATGAAGGGTGTGCTTGAAGCTCTCGGCACAGATTCTTCAAAGCTCGATATCCTGCTTATGCAGCTTGTCCGTCTCACACGCGGCGGCGAAGTTGTAAGAATGAGCAAGCGTACAGGCAAGTCTATCACACTTGAGGATCTTCTCGAAGAGATTCCGATTGATGCGGTACGTTTCCTCTTCAACATCCGCGAGCCCGGCTCACAGATGGATTTCGACCTTGACCTTGCTGTTGAACAGAGCGCTCAGAATCCCGTTTACTACTGCCAGTATGCTCACGCACGTATCTGCAGCATTTTCAGAAAGCTCGGCATCGACGATATAAACAGTGTAGACTGCACAGACGAGGAGCTTCTGCTTCTCACTGCAGCAGAGGAAAGAGAGCTTATCAGCCACCTTGCCTCTCTTACAGGTGAAATCGTCAACGCAGCAAAGAACTATGATCCCGCAAGAATCACACGTTACTGTGTAGAACTTGCAACTCTCTTCCACAAGTTCTACAATGCCTGCCGTGTCAGCAGCGAAGATGCGGCACTCACCCACGCAAGACTTTACCTTTGCTCATGCGTAAAAGCAACACTCAGCAACGTTCTCACAATGCTCAGAATCACAGTGCCCGAGTCAATGTAATCCAAGGAGTGTTTTAAATGTATAATATAAACATTATCGCTCACAGAGGTGCAAACAAGAGAGCACCGCAGAACACCATTCCCGCATTCAAAAAAGCAATCGAAATGGGAACTGACGGTTTTGAAACCGACGTTCATCTTTCCAAGGATAATGTTCCCGTAATCTGCCACAACTACACAATCGACGAAACCTCAAACGGCTCGGGTGAAATCGAAAAGATGACCCTTGAAGAGCTCAGACAGTACGATTTCGGTTCATACTTCGACCCGAAATTCGAAGGTACGACTCTGCCCACACTTGATGAGTTTCTTGACCTTGCAGTCGGAAAAGGTCTCAAGGTGCTCAACATCGAGCTAAAGCCCGAAAAGGATGACGCAAGGCGCGAAACGCTCGTCAAAAAAACACTCGAGGCTGTTGAAGCAAGAGGTCTGAGCGATATTCTTCTCATCTCAAGCTTCAGCAAAGAAATACTTGAATATATCAAGCAGATTGATCCCAAGTGCAAAACAGCATTCCTCTACCCTGCAGGCTATACCAAGGCGCACCTCGCAATTGTGCCGCCCTATGCCGCAATGGTTGAAATGCAGTGCCATGCAGCACATCCGAACAAACTTTGCATCAGAGGCAGCTTTGTGAAAAGGGCACACGAAAAAGGGCTCCAGGTTAACGTGTGGACCGTCAACGAATCTGAAGAAATACGCAATATGATAAAAGCAGGTGTCGACGGCATCATCACCGACTGCCCCGACAGAGTACGAAGCATTCTCAACGAGATGAACGGTTTTTCCGAGAAATAACACGTTATAATTTAGCACTTGCAAAATTATAATTATTATGTTACAATTATTGATAATTTGAATAAAACGCTGTGAAGAAGCACAGTAAGCACCTGAACAAAGGTACAAATCAGAGAATCCGTGTCACAGGCTGAAAGCACGGTTTGTAGCATCAGGTTGCCGAATTTCACTTCGGAGCGGCACGGCTGAAGGAGTTAATCTGCGTAGGCTGTGACGGCTTGCCACCGACAAAGGGCAGAAGAGTGTCCGCTGACAAAAGCGGAAATGCGGGTGGTACCGCGGAAGTTTGTTATTCAGGCTTTCGTCCCTTACTTCAGGGACGAAGGCTTTTTATTTTTCAGTAAATTAACCGAAAGGATGATAGATTTGAAAGAACAGTTAAATTCAATTGCTCTTGAAGCCAAGGCTGCCGTTGATGCGGCATCTTCCAACGCAGATCTCGAAGCACTGCGTGTAAAATATCTGGGCAAAAAGGGTGAGGTTACTGCAATCCTCAAGCAGATGGGCAAGCTCTCTGCAGAGGAAAGACCCGTTGTCGGTCAGCTCGCAAACGAAGTCAGACAGGCAATTGAGGCACAGCTTGAAGAAAAGGTAAGCCAGCTCAAGGCTGCAGAACTTCAGGCAAGACTTGTAAGTGAAACACTTGATGTCACGATGCCCGGCGAGAAAGCTTCTCTCGGCCACAAGCATCCCCTTTCAATTGTACTTGACGAGGTTAAGGAGATTTTCCTCGGCATGGGCTTTGAGGTTGCAACAGGCCCTGAGGTTGAGTGGGATTACTACAATTTTGAAGCACTCAACATTCCCAAGGAGCATCCTGCACGCGATACGCAGGACACATTCTACATCACAGAGAATATGCTTCTTCGTACCCAGACTTCTCCCGTACAGATCAGAGTTATGGAAAACAAGAAGCCCCCGATCCGCGTCATCGCACCCGGCAGCGTTTACCGTTCTGATGCCGTAGACTCAACTCACTCTCCCTTCTTCCATCAGATTGAGGGTCTTGTTGTTGACAAGGGCATCACTATGTCCGACCTCAAGGGCTGCCTTCTTGATTTTGCAAAGAGACTTTACGGCGAGGATACAAAAGTCCGTCTTCGCCCCCACCACTTCCCGTTCACTGAGCCCTCATGTGAAATCGACGTAACCTGTTTCCGTTGTGGCGGCAAGGGCTGCCCCTTCTGCAAGGGCGAAGGCTTCGTCGAAATTCTCGGCGGCGGTATGGTTCATCCGCAGGTTCTCAAGAACGGCGGCGTTGACCCCGAGGTTTACAGCGGCTTTGCTTTCGGTGTCGGCCTTGAGCGTCTCACGCTCTTCCGCTTCAATATTGATGATATGCGTCTGCTGTTTGAAAACGATATGCGTTTTCTCGGCCAGTTTTAATAAGGGTAACCGCTGAGTTAAATTGAACTCACGATTCTCAGCGGCTATTTTCCCGCCGTAATTATCCAAAAATGCTCGTTAATACACAAAGTATTGCCTGCGCTTTTTGAATATTCCGGCAATAAACTATCTCGCTGATAATCGCAATCCGATTTAATCAGCGGTTACCTAAGGAGGATATAAAATGGTTTTATCAAAAAGATGGCTTCAGGATTATCTGAAGCTTGATGTTACAGATAAGGATTTTGCTGCTGCACTCACTCTCTCCGGTTCAAAGGTAGAGGGTTATGAAACAGAGGGTGAAGAGCTCTCCAACATCGTTGTCGGCAGAATCGAATCACTTGAAAAGCACCCCGATTCAGACCATCTCTGGATCTGCCAGGTCAACGTCGGTGCTGAAGCAAACCTTCAGATTGTCACCGGCGCACAGAACCTCAAAGAGGGCGATTACGTTCCTGCTGCTCTTGACAACTCTGTTGTTGCAGGCGGCAAGAAGATCAAAAAAGGCAAGCTCCGCGGTGTTAAAAGCGCAGGTATGCTCTGCTCTCTCGGTGAGCTTGGTCTTACAGCTCACGATTTTCCCTATGCTATCGAAGACGGTATCTTTGTACTCGGTGACGACTGTGATCTCACCCTCGGCAAGGATATATGCGAGGCAATCGGTCTCAACGACGTCGTAACTGAATTTGAAATCACATCCAACCGTCCCGACTGTCTGAGTGTTCTCGGTCTTGCAAGAGAAGCTGCCGTAACATACGGTATGGATTTTGAAGAGCCTGTTCCCACAGTCGAGCCCGGCGAAGGCGACGTAAACGAGCTTCTCAAGGTTTCAATTGAAGCTCCCGACCTTTGTTACCGCTATGTCGGCGGCGTTGTAAAAAATGTTAAAATCGAGCCGTCACCCCGTTGGATGCGCGAGAGACTCCGTGCAAGCGGTGTACGCCCGATCAACAATATCGTTGACATCACAAACTTTGTAATGCTCGAGTACGGTCAGCCTATGCACGCTTTCGACCTTCGCTACCTTGAAGGCAACGAAGTTATCGTAAGAAAAGCAAAGGATGGCGAAAAGATCACAACACTCGACGGTATCGACAGAGAGCTCAGCAGCGATATGCTCGTTATTGCTGATGCAAACAAGCCCGTTGCTGTTGCAGGCGTTATGGGCGGCGAATACAGCGGCATTATGGATGACACAAACACAATCGTTTTCGAATCCGCCTGCTTCAACGGTCCCAGCATACGTATGACAGCAAAGGCACTCGGTATGCGCACAGAGGCTTCTTCACGTTACGATAAGCAGCTCGACCCCAAGGGCTGTCGCAAGATACTTAACAGAGCACTTCAGCTTGTTCAGCAGCTCGGTGCAGGTGAGGTTGTCAACGGCGTTGTCGATTGTGACTGCTCCGACAAATCAGACTTCACACTTGCTTTTGAGCCCGATTGGGTAAACGGTTTCATCGGCATTGATGTCAGTGCAGATGAGCAGAAAGTTATTCTTGAGCGCCTCGGCTGCAAGGTTGAGGACGGTGTTATCACTGTTCCCTCATTCCGCGGTGACCTTCGTCACAAGGCTGATATCTCCGAGGAAATCGCTCGTTTCTACGGTTACGACAACATCCCCGACAGACAGCTTGCAGGTGTCGCAACAGCACAGTACACACCCGAGCAGAAGTTTGAGCGTCTTATGGGCGAAACAATGCTCGCCTGCGGACTTTCCGAGCTTTGCACATTCTCATTCATCAGCCCCAAGAGCTACGACAAAATCTGCCTTCCTGCAGACAGTGAGAAGCGCAACTGCGTTGTAATCACAAATCCGCTCGGTGAAGACACAAGCGTTATGAGAACAACACTTCTCCCCTCAATGCTTGAAACACTCGCAAGAAACTATAACAACCGTAACGCAAAGGCATATCTTTACGAAATCGGCAAAGAATATATCACAAGGGGCACAGAAGAGCTTCCTGCAGAGCCTATGATGCTTTGCATGGGTATGTACGGTGCAGACTGTAACTTCTTCACAATCAAGGGTATTGTCGAAGAGCTTCTCGAAAAGCTCGGCATCGCAGACTATGACGTTGAAGCAGTCAAGGATAATCCTTCCTACCATCCGGGCAGAACAGCTCTCATCAGCAAGAACGGCAAAACGATCGGTATTGTAGGTGAGATTCATCCGCAGGTCCTCGGCAACTACTCAATCGGCACAAAGGCTTATGCTGCAGAAATCAGCTTCGAAGCCTGCTTCGAGCTGAGCAACCTCAAGCGCACCTACAAGCAGCTTCCCAAGTTCCCTGCTCTCAGCCGTGACCTTGCCTGCGTTTGCGAAAAGGCAATGCCAGTGCTCAAGCTTGAACGCTCAATTGCCGGTGCAGTAGGCAACACACTTGAAACAATCGAGCTGTTTGACGTTTATGAAGGCTCGCAGATTCCCGAAGGAATGAAAAGCGTTGCATTCAGCCTCAAACTCCGTGCAGCAGACAGAACAATGACAGACGAAGAGGCAGACGCCGCAATGAAACGTGCAATCAAAGCACTTGATAAGTTCGGTGTTTCACTCAGAGCATAATTAAACTCGTTTTTTCGGAGGCGCTGTTATGAAAGAAAAAATCAAGGTTGCCGTTATCGGCTGCGGTACAATTGCAAATTCAGCACATATTCCTGCGTATATGGCTTCGGATATTGCCGAAATCAAGTACTTCTGCGATATCATTCCCGAAAGAGCCGATGCAGCAGTAGAAAAATACGGCTGCGGTAAAGCTGTTTACGATTATCACGAAATTCTTGACGACCCTGAGCTTGATGCCGTTTCCGTATGCACTCATAACGATATGCACTCGGTTATTTCAATCGACTTTATGCGTCACGGCAAGGATGTGCTTTGCGAAAAGCCTGCTGCAAGAATTCTCTCCGAAGCACTTGAAATGGAAAAGGTTTCTTACGAAACAGGCAGAATTCTTTCAATCGGTGTATGCAACCGTTACGCAAATTCAGTCAATCATATCAGAAAGCTTATTTCAGACGGTGAGCTCGGTGAGGTTTACCATGTTTATGCAAGCTTCCGTGCTTACCGTTCAATCCCCGGCCTCGGCGGTGATTTCACAACAAAGGCCTGCTCAGGCGGCGGTGCACTGATTGACTGGGGCGTACATTATATAGACCTTATTCTCTATTGCCTCGGAGATCCGAAGGTGCTCACCGCAAGCGGCGAGGCTTTCTGCAAGCTCGGTAAAGATATGAAAAATTATGTTTACGAGAGTATGTGGGCTGAGGATACAAAGAATACTGAAACCGGCACTTATGACGTTGACGATTCCGTTGTAGGCATTGTCCGTACCGACGGTGCCGTAGTCAGCTTCAACGGTGCTTGGGCACAGAATATCGGTGAAAAAGAAACCTATATCGACTTTATGGGCGATAAGGGCGGTGTGCGCCTTGATTATTGCGGTAACTTCCGTTTCTGGTCGACCAAAAACGGTATGCTCACCGAAACAATTCCCGCTTACAAGACAAATGATATGCACCGTTCGGAGGTGCTTGATTTTGTTGAGTGCGTTGCAAAGGGTGAAAGAAACCGCAACGATATAAAATATGCAGTAGGTACATCAAAAATCCTGCAGGCTATTTACGATTCATCAGAAGCACACGCTGAAATTAAAATCAAGTAATTGATTTAAGAAATAAAGATATAAATAAAAGGGTTGTATTTTATTTAATAATGGTATATAATAATTTGTACTATCAAATTCGGAGGTGTCATAAATGACAGATAAAACCATAAAATTCAACTTTGTTGATGATCACGACGCGGAGATGCGTCGCACATTACAAACTGTATATGACGCCCTTAAGGAAAAGGGTTATAACCCTGTCAGCCAGATTGTTGGCTACATCCTTTCCGAGGACCCGACGTATATCACGACACACAAAAATGCGCGCAGCATTCTCGGCAGAGTTGACCGTTATGACTTACTTCAGGCACTTGTCGAGAACTACATCACAAAATAAGGAGGGGAACATACCGTGGCAGAAAAGAAAAAAGCTAAGTTCCTCAGCTACAAGGGTAAGCCGCTTGTTCGTTGCGGCAACACAATATACTACGGCAATATGACCGATCCGTACGTTGTGCTTCTTCAGATTCTCAGCAGCAAAAAGGTAAACGACCTTGACGTTGCAGACAAGGTCACAGTGCAGCTTCTCAGCACCGACCCGGATGCACGTCCGAAAGACAGAATCATCAAAAAGAGCGAGAAAAAAGGCCTTTATCAGGCAATGGATATCGGCTCAATCTGGCTTGAACTTGCCCTTAAGGACAGCAAATAAAAATTCGCCTCACTGCATACAATGCGGTGAGGTGTTTTTTTATGGTATTTAAAATAAAACACGGCTATCTGTTTCTCGTGCTGTGTGCCGTTGTAGCGTTAATCGGTGCAGTCAGGCTGAGCCGTGCGGTGTATCAGACCTCAGCGCAAGCAGAATCAATACAGCTGCCCGTAGTTATGTATCACCAGATAACGAAAAATCCAACACGCGCAGGTCAGTACTGCGTAACACTTTCCGAGCTTGAAAATGACCTTAAATACATAAGAGATAAAGGCTATACACCGATAACAACGGACAGACTTCTCCGCTATGTTTACGACGGTGAGCCTCTGCCCGATAAGCCGATTATGCTCACGTTTGATGACGGCTTTGAAACCGTATACAGCTATCTTCTGCCACTTCTTGAAGAATACGATATGTGTGCCGTTGCATCGGTAGTGGGTGCTTACACAGATATGTTCACTCAGCTCGATGATCACACACTCAGCTACTCATATATGAATTGGGATGAAGTGAGTGAGCTTGCAAACGGTGAGCGGATAGAAATCCAAAGCCACAGCTATGACCTTCATAAGCTCAACAATTCAGGACGCAACGGTGCCAAAAAAGTCAGCGGTGAAAGTGTGCACGAATACTCGGCTTTTCTCAACTTTGACCTTGGTAAGATGCAAAGCCTTATGGAAGAAAAGACCGGATACAAACCTACAGCCTTCGCCTACCCTTACGGATGCTATTCAAAAGAATCTAAGGATATACTTAAAAGTATGGGGTTTGAAGCTGCTTTTGTGTGTGAGGAAAGGATAAACTATATCGACACGGAAAACACCGATTGGCTATACCGAATTGGACGGTACAACCGACCTCACGGAATAAGCAGCGCAGAATTTTTTGCCGCTATGAGAATTAAATAAATCCGATCCCCGATTTAAACGATAGAAACCCTGCAAGGCTGATTACCTTGCAGGGTTTCTGAGCTTTTTACCAGAAAATTTGTTTTATAAACGAATCCTTCCTTATAAAACTATCGATGATTTTTCAACAAACATCATTAATTATAAAGGCATTATTGAACTGATAGCGTCAAAAATTCCACCAAAAACCGTATTGATGCTATGGTTGAAGAAATCATAAATGTAATAGATAAATCTCATAAACTCATAATCTTCAACATTGCTGATGATAACGATGAGCTTATCTGCCTGAAGTCTGTACTCCTTGAGCTTAGCCTCATCATCGCTTGTGAGTGCGCCACTTTCAAGAAGAGTATCTATCTTTGTAATTATAGAGTTAATGTCATCTTTCCAGAAAATTGTAACTCTGTCTTCATCACACTTGCTGAGAAGGATACCTACGTTTCTTACCTCAATTGCGTTAGCCTGGATAGCACTCAGATCAAAAGCACAAGTGTCACAAACACCGTCCCTGTTTGCGTCTGTATGATAACCCGTCTTACCGATTTCACCGCAGTGGCAAACACTCCAGTGCTTATCGTTATTTGTTGTCCACTTGCTCCAATCGTGGCCGGGTGCGGGAATTACTTTGCCACCTTCTGTGTAATCGCAGCCTTCATTGATACATTCAAAGAGAGTTTCTGAACCGTCTACTTCACACTTAGCTTCAACCTTTGGTTTTTTAACAACAAGATTGTGACCTGTTTTGGGGATGTTACCGTCGCCTGCAAGCCATGCTGCAAGGTCTTCGATTTCTTCTGTGCAAGCCTCGTCAAGATAATACTTGCCGCAAATGCACTCGTAATATGTTTCGTGACCGTCGGTTACGCAGTCACACTCTTTGCGCTCAACAATCTTGCCTTCACAAACGTGAGGACCGACAATAACGTACTTGTATGTATCGTTATCTGCTGCAGCGTACTTAACAAGCTCGCTGCCATCTTCATTTTTTGAAGCCTTTGTATTGAGAAGGATATCAATGTTTATGTTATCGGAGGAGATTGCTTTTTCGCCTGCTTTGAGTTCAACATTAACCTCGCCGTTGTTGATGATAACACCATCTGCCCAAATTGCTGACTTACCGTCTGCAATTGAAATTGTGCCGCTGTTGATTGTAACATCGGAAGCGTAGCTGTGGATACCGGCTTCAGCGAATTTCTCTAATGCAAGAGAACCTTCACCTTCGATTACAAGATCTGAATTCTGATCAAGAGCAACTATACCTGTATCAGTATAGGGATCAGTCGTGCTAAGGAAGTTATCACCAACAAGGTTAATTGTAATAGCTTTGTCAACAACAATCTGTGCACGGTCAGACTTTGCAGGATCTTCGCTGCTGAATTCGTAGATTGCGCCTTTACCGTCATACTTAAACTTGTTGAGAGTAAGTATGCCGTCCTTAAGGTATGCAAAACCCTCTTCGAGATCTGTTTTTTCAACAGTTTCTGTTGCACCGTTTATAAGATAGTCGCCATCTTCCATAGCGATACCTGCAACGTAAACGTCATAATTTCCGATACAAATACGGTCATATGTGTTGCGGTCTGCATCCACGTATTCTACAAGTGCACCGTCAGGATCTGTTGCAGCCTTAACCTTAACATCGTAGAACTCAACTGCGTTTGCAGCGCCGATTACACAACATGTTTCATCGCCTTCTGTTGTATTTAAAACTACTGCATCAAGGCTACCGCCAGCAACCATAAAGTCGCCATTGGTTACTTTAAATGTGTTCATATCCAAACCTGAAGCAGCTGTAACTTCAGCACACTCAAGTGACATATCATCATCTGAATAAAGTGCGTTGTTGTTTGTAGAGATAAACTTGAAGCTACCCCACTTGAGACGCATTGATTTCATTGCAGACACACAGATATAGCTTGTCTGGACATCAATATTGTTGTAGTTAAAAACTTCAAGTTCGCCTTCAGCACGGATACCGGTAACATTAGCGCCTGTTGAAGCTAATGTAAGTCCGTCATAAGCGTGAACCATAAGGTCTCCACTAGAATAGATAATTGCACGACCTGTGCCGTAATCGTATCCTTCGCCTGAATAATTAAAGCCGTAAAGGCAAAGCTCACCTGCATGATAATAAGCAGTGTATGTGCCTGCTGCAGGCTTTTCTTCGTCTTTTTCCGGGACTACAGCTTTGTCGTTTACGAGATATGCGCCGTCCTTCATCTCAACGCCGCCAACCCAGACACTGTCTGCTGCTGTTGCAAAAGCATTAATACCTGCAACAGAAACAATACCGACAAGCATAACAAATGCCATAATCAGCGCTGTTGATTTCCTGAATTTTTTCATAGAAAAAATTCTCCTTTCATATTTTAAAAAATGTATATCCTTTCTATACACTTCTTCAATATCTAATTATAGCATGTTTTTTTATAATGTCCACTATATAAACGAAAAAAACGTAAAATTTTCCTGCTTCAAAATCTTTTATACAAAATCATTAATAAGGCTCAAATACAATCACGATGTAAAGTAAATCAAAGCAGCAAAACAGTATTGTTAATGCAGCTGTATACAACCTATGATAATATAATGTAATTAAGTATTTATGTGTTTTATAAAAAAAGATATGCACCCCAAGAGCTACACTTTCAGAGATGCATATCTTTTACTACCAATTGTTATTTTTACTCAATAAGAACTGCTGCTTTGACCGATTTTGAATAAGGTAGTTCACGGTCATTGTAGCTCATATTCAAGCCGCCGGGGTTACAGGTGATAGTGTCGCCGATGATGCTGCCGTGGATATCAAAATCGCCCGAGGCAAGTGCAATATCGCCCTTTGGGGCATAGATAATTCCCCACAAATCAAAACCGCCCTGTTGTGAATAGAGCGTTATATCACCCTTTCGTGAATAGATCGAAAGTGTTGCGCCGGCTTCGTTATAAGTGTGTGTGCTGCCGCCGATTTTTATATCGTCTTCAGCTATCATACAGCCGCTCAGAGTTATTCCGCTTGAGCCTTGGTTAGTTGAAAGACTGCCACCGCTGTAAACCACACCTTTTATATCATAGTTGCCCTGACCCGAGAGCAAAAGCTCACATTTGCGGTTATACAGGTCACCGACCAACGTAAACGGACCGGATATATCCGTAGCAGGGTTTTCATCGGTTGCGTTTTCACCCCAGACGTAAATGCTGCCGTTTACGGTTGAGCCTCCGCTTTGCAGCTTGAGCGTATCGTAAATGTACATATTACCCTTAGTGTTCATAGACACGCTGCCCTGCTTATCAAAAATACCTCTGCAATAAACGGGGCCGTTGAATGTCGTCGGACCGCTGAGTGTTATATTACCGCCCGCATAGGTTTCACAGTCACAAAGCAGGCTGTAGTTTGAGCCACGCACAAGATTGCCGCCGGTGTAGAAATAATTGCCGTAAATCTGTGTATTGCCCTGAAAAGTAGAATTGCCGCCTACATACAGATTGCCGCCGACGGTAAAGGATTTATCCCACGTTGTTGTCAGGTTTCCGCCGCAGTACATATCACCCTTGACATACACGGGACACTGCGGATTAAAATCGCCCTCAACATATAAATCGCCGTAAATAATCAACACATCGGAAAAGTAACCGGTTGACAGTGTACCTGCGCAATATGTGTTGCCGTTTATTGATATGTTTGAATTTATCGTTGCACCGGCAGGATAGAGATTCAGATAAATATTATGCTTATTTAAAGGAGTATACGTTTTTTCAAACATACCTCGGGTTACGGTTGGCACAACAGCCATTATGGTTTCGTCAAAATCGGGCATTGCCTGAGTTTTCATATTGCTTTCCAGGCGGTTAACCGTCACGCTGTACTGATTATAATCTGCAGTTTTCGCCGAAAAAACGGTGCCCGTTATTGTGCTGCCGCCGCCGTTTGCATAGACGTTGCCGTTGCCGAAAACACTGCCGCCAACGTTATAATGGCCATTCAGATTAAACTGAGAATCATCGCCGTGGAACATAAGATACTCAAAATCAATTGCCATATTCTTGTCCACAAACCGAGCTGCCGCCTTAGCATTGATGTTTACAGAATCGGTTTTGAAAAGGCTTGCAAACACGGTCTTACCTTTTCTGGAATCGGAAACGCGGACTATTTCATCACTCGGAAATTCTACAACAACAGTGTCGGTTGTAAAGCCGTTTTTCTCCACGTATTCGAGCGCAACCGTTTTTGCAGTCTGCTCATCGGGCATATACCTTACAGCAGCAAGCGCAGCCGCATCCAGCGCACTTTGCAGCTTGCTTTTCTGGTGATATTTCAGCCCCATATCCGTAACAAGAGAAGCAACCGACAAAAAAGCCACAAGGCTCAGCGCCGCAACAACCATTACCGCGCCGTCCTCTGATTTGTGAAACCGTCTGAGTCTTTTCATCACTGTCGCTCCTTTCGTTAATTAAAATCTGTCATTTATTAACTATTATCTATTCTTTATTATCTTACCTGACAAGCCAAACTTTTTATTCGAGAGAACCTTTTATCTGCTCCATCTGCTTTGTAAGCTCGGTGAGAGTGAGCTGTGCCTGCTCGATATAATAGCTGTGAAGCTTGAGCTCCTTCTGCGATTCGAGCCTTTCTCTGGCGTGCTCGTTTTCAAGTGAATTAATCTTTTCTGCACACTCAAAAGCCTGCTGCTTGTTGACATCCTTAAGTCTTACTATTTCCTCATCGTTTTCTGCCGCACGCTTCTCAAGCACGCTGCATTTGATTTCAAGCTCTGCGTTGAGTTTTTTTACATCCTCACTTTCTGCATAGAGGGACTTGATTTCGTCAATCTTGCCTTCAAGCTGTGCGTTAACGGTTTTCAGCTCCTCTTCTTTTGTAAGAAGCTGTGATTTGAGCACCTCATTCTGCGAGAAAACAGAGTTGTAAGAATCAAACAGGCTGTTATATTTTTCCGCAACAGTTTTTAGCTCACTGTTTTCATTTTTGAGCACCTGCAGTGTCTGTGCAAGCTGTGCTTTTTCTTTTTCGAGAGCGGCTATTGTGTCGGTATATTCAATTGCCTTTGTTTCTCTTTTGGATTCTGCCGCCTTCCTGAGGTTTTCGTTTTCTTTCTCGGCAAGGTCCAGTTTTTTCCTAAGGGCATCAATTGTCTCCTCATACTCAGCGGAGTTGTCGCGCGGATGAACTTTGGCACCGCTCTCGACAAGCTTATCAAACTCAGCCTTACATTCTCTGTATTTTTCGTTATAAAAATCGCGCTCTCTGTTTGAAAGCACAAGCTCTTCCTTAATTGAAGACAGCTTTGATTCGTGCATACGTGCAGAAGATTCGTACGTATTGTTAAGCTCACTTATATGCAAAGCTACCTCTTCCGGATCATAGCCGTAAAGTACCTTTTTGAAAAGTGATTCGTCTTTCTCTTTTTCTTTTCCGCGAGCAGACTGATTCTTCAATGCATTTTCATTTTCTTCAAGCACGTTATTCTTTACATTTTCAGTTTTATTTTTTTTCATTTTTCATCCCTCGCAGTTATTTTAAGGATGTCACCCTCATGTATTCCGAGCCTTGCCGCAGCAAAGGCATTTACTTCAATTACACTTTTTGCCTGCTTGACCGTTTTGCATATTTTGCCGGGCTGAACATTACGGTCAATTTTTATAACCTCACCCGATTCGGCAAGGTAAATAACATCAATTGCAAATTTCATATTCAGCATATGTATCTGATTGCAGGGAGTGATAAACAGCGCATAATCCTGAGCTATTGATTCGCGGAACATCAGACCCTTAAAGCGAGTAAAAAACGAATCGGCAAGCTCTGCATTTTTTGTAACTATTCTATTGTTATTAATAATTATAATCTTTTTCATAAGCATTAAAATGTTTCCATAATATTCATAACGGTCGGACCCATAAGAATTATGAAGACTACAGGGAAAATAAACAGCAGCATCGGCAGCAGCATTTTGATTGATGCCTTCATACCCTTTTCCTTTGCCTGCTGACTTCTTTCCACACGCAGCTGATCTGACTGAGCACGCATAACATTATTAATCGGTATACCGAGCTGCTCTGCCTGCACAAGTGCTGAAGCAAAGGTTTTCAGCTCGTCAAGGTTTGTTGAATCGCACAGATTCTGCAACGCTTCACGCCTTGTTCTGCCCATCTGAATTTCACGGTAAACTATAAGCAGCTCATCAATAAACGGACCCTTGAGTTTTTGAGAAACCTTTAAAAGTGCCGCATCAAAGCCGAGACCTGCCTCAATACATACACACAGCATATCCATTGCATCGGGCAGCTGCTTTTTTATACCCGTCTGGTGGCTTGAAACACGTGAGCGAAGGTACATCGTCGGACCCATAACACCCACCAGCACACCAACCATAAGAATAAGCAGGGATATAAGCGCCTGAGCTTTTACTACCAGCAGAATAATAAGCGTCAGAAAAACCGCACCGATTAAAAAGGCATACTTTATAAACTGGAAATCGGACGGATCCATAAATATGCCTGCGTAGCGAAGCTGCTTACGTATGGCTTCGAGCGTTTTTGTTTTGTTGGCATTTTTCTTCTGAGGAAGGAGCTTTCCGATTTTTTCCGAAAGGCTTTTGACACCCTTGCCCAAAAATCTTTCATAAAACGAAAGCTCAAGCTCTTTATATACCGGCTGACCGACGGAATTATTTATTCTTTCAATACGTCTTTGCTTTTTATCCATTCTCTGTCCTGTGGGAGAAGCCAGCAGCACAACCAGAATAAACGCAAGGAACGAATAAGCAATAACGAGAAATTCCAAAAAAGCTCACCTCCGTATCAGTATTCTACGGTAACTACCTTTCTTATGGCAAAAAAGCCTATAATCTCCATAACAACAGAAACAATAAGCATTATGTTGCCTGCCGTTGTGGTGAAGAAGGTTGACATATATTCGGGATTGACAACCATAAGTATTGCCGCAATGCCTATCGGCAACGCACCGATTATCAGTCCTGACATTCGCCCTTGAGCAGTGATAGAGTTTATTTCACCTTTGATTTTGATTCTTTCGCGGATCGTATCGGAAATTGTTGAAAGTATTTCGGAAAGATTGCCGCCCGTTGTGCGCTGAATAAGAACAGCGGAAACAACCAGCAGCAGGTCTGCGCTCTTTACCCGGTCGCACATACTGTTAAGTGCTTCCTCCATCGTTGCGCCGTAGCGTATTTCGTTGCACACTCTGCCGAATTCAATACCTATCGGCGGTGGCATATCAATAGCCACGTTTTCCATAACCTGGTTGAATGAAAAACCTGAGCGCAAGCCGTTACACATCATAATAAGCGTATCGCCAAGCTGTGCTTCAAAAGCCTTTTTGCGCTTATCTTTTTTTATCTTGATATAAACCACAGGAGCAAAAGCACCGATTACCGCAAGGGTTGCCGAAGGCATAAGACCAAGCTGAAACAGCGCCGCCAGACCTGCCGGAACAAACGTGAGCACTATCCAGATAATGCAGAACTCTTCAGGCTTCATCATTATATCAGCGAGAATAAGCTCGTTAAAAATTGTGTTCATGAGCTTTTTGCGCTGAACGGACTGTTTTCCGTTGCCGTCAACAGCTCTTTTTAAGATTGAGGATTTGCGTTCCTTATTTTTTTCCTGAAGGTGCAGGGTAAGTCCGCTTTTTTTACTTGCGATTTTATTGACACGCTTTTCAACAATGCGGCGGCCCTGAGTTGCCGTACCCATAATGCTGACCCAAAGGAAAAAGTTAAACAGAGCTATTGCAACGGCAAGAATAATTATACTAATTTGCAAACCATTCATTATTGACCGTCACTCCGTTTCCTCTGATTTTTTCAAGGCATTTCGGTCTTACTCCCGTTGCACGGAACTTGCCTACGAATTTACCCGATGTATCAACGGTACCATCGGTTTCATAAACAAATATATCCTGCATACTTACTACATCGCCTTCCATACCGATTACCTCGGTTATGGAGGTTATTTTTCTTGTACCGTCGCGCAGACGGCTTTGCTGAACAATAAGATCAATAGCGGAAGAAATCTGATCTCTGATAGCTTTAAGCGGCAATTCCATACCGCTCATAAGAACCATCGTTTCAAGTCTTGCGACCGTATCACGCGGTGAGTTTGCGTGGGTTGTGGTAAGCGAACCGTCGTGACCGGTGTTCATAGCCTGAAGCATATCGAGCGTTTCTTCCGAACGGACTTCACCGACGATTATTCTGTCGGGTCGCATACGCAGTGCGTTCTTTACAAGGTTACGGATTGTAACCGCACCCTTGCCTTCAAGGTTTGCAGGTCTTGCTTCAAGGGTGATTACGTGCTCCTGCTTGAGCTGAACTTCCGCGGCGTCTTCGATGGTAACTATTCGTTCATCCTCGGGAATATAAGAAGAGAGAACATTCAGCAGCGTTGTTTTACCCGAGCCTGTACCGCCCGCAACAACTACATTGAGCTTTCCCTTTACGCACGCTTCGAGAAAATGAAGCATATCGGGAGTCAGCGAACCGAACTTTAAAAGCTGCTGTGCCGTTATCGGCTTTTTGCCGAACTTTCTGATTGTAAGTACTGGTCCTATGAGTGACAGCGGCGGAATGATTGCATTGACACGCGAGCCGTCTGCAAGTCTTGCGTCAACCATCGGGCTTGCCTCGTCAACGTGTCTGCCGACATTTGAAACAATTCGGTTGATGATATTCATCAGGTGCTCCTCATCCCTGAACTTCAGGTCCGTGAGCTTCAGCTTACCTTTATCTTCAACATATATCTTATCGGGACCGTTCACCATTATTTCGCTTATTGTGGGGTCCTGGACAAGCACTTCGATAGGGCCATAACCCATAATATCGTTAAAAAGATCTGTCGCAACCTTTTCTCTGTCCATGCGCGGAATAAGGAACTCATCGTCGTTTACTTTATCATCAACGATTTTGTACATTGCTTCGCGGTCCGTAATGGTCTTACCGCTTTTGTTCATTTCATCAATAATCGATGAATGAATTCTGCGCTTTGTTTCAAGATACGGGTCTTCAACCGTTTCTTCGGTTGCGGCTTTTTCTTTTATATCTTCCGCTGCGGAAGATATATCTTCCTTTTGCTGCGCAAGCTTTTTCTGACCGTCTATTCTGTCAAGAAGTCCCATATCAACACCTCACATTATTTCTGCTTTTTCAATAAAGAAAAACCTTTCTTCTTCGGTTGCGTATCCTTTACGGGAACTACACCCGTGTGCACCTCAATTATTTTTTCCGCAAGATCCGTAATACCCTTTGCAAGCACTGACTTTGGCTGTGCAACCGTTACCGGCATCCCCTTATTGATGCTTGCAAGTGCAGCGGAATAATCGGCAGGAATCAGACCGAACATCTCCGTACGGAACATTCCGCTGAAATCCTCAGGCTTTATAAGGCTTTTTTCAACCTTGTTGAGAACAAACCTGATTTTTTCGCGCTGATGAAGCTGATCAAGGATTGTGTAGCACACCTTAGCGTTATTGAGCGAGAGAATTTCGTTGTTATAAACCAGAAAAATCTCTTCGCAGTTTTCGCAGGCTGTAATTACCGCATCGTTGAAAGCTGACGGCATATCGACGATTATGTATTCATAATACGGACGCATGATATCAATTATATGTTCAACGTGTTGCGCCGTTACAAACTCGGCAAACTCAGAGCTTTTCGGAGCGCACAACACGCTCATACCGCTTGAATGCTCAACGGCAAAGCCGTTAATATTTTCAATCGTAATACCGCCTCTATCCTGAACAAGGTCAACGATTGAGTTTTTCGTATCCAGGTCAAGTGCCATTGAAACGTCACCGAACTGCAAATCAAGGTCAAGCAGCATTACCCTTTTGCCTGCCTTTGCAAGGCTTGCGGCAACACCGATTGCAAGCGTTGTTTTGCCTGTGCCGCCCTTGCCGCCGAAAAATCCGAGTGCCTTACAGCGCACCCTTTTGCCTTCGTTATTATCAAGAATGCGCTGCTGCTCAAGTGCGTAAACGGTTTTGATGTTTTCGGAAAAATCGTCAATGCCTATTCCGTCAATCGGAAGCACCTTGCGGATTCCGTACTGGGCTGCTTTATTCACAAGATCAACCGTTATTGAGTCATTTACGAGAATTACTATCAACCCTCTTGCAACCGCCAGCAGATCCTGAACGAAGCTGAACACCGTATCAGGCACCTCACCGCGTACAGCGCAAAGAACGATTTCAGGGTATTTGTTTACTATTTTTGTTTTGCCCTCTGCCGTAAAATCCGAATAACCGCTGATTGCAAATGCTTCATCGGCTACAAGATTTTTCACCTCAATTCTCAAATCAAGGTCATCTGACAAAATAAGTAAATTCATTTTTTCCATAGCCGTTTCATCTCCAATCAATTATCAGTTAGGTTCCGTAGTCGGCGGAGCGGTTGTGATTTCGCCCATGCCGTAATTTGTCTGCGGTTCTTCGGGCTGATCCTCGGGTACACCTGCGGCAGCTATATCATCCGCAAGGCTGTATGCTTCAACATAAGAAACAAGCACCACTTTCGGACTACCTACCGACATAATCTTCGGTATCTGCTCTTTTGTGAGTGCAAGTGTGAGCACTGCATAGTTTGTGATTTCTGTTCCGTTATCCTGCTGAATGTTTGCAGGGTAATCACTCAGCTTGATGACCGGAACGTTTTTGAGCACAGGCTCTGCGCTTGCCAGTGCCGTATCGTAAATATTGATGCAGTCATATTCCTTTATGAAGAAAGCTACACCGTTTTCAATTTCAACCGAAATTGTGTAAGCGTACATTCCGTTGGGCAGCTGATAAGACAGCCTTTCCTTTGCGTTTTCTTCCCCTACCGGAACAAGCTTGCCTGTCATCAGCTGTTCACCTTTGAGAATTTTAACGCCTGTCATATAACCGATTATGTCGTTGACGTCACTTACCGTACCGAATGAAGCTGCGGTAACCGGCATTTTAACAGACTGGAACATATCTGCTGTAAGAATTGTGTTTTCATCTATATCCTTAAGCGCAATCAGAACGGTTGCTTCATCAACACCCGTTACGATTTTGCTTGTTTTCAGCTCATTTGCAAAGAAATATGTTGCAAGGCCTGCCGCCAGTGCGATTACCACCGCTATAAGATAAATTTTTTTCATAACCGACAGTTGCCTCCTTATGATTCTACTTTCATTATTACTGTTGACGTTATCGTTTTCTCTTTTCCGAGCACGGTGCTTAACACCGGGGTAAAGAATGAAATGTCAGCCTCCATGCTGACCGTTACATCACCCGCTGTCGGGTCTGACGGTGCCGAATACGTTACCTTGATATCCACACCGTCGTTTGCAAAAACATTTACCGAAAAATTTTCAATGTGATTTATTATTGCCTGTGTATCGGCATTCTCTTCGGTGTTGACAACGGCGTACCTTGCACCCTCACGGCAGGCATTGTTGAGCGAAAGCTGATTATAGAACAGCCATCCGAAATCAATGATGCCGCACAGAATCAGAAGAAAAATCGGAAGTATCAGCGCAAATTCAACCATTGACTGTCCGTCCTCGCGTTTCAGCTTCCTGCGGATTGATTTTTTCATTTCGCCGTCACCTCACTTTGTTTTTTAGTATTAAAGGGCAAGCTCGCTCAGCGAGCGAACTTACCCTTAACGAGTTACTTATTATTTTTCATCATTTATTCAGCAAGGAATTAATTATTCAGTGTGTATATATTGCCGTTAACCTTATGTTCCTGAAGGAGCTGTTGTTCCGCCGCCACCTATGCCGTCGATCTGATCATTGACTTCCTGGAACATATCACGGATCTTCGGACCGAGTGCTACAAGAGCGACGATAACTACTACTGCGATAAGACCTACGATGAGACCGTACTCAACCATGCCCTGACCTTCTTCGTCTTTAAACCATTTTCTTAACATAATTCTTTCCTCCTTAATCCAAATATGTTTTGTTTATGTATTAATACTTACTTCTTAATGTTTGTTTAAGCTTTATCTGTATTACTTTAAGTATTGATTACGTTTTACTTGTGTTAACTGTTTACTGACGTTAACTGTCAGGTTCCTGAAGGAGCTGTTGTTCCGCCTCCTCCGATGCCGTCAATCTGATCATTGACCTCCTGGAACATATCGCGGATCTTCGGACCGAGTGCTACAAGAGCAACAATTACAACTACCGCGATGAGACCTACGATGAGACCGTACTCAACCATGCCCTGACCTTCTTCGTCCTTGAACCACTTTCTTAACATTGTGTTTGCCTCCTTTTTTATTTTTGTTTTTTATTTAACCCTTAACGCGGGTCTATTGCCGTTTTTAAAACAGTGATGAAAAAATCTGCTTTGAGAGATCGCCGAACAGCGGGAAGAGAACCGTTATCACTGCACCGAGTGAAAGGTAAGGTCCCATGGGAACCGATGTTTTGAGCGAGCCTTTTTTCGTTGCCACCAGATAAATCAGAAAGATTATCAATCCGGCTGCCATTATCAGCGATGCCTGAAGGAATCCGAAAACACCCAGACAGTAGCCGATTGCTGCGCTGTACTTTACGTCGCCTGTTCCTATCGGTACACCTACGAGCATCGGCAGCTGGTAGAGAATGAAACCTGCTGCGAGACCTATGAGCGAAGGAATCAGTGTTTCTTTTACCGGAACCCCTGTTGCGATTGCGTAAACAATTGCGACGGTTCTGATAATCAGAAGTGTAAGCACCGAAGAATTAGGTATCTTTTTGATATCCAAATCTACAATTCCTATTGCAATTGCTACCGATATGTAAGCGACGGCTTCAAGCCTTGCGGCCGTTTCGCTGTACCTTAAAAAGCTTACTGCAAACAAAACTCCCGAGAGCACAACCCAGGCGACAATCACCGCCGTGTTTTTAACCGCTTCTATTCTTGAGGCTTCCTGTGTTCTTTTCTTAATCTGGAAGATCGCGATACGGTTAAAGGCAAGTGCTGCGAGCGTACCGAGTGCGCCGCCGTAAATCGTTTCAACCATCAGCCATCACCTCCGGACTGTCTTTTGAAGCTTGTCGCTTCCTCTTTGCAACTTTATCGTACACCCGCCCGATGTCGAAGTCAAACAATTGTTTTTCACATTGTGGAAAACTTTTAGTCATTTTGCACAATATCCAAATAATGGTGTTTTTGCTTGAAAACGCTGCTTTTACCCCCAACTCCTTTATTTACAAATATTTTTAAAATACAAGGCGCTAAATGCAAGAAAAATTTCATTTTTCTTCTCTGTTTTGCACAAATAGTTCTTTTTAAGCATATCTCGCTTGTTTATTCACCTTTTATGCATATTTTTCTGTATATTCGCCTGAAAAAGCGCTTTTTGGCATCAAATACTGTATAAATTTTAATTTTTGTTTAGAATTAATTTATAAACTTTTTCTAAAATTTGCTTGCATTTGTCGCATAAACGCTGTATAATTTCAATGTAATCAGCGTATGAACGAAGAATACATTGTGCAGGAGGCAAATTATGAACAAAATAACAGTTCAGCAAGCCGCAGAAAAATGGGGAATTTCGGTAAGACGTGTTCAGGATTACTGCCGCCTGGGAAAGATCACCGGTGCAGAGCGTCTGGGAACAAACTGGCTGATACCTGCAGACGCGCTTCGCCCCGTTGACGGAAGAAGCAAGGCCGCAAAGCTCGAGGCACAGCGTGATATACCTATGCCCCGCAAAAGCCCCTTCCTCAATCTGACAGATCTGTATTCCGAGCCCGGTACTGCCAACAAATGCATACAGTCACTCTCCGACAACCCCGAAGCTCAGGCACTGTTCGCCGCTGAAATAGCCTACAACCGCGGCGAAATAGACAGCGTATACCGCTATGCTCAGTATTTTTTTGATAAGCGCTCAGGTTTTTATGCGATTATAGGCAGCGGCATGCTGCTTGCCCTGTGTGCAATGTGGAGCGGTGACATAAATATGTGGCGCCGTGCAAGAAAACATATCTGCGAAGCACCTGTAAAGAACAACACCGACCGCGATATCCTTGCGCTTTCACTCGCCGCAACAGACAGCGCCATAAGAGCTTCCGAAGATTTTCCCGAATGGTTCAAAATAGGCTGCTTCGAATCCCTCCCCACAGATGCACACCCTGCAGCAATGGTATATTATCTTAAATACCTTATTGTTTACGCACAGGAACTTGCAACCGGCGAACTGAAGCTGCAGAACATACGCGGACTCGGTCTGATGAGATGCATACCGTACATTGCAGAACCGCTGATAACGACTGCGCAGAATGACGGAATACTGCTCACAGAAATATATCTCCGACTTTTGTGCGCCATATCTTATCAGCAATGCGGCGATACGGAAAGAGCAATTTATCACCTTGATAAAGCAATCAAATATTGCCTTGCAGACGATCTGTTTGGTCCGCTGGCCGAATACCGCAGACAGCTCGGCAAGATTCTTGACGAAAGACTGTTGATTGTTGACCCGTATGCCGCAAAGCGTGTAAAAGAATTACACAAGCGTTTACAAACGGGATGGACTGTTATCCACAACGCCATGCTTGAGCGTACTGTTTCCACAGCACTCACCCTTCGAGAACGTGAAATTTCACGTCTTGCTGTATTCGGATTGACCGATAAGCAGATTGCAAACCAGCTTGATATGCCCGAATCGCAGGTAAAAAGTATGCTCAAAACCGCAAAAGAAAAGACCGGAGTCAGCAACCGCTCCGACCTTGCAATGTTTATATAATGAATGTTATTTAACAGCATAAAAAAGCGAAAGCAGGTACGTTTTTATGGATTACATTAAATATGTCAATACAAAACAAGGTTCAAAATCACTGCACAGATTCTCTCAGGGCAACACTCTGCCGCTCGTGCAGCGACCTTTCGGCTTTGCGGCATTCTGTCTGCAGACAGAAACATCAAGAGGCAGCTGGTACTATCATCCCGATGACCGTTCGGTCGAGGGCATCCGCCTCACCCGTCAGCCAAGCCCCTGGATCAGCGACCACAGCGCATTCACAATGATGCCGCAGGCAGATAACCCGTACGTCGAGTTTGAGGATTGCTGGTCAGGCTATGACCCCGAAAAAACTGTAATAAAGCCACATTATCTCAGCTGCTACCTCAAACGCCCTTTCTGTACTTTTGAGCTCACTCCTACAGAATACGGCGCTTGTGTGAATCTCAGCTTCAAAAAAGATTTAAAGCGTTATATTTCCGTTTTGCCCGTCAGCCACAACTGCGAATACGAATATGACACAAAGACAAACCGCCTCTACTGTATGACCGAATGCAACAGAGGTATAGCCGAACACGACAAAGGCATTATCAAGGGCTATTATGTTTTTCAGTTTGATGCAGATTCAGTTGACGTTGACTCAATTCTCACCGGCAGCAGAAACACCTGCGACACCGAGCACAGCCACAGCACAAAGGGTGAAGGCACCGGCATACACATCGCGCTGAAGAAAAAAGATGTCACCTTCACTGTTGCAACATCTTTTATCAGTTATGAGCAGGCTGTGAGAAACCTCGAGCACGACTCGGTTTACGCAAGCTTTAATGAGCTCAAGACAGAAAACGAGCGTATATGGAATGAGTACCTGAGCAAAATTGAGATTGACGCTGACGAAGACACAATGAAGACCTTTTACAGTTGTATGTACCGCACCTTCCTCTACCCTCACAAGGCATACGAGCCTGATGAAAACGGCAACCCCATACACTATTCACCGAGTGCCGATAAAGTGCTGCCCGGTGTGAGATACACAGACAACGGATTCTGGGACACTTACCGCACAAACTATCCGTTCTACGCAATAGTGGCAAAAGACATACTGCCCGAAATTGTCGAGGGCTATATTCAGGATTACAAGGACGGCGGTTGGCTGCCGAGATGGACAGCAGGCGATGCTAAAAACTGTATGCCCAGCACAGGTATTGACGCAGTAATTGCCGATGTTGCCACAAGAAACCTGATATCAAGAGATTTGCTTGAAACAGCGTTTGAGGGTATGGAGCTTCATGCAAACACCCCATCACCGATTGAGGCATACGGCAGAGAAGGCTGTGAGGATTATCTCAGACTCGGTTACGTGCCCTATGACAAATACTCCGAGAGTGTAAACCTTACACTTGATGCGGCATATTTTGACGATTGCCTTGCAACTGTAGCAGATATACTCGGCTATACCGATAAGAGAGATATGTATCTTGCACGCACAAAAAATTACAAAAACATTTTCGACAGCGAAACGGGCTTTATGCGTGCGAAGGATTCTGACGGCAATTTCAGACCTGATTTTGACCCGACAAGCTGGGGCAAAGACTACACCGAAGCATCCGCGTGGCAGACAAGTTTTGCGGTACAGCACGATATTGACGGACTGGCTTCGCTTTACGGCGGCAAGGACGAACTTTTAAAAAAGCTCGACGAATGCTTTGCCACACCTGCAGATTACAGAATCGGCGGCTACAGCTACGAAATACACGAAATGACCGAAATGGCAGCCTGCGACTGGGGTCAGTGCGCAATATCCAACCAGCCGAGTTTCCACATTCCTTATATCTACACCTATCTCGGACATCCCGAAAAAACAGAGTATTGGCTCAAAAAGATTTGTGCCGAGGGCTTTTCGTGGAAGGATGACGGCTTCCCCGGCGATGAAGATAACGGCTCAATGGCGGCATGGTACATATTCTCCTGCCTGGGCATATATCCCATTACTCCCGGCAAACCGATTTATACCAACTGCAAGCCTATGGTCGGCAACATCAGAATCCTCGGCAAAGCGGTTGACTTCACAAAATTCGGCAATATAATTACATACGATGAAATAACGAAGGAAATTGAAGGATAATCCTGATTCTGTATAATCCGAGAATCCTTTGAAACATTAAAGCTAAAAAGCCATAAAATTTGATATCGTCCCCTTAGAACAGACACTCGAAAAAACAAAAATTTTCGAGACTACACTAAGGGGATTGTTTTATGGGAAGAAAAGGATATAAGTACAAGAAACATTCTGGTTGAAACACGGATTATTTTATCTTTTGTTGATTTTTTTGCCATAGTGCCTCCCCTAAAGCACAATATATTCTTCAAATTTGCACTTATACTAATATCAATTCAGCACATGTACAAGCTCTTATCAAGTAGTTGAAAAATACTTTTCAGTTGCACCTCATGCCCACTAAAAAAAGCATAAACAAATCTCTCCAAAGTATTATCCGTATTAAACAAACACAAAAATCGGTGCATGAAAAATTCTCATGCACCGATTCGGATTAATTATTCAGCTTTCCAGGACTTAATATCCTTCAGCGCAAAGGTACGCTCAGCACTCTTCTCAATATCAAGCGCCCTCAGCAACCACTGGTCTTCCGTATGCCATTCGTTATGGCCGAAAAGTATTTCAATCGGCACAATATGCCTTGTGCCCGTAACACCTTTATAGTTGGTGTATACAATTGTCACGGCTTTTTTCTGTTCCATATCTGCCGACACTCCTTTTTTCTACATCAGATCCTTGTATTGATAAACCTTTACATAGTCAACGATAAATTGACTTTCAAGCTCTTGGGACGGAGCATTTTCACGCTGAGATGGAATGCCGTTTTCACCGCGCATTTCGACGGAAAGAATCACGTACTCTTCATTCTGACTCACTCCGCCGTAATCCGTGCGGAAGGTTTCCTTGCCGTTGATGTAGAAGATATATTCGTTTTCGTTCCACTCAAGTCCGTAAGTATTATACTCCTCATAAGGATTGTTGCCCGTCGAAAAAGCCTTAGCACCCATTTTCTGATGCGCTTCATTGTAGCCGTCAAAGTGAAGGTTGCTTGTTACGGAATGATTAAGAATCTTTTCATAGCGATCGCTTTCAAAAATATCAATTTCAGTACCGTCACGTCCGTTGCCGTCCTCGTTATAAACTCCGTCATTCATAAGCCAGAACGCACTCCATATATCGACACCCTTCGGAAGAATGCAACGGCATTCAAAATAACCGAATTTCTGACTGAAGCCGTCGGGCGCATCAGTGTCGGTGTCTATGCCTGCGGTGTACCAGCCTGCATCCTTGCCACCCATACCCTCTTCAAGGTAAACAATCGGTATCACAAGATTACCGTTCTCGGTGCGTGCAAGATACTGATTCCAGTAGCTGCCTTTTCTTGCCTCGGATTTTTCACCGTACTGATAGTGCCCCGACCATACAGAACGGTCAAGCTCGCCTTCAAACTCTTCTTCAAAAGTTATACGGAACTTGCTCATATCCACCTCTTTACCCAAAGGAGCACAAGGGATATTGAGCCACGAGCACACTGTCAGAATGCAGGTGATAAGAAAAGCTGTTATACGTTCAAGCATATAAATTCTCCTTAACATCCTATAGATTAAGCAACCATAAGCGTATCAAAAACGCATTCAACCATCTTGCGCAGACAAAGCTTAACAAGCACATTGAACAGACTTTCGGGCACAGCAGCTTCAAGCATAGACTCAAAGCGGTTTTCAACTGTGCCGCCGCTATACTCGCAAGGTGCACCGTTATTGACTGTGAACTCAAAAATCTTCGAAGTCATACCGGGAATTGTGCCTGTTTTAACGTAGTTCACCGTAAGCTCGCCGCGTTTTGCACTGACCTCGGGAACATCGCCCGTGAACGGTATTTCAACGCTTTCACCGGGAGCAATTGCCTTCACACCACCACAGTCAAACGAAATATCGACACCGTTTGCAACAACAGAGAGAATCCTGACAGTTGTGTCATCAAATACGTTTCTGATAACAACCGCCTTAACTTTTGAGTTGAGATAACCCGTCGGACTGCTGTCAAAGCTGATGTGAAGACCCATATGCGGATTATCCGAATTTTCAAACTGCGGATAATCCGGGTCAGAATTAACATCCTTTAGCTCGTCTGTGAAAACAAGCTTTGCAAAAAGTGAACTTGCGTAATCTTCAAGCTCGAACTGAGCGTGATATGAATCCTCAATAAACCAGGTGTTTTCGGGCAGGAATGCACACGTTGCATCAATCTCCATTGAGGGAGAAATGTGGTTGTGTGACGGATTATCACAGATTGATTTTTCGCCCGTATATCCGTCGGCAAAGCGTTCACCGAGCTTTGCAACCTTAGCACCCGATGCGCTGTAGACAGGCACAAGCAGATCACCGTTAAACTCACCGCCGAAAACCATATCCGCACCTGTACAAGCAACAATCGAAACGTCGGTGCCGAGTGCCTTGCATTTTTCAAAAATTTCCGCCGTATATGGCATTATATCGTAATGAATTATGTCATTGCGCTCAATCATCTGAGCAGCTTTATCTGCATCCAGAAAATCGTTTTTCAGGTCATCATAAAGGTCGGGTGACGTAATTGTATACATTGAGCTCCAATTCTGTACAACAGCGAGCATACCGTCAACAGCACCTTCGAAAACGCTGACGATTGCCTCGGGATCAATGTTTGCGAATATATCCGCAATTTCCGTGCTTGCACCGAGAACACTTTCGACAAAGTCAGCAAGACTCCTCATCGGCAGATCAACATTCTTACGGAAAAGTCTGTCGATGAAATCCGTGCCCTGAAGCGGCGGCACGTTGAGCACAGCCTTGTTGACGTCGCACTCATCCATATAGTTGTAGAAGTATGTCGCAGTAATAAGACCGCCGTAGCTTATTGTCAGAAGGTTGACCTTGTCACAGTTTTTATATGCTTTAACGTCTTTTATAAAAGTTCTGAGTTCTTCAGCAATCTGAATTGCATCGTGGCGCGAGTCAAACTCAAAGATGAAAACATCCTCAGCCTTTGTATAGCCGTTTGACACAGCGTAATCAACAAATTTTTCAAAGAGGAAATTCTTTCTTTCGGCATCACGGCTGACATTGTTCCTCAGATATTCGGCATTTGACCACGCAGGGTCATTCTTATAATGTGTAACGGGATAAACCGAACTGCCGTCGGGATTGCAGCGGAGCTTATCAGCCAGAGCTGTTAACGTTTTACCAACTGCCGCACCGAACTGCTCAGTCTTACCGAATGCAAGACCTAAAGCAGCAGGCAGCAACGTTGGCAAATCGGCAACAATCCTTGACAGAAGAGTTTCAATAGACATAAGCCATAGGTACTCGTCCTCTGCTCCGTCTTCGCCCTCAATAAACATATATGGCTGAAGGAAACCGGGAACAATTATAAGCGGATAATCTTCCTCCCGCTCGGCAAATGCCCAGACAGTGCAGCAGGAAAACAGAATCGCCGCACAAAGCACAATACTTATAACTTTTTTCATCAACCGTTACCTCCGAAAATGCAATTTGTGTTAGTTTCAGCAGTTCAAGCCGTTTCAGCTCACTGCTCGGCTCCTATAATGACTTCTTTATCGATCTTGCCCTCAAAAACATTATCCTGTGCCGTCAGTGCGGACGCATCGGGATTTTCGAGGATAATACCGTAGCTCGGTGAATCGGTTTCTTCGGGAGCGAGGAACGCGTTGTTTCTGACTGTCAGATTATAAACCATCGGTCTGAAGAATATATATCCTCTGCTCTTGCCGATTCTGCCCGAAGGACCGTCAAAAATATTATTCTCAATAACGATATCGTGGTGGTCAATATCGCCGTGGTGACCGACTCCGGGGAATCCGTCACACTTGAAGATATTATTTCTGATCAGAATATTGCGACAGGGTGTATCGTCTGATTTGAAATCAATCAGCGTACCGTCACAGTTATAAACAGGGCCGTATGAGCCGTGGCGCGACATATCAAGCTGAATCTGCTCATTGAAAAGTATATCGCTTTTTACCGTATACGACGGACCGTCAAAAACACAGTTCTGAACGGTTGCGTTTTCCGTTCCGTTAATTTCGATAAAGTGCCACTGTGAGCAATGGCAGAATCTGCTGTTTTCAACCGTGATATTGCTGCAGTGAACGGTATTAACAAGCGTACATTTTTCATCGAGGTCTTTGTTGCCGTCGAATATACCGCCCGAAACCACAACATCGTGCGTACCCTCATATCCGCCCCATTCGGGTTCAGAATATGATGCCAGCAGATATTTTGTTATCTCCTCACTCTTATCGCTTCGGAGAATTACTGCATTGTCCGAAAACTTAAGGTGCTGATGCGAATAGAAAATGAGAGCGGCGGAAATAAGATATGTGCCGTCGGGAAAGTATACCGTACCCCCGTCTTTGAGCTCATCAATACAAGCCTGAAGAGCTTTTGTGTCATCGTGAACGCCATCCGCATAAACCGTTTTGTTTTTCAATACATTTATAAATCTCATAATCAGTTCACCTCAAAACAAGTTACTGCTCATTCCTTCTGAACACATACGTGTTCTGCCGTTGGCTGTGCGCTCTGAGCTTCAACTGCAGCAGCACCGTCGACAGCTGCGTTTCCTGCCTCAGCTCTCTGTTTGAGAACCTCCATAACGTGAGCGTGCTTTTCATCGCTGTAATCCCAGAAGAAGAGATAAGGCAGAATCATAAGAATATAACCTGCAAGGTCAAAGCCGAGACCGATGAGCATACACTTTACTCTTATATCGTTCATATAAAGAACGTCCCAGTCAGACGTGAAGCCGACGCGGTAGAACATAAGCGGAATGATAAGAGATACGAGCGTTGTAATCGGTGTAGTGAACCATCCGACTATACCCTGATATGCTTCAAGTCTTTCGCCTGAAATATACATCTGGTAATCCTTGATTCGTACATCCGTATCCTGCTGAGCAATACTTACCGCAGCCTGAAGCACGTCTGCCATGAAAAGAGCAAGGAACAGAGCAACACCGCAAAGGAAATGTGTATTGCCAAGGAACAGAATTGCCAGAATATAGATAGCATTTCTTATGGCAAGTACAACATACTTGAATATAATCATCTGCTTGTATTCAAAGCGTTTTCTTATCCACGGTGCAAGGAACTGACCCGGATTACCTGCCATTTTAATGAGAATTTCTGCAAGCGAGAAGAACAGACCTGTTTCACGCCAGGTATAGATAAGAAGAATATTCTTCATATCGAGCATACCGTTGCCCAACGAATCCAGAAGACTTGCAATCTGCGATATCCAGAGATATTTGTTTTTGAAAACACCTGAAACACAGTGCCAGAATGACAGGTACTCTCTGTTTTCTATGGGAGGCATCGGTATTCTCTCCTTGATCTTACCAAGACCCAGGAACATAACACCCGAAGAAGCAACGAAGAATATCGGCAGAAGATATCTGAACATACCGATGTCCTTGATACCGTCAATAAACATTGCACCTGCAATTGTGGGGAGAAGAACGTTTACAATATTCTGCACAAAGTGGCTGATTTTGACGGGGAAGGAGCGAACATAAAGCCTCTCCTGTGCATTTGGGCTGATATTGTCCGCAACGGACTGTGAAAAGCCGACAAAGTTGAATATTGTGTAAAACTGGAAAAGAAGATAAAGAGTCCATACTCTGTCCGTAAGCGGAAGCTTATACAGCGGAAGTGAACAGATAAGAACAACAACGATAATGCATTGGATTACGTTTGCGTAAGCAAAGATTTTGTATCTGCCGAGCTTTTTGAGAAGCTTCTTTCTTATAAGAATGTTTCTGAAGCCGCTCCAGCCGTTTGTGAGGAAATGCGCACCGAAAATTTTGAAAATGTTGAAGCTGTTGATACCCTTCCAACGGGTGTCAATAATATTTGCAACACCGTCGGGAAGAATGAACGACAAATCAAAAATCAACATCATAAGTCCGAGCACTGCAAAAGACAGATATACCGCATTGTATTTGCGCTCTATTTTAGGCGGCAAGAAGCCGAGGTTGGCATCAACGCCCATATTGAGAAGATTCCAGAAGTATGTAGAAGCAAGGAAAAATACGTTAATTGCGCTGAACGTCAGCAGAGGAATTTCGTAATAATACGCAATCAAATAACAGCCTGTGCCGAAGGAGAGAAAGCTCTTAAGATATTTGAGTGTGTAATCACCGCCGACTGCAGCGAAAATCGAAAAATACTCTTTGTACGGAACATACTTGCCTTCGGCAGGAGTGTTCCAATATTTTTTCATTTCCTGAAAAATATTCATTTTCTCTTTGCTGCCGGATTTTGCCATTACTTCTCTCCTCCTTCCGCAATAAGTTCATTTATTCTCTGCTCTGCCTGAGCGCGAGTCTTGCCGTACTCCTCTTCAGGGGCAACATTAACAACAACTTTTTCTATATTTTTGGGGAGCCAGCTATCTCCAAAGACGATGCCGTCTTTACTCTGTGCACCCATATAAAATTCCTTTAAATTTTTGCAGTTATAGAATGCAAAGCTGCCGATTTCCTTGACTGAAGCAGGGATATACATAACGTGCTCCATACCATGACAATAGCTGAATGCATCGGAACCGATTTTTTCAAGACCTTCAGGAAGTGTTACAAGAGCGATATTCTGACATTTGAAGAATGCCATATCACCTATTTCATTAAGTGTTGACGGAAGTTTTATTTCTGTCAGCACTTCATTCTTATAGAAAGCGCAGGAGCCTACTCTTTCAACATCTTCGGGAATGGTGAACGAAACCTCTCTCCTGACCTCTTCTTCGGTTTCTTCCGCTGTCTCAACCGCATCTTTCTTAATAGGATAAACAAGCAGCGTTTTCATATCCTTTGTGTAAAGCACACCGTCAACAGAGGTGTAGTATTCGTTCTGTGCGTCTACCTCTATTGCCTTGAGTTCCTTGCAATAAAAGAATGATGTTTCATATATGTGTTTAACATCTTTTCCGATATGTATAACCTCAACGTATTCATCCGTATTCATTGTAAAATCGCCTACAGCGGATACCGGCTTTGATTCGTCGGGATTGTTGCCGTTCTCATCACGGACGTAGTCGATAAAGACCTCTTTCGTGGAAGTATTGCCGTTAAAACCGAAAAGCACCCATCCCTCATTGCCGGGGATTTCGGCAATTTCGGTTTGATATTCATATTCGAACGGAGCACGCGCCATTGAGACAAATGAAATTGTAACCGATGCGGCGATAAATAACACCAACACGGTTATGAACGTTGCCTTTTGCCATGTTTTCAAAATAACCACTCCTTAAATTAATTCTGATGTATGCGCGATTTTTGAAACTCTCGGTGCAGCACCGGTCAGATGGGATATATCACGATATGGGGAAATATTCACGTCAGAAAACAGACCTTCGGGAATCTGCGAAGTCCAGCCTGCCTCGTCAAATACGGGCAATCCGATACCGAATGCATACAGTACAATTGCCGCAAGGTCGCGTATGTTCATTTCCTCTATACGGGTATGACTCACGCCCTTACCTGCCGCAGCAAAGGTTACGTATTTTTCGGCATCTGTCCATCCGCCGTGGCTTCCGCCCTCACCGTTTCCGGGGTTTGTTCCGCCATGGTCAGCAATAACAATAAACAGCGTGTCATCAATTATTTCCGCATTCTCTGCGGCAGTATAAACTTTGTTGACAAGCCCGTCAACTTCACCGATACGTTTTAAATGCTCAGCTGTGCCGTAACCGTGCTTGTGTCCTGCCCCATCTACGCTGTCAAACTGAATAAACAAAAATTTCGGTTTTTTATCAAGGATATATTCGCAGATAATATCGACCAGCACATCGTCGTTTGCCGTATCGTGAGAAACGCCGATATTGTTTTCAACAATTCCGTATGTTATCGGATTCCAATCGCAATATGAGCCAAGCTCAGCATCGGGATAAGCCTCCCTTATTCTACGGAAGAGTGACGGAAACGGCGAATCAGACGGATACGGTTCAGCGCTCACTATTGAGTTGGTAAGCTTATGAACCTCGGGGCCGACACCAAGCAGCATTGAGCCCCAGCATTCCGCGCTGATTGACGGGTTTGATGCCAAAGCACCGTATGTAACTGCACCATCTGAAAAAATACGGTCAAAGTTCGGCGTATCGGCATCTTTTATAAACGAACCTGCACCGTCAATACCAAGCACAATTACGTGCGAATACTTTTTTTGCAATATCATCACCCCGATTGTTAAAATATTAAATAAAGATATATTACTACTATTATAATACAACGCTTTGCACAAATCAACATACTTTTGTGAAAGATTATTGTATATTTTAACTGTTTGTATTGGAAAATTATATACCGTTATGTTATTATTCAGGATAAGAGGGTGAGACAATGAAAATAATCAACACTAATCTTGAAGTCGGATCAGAAAAACCGTTTGAAATAATACATCTTTCCGATACACACCTGACCTTCGCTGATGTGCGTGACACAGATCGAAAGGTTTTACTGGCAAAAGAACGGCTTACCTGTTTCAGCGAAGCTGAGACCTGCCTTGATCTTGCAGGCAAAACAGCAAAAGAAAAAGGTGCACCTATTATACACACGGGTGACCTTATAGATTTCGTTTCGGTTGCAAATATAGAAAGAGCAAAGCTTTTCACCGATGAGTACGACTGCTTTATGGCGGCAGGAAACCACGAGTTTTCGCTGTACCTCGGTGAAGAAAAGGAAGATGCCGCCTACCGCAACCGAAGCCTTGATAAGGTACAGAAAGCTTTCAAAAACAATATCCGCGCCGCATCACGGATAATTAACGGGATTAATTTTGTGGCACTTGATAACGGGTATTATTTTTTTGAAGAAGAGCAGCTCTCGTTTCTGAAAGACGAAGTAAAAAAGGGGCTGCCGATTGTTCTGGCTTTTCACACTCCTCTGTTTGATAAAGAGTTATATGATATCTGTATGACAAAATGGGATAACGCATATCTGACAGGCGTGCCTCAGGAGCTTATGGAATGCTATCCGCCCGAAAGATATGAGCAGCAGCTGCCTGACAAAATCACACTTGAAACATTGAGATATATCGCCGAAGAGCCGAAAATAAAAGCGATTCTCACAGGTCATCTTCATTTCACCTATGAAGGAACATTCGCAGACAGAATCCCGCAGATTGTAAACGGCTGCACGGATATACGCATAATAGAATTCAGCTGAATATAAACATACCGCAGATAATAAACAGCCTTGCCTTCGTAATGACATAACAAAGGCAAGGCTGTTGTTTTTTATTTTATTCGTATTTCATTCACTACTCTGCTTATTGCCGAGCTGATAGAAAGCCACCGCGGAAGCAGCCGCAACGTTGAGCGAATCAACACCGTGATACATCGGTATCCTGACGGTATAATCGCAATCGGAAATTGTGGTGTCGGAAAGTCCGTCACCCTCCGTACCCAATATGACTGCAAGCTTCTCTTCGCCTGCCAGTCTCTGATCACTGATGGGAACAGAATCATCCTTAAGTGCCATAGCAACCGTTTTAAATCCGAGAGCTTTTATTTCGTCAAGGCTGTCATCGGATAAAAACGTCCAGTCAATCTGAAATACGGTACCCATACTCACCCTTGCGGCGCGTCTGTACAGCGGGTCGGAACAACCGGGTGTGAGAAGCACCGCATCCATTCCGAGTGCTGCCGCAGAGCGGATTATTGCACCGACATTTGTCGGGTTCATAACCCTGTCGAGTATAACAATTCTGCTTTTGTTTTTGCAGATTTCTTTTACATCACACAGCGGCTTGCGCTTCATGGCGCAGAGCATACCTCTTGTGAGCTTGAAACCCGTCAGCTGTGTCAGTACATCAAACTCCGCGCAAAAAACGGGAACGCCCTTTATTCTGTCAAGTATCCGCTTGCCTTCGCCCTCGATATGTCTTTTTTCCATAAGGCACGAAACAGGCTCATATCCCGCATCAAGTGCCCGCTCGATAACCTTCGGGCTTTCCGCTATAAACAATCCCTTTTCAGGAAACTCTCTGTTCAGCAGCTGAACCTCGCTCAGCCTTGCATAAACATCAAGCTCAGGGGCAAGAAAATCCGTTATTTGAATAATGTTACTCATACCGTTCTCCGTTATTATATAGGGATGGATTTTTATGCGTCTTTTGATTCATTCTGCCGCCAGAATAACAAATGACAGATTCAATTATAAATCTACGCTGTTATTTTTGCAACACTTAATGTATTCCGATTACCGCTATGATAAAAGCAATTTAAAATATTGATTTGCATTCATAAATCAGATTGAAAAAACCGGATAAAAATGTTATACTATTTTCATTAATATCCTGAAACAGGAGTGAAATTCTTTGAAAGAAAAATCAACAATCATAGCCCTTTCGGGCAAAGGCGGAGTAGGCAAAACGTCAATTTCCGCCGCAATAGTAAAGCTGCTTGTGCAGGCTTATCCCGACAAGAAGATACTTGCAATTGACGCTGACCCTGCGGTAGGTCTTTCGACAGCACTCGGCATTGATGTCAGAATGACAATTGATGACATCCGCAAGGAAATCGTAGAAACAGTCGAAGACGGTCAGACAAAGGCTGCAATCGAGCTGCTCGGTGACGCAAGATACAAAATCTTTGACGCACTTGTTGAAACTGACGGCTTTGCATTCATCGCTGTAGGCAGACCCGAAAGTGCAGGCTGCTACTGCAGAATAAACTCCTACCTCAAGGAAGTTATCAGCATCCTTTCAGATGAATTTGACTACGTCGTAATTGACGGTGAGGCAGGCATTGAGCAGATTAACCGCCGCGTTATGGAAAAGGTCACTCACCTTCTGCTCATAACGGATGCAAGCAAAAAGGGCACGCAGGTTATTTCTACAATCAAGAGCGTTGCCGATGAGCTTGTGATGTACAAAAAAGTCGGCGCAATAGTCAACCGCATTCCCGATGAAAGCGTTATTCCCTACATCGATACAAACGGCATACCCGTTCTGTCATATATTCCGACCGATTCAAACCTTGCTATTTATGATATTGAAGGCAAAGACATAACAAAACTACCGGACGATTCAAACGTTGTTGAAGGAGCTAAAAAGGCTCTTGTTGAAATGGGGATTCTGAAGTGAGAGATTTAAAACACCTTTATGAATTTGAAAATCTGCTGCAGGAAGCAAACAACACACTTGTTCAGCAAGCTAAAAAAGACGGCGGTATAGCCCTTGGCTACACCTGCTACCACATACCCGAGGTTCTGCTCAACTGCGGCAACTGCTTTTCCGTCAGACTCAGAGCACCTCGCACAGGCTCGCTGGATATTGCAACATACTATATGAGCAATTTCCTCTGCGGCTACTCAAAGGCAATACTCGAAAGAGCGATTGAAGGCGGCTACAATTTCCTTGACGCATTGCTCGCAAGCGAAACCTGCTCCGAAATGAACAGAGCGGCAGAGCACTTTGAGCTGCTCAACCTTGTTGAAAACGAAAAGTTCTTCCTGACTTTTCTTGATATGCCTTTTAAAATTGCAGACCACACGGTAAGACACTATGTCAAGCAGACAAGACTTAAGATACTTGACAAAATGTCTGAAGTCTACGGCATCGATACATCAGATGAGGCACTGCTGAAGGCTGTTGAGGAGCATAACGAGGTATGCCGTATTATGACGGAAATCGGCAACTACCGCAAAGAGGATAACCCGCGCATCACAGGCTACGAATACCACATACTCAACCTTGTTACATACTGCTGCCCGAAGAGCCTTATTCTGCCAAAGCTGCGTGAAACAGCAGAAGAGCTTAAGACACGCGAGCCTGACGCAAAGAAAAACTTCAGAGCAAAAATCGTTGTTGTCGGTTCTGAAATGGACGATCCCGATTTCACTGCACTTATTGAAGACAGTGGTGCACTTGTTGTTGCTGACAGATACTGCTTCGGCGCAATGCCCGGCAGAGAGGAAATAACAATAAATCCCGATGAAGATGTTCTGACGCAGATTTGTATGCACTATCTGAGAACAAGTCAGTGCCCAAGATATATGAGTCACGAAAAGGTTCAGGAGCGCAGAGATTATGTAAAGCGTCTTGTTGACGAATATCACGCAGACGGCGTCATGTACGAACAGCTCAAATTCTGCGAATACTGGGGCTACGAAAGAGCGCTCGCATCCTACGTTATGAGCAACGACTACGGTGTACCCACAGCTGCGGTTGACAGGCAGTACACAGCTTCTGCTTCGGGTCAGCTGCGCACCCGTGTTCAGGCTTTTGTTGAAAGCCTTGAAATCAAGAAAATACAGAAGGAAAGGCAGGCGAAAAACAATGGCTGACCTCGGAAAGCTCTATTCAGAAGACCGCAAAGCTGTTCTTAAGCACAGAGAATGGCGCGGTTTCAAAGACACGATGTATGACTATTACCGCTGGCTTGTAACGTGGAAAGATATGATAGTTATGGTGCTCAAGGCACCAATCTCAACTGTCAGAGGTTTATGGAAATACCGTTGGATGGCTTCCTACCTTTCAACACCTTCTTTTATCGACAGACACACCGCAGGTCTTCGCGGCACACACCTTCGCATTGTTCACCTGCATTTCAATATGATAGTCAAGCACGCAACGGGACTTATCAACACATCCTTTGTTGCGGATGAGAAAATCAACCCCAAAAACAAGCTTTCAAAGAAAATCGTTCTTACAGACGAAATCATTCCGAATGAGATTTTCTCAGGTTTCCCGAATCTCAAGGTTGTTCCGCTGCAGACAATTCCGATTTTCCTCACCTCAATGGTTGACCAGCAGATAACTCCGCCCTATCTCGAGGTTACGGAAAGCTTCGGTGTACCTGCCGACGTATGTCCCCTTCCCTCTGCTGAGGCAGGCGTTGCGATTGATGACGATTACCCGAAGATGGGCTGCTGTATGGTGGCTACAAATATGCCGTGTGACGGCTCTGTTATGAACTCAACCTTCCTTGACAGAAGGCTTAATCTGCCCGTTCATCTGTTCAACATTCCGCTTCGTTATAATGATGAGGATGTTCAGGAATACGCGGTTGAAGAGGTCAAGGAGCTTATAAAGTTTATTGAAGAACACACAGGCGAAAAGTTTGACTGGGACGTATTTTTCAAAGCACTTGAAACATCAAACAAACAGCTTGAATATGAGCTTGAAAAGTGGGATATAAACAAAACAAAATATCCGCAGATGACGGGTGCCGCATTCTGGCTTTACAGAATCTACTATTTCAACCTTTCGGGCGGTGCAGACAAGCGATTCCTCAAAGTTGACAAAAAAGTCAACAAGCTTATGCTCAAGGGCTATGAAAACAAAGAAGCGGTTTCAAAAGAAATGCGCCACCGTGCGGTTGTATGGAGCTGTCCTGCCAACTACTATACAAGCTTTGCAAACTGGCTCGAAAACTGCTGGGGTATGAACGTTGTTATGGATATGGAAACAATGATTTCCTATATCAAGTACGATACTTCCGACAAAGAACAGGCACTTAAAGACGTTGCCAAAACATATCAGCGTTCAATTATGCGTAAGCACACAAAGGGCGGCTACAGAAACGTTGTTGACGAGCTGTGGAGAATTGTTGAAGAATACGGTGCCGATACGGTTATTATGTATGATCAGATTTCGTGCAAGGGTATGGACGGACTTGCAGGCATCTTCGATGACCAGGCAAGAGAGAGAAACATCAACTTTATCTGGGTCAAACAAGACCTGATGGACCCCAGAACAATATCAAGACGCGATATGCGCGAGCAGGTCAACAAATATATGCAGACCGTTCTTCAGGAGGAGCCGCTCGACCCCTCACTTGTTGATTTCGAAGACGATTTAGCTTGGTAAAGGAGAAATAAACTATGAAATATTTCGGCGGATGTGACGTCGGCTCAACATACACAAAATGTGTTATTCTTGATGAAAAAGGCAAAATTGTTGCAAGCGTCACAAACAGAAGCAAAATCAATCCCGTTGCAAGTGCTGAAATCGCACTCAACGACGCTGTTGCTCAGGTAGAAGGACTTAATTCAGCCGAGGAGCTTACATACCTCATCGGTACCGGCTACGGCAGAAACAAGGTTCCCTTTGCCGATGAAAACATTTCTGAAATCAGCTGTCACGCAATGGGTGTTCACGTTACAAACCCCGAAGTCAAGGCTATTATTGACATCGGCGGTCAGGACGTAAAGGGCATTTCAATCGACACAGACGGCACAGTCAAAAACTTTGCTATGAACGACAAATGTGCCGCCGGCACAGGCAGATTTTACGAAGCTATGGCAAACGCATTTGAAATGACTCTGCCCGAGTTTTCGAAGCTTTCACTTGAAGCTAAAAACACAATTCCGATCACTGCACAGTGCACTGTTTTTGCTGAGAGCGAGGTTATCTCACTTGTCGGTGAGGGCAAGCCGATGGATGAAATCGCGGCAGGTATTCAGCTTGCCGTTGCAAAGAGATGCTTTGTTATGGCTAAAAAAGCAGGTGCAACCGACAGCATAACACTCACAGGCGGATGTGCAAAAAATGACGGACTGAAAAAAGCAATCGAAAAGGTGCTCAAAATAAAGGTTGTCGAGCTTGCTACAGACCCGCAGCTTATGGGCGCACTCGGTGCGGCAGAATATGCACGACAGAAGGGACTGGATAAGTAATATGGAAATTATTCTGATAATTCTCGGTGTTATCCTTGCACTTTTTGTTATTACGTTCGCAATCTATTTTTTCAATCTCGATATGAAGCTTATCCGCAAGGTTTATGACCTGCTCGGCAAGCACTATGACACAATGAAGAGGGATAAAAAGCTCTGATGAAATTCTTCGATCCGTTGATTCTTAAAACCGAAAAGTTAATTTCTGCTTTTCCGAAAAAGGAATTTGAGTTATGCAAGCCGTGGCAAGATGCACAGCAGGCACAGGTGATAATGCGGCGCGATACCGCATACGAGCTTGAGGGTGTCGGCTTTAACCTTGTCACTTCCGACGATGTTTGCGACTCAATTGTTGTTGTCGGTGATGATCTCGGAGAAATAAAAGACAGCCGCAGATTTGCACGCATCACACTTGTGCAGATTGAGGACAGTGACGACGAGCAGAAAGCATATTCCCTTATAAAAAAGATTGACTATGTCAAATACCACTGTTTCCCCGACGGCTATATGATGCGCAGCACCTCACGCTCACACAAAGAGGCTGTGCGTGTTTCAAAGCAAGCGTTGAACGACGGTGCTGATTTCAAAAAAATCGGCTCACTGCTGATTGAAAAGTATAAGGAAATCCCTGCTGTCAAAGGTGTTAAGGTTATATTTATAACGGCAAAAGAAGCAGACTACAACGAAGCCGAGAGAATTGCCGAAAAGAATTACGCAATAACCGAAACGCTCAACCACATTATGAACAGCGTTAATTTTGACTGTGACACCTGCAACCTCAAAGCAATCTGCGACGAGGTCGAGGGAATGAAAGAGCTTCACTTCAACAAAGCTGACAGATAATATAACAACCGCTTTACCTTCAGCAAAGGCAAAGCGGTTGTTTTTATATTTGTTTTTCTTAACCGTTAAATCAGTCCTCATCGGGCTGCTGTCCGTCGTGAGCCAACCATTTGCACTCAGTAACCTGCAGATTGGTGAAAGTTGCTTTAAACGATGAATTTTCGGGGCTGCAGGCATAAATACCGAAGCGGATTTTTCCTGCGCCGTTGAACATATGGCACACGCGCATCTGCTTAAAAACCTCACCGTCTTCGGAGCATTCAACACAGTAATCGTCTTCTCTGCGACTGAACCTGTACCACATTGATTTAACCGAAGCATCAAGCTGAGTAGTCGCCCAGTCGGAATAGCCGTTGTTTGTGACAACAGAGCCGAGATGCTGAAACTCTTCATTCTCATATTCGATGGATGCCTTGAGCCAGTTATCGCTGTCAAGATACATCACAACTCCGCACTGGTCAAACCTGTGTTTGCTGTCAAAGTCTGTTCTGACAACAAATGAGAAGTATTTTTCCTCTGTCTCTGTCTGAAAAACAGGTGCATTGTCGTTTCTGAAATGGTAGTATGTCCTCTGCCACAAATCCGTATTGGGCGCAGTTACAACTTCAATTCTGCCGTCATCAATTTTGCAGCTTGCAGGCTCTCTTGTCCACTGCATATGGTTTATATCAAGATTCATTGTGTTTTACCTCCCCTAATAAATTCAAGCGGTATATTTTGGGTCTATTCTAACACATCTGTATAAATATTTTCAAGATAACAAACCGATTATTCCGTTTATTTTATATCCGTTTACAACCATACTCAAGCCTGAGTAAAAGCTCACCGGAAATAATCCGACAACTTATAATTAATCTTCTGTTTTCGTATTGATTTCACGGTGTCAAAGTGCTAAAATCAAACAAGACCTAAAAGGAGGCATAACTATGGATAAAAAATTAAGAATCGGTGTTTTCGGTGCAAGAAGAGGCTGCGGTATAGCACAGGGCCTGACCCTTACCGAAAAGGCGTACATAAGCGCAGTATGTGACTATGACGAAAGCACATACGAACGCATCTCAAAATTCTGCTGCGAAGAAACAAAATATTTCAAGGATTTTGATGAATTTATCGACAGCGGACTTGATGCTGTTGTTCTCACAAACTTTTTCCATCAGCACGCAAAATATGCCGTAAAGGCACTTGAAAAAGGCATTCACGTTCTCAGCGAAACAATGCCTGCAGTCACAATGGCAGAATGTGTTGCAATCTGCCGTGCATCCGAAAAAAGCGGTGCCATCTATATGCTTGCCGAAAACTACGCTTACTTTGCCGTTATAAGCAAGCTTACCGAAATTTATCAGAGCGGCACCCTCGGCGAAGCTCTCTACTGTGAGGGTGAATATGTTCATCCCATGAGCCACGAGGAATACGTTCATTACACACCCACAACAACTCATTGGCGCGCACTTATGCCTTCAGGCTTCTACCTGAGCCATTCATTTGCTCCCCTTATGAGAGTTACAAACGACATCCCCGTTTCGGTTAATGCAAGAAGCATCTACACCGACGGTATGCGTCAGGAGCGCGAGGGTGAGCCCATTAAAGACGTTGCATCAATTATGCTTTGCACAATGAGCCGCGGCGCTGTTGCAAGAATAACAGGCTGGGCAAAATTCGGCGGTCACGGCAACTGGTACAGATTTGCCTGCGCAAAGGGCAGCGCAGAAACAGTCAGAGGCGACGGCGGCAAAATCCGCATTGTATATAACGATTGGGAAGTACCCGAAGGCGTTGAACCCGAAAAGGTCTCAACCGTCGGTTTCCCCTTTGATAAGGACAAAGCAAGCCAGTGCGGACATTCGGGCGGCGACTACTATGTTGCACACGAATTCCTCAGCTGCATCCTTGAAGGCAGACAGCCCTATTTCAATGCCTACCGCTCATGCGCTATGTCAGCGGTTGCAATCCTCGGCTGGAGAAGCAGCCTTCACAACGGCGCAGAATACAAAATCCCCGATTTCTCAAACGAAGAAGAGAGAAAGCTTTATGAAAACGACAATCTTTCCCCCTTCCCCGATGAAAACGGCGTTGCCAACTATCCCTGCACTAAGTACGACGCAGATAAATTCGATATCTGAATAACTGTATAAAAGCCAAACAGCAGACAGCATCAACAATTGATACTGTCTGCTGTTTTTATTTGATTATGAACGAGAACAGAAAAGTGAAAATCTTTTTGAAGAAATCAATAATCTTTATAAAGATTGCTTCAAAATCAGTTGTATCTGCAGATTCGCTTTGCTCTACGTCTGCCGTATTGTCTGACGGTGCTTCATTATTTTCAGGCTCGGGAACAAGGTTTGTCTCCTCTCCTGCTGTCTGATCAATCAGTGAGCAATAGCTGATATACATTGCGTTTGTTGCAAGTTCTGCCTGAGTTGCAGACTGGTCGATGTCTTCAATCATAAGACTTGCCTGATTGAGCAGATAAAAGTCAGCATCGTCAACATCACCGTCGTGGTTACAGTCTGCCGCTCTGAACTGTGCGGCACTGAGTCTGTCAGCTGAAATAAGACCGCTCGCAATCATATTGACTATAAATGCATCGTTTGCATCGTACCAACCGTTACCGTCTATATCACCGAAGATGATGACAGTATATTTAGCAATAACAGCTTCACCGTTGTTGACAACAACCTTTGAACCTGTTCCCAGACCGGATTCAACCGACTGACAGCTGATTGAGTACTTATCATCAGCAACTGTCAGATGTCCGTCAATCGAGTTAACGCCTGCTGACAAGCCGTAAATTGTGTTGCTTTCCGAATCTATCACGGTGTTTCCGTTAGCATAAACTACAGTTGCCGAAACCTTTTCACCCGATTTAAGTAATTCGCCGCATATAGAACAGTATTCATCGCCTGTATATCCGGGCTGTGTATAAGTAGGATCATACGCTCCTATTATAACGCTGCTGTGCTCATGCTCTGCAACGTTCCACATCGCAACAAAGTTGAGGTCATCATCTTCAGCATAAGTCGGAACATCCGGATTCCAGCCAACGAAATCAGCTCCGTCTTTTGTCGGATTCTCAGGTGCGTTTATTAAGTCACCCTTACGGTATGTGTCTGCTTTTACGGTTTTTCCGTCAACATACCAGTTAACTGTAACCTCTTTTTCAATCTGAGAACCGCAAACATCACAGTAATTATCCGATTCAGAATCTGTGTGATTGCCCGTAGTTGTACATTTATATATCGGAACAAAAATGTATGTACTAAAATGATTGGTTTCAAAAGAAACTACTCCGTTTTCATATTCCGAATCACACAGTACATTTTCGCCGTTCTCATTAACACGGTAAACATAAACATCTTCCGCATCGGCAAAATCGTCATAAACCGTTGATGTTATATTAATGTCGCCGTCAGGCTGAGCCTTATTGCCGTCACCGTCAACATAATTGAACTCATTAACCTTTTGTTTCTTATTGACGTGTCCGTATGCGTTTCCGTTGTTTTCTTTTTCGGTATACTCAAGAGAATATCCGTTATGCTCACCGCAATACTCACACTCAAAGGTTTCGTATGATGTTTCATTTCCGGATGAACCCGCAATAGCCTGCCAGCTGTGTTCACCTATGCACTTTACGGTTTCACTGTAACTGTCACCGCAAATGCTGCAGGTATGCCTGAGTACTCCGTCTGATGTGCATGTTACCTGTGTAACAGTTTCCGTTACATAAATGTGCTCGTGGTCACCGTAAACAGCAGTAAATTCTATACTTTCAGCAGGCATTGTAAGCGGCACTTTTCCGTTCCATCTTCTGAATGCATTTCCGTTGCCGTCAGGAAAAACAACAGGCTCGTCAATAACCTGACCCGGTTCATATTCAACAGTTTTCTTCTCACCGTCAATGTTCCAGATTACAACATAAGACTGAGTTACATAGGTTGAATCATATTCTGCATATCCGTCTGAAAGGTCATCAGCTTTAAGATCCCAACCGGTAAACTGATAATCACCGATGAAATCTGTTTTGGGAGCCGTTATATTGTTTGAGAAGCATGTGCTGATTTCATAAATCTCGCCGTTGATTCTGAATACGGCGGTTTTACGGTCTGCAGGCACTGTGATATTCGGAACAGTGAATACACATTCATAGTTTTCTGCACCGTCAATCAGAATACCAGAATCGGAAGTATTTGTCGGATAAACGCCAGCGTTTGCGGCTTTTTGGTTGGCCGAAACTTCAAAGCTGAAATCTATAACAAACTTCTCTCCATTATCAACAGGTGAGAGATTTTTAACTGTAATTGCGGTTGTTCCGTCTGATTGGCGATCAACAACAATGTCCGAATTTCTTATGCCGAATGTTTCGATCAGGTTGATTCTCAAAGCCTTTTCCTGCTGTGAGGTAAGAGTGAAATACTCGGATACGGTATCGATTATTGTAATATTATCGAAATCTGTAGTTCTGGTAATATTCTCCGTTACGATTCCGGTAAATATATCGTTAAGCGCATTTGTATTATTGACGTGCATATAGTACTTATCGCTGACAGCGGTATACTTTTTATTTACATTCTGAGCGTTACCGTAATTTGATGAAACATACTCCATAAATCTGCCTACATTCTGCTGATTTATGTCATCGTTACTCATTACACCTATGCTGTATACGCTTGCTCCGTATGTATTTTTGAGTTCATTTGACTGAAGAATAGCAGAGTTAGCAACGTCAACGCTGAAGTCGCTTGAATATGTCGGAGCGCCGTCAGTCATAAATACAACAATACGCTCTCTGCCTGAAGCATCGCTGTTGTTTGCGAATATGCTGTTTGCCATCGACAGACCGTAATCGGCAGCGGTAGCACCGTTTGCATCAATATTGTTAACAGCTTTTGTAACAGATTTATTAAGGCTGCCGTCAACGCATACGCTCATAAGTGCATTTGTATAATCTTCTGCTGATGCTTTGTTAAACTGAACGGGATTTCCGCCGGTTGTCAGGATTTCAGTATTAAGAAAAGCGGGATACTGTGCTCCGCTCGACTTGTTGCCCATACCGAAGCCTACCACAGCAATGCGGTGGTCAACAGAATGTTCGGCCGCATCATCATAAACAGCATTTACAAAGTTGTTAGCCGCATTGATAAGTGCCTGCTTCTTTGTTGTGCTGCCGCCGAGCTTATAATCCATACTGCCGCTCTGATCAACGACAAGTACAATATCAAGCGGAGTCTGCGTGGTAGTGGTTGAAATAACGGTTTTACCGCTTGATGCGGCATAAACGTTAATAGTTGCAACACCCGTATTGGGATTATAAACAGATGATTTTCCGTAATCTATACCATCAAGAGTATCAAGATCAATAACATCATAAATCGCCTCAACGGTAATGTCGCTGTCATTAAGGCTGTAATCGCTCCATCTGCCGTTATGTCTTGCCTTGTGAGGAACGGGCGGTTCTTCAATCTCTGTCGCACCCTTGAGGTACTCTACAACAGCAACGGTTTCACCATCCGCTTTAAATGTGACGTTGAATGTGGTGCGCTGAATCATTGATATGATTTTTTCTTCGGTATAGCCGCAGTTTTTACAGGTGCGTGTCTGTAAGCCCTCGGTATCTTCTCCCGCTTCGCTCACAACACCCCATTCGCCGAATGAGTGACCTGTTGCGGGTGTACCGTCTGTTTTGGATACGCCGTTACAATTTGCACAGATGTTGAGAGTGCAACCGTCCTGGATACAGGTATGCTTTATTTCGACCGCTTTCTGATAGTTGTGTCCGTAAGCTTTTGTTTCATTTGTGATTGATGAATAGCCGCATTTTGTACAGGAATTGACAGTAAAGCCGTCTGATGTACATGTTGCTTCGACAACTGCAGATTTCATCTCGTGTCCGGTAGCCGGTACAACATCTGTATCGTAACAATCGTGGCAATTCGAACATTCATGCTTTGTGTAGCCTTCGGTTTCACAAGTCGGTGCAACAACCGTTTCACCGTAGTTATGACCGAGTTTTTCTGTATAAGAGTCTATGTAAGTCTCTCCACAGGCTGCACATTCGTGAACCGTCTGACCACCCTCTGTACAGGTAGGCTTAATAACAGTATCTTTATAGCTGTGACCCTTTGCAGGGATTTCATCGCCCTTGTATGCTATACCGCAATCGGAGCAAATGAAGATTGTATAACCTGTATTCGTACAGTCAGCGGCAATAACAATGGGTTCATAGCTGTGTCCCTTTGCCGGAATTTCGTTTGTGACATACTCATCGCCGCAGGTTGAGCACTTATGTGAAGTGTAACCGACACCGGTACAGGTTGACTTAACCTCTGTATCAACATAGCTGTGACCGAAAGCGGGATTTTCACCGTCGATATAAGACGAATTACAACGTTTGCACTTATGAACAGTATATCCGTCTCTTGTACAGGTTGATTCAATTACCGTTTCTTCATAATCGTGACCGAGAGGTTCGGTTTCATTTGTAATTGTTGAAAGTCCGCACTTGGAGCAGACATTGAGTGTATAACCGCCGTCTGTACAGGTTGGCTTTGTAACCTTGCTCTTGTAGCTGTGACCTGTTGCAGCATACATTTCATCAATTGTGCTCTGCTTACAGTTAAGACAAACAGTGTACTTGAAGCCGTTGCTTACACAGGTAGCATCAATTATAGTCTGGCTGTAATTGTGACCGAGTGCATCCTGATGCTCGCCCATTTCAAACACCCAGCCGCAATCAGCACAACATTTATCGCCGGTGTAGCCCGAAGATTCGCAGGTAACCTGAACAAAATCTCTGAGATAAAACTGTGTATGTTCACCGTGCCAGTGGTTATAGAATCTGTTAGCAGCAATAAAATACTCATTACCTGTTGTTACAACATTAATCTGATTCCAATAATCTTCCGCTCCGGGATAGATTACTAAACCAATGCTTACGCAGTCAGTAAATGAATTTTGGGCAATATTTGTTAATGTTGAGGGGATTGCAATATATTTAAGTCGGGCACATTGTTTGAATGCATCGGTGCTGATTGTAGTTGTGCCTTCATTAATTATAACAGTTTCCAAATTCAAACAGTTTGAGAAAACGGTATTTAAAATAGTTGTTACCCCGCCAGGTATTTCGATATGCCTTATTCCACTACTTAAAAAAGCATTTTTATTGATGGTTTGAAGAGAATCCGGCAATTCAAGAGTTATCAAAGACTCACACCCGCTAAAAGCGCTGGGACCAATGCTATTAAGCCTCGGTGGTACATTTATTTCTTCAACAGAAGTGCAATTTTTAAAACATCCTTCTCCCAAAGATGTAACCGTAGATGACAACAATACATCTTTAAGAGATGTGCAGTCCCTGAATGTGCTTGACTTAATTTCAGTATAGTTACCGGGAACAGCAATTCTTTCAAGCAAAGAACAAGAACTAAAAGCACTGCTTCCAATTGAGGTAATGTTTGTACCTTCTTCAAACATTACATTTTCAAGGGAGGTACAACCGCTAAAGCAAGAATCGCCTATAGATGTAACTTTATTGCTTATAACTATTTCTTTCAGCGAGCTACACTCTTGAAACATACCGCCATATGCCGGACCAATAGGATCATAAGTATTTAAAGACAAAAATGGCGAGTCCATATTTATTGTTTCAAGAGATGTGCATCTGTAGAATGCACCTGCACCTATAGAAGTAACCGTACTTGGAATTGTAATGGACTTAATATCATGTTGTCCGGCAAACAAAAAGTTACCAATAGCTGTTACACCTTCCTTAATAGTAACCTTCGTTATTCCATAAAAATTTATACCTTCACCTGCCCAACTGTAATCTCCATCAGTATAATAAGCTGCACTACACCAAGGCCACTTATATAAATAATGTTGATCAAAAGAGTTATCGTAATAATTTGCACTGAAAGTTAGGTTTTTTGTAATAACCAATTCACCGTCATTATAAATTGTCCAGCCGTCTCCACTTCTTTTTACACCACTTATATTTTCCTCAGCCTCTGCTTGAATATCAAACAGACCCGGCAAATCAAGTCCGACAAATCCGCCGAGCGGTGCTGCGGTCAGCGTCATAACAACGCACATAGCCACATATAACAACCTGACAAACGTTTTTTTCATAATCTTTTACCTCCCGAAAACACAGGTGCTTACGAATATATCTATACATAATAAATAGTACCATATCTTTGCTAATAAATAAAGAATTTGTTCTTGTATAATCGCACAAAAAAACGTTTCTGATTTTGTTTAATATACCTTTAACCCAATCATAAAAGAACAATAGACCACTCCGCCAAACGAAGCAGTCTGTTCATTTATTTCTTCACATTTTTCAGCAACCGCAGTTTTTGTCAAAAGCCGGGTTGCAGGCGTAATAATTCTTGCAATCAAGCTTATTGGTTACAAATATCAATCCTTCACCGTTCTGTGATAGTTTTATTCTCTGCAAACCCTTATTCAGTTAATGAATTTACGCTGATCCGTGCAATCTGCGGAGCATAAGCTTCCATATCGTGAAAAACAGTGTTACCGCTGTTTGAAAGCTCAATCACATTATCGCCTTTTGTAAGAGTCATATTAAATGTCATAGTTTTATAAGTGTATTTACTGTAGGTATTACGGGTAAATACATCATGGCTTTTACCGTTAGCTGAAACTGTCAGATAATTTTCAATAAGGTCAACATTATAAGAGTGCACACCGCCCTCCGAGTTATTGGCATAAAGCAGAGTCACTCTATAGTCACCGCTTTCAGGTACGGTTACGTTAAATGTGCCCTTGCCTCCAAGGTTGGAGATACCGTCTATATAAGTTACACCGTATTTGTCAGTAAGAAGTTCTGCCTTACCTGTCAGAGAAATTCCGCTTGCATTGACTGTCTTTGTGAATCCCGTTACATCCGTTTTGACAAAACTAAATTTACCGCCGAAAATAATTTCATTAACACCTCGTCTGAGATAAACGACATCACCACTCTGAACATTACCTGTAGCACCGTCTACGGAAATTTCACCTGAACTGTCTGAGATTATCTTATAAAAGCCGTCGTATGGGGCGACAGCAAGATATTTGTTTCCGCCGTCTTCGAGCACGGCAATATCCGCGCTCTCTTCGTGAAGGGCTACCAGCATACTGTCAAGCACATAAGTGCCGTCAAGGTTACAGAATGCAATAGTGTTTATGCCGGCTGAAAACTCTCTGGTGAGAGTAAGTTTTGATGTGTATTCGCTCTTGATTGTATTTTCAAGATTTATAATTTCTTCTTTGCCGTTGATGATAACTTTAACCTTTGCATAATCTCTGCCCTGAGGATTACCATGGGCATCGTTTGATTTGCCAAAGATAATATCAAGGTCGTAGCTGCCCTTTTGGGATGTCCAAAAATTAAGCTTAACACCATCGCCGTCTTTTTCCATACCGCCAACCATACCTTCAGTTTCGCCGGTTGTGGCATACCAGCTGTCATAGGTATATGCGTCGCCCAAAAGCCTACCGTCTTCAAATTCATATCTCACGGGGATGTTTGTATTTCTTACAGCTTCAAAGCTGTCATTATGCTCGCTGAGAGTTACAAAATATACCGCATCCGCATCCGTTGCCGGAAGAACTATATTAAGGTTCTTATCTGACTTTACCGTATACTGTCTTAATACCGTAGGTTCAGACACGATACCTGTAAGTCCTTCGTAATATACACATTCAATCTTTACGTCTACATCACCTGCAAGGTTTGTTGTGTCAAGATTTGCAATCTTTACAAAAGCATTCTTGTCACTGCCTGTGACAATCATATTGATTTGATTGCCGTCATTGGTAAGCGTAGCGTGAGCATCGAACCTCTCTTTCGGGTTGTATTTATCCTGTGTTTTGCTGCTCACCTTAAGCCTGCGCTGCCCTTTCATTTCAGCGTATTTTCTGTAAAGCCACCAGTTTGAGTTGGGAGAATTGTCATCAGCTGCAGTATCATTAAGGTTATTGGAAAGCCTCCAATAAGCCATATTACCCCAGATACCTGTTTTTTCCATCGCAATAATATAATGAAGCATATCGGCAGGATTACCGCACTCTTCGGGTTCACCGTATTCCGTTACAATAATATTAAGTTCATCTATACCGTTTTCTTTTTCAATACGGCGATAATCCTCATAGTGCTTATGCCAGTCCGGGATTGACCAATAAGCAAGCTCATGCCATATCACAATCTCAGGTACACAGTCATTTTCTGCAGTATACTTAATAAAGCCTTCAAACTTTGTTGTTTCATAGTCGCAGAAACCCGGCCCTCCGATTTTAGCCCCGGGAGCTATTGACTTGACAAGGTCATATGTAATTTTCCAGGCTTCATAGAAGTTCTGCCTGCCGATGTCATCATAGTGGCAGACACCGTCAATATAATTACCGAACCATACGGCATTGTCGCATTCGTTATAAATACAGTAAACGATTCTGTCGCTATAATCCTGAGATTCGAGATATTTCACCTTTTCTTCAACGATCGGAAGGTATCTCTCGCCGATAAACTCTTTCCAATCATAGGTGCCGTTTTCACGCATCTGCATTATCTCGTCATGGCAGTAGTACCACGTATCAAAGGCATCCTGAAGATAAACCACTATATAGTCACAACTCTGAAGCTGGTCTTTAACATGATCAATATCGCCCGTGGGATGCTGAAGTCCGTCGGGCACTTTCTGAGAAACCGACGAAACCTTAAGCGCATTTGTAACAGCTGATGAGGGCACTTCCCTTTCGGCAAAGCCGTAAAGAAATCCGGTTGCTCTGGTTGTACTCTCGCCCAGTATCCCGGAAGCATCAACTGTAAGAACGGGTTGATTAAAGAAAGGTATAAAATCAAAAAAGATAATGAGCGAAATAAAGAAACTGATAATTTTCATCATAAAGCGTCTCCCCTTTTCTGACAGAAAGCTGATTTATTGCAGGATAATTACAGTCAGGATAATTGATGCCGAAATTAAAAAAGAAATGAACTTTTTTATCAGCTCACCTCATTCAATTCTTATCAGATTAATTATATCATAAACACAACAAAAAACAACTTATATTTACACATTAAGAAACCGGTGCACGGATTATCCGCACACCGATTTTTATATTATTCTGTTTTTCAGCAGCCGCAGTTTTTGTCAAAACCGGGATTGCAGGCGTAATAATTCTTGCAATCAAGCTTATCGGTCACAAAGCGTAAACCTTCACCAAAGCGTTGGAAGTGAACAATTTCGCGTGCACGCAGGAATCTTATGACATCGTTTACATCAGGGTCATCTGATAGGCGAAGAATGTTATCATAGGTCTTTCGCGCCTTCTGCTCTGCAGCAAGGTCTTCACTAAGGTCTGCGATTACATCGCCCGTAGACTGAATTGTCGCAGCTGTCCACGGCTCACCGCTTGCAGCTACAGGGTAAATACCCGTTGTGTGGTCAACAAAATATTTGTCAAAGCCTTGCCGCTTGATTTCGTCAATTGAAAGATTTCTTGTCAACTGATAAACAACCGCACAAACCATCTCTATATGAGAAAGCTCTTCTGTACCGATGTCAGTCAAGAGGCCTTTAAGCTCACCCCAGGGCATTGCAAAACGCTGACTTAGGTAGCGCATTGATGCGCCGAGTTCGCCGTCAGGTCCGCCGAACTGTGTGATGATTACCTGTGCGAGCTTTGCGTTTGGTGTTGCAATCTTTACGGGATACTGCAACTTTTTCTCATACATAAACATCAGCAGTCACACCAGCCTTTCTCCCACGGCCAGGGATCTTTGAGCCATTCTACACCCTGCGCACTTCTCGGTGAAAGCTTGCCGCAGGTTGCCTCATACTCCTCGCGCAGAAGCATATATTTTTTGTGATACTTATTATAAAGCCCTACGGCTGTAAGATCACCGGGATGTGTATCGAGATAAAGATGCAGATCCCACAGTGCAAACTCAGCCGCAGAGAGCTTTTTTAGAATTTCTTTTTTATTCATGACTTACACCCTCTCATAAAGGGCTTATTAAGTGCAGTAAAAAGCGTGCCTTCGCACAGCGCCTGCATTTCATCATAAACCGTTGTGTCGGTCTGCATAGGCACATAAGCCATTGCAACGCTGTAATGCTCCGGAAACGGCTGCTCATTGCGACGGAATTGAATTTCCTGCCGTTTGCACATTTCGCAGACAGCGCCCGGACGCTCGTTCATACGCATAAAGCATTTCCCCTTTACAGTATACTCAAGCGGCAACAGCTACATCTGCCGCTCTTGTACATACTATGCACCCACGGCTCAGGATGTTAAAAAAACTGCAGGGTCTCCCCTGCAGTCTCAGACTGTCGACAAAGCCACCGAGAACACGCGAAAAAAATTCAGGGAACGATCTTAGAACGTTCCGCAAAATGAAGCAAAAAAACAGGAGGATTTCAAGCAAATCTTCCTGTTTCTCATTTTATTATATCAGATTTTATGCGTTTGCTGTGTTTTTGCCCTCTCGCGGTACCTCTGTACAGCTTCGGGGCAAAGAACACGGCATCTCGTCGACTTTCTCGAAGTCTCACATTTATGCTTTTTTGGTTTTGAACAGCAGTTTGTCGATAACGCCGAGCAGCTTCGAAAAAAGAAAGCTTAACAACAGCGTTGTCGCAAGTATCACCGCAAAATAAACGTATAAGTTATACGCACTCAAGCCCCATATACCGAACAGCTTCATGGGAATGCGCATAAGGATGTAGATTTCAAAAGTATATTTGCCGACCCATACAAGAGGTTTGCAGCGTATCGAAATCTTAAGCGAAAGCGTAACGACAAACAGCGAGAACAGCACAGCTTCAAGAATACGCATTGCGGGAATTGTACGGCAAAAATGCGAATACCACCAGCCGACAGCAGAAACAACAAGCACAATAATCCAGATGATATTGTTCTTCGTCAGCAGTTTTTCGATTTTTTCTCTGAAGAGTGAATACCAAAGACCTGCCACGTAGCACAGCGATGTATCAAACCACCAGTTTTCCTTGAAGAAATACATAACAACTATGTACACTACAGTGAGTGCGGTGACTATACCTGCCGCAATATACCTGTTCTTTTTGGCAGCCGTGAACGCAATCCACGTGATAATATAAAGAATAATGACAGCAAAAATATACCAGTTGCTGTTGCCGATGCTTGTCCAGCCGATAAAGGCAAGCCAGACCTGACTTGCAGGATATTTCAGCCCCAGAATCAAACTGATAATATAATAGATAAAAACACCAATAGCAAAGTGAAGCCACGTTTTAAGCACTCTGTTAACAGGGAAAGACTTGATGTAAGCCGGACCCTTACGTTTAACGGATTCGCCTATTCCGTAACCGGAATAGAACATAAACATAACCACTATCATCTGACCGAGTGCTCTGGATACAGCACCGCCGAGCACATCAATTTCTTCGGTGTAAACGTAATACTGCATCATATGGCTTAAAAATACGAGAAGAATAAACACGCCACGTACAGCATTGGTCGAATCCATTGACAGATATTCTTTTGTGTTAAACGACCTGAAGCTGAACTTTGCGCCGATCAGCGCAAGCACAAGCAGCGCCGCATATACAAAAACCAAGTCTTGTCCTCCTTAAACCAATCAGTCAAACAAAGCTTTTATTTTATCCATATTTTCCATTGCAAGGTCATAGCCGTATTGATATACACGCTCTATTTTTGCAATATCCTTCTCAAGCGACTCGATCTGAGTTTCAGCACTCGGGCGGAGAATAACCGCCTTGCCCTCACGCTCAAGCTGATTGCAGAACTCAACCTCTTTATTGTATCGGATATGTCTTGTAAGAAGACGCTCCGCAACCTTCGGATATTTTTTCTTCAGCACGGCAGCCGCAATTTTGTACGCACTCGATTCGGTTTTGACATAATCCTTTGTTCTGGTAAGAACTATAAGCATTTTTTCGTGTCCGTCTTTCATCGCCTTTTTAGCGGGTATCGAATCAACAAGGCCACCGTCGTAATACTGCTTGCCGTTATAAATAATGGGCGGGAATATAACCGGCAGAGCACAGGTAGCCTGCAGAAGTATATGTCCGTTGACAGGGTCTTTCTTGTCGATATATTCCATCTCGCCTGTCTTGGCATTCGTTATACCGACAACAAGCTGTGCTGGATTGCTGTAAAAAGTATCGTTATCAAACAGCACCAGCTCGCGCGGAATAGTTTCGTAAATAAACTTTCTGCCAAATATGGACTTATCCGTAAAAATATTTCTGAAACCAACATATCTTTTATCGTGTCTGAACCGTTTAATTATCTCGAGGTCGCGACCCTTTTGCTTAGCTATATATGATGTGGCATCGGAAATTCCTGCTGAAACACCGACAACGTACGGAAATTCCACACCGCTGTCAAGCAGTGCATCCATAACACCGCAGGAAAAAAGCGGTCGGAAAGTTCCACCCTCAAGCACAAGTGCAGGCATAAACTCATCTCCTAATAATATGTTTATATTTCATTATCAGGATATTACCACAAAAAAAGAATAAAGTAAACAATTAATATTGCTTTATTGTCAAATGATGTTATAATTCAATAAGTACACATTATGTAAAGGCGGTATACTTTTATGATCAGGTATATTATCCGTTTTATTCCGCTGTTGATATCTGTTATCGTTTTGTTCTTCGGCGTCTTCGGTGAAAGTGCAGAACAACTGAAAATCGATATTGAAGAACATCCCAAGCGTATTGCTGCGCTCGAAGAAGCTTACCGCAACGGTGAGATTCCGCCTGTAAACGAGGCTGATTTCTTCGACGGCAACCTTGCCGCAGAGCTTGATGAAGGGCTTAAATTCAACGAAATTGCATTTATTGCAACACACAACAGCTACCAGAAAAAATCCGTTCCGGGTATTCAGAAGATATATAAAAACTTGTCAGACCTTACATTCGGTCTTGTCAGCAGTGAAACAGGACAGTTCGAAAGCCAGACTCTCACGCAGCAGTTCAACTGCGGAATACGCAGCATAGAGATGGATATCGAAACCTTTGTAAAGGGAGATGCCATTACATTCACCTGTATGCACTCGCCTTCAATCGATATGACAACCACTTGCTATGATTTTGCGTTGGCACTCAAAGAGATATCGCTCTGGTCCGAAAACAATCCTGACCACCTCCCCATCACAGTAATTGTAGAGCCTAAATCCGTATTCCTGCCTATTGAAGATATGGAATTCTTTAATATGGACTATGTAAAAGTGCTCGACCAAGTTATCCGCGACAATCTTGGTGACAAACTTTTCACCCCTGCAGATATGCTGCGCGATTATAATTCATTCGGCGAAATGAGGTCTGCTGACGATTGGTGCCGTGTTGACGGTATGCTCGGCAAGGTACTTATCCTGCTCCACGAAACAGGTGTAACCGAGGATTATATATCTATGGATACTACATTTAGTACGCAGGCGATGTTCCCGATGCTCAGAGAAAAGGACGCCACTCGTGATTGTGCATCATTTCTTATCATAAATAATCCCGAACGGATACGCGACCGTAAAGCAGAAATACTTGACAAACTCAATTTGATCGTCAGAACAAGGGCTGACACATACGGTTCAATCAGTGATGAAAACAGAGAAAACGCAATATATAGCGGTTCACAGATAGTTTCAACCGATTATCCTGCGCGTGACGATTTGTATGAATTTTCATACACTGTTTGCTTCGGCGACAATAAAACAGTCAAAGCTGTAAAGTAATACATCTTTACAAGATTTAAAATCAGAGTCGATTCCTTACGGTTTCGGCTCTGTTTTTGTCCTCATTTTGTGTAAAAACAGCACAAATTGTGTTGTCAATCGGCAAAAAGAGATTTATTCAACAAAATATTGTGTTTTTTTTGTACACTATTCCATATTGACACAATATATCTGGTAGCTTATAATGTGAGTACACGACTTTTACAGCACAATATCTTGTGTGCAAAGTTTTATGCAGTTTAGTTGAATAAATATAAGAAAGTGAGAAATCGGTATGAGGATCATCAAGAGAAACGGTGCCGAAGAGAATTTTAACGAAGAAAAGATTCTCCTCGCCATCACAAAAGCTAATGAATCCGTCGACGAAGACATCCGCATGACCGACCTGCAGATCAAGAGAATTACAGAGTCGGTTGTTATTTCGTGCGAAGCTCTCGGCCGCGCACCCACGGTTGAGGAAATCCAGGACCTTGTTGAAAAGAAGATTATGGCTCACGGTGCATTTGAGGTTGCAAAGAACTACATCACCTACAGATACACACGTTCACTTGTCAGAAAGAGCAACACAACAGACGACAAGATCCTTTCCCTTATCGAGTGCAACAACGAGGAAGTAAAGCAGGAAAACTCCAACAAGAATCCCGTTGTCAACTCCACACAGCGTGACTATATGGCAGGTGAAGTTTCAAAGGACATCACCAACCGTATCCTCCTCCCCAAGGAGATAGTTGACGCACATAATGAGGGCATTATCCACTTCCACGATTCTGACTATTTCGCACAGCATATGCACAACTGCGACCTTGTCAACCTCGAGGATATGCTTCAGAACGGCACGGTAATCACAGGCACACTTATTGAGAGACCTCACAGCTTCTCAACAGCCTGTAACATCGCAACACAGATCATCGCACAGGTTGCTTCGAACCAGTACGGCGGTCAGTCAATTTCACTCACACATCTTGCTCCCTTCGTTCAGGTTTCACGTGAGAAAATCCGCAAAGCAATCATCGAAGAGATGAAGGATATCGGCGCTGAAATCAGCGAAGAAAAGCTCAAGGAAATGACTGAAAAGAGACTCCGCGAAGAAATCAGCCGCGGTGTTCAGATAATCCAGTATCAGGTTGTCACACTCCTGACAACAAACGGTCAGGCACCTTTCATAACAGTATTTATGTATCTCGGCGAAGCAAAGAACGAGCAGGAAAAGGAAGACCTTGCTCTCATCATTGAAGAAGTTCTTCTTCAGCGTTGCCAGGGTGTCAAGAACGAAAAGGGCATTTGGGTCACACCCGCATTCCCCAAGCTTATCTATGTTCTCGAAGAGGATAACATCCACGAGGATTCCAAATACTGGTACCTCACACAGCTTGCAGCAAAGTGCACAGCAAAGCGTATGGTACCCGACTACATCTCCGAAAAGAAGATGCTCGAGCTCAAGGTTGACAAAAACGGTGAAGGTCACTGCTACACCTGTATGGGTTGCCGCAGCTTCCTCACACCTTACGTTGACGAAAACGGCAAGGCAAAGTACTACGGCCGCTTCAATCAGGGCGTTGTAACAATCAACCTTGTTGATATCGCACTCTCATCCGGCGGTGACAAGGAAAAATTCTGGAAGATATTCGAAGAGCGACTTGAGCTTTGCCATCAGGCACTTCTCTGCCGCCACGAAAGACTTAAGGGCACACTTTCCGATGCTGCTCCCATTCTCTGGCAGTACGGTGCACTTGCAAGACTTGAAAAGGGCGAACCGATTGATAAGCTCCTCTTCGGCGGCTACTCAACAATCTCACTCGGCTATGCAGGTCTTTACGAGTGTGTCAAGTATATGACAGGTAAGAGCCACACAGACCCCGAGGCAACACCGTTTGCACTTGAGGTTATGGATCTTATGAACGCTGCCTGCCGTGTATGGAAGGCAGAACACAACATCGACTTCTCACTCTACGGCACTCCGCTCGAGTCAACAACCTATAAGTTTGCCAAGTGTCTCCAGCGCCGTTTCGGTATCATCCCCGGCGTTACGGACAAGGGCTACATCACAAACAGCTACCACGTTCACGTTTCCGAAGAGATTGATGCATTCGAAAAGCTTCGTTTCGAAGCACAGTTCCAGCATCTTTCACCCGGCGGTGCAATCAGCTACATTGAAGTTCCCGATATGCAGAACAACATTGAAGCTGTCCTCCAGGTTATGAAGTTCATCTACGATAACATCATTTACGCTGAGCTCAACACAAAGTCTGACTACTGTCAGGAATGCGGCTTTGACGGCGAGATCGAGATTGTCGAAGAGGACGGAAAGCTCATCTGGAAATGTCCCAACTGCGGCAACACCGACCAGGACAAGATGAACGTTGCCCGCCGCACATGCGGTTACATCGGCACACAGTACTGGAACCAGGGACGCACCCAGGAAATCAAGGAAAGGGTTCTTCACCTGTAATATGTATTACGGACAAATCAAAAACTGCGATATAGCTGACGGCGAAGGGGTGCGTGTCACCCTTTTCGTTTCAGGCTGCACAAACAGATGCGAGGGTTGTTTTCAGCCGCAGACGTGGGATTTCTGCTACGGTCAGGAATTCACGCGTGAAACCGAGCAGCAGATAATTGACATGCTCTCTCCGAGCTATATCAACGGTCTTACACTCCTCGGCGGTGAACCGTTTGAGCCTGAAAATCAGCGTGCACTTCTCCCGTTTGTCAAAAGGGTAAAAGAAACTTACCCCAGCAAAAACATCTGGGCTTTCACAGGATTCACACTCGAGCAGCTTCAGACAAAGGAGCCTCACCCGAGATGCGAAGCGACAGATGAGCTGCTGAGCCTTATCGACATACTTGTAGACGGCAGATTTGAGAAGGATAAGAAAAACCTTATGCTCAAATTCCGAGGCTCGGAAAATCAACGCATCATCGATCTGCCCAAAACCCTTGAATCGGGCAAGATAGTGCTCTGGGACAAAATAAACAGATAACAAAACGCTTGTACAGTAACCTGTACAAGCGTTTTTTTGTTATGTTCAGTTGATTCTGATTGAAAGGATCTGGAAAGGTTTGAGGTCAGCAGAAATAACACCTGACATAACCGAGCACTCTGTAATTGCGTTTTCCATCAGATCAACAACACTTGCGCGTTGGAAACGGAAATTCGGCTTGAGCGTAAAGCTGCAGTCAGCACCTGCGCTTTCATACAAACGCACAATGATTCCTCTGCCGTCTTCAGCAGCCTTGATGCTCTCAATTACAGCACTGCCGCCGTTATCAAACTTGATCATTTCCGCAGCAGGTCTTGATTCAATCTGACCTTCACCGCCAACCTTGACAACCGTAAGCGGCATATTGAGCGCATAAGCGTGCTCGTTTACCTTCGCCTCGACTCTGCCACCCTTATGCGGATAGAGAGCGTAAGTAAATGCGTGCTTACCGTAATCGGCATTAGTGTCAGGATATGTTGAGCTGCGGAGAAGATTGACGTCAATTGTCGTATCCTTAACACGGTAGCCGTATTTGCCGTTATTAAGCACAGCCGCACCGTAATTGTACTGAGAAACGTCAACCCACTTCTGGGCACAGATTTCGAACTGAGCGTACTGCCAGCTTGTGTTTTCTGTTGTGGAGCGTTCAATTGATCCGAACTGAATATCACACTCAACCTTATCCGTTACAACATTTATCGGGAATGCTGTGCGGAGCATTCTGCGCTTTTCGCGCCAGTCAACCTCAGTGTCAAAGCGGATAATACCTGCAGGTGTGAGTGAAATCTTCTGCCTGAGAATCGATGAGCCGTAGCTGAACGTCTGCACTCTGACAGCATTGCCACCCTCAACACTGCTCTCAACACTCTCGAGCTTCATCGTTTCGCTGACGTCATTCATATAGTCGAAGCGCATATCCCAGGCATCTCCGCGGTCGGTATATATGCTCATAACATTAGCCGCTTTGCCTGCAAGAAGCACCTGTCTGCCGTTGACCTTATCAAAAATCTCTTTGATTTCGCCGTTACTGCCGAAGGTTACGGAAAGCTTTGCGTTTTCAAGTCCGCTCTCGTCTGATGTGCAGCGTTCAAAATTATCCGTGCTTTCATCAAGGCTCTTCATACCCATTGCGGGAACGGTAATTGTTCTGTAACCGCCTGTTGTCTTGAACTGCTCCGTAACTTCGAAAGGAAGAGCGTTGAAGACAATGCTCTCGTTCATTCTGCCGATTGATGCGGCAACAGCACCGAAAGCTGATTTCTTGATTTCCGTCAGGCGCTTGAGCATAGTCTTGTAGCCCTCTTCAGCCTCTTTATAGACGCGGTTGATTGATGAACCGGGCAGAATATCGTGGAACTGATAGAGCAGATACTCCTCCCAGATTTTATCAAGCTCAGCCTTGGGATAGGTTACGTTTGCGGCAAGCTTTGCCCATACGCAGGCAAACTCGGTCTCACGAAGAGCAAATTCAATGCGGCGGTTATAGCGCTTGATTCTTGATTGAGTTGTATAAGTGCCCTGATGTCTTTCAAGATAAAGCTCACCGACCCACTTGCTGTAGCTATCCTTATCGGCATTGATTCTGTCGAGCATATCGATTGAATAGCCCTGCTCACAGGGAACAAGTCCGTCGGAATTCTTTATTCTCTTCAGACTTTCAAGGTGGAATGCGCTCGGTCCGCCGCCACCGTCACCGATGCCATAAAGCATAAGTGCCTCTTCACACACGGCGTTATCCTTATAGTTGCGCTCCATTTTCTTGAGTGCACAGGGCATTGCAGAGCCGTTATATGTATCCTCAGGGAGGAGGTGAGCCAATACACTTGTGCCGTCAATTCCGACCCAGTTGAATGTGTGGTGCGGATAAACGTTATGTTCGCTCCATGAAAGTTTCTGTGTTACAAAGTAGTCAACACCGCTGAGCTTGAGAATCTGCGGAAGTGCTGCACTGTAGCCGAAAACATCAGGCAACCAGAGTGAGCGTGCGTCAACACCGAACTCGTCCATAAAGAACTTCTTGCCGTAAAGGAACTGACGTACAAGCGGCTCAGCACCACTGACATTAGTATCAGCCTCAACCCACATACCGCCCTGACATTCCCAACGGTTTTCTTTGACTTTCTGCTTGATTTTTGCGTAGAGCTCGGGATAATCCTCTTTCACCCACTTATAAAGCTGAGGCTGGCTTGCACCGAAAACAAAATCGGGATAACGCTCCATAAGTGAGATAACGTTAGAGAATGTGCGTGCACCCTTACGTTTTGTTTCACGGATAGGCCAAAGCCATGCAAGATCAATATGTGCGTGACCTATAGCCGTAACCTTAAGCGAGCTGTCACCGCCCTTACGTTCAAGCTCTGCAGAAAGTATTCTTCTAACAATATCTCTGTCAAAATCGGGAGATGTAATATAACAAGCAGCATCGTAAACTCTGCCTAGCAGACGCTTATAGCGTGCTGTGTTTTTATCAAGACACTCAAGCATATCGTAAGCGACGGCAAGATCGTAATAAATATCTCTGAGACCGCTGTCACAGACAGCAATATCCGCCTCAATAAGGCTGCCGCTGTTATGATATTTTCCGAAAAGATCGTTACAGCCCGCATCAGCCCAGAGAGTAACCTCACCGCTCTGCTTGGTTTGCTTGTCGAGGATAAATATGCGCTTACCCGGCTTACCGAGGGTCGTATCATAATCGGAGCTGACATTTGTCAAGCAGGCAATCGGAACACCTGCTTTATCAACAACGCACATTTCGCCGCTCACATCGAGCATCAGAACAAGATTTTTTCCTCGCTCCGATTCTGGAATCCTGCCCTCAAAGCAGAACCAAGCACAGTCCCAGAGCTTGCCCCAGGAGTCACCGACATTGACTGTTTTCTCTGTACCTGAAAAACGATCAGCAAACTTAACGGGTTCATCCGTAACGTAAGCTTTCACTGAAAGCGGAGCAATCTTTGTATATACGGCAGGCTTGACGGTGTTTATTGCATCAGAAATTTTGCGAAGCATATATCTTTCGGAATAAGGCATATTTTCACACCCGCACAAGGGAAACTTCCCCTGCCCTTTCTTGGTTAGTTTTAAAAAAAGGCCGCATCAAAACTTAATTTTAAGTTCAAGTTCTGATACAGCCGAAAAATAATTTTGGTTTTACGCAGCCTCTGTAAACGAATTCCATCCGAACTGCCTTGCCGTAGTGGCCGGTTCTTCTTCCGGCTCATCATCCGAGTTGTCATCCTGATTTGATGCAGTTGTTTTCTCCGTCGGCTTTTTATCGCCGGCAGTTGTTGCATCATCGTCCGGAGCTGTTGTGAACAAATCATCCAACGAAGGTATATGGACGCCTATTCTTGTTGTGGTTTCTTCTGTTTCGCCACCGGTAACATCGTCATAACCTGTACGGTATTCATCAGCGGTATATTCGTTTTCAGTATAGCTGCTGCTATCATTAACGTTGTCATCGTTATCGTTGTAGCTGCTGTTGCCGCTACTATTGTTGCCGCCGCTACTGCTGCTTCCGCTGCTGTTGTTGTACCTTACATAGTCAAGAGCTGATTCGCGGTCAGCATCCAGTTGAATATTTGAGGTACCGTAAATAGCCGTCTGAACCTTCTGCGCAGCAAGCGGATAGTCCACAACCCAGTATGATACGCCGCTGAAATTCGCGTCTTTACGTGTTTCCTCATCAGGCATTGTCAACTGAACAATTTCATAATTCATCCAGCCCTTTGTAAGAGCCTGCCCTGCATAACCGAGCACCTTGTTTTTGGAGCAATCAGTCGAAAGATGCGGCAAAACAGCGTTGACTGCGTCAGTGAGCTGATTGAGTGTAGCACCCTTGGCGCTTCTGATAAGCGATGAAACAAAGTTACGCTGACGGCGTGTTCTTGAAACGTCGCTGTCGGCATCACTCTTACGGATACGGCAATAAACCAGTGCCTGATCACCGTCAAGCGTTACAGTGCCGTAGTTGGGAATCTTTTTAATCTTTTTCGTTGTGCGGTTGATATATTTCTGCTCGTATTCTTCGATTTCGAGAGTTACACCGCCCAAAGCATCAACAAGATCAGAGAAGGTTGTAAAGTCTACCGCAACATAATAATCGATATCAACTTTATAGTTGTTCTCTATCATTTTTACGGTAGCTCTTGCACCGCCTCTTGCAAATGCCGCATTTGCCTTCGTCCAATATTCCCTGCCGTTGACATCAAAGTAGGTTCGGCTGTCACGCATAAACGAAACCATTGTAATCTGCTTGGTTTTATCGTTTACCGAAACCAGAATCATAGAGTCGGAGTTACCGCCTTTTTTGACACCGTTTTCGCCGTCAATACCAAGCAGGAGAATATTTGTGACATATTCCTGATCCATAATGCTGCCATTATTGGTATACCACTTTTTAAGAAGATCATCAAGCGATGCGGCATCGGATACCTCGTGCATTGCTGCAAACTGGTTCTCGTCATAATCTTCTATGATTTCTTCAGAACCCTGCCAGCCCTCATCTTCCGATAATATCTGGTCGAACATACCTGAATAGAGCATATAAACGCCGGCACCTGCAGCAAGCAACAAAATGATTATCATAATGACAAGAAGAATCTTTGTGTTTCTTCTGTTATTCTTAAACAAAAATTTAATGAACTTATTGGGATAATAAATATCTCTTTCTTCAAGAGGTTTATGTCCCTTTTTATAAGTCGGTTTCTTTTTGCTGTCGGAATAAACATCTTCAAATTCCATCTTTTTGTTATCTTCCATATATCTCTTTCCTTACAAATTAAAGAGTCATACCCTTTTATGACTCTGCCTGAATCGAGTCTTCATCAACCTCGGCAGCAGATTCATCCCTGTCTTCTGCTTCTTCACCTTCCGCTTCTCGCTCTGCTGTGGTGACAGTGACAAGCTTGTCGCTCTCACCTACACGCATTACTCTGACACCCTTTGATGTTCTTGAGAAAAGGCTGATTGAATCAGCAGGCATACGTATAACAATACCCTCAGAAGAAATAAGGATAATATCTTCTTCATCCTTAACCGTCATAAGTGCGGCAACCTTGCCGTATTTCTCGGTCTTGTAGTTTGTAACACCCTTACCGCCTCTTGTCTGCTGACGGTATTCGTCACCGGGACTTCTTCTGCCGTAGCCTGTTTCGGTAACCGTAAGAACAAAGCTGTCATCAGATACAACATCCATACCGACAACCTTATCATCGCCGCGAAGCTCAATAGCCTTAACGCCGCGTGCTGTTCTGCCGATGGGACGGGCATCGTTTTCATTGAAGCGGATTGAGTAGCCGTCACGTGTTGCAACAAGGAGGTCATCATCGCCCATTGTCAGCTTAACCCATGCAAGCTCGTCATCATCATCAAGGTTGATTGCGATAACACCGTTCTTACGTATATTTTTGTAAGCATCAAGAAGCGTACGCTTGATAATACCGTTGCGTGTAACCATGCAGAGGTATTCTCCGTCTGCCTCGGCAGGAACACGGATCATCGCCGAAATCTTTTCTTCTGCATCAAGCGGAAGAATATTAACGGCATTCATACCCTTGCCTGTACGTGAGCTTTCGGGAATTTCGTAGCCCTTGAGCTTGTATGCTCTACCGAAATTGGTAAAGAACATAATGTAGTCGTGAGTGGAGCAGGTGAACATCGTCTGAACAAAGTCCTCCTCACGGCGGGTCATACCCATAACACCTCTGCCGCCTCTGCGCTGGCTGCGATAAGTATCGGCAGGCATACGCTTAAGGTAACCCTTATTGGTGAGGGTATAAACGCTCTCCTCTTCGGGAATGAGGTCTTCGATATCGACCTCACCGCTGACGTTACAGATTTCCGTGCGTCTTTCGTCTGCAAAACGCTCTTTTGCTGCAAGAGCCTCTGCCTTGACAACGCCGCGGATCTTCTCTTCACTACCGAGAATCTCTGTATATTCAGCAATCTTTGCCTTGAGAGCAGCCATCTCTTCCTCGATCTTCTGACGTTCCATACCTGTCAACTGACCAAGACGCATCTCAACAATCTTCTGAGCCTGAATATCATCAAGGCCGAAGCGATCCATAAGACGGGATTTACCTGTCTGCTGATCGGGAGATGAACGCAGGATGCTGATAACCTCGTCGATAAAATCGAGGGCAATCAGATAGCCTTCAAGGATATGTGCACGGTCCTGAGCCTTCTTCAGATTGAACTGTGTACGGCGCACAATAACTTCGCACTGGAACTTGATATAATTCTCGAGCATTTCCTTGAGTGTAAGGATTCTCGGAACACCGTCAACAAGTGCGAGCATAATTACGCCGAAGGTGGACTGCATCTGAGTATAATTATAAAGTTGGTTGAGAACAACCTGCGGATTAGCATCACGCTTGAGGTCGATAACAATATGCATACCCTCGATAGCGGAGTAGTCATTGATATCGGAAATTCCCTCTACACGCTTGTCCCTTACAAGGTCGGCAATGCTCTCAATAAGTCTTGCCTTGTTGACCATATAGGGAATTTCAGTAACGCTGATACGGAAGCGTCCGTTCTTATCCTCTTCAATCTCTGCCTTTGCTCTGACGGTAATCTTACCTCTGCCTGTTGCATAAGCGGCACGGATGCCCGATTTGCCCATAATAAGACCTGCTGTCGGGAAGTCGGGGCCTTTGATATGCTCCATAAGCTCAGGCAGGTCAGCTTCGGGATTGTCGATAAGACAGCACATACCGTCAACAACCTCGCCGAGATTGTGAGGCGGAATATTTGTAGCCATACCGACAGCGATACCCGTTGAACCGTTTACAAGGAGGTTCGGGATTCTTGAAGGAAGAACCGTAGGCTCCTTAAGACGGTCATCGTAGTTGGGCACGAAATCAACCGTGTCCTTATCGATATCAGCAAGCATCTCAAGCGAAATCTTACTCATTCTCGACTCGGTATATCGGTAAGCAGCAGGCGGGTCACCGTCTATTGAACCGAAGTTACCGTGGCCGTCAACGAGTGTGTAACGCATTGAGAAGCTCTGCGCAAGACGAACCATCGCATCGTAAACAGAAGCGTCACCGTGAGGATGATAACGGCCGAGAACAGAACCGACCGTATCGGCACACTTACGGTATGCCTTATCGGGATAGAGATTGTTCTCGTACATTGTATAGAGGATTCTTCTGTGAACAGGCTTCATACCGTCCCTGACATCAGGCAGCGCACGCGAGGTGATAACCGACATTGAGTAGCTCAGGAACGATGAGCGCATTTCGTTGTTGATTTCAACGTTAATTATTTTTTGGTTAGCAACCGATTCTGCATCAAAACCCATATTTATTCACCGTGCGGCTGAGTCGGGTTTCCTGACGCAACCGCATTCCTTATCTAAATATTTGGTTCAAAAATTAATATCATCAACCGGAGGAGATGATTAAAAGCGGAATAAGTTTAACGACGAGGTGCTTTTTTCGTCAGGCAAAGTGAAAAGCGCAGGTAATACTTTGTGTATTGCCGAGCATTTTCGCAAAGCATGACAGAAAAACAACCGTTGGTAAGCTTGTTCAAGCTTTTACATCATCGACCTTTTAATCTGCAGGGAAGAATGCCTTGTGGACAGCAGAAACTGCCTTGTCTGCATCTGCTGCATCGATAAGAACAGAGATCTTGATCTCGCTTGTGGAAATCATCTGGATGTTGATATCCTTCTCATAGAGAGCCTCAAACATCTTTGAAGCTGTGCCGGGGTGTGTTTCCATACCTGCGCCGACAACAGAAACCTTTGCAACATTTGTGTCGCAAACAATGCTGCCATCCTCAAGATCAAATGAGTTCTTGATTGTTTCAACTGCAAGATCACCGTTGGACTTAGCAACTGTGAATGTGATATCCTTGGTGTCGTTTCTGCCGACAGACTGAAGAATGATATCGACATTGATATTCTTAGCAGCAAGTTTTGAGAAGAGTTTGAAAGCAATACCGGGTGTGTTGGGAACACCGATAACTGATACACGGGCAACATCAGTGTCCTTAGTGACACCTCTGATCAACATTTTTTCCATTTTAGCTACCTCCTTAACGATTGTGCCGGGTACTCTCTTGAGGCTTGAAAGAACCTCTACCTCGACGTTGTATTTCTTGGCCATTTCGACCGAACGGTTGTTGAGAACCTGTGCGCCGAGCGTTGCAAGCTCGAGCATTTCATCGTATGTGATTTCTGCAAGTTTCTTTGTGCCTTCTACCTTGCGGGGGTCAGCTGTGTAGACACCCTCAACGTCGGTGAAGATCTGGCAACGGTCTGCGTGAAGAGCTGCTGCAATTGCAACCGCACTTGTGTCGGAGCCGCCTCTGCCGAGTGTTGTGATATCATCAAAACCGTTGAGACCCTGGAAGCCTGCAACAATAACGATATTTCCCTTGCCGATTTCGTTCTTGAGTCTTTCGGGCTGAACCGTCTTGATTCTTGCCGAACCGTGAACGTTGTCTGTTCTGAAGCCTGCCTGCCAGCCGAGAAGAGAAACAACCGGATAGCCTTCTGCTTCAATTGCCATTGCAAGCAGTGCGCTTGACATCTGCTCGCCTGCGCTGAGGAGTGAGTCCATCTCGCGCTTTGATGCCTTCGGGTTAAGCTCAGCTGCCTTTTCGATAAGGTCGTCTGTTGTGTCACCCTGTGCTGAAACTACAGCAACAACATCATTGCCCTGCTTGTAGGTGTCGATGATGATTGAAGCTACGTTACGTACACGGGCTGCATCAGCAACAGAGCTGCCGCCGAATTTCTGTACTATCAATCCCATTTATGATAACCTCCTGTGGTAACTGCCGCTTTTACGACAGCCTTCAAAAGTAAATTGAACCGTTTTATTTTATATTATTGCCAAAATCAATAATCCGTTACACGGATAACGCTGCCGACATCAATACCTGATGCAGCAATCTTTGCATCGAACTCACGCTGAGTGAGAGCAGCAGTGATAAAGCCGATCTCGTCTGCTGCAGCACCCTCGTATGTCAGATACTGAACCTCACCGAAGTGTTCGGCAACAGCCTGCTTATCAGCCTTTGCGCGAACAAAGAAGGGATGCTTGATGTCGAGATAATCAACAACATAATCTTCAACACTGTCTTCCCAGCCGAAGAACTTTCTGCGCTGAGTGTGTCTTGCACAGTCGATAACGTCAGCAACAACAGCACTTGCTGTCGGGAGCTTGCCTGCACCTCTGCCGTAGAACACAACATCGCCGATTGCATCGCCTCTGACGAGGATTGCATTGAACACATCGTCAACACCTGCAAGCTGGCTGTGGCTCTGAATAAATGCGGGAGAAACCATTGCGCTGATCTTACCGTCACCGTAGCGTGTTGCACGGCCGATGAGCTTGATTACGCCGCCCCATGCCTTTGCGTATTCAACGTCGGCAAGAGCAATCTTTGTGATGCCCTCTGTGTAGACTGAGTCGGGGTAAACGTGCTTACCGAAGCAGAGAGAAGCAAGAATGCAGATCTTTCTGCAAGCATCGTGACCGTCGACATCAGCGGAAGGATCACGCTCGGCATAACCGAGATCCTGGGCAATCTTGAGTGCATCTTCAAAGGACATACCGTCGTTGATCATCTTTGTGAGGATAAAGTTTGTTGTGCCGTTGAGAATACCTGCAATCTCATCTATTTCGTTAGCTGCAAGGCAGCTGATAATAGGACGGATTATCGGGATACCGCCGCCTACGCTTGCCTCGAACATGAAGTTGACGTTCTTTTCTTCTGCTACCTTGAGAAGTTCATTACCCTTTGCGGCAACAAGCTCCTTGTTTGAGGTAACAACGCTTTTGCCTGCCTTGAGACACTTGAGAACAAAATCATAAGCAGGATTAACACCGCCCATTGTTTCAACAACGATGCCTATTGTTTCATCGTTGAGGATGTCATTGAAATCCTTTGTGAGAAGAGCTTCATTCTCATCACCGGGAAAATCTCGCAGATCGAGAATACGAGTAAGCTCGAGTGACTCCTGCATGCTCTTTTTAACAATGCTTGAGTGATTCTTTTTGAGCACTTCGGCAACGCCTGAACCGACGACGCCGTAGCCCATAACCGCTATATTCATCTGAAATTCCTCCGAAGGGATTAGTTTGTTTTTTCAAAAATATATACTGACCCAATAATACTTTGCTATTATAACACATTATAATAATATAATAAAGAGAAAACCGAAAAAAAATCGAAATTTTATGTATAAATTACGCTTGTTTTTGAGAGAAATTTCATTAAAAATTCCCTCTTTCGCATCAAAAAAGCTCCCATTGCAGATGCAGGGAGCTTAATACAAATCAGCCAAGATATTTTTCTATTTTCGGGTCGATAAAAGCGTTCGGATTTTCCCGTTTTACAGCCTCGACAATTTCACCGAAAAGCTGTTTATGATCATTCATAACACAGCCGATAAGCGCAGGCTGATAGAAGTCATCCGCAAGTATGCGGAGATTACACCGCCAGAAGAGAATATCCCTCGAAAGCTCAAGGCGTGTGACAGTTGAATACGGCACTATTATCTCTTTTCCGGGGTCACTCCCCTGCGAGCCGAAAGGCGTTTTTTTGCCCGAATCTACCGAGCTTTTGTCCTTAACACGAAAGCCTTTGAGTATAAAAGCAGTCTGCGTTACCGACACTTTTTCTTTGAGTGAAGGCACAAACATAAGCAAAAACAGCACAATCAACACAACAATTGCATACAGAAAAACCCTGCTTTCGCCTGCATTTGGCACAAAATAATAAATGATACCAAGCAGCAAAAACATCAGCACGAGCGACACTGCGGCCGAAGCAAGAGTAAGTCCGATATTCCTTTTATATGTTTTCATCAAATCATCTCCGAAGTTATTTTACCTTCATAAATCCAAAATGTCAAATCAAACCGTTTCCAATCGTACACACAACAAAATACAAAACTGTAAACATTTTGTTGTTGACGCAAATTAATTCATATAGTAGAATAAAGCTGTCAAATTTGTTGTTTTGGCTGAATAAAATCAAAAAGGATATATTAAAATGAAATTATTTGGCAGTTTCAAACTCACTGACAGAATTCGAATCGGCGCAAGTACCGGCGAAGGAAGAAAATAGAATTCTTCATCAAAAGGCAGCACGGGTTGTGGCTTGATTATTTTGGCTCTTCCGGTTATCCATGTGCCGATTTCGCTTATTAAGTCCTGTGTTGGTGGCGACGAAAAAGCAACCGCAACCGAAGCAACAACTATTTATGTTAAAACATCCGACAACGCTGTTATAAGCGAAGAAATTACAGTCACAGTTCTTAAAGCCGAAACTACAGCAGGGGCAGAAATGACAGAAAAAGACACCATCGCTCCTGTTCTTGTGCAGAAAAAAACTAAAAGCCAATATTACGGCAAAGCAGAAAAATGATAAAAAGATAGAATATGTATTAAATATCAATATCCAAAGGTGAACACCAATGAAAATAAAAACAAAAAAACTCAGCTATGATGAGGTTATGGCACTGCCCAGACCAGAGCACAAGCTTCCGAGAAAGCCGAATATGCTGCTGACGGGAATTATACGGCTCTATTCCATTGCCGATACAATGGCAACAAATTTCAAATACACAGAAGAAAGAATGGATGAGGTCAAAGATAAGCCCTGCCTTATCCTGATGAATCATTCCAGCTTTATTGACCTTAAAATAGCCTCAAAAATCTTTTATCCGAAGCAGTACGGAATTGTATGCACCTCTGACGGATTCATCGGAAAAAGGCAACTTATGCGAATGATAGGCTGTATTCCGACGCAAAAGTTCGTGAGCGACGTTACACTGATAAATGATATTAAATATATGCTCCACGAAAACAACACAAGTGTGCTTATGTATCCGGAAGCGAGTTATTCATTCGACGGCACGGCAACAGCACTACCACGGAAGATGGGCGTGCTCCTTAAAAGAATCAACGTGCCCGTCGTCACAATCATTACCAAAGGCGCATTTACCCGCGATCCGCTCTACAATATGCTTCAGCGACGCAAAACAAACGTCAGCGCACACGTCAGATGTCTGCTGACCGCCGAGGAAATCAAAGAAAAATCCACCGCTGAAATTGACGAAATGCTCGACAAAGAATTCAGCTTTGACAACTTCAGATGGCAAAAGGACAACAAAATTGAAATCAACGAGCCGTTCCGCGCCGACGGACTCCACCGTATTCTTTATAAGTGTCCCGAATGCGGCACGGAGGGCAAAACAGAAGGCAAAGGCACAAAATTAATCTGTAAGCATTGCGGCAAAGAATGGGAGCTGACATCATTAGGCGAATTAAAGCCGCTCGGTTTCACTTCAAAATTCAGCCATATCCCTGATTGGTATGCGTGGGAACGCAGCTGTGTGCGTGATGAGCTTGAAAGCGGCACATACAGCCTCGAAACAGATGTAAAAATCGGTATGATGGTTGACTACAAAGCTATCTATATGGTCGGTGAAGGTCATCTGAGCCACGGCAGCGACGGTTTTCGGCTTACGGGATGTGACGGCAAGCTGAATTATGAACAGACACCGCTCGCAAACTACGGACTGTACTCCGATTATTTCTGGTACGAAATCGGCGATATAATATGCATCGGCAACAAAGATGCGCTTTATTACTGCTTTCCGCAGGATAACACACCCGTTGCAAAAACAAGGATGGCAGCAGAGGAGCTTTATAAACTCGCCAAAAGCAACAAGAAGAAAAAGCCTGCAACAAAAGAATAAACTAAAAACGTCATTTCAACGTTGGATGTTGAAATGACGTTTGTTTTATATTTTCTGTCTTCCCTCAAGTGCTCTGAGCAGAGTTACCTCATCGGCATACTCAAGGTCAGCACCGACAGGCACACCATAAGCAAGGCGGCTTGTTTCGATACCCATAGGCTTGAGAAGACGGGATATATACATCGCCGTGGCTTCACCCTCAACCGTCGGGTTAGTCGCCATAATTACCTCTTTAACCTCGCCGCTGCCCATTCTGGCGATAAGCTCTTTGATGCTCAACTGCTCCGGACCGATACCGTTAAGCGGAGAAATAACACCGCCAAGCACGTGATATGTGCCGTTGAATTCGTGTGTGCGTTCAATAGCAATAACGTCTCTCGGGTCTTCAACAACACAGATGACGGAAACATCTCTGTCAGCGCGTGAGCATATAGGACAAAGTTCTTCCTCCGAAAGGTTACAGCACACCGAGCAACGGTGAATCTTTTCGTGAGCGTCAAGTATTGCCTTTGCAAAGCTCTGTGCCTGATCATCACTCATATTAAGCACGTGAAAAGCAAGGCGCTGTGCCGTTTTATGGCCTATGCTCGGCATACGCTCAAACTGCTCAATAAGCCGCGCAAGGCTTGCAACTTCGTAGCCCATAATCAGAACAGACCGGGGATATTGAGGCCACCCTTAGCCTTTTCCATACCCTGTACCATTGCGTCCTCTGCCTTGCGGAGAGCCTCATTTACAGCGGCAATTACGAGATCCTGAAGCATCTCAACCTCTTCCGGATCAACAGCTTCGGGACTGATTTTAATATCTTTAACAACCTTTGCGCCTGTAACGGTTGCCTCAACAACGCCGCCACCTGCAGAAGCAACAAAATCAGTTGCCTCTACCTCTTCCTGAGTTCTCTGCATCTGATCCTGCATATCCTGAAGTCTCTGGAGCATTGCTGCCTGACCACCCTGAGGTGCACCGGGAATTCTTGCTTTCATTTTAATCTATCCTTTCAAATTGTTTTAGTTTGTTATCTTTATTCCGTATCCCTCTGCCTGAGCGATAAAGGATGCCAACGGGTCTGCAGGTGGCGCAGGCTCCTCGGGAGGAGGCGGTGCCTGAGCAGGCTGACCGCTTATCTTATTGACACCTATTTTATACTTGATACCCGTTATGTTGAATATCGCATGACGAAGGTCAACAGAATTATTATTTGTTTTAAGAATCGACATAAGCGAATCGTTATCGGAATAAATAACGATATGGTTACCCTGAACGCACGCTGTCGAGTTGCCGAGTATACCTGCAAGCGGACGGTTGAGGTTTTTAAGATTTTCAAGCACATCAGGCCAGCAACCCATTTCACCGTCAGGAAGCATTTCGGGTGCAGCAGGTGTTGCAACTTCTTCCGCCTGCGTTTCACCCGGCTGTGCAACAGGCTTAGCAGCAACAACGCCGGAGCGCACAGAATTTTCAAGAGCAGAAACACGCTTCAAAAGCGCATCTATGCTGCTGTCAAGGTTTGGAGAGCAAAGACGGACAAACGCCATCTCTGTTTCAACCCTGCGGTTAAGACCTCTGCGAAGGTTGCCCGAAGTGGATTCGAGCACACCGAGGATATACATAATATGCTCAAGCGTGTAGCTGAGTGCCTGATCTTCCATCTGTTTAAGCTCAGAAGCGGTACAGACAATCAGACCTGCAGGCTCATTGACAGAGCGGATAATCATCAGATTTCTGTAATGCTCAATCAACTGATTGCAAAGACGCTCCATATCGCAGGAGGAATTATGAAGCTCATTGATTATAGCAAGAGCACGCGCACAGTCACCTTTTTTGATGCAATCAGCAAGCGCAAACAAGTGGTCTCTGCCGGTAAAGCCTGCAACGTTGCTGACAAGCTGAGCCGTAATATTCTCACTCTGACCGACACACTGATCAAGCAGAGAAAGCGCATCACGCATACCGCCGTCTGCAACGCGCGCGATAAGCATCGCCGCCTCGTTATCAACGGTAAAGCCTTCACCTGCGGCAACCTCGTTGATTCTGCCCGCAATGTCATCAGGCTCGATACGTTTGAAATCGAAGCGCTGGCAACGTGAAAGAATTGTGGCAGGAAGCTTGTGCACCTCTGTTGTAGCAAGGATAAATTTGACGTGTTCAGGCGGCTCTTCGAGGGTTTTGAGCAGAGCATTAAATGCGCCGACTGAGAGCATATGCACCTCGTCAATGATATAAACCCTGTACTTTGCACGAACGGGAGTATAGTTAGCCTCCTCACGCAGATCACGGATATTGTCAACGCCGTTGTTACTTGCAGCGTCAATTTCAACTACGTCGAGTATTGCACCCGAATCAATACCGCGGCAAACCTCACATTCGTTACAGGGATTGCCGTCAATCAGATTCTCGCAATTTACTGCCTTTGCAAGTATTTTTGCACAGCTTGTCTTACCCGTTCCTCTTGAGCCTGTAAAAAGATAAGCGTGAGCGAGCTTGCCTGCCTTCAGTTCATTCTGAAGTGTAACAGTTATGTGATTCTGACCGACAACGTCGCTGAATGTCTGCGGACGCCATTTGCGGTAAAGCGCACGGTACATCAATATTCTCGCCACCCTTTCGTTTTTGTTTAATAAAACAGCTTTGCCTTGGTCATGCAGTGTGCAGGCGGACTGTGGCGCACCGTGCGGTCTGCTTAATGCTGCTCGGTTCCCCGCCTGACATGGTTCGCAGTGCACCGTCGCACAGAACCCACACACCACATGACCAAAACAAAGCTGTAGTGAACAGATATTTATACTGAACAAGAGATATTATAATATATATCCTGCCCTTTTGCAAGTATTTCAGCCAAAAAATTAAAAAGAAAAAAGCCGAAAACAGCTTTCACTGCTTTCGGCTTTTGTAGGTTAGTTAAACAGTTAATTATTCGTTGATAGAGATAACAACGCCTGAACCAACTGTACGGCCACCCTCACGGATAGCGAAACGAAGACCCTCTTCGATAGCGATGGGAGTGATGAGCTCAACGTTCATAACAACGTTGTCGCCGGGCATGCACATCTCAGTGCCTTCGGGAAGGCTGATAACACCTGTAACGTCTGTTGTTCTGAAGTAGAACTGAGGACGGTAGTTGTTGAAGAAAGGTGTGTGACGGCCGCCTTCATCCTTTGAAAGGACGTAAACCTGACCGGAGAACTTTGTGTGGGGGTTGATTGAGCCGGGCTTTGCAAGAACCTGTCCACGCTCGATCTCAGATCTCTGAACACCACGAAGAAGAGCACCGATGTTGTCGCCAGCCTCTGCATAGTCGAGGAGCTTACGGAACATTTCGATACCTGTAACAACAGTCTTTCTTCTCTCGTCTGTAAGACCAATGATTTCAACTTCCTCACCGGTCTTGAGCTGACCACGCTCAACTCTACCTGTAGCAACTGTACCACGGCCTGTGATTGTGAAAACGTCTTCGACGGGCATGATGAAGGGAAGGTCTGCCTTACGGTCGGGTGTGGGGATGTAGCTGTCAACAGCATCCATGAGCTCCCAGATGGGTGCACATGCGGGATCGTCAGGAGATGTAGCCTCGAGAGCCTTAAGAGCGGAGCCCTTGATGATGGGTGTATCATCGCCGGGGAACTCGTACTCAGAAAGAGTCTCACGTATTTCCATCTCAACGAGCTCAAGAAGCTCTTCGTCGTCAACCTGGTCAACCTTGTTCATGAAAACAATGATGTAGGGAACGCCAACCTGACGTGCAAGAAGGAGATGCTCCTTTGTCTGAGCCATGGGGCCGTCTGTAGAAGCGATAACAAGGATAGCGCCGTCCATCTGAGCAGCACCAGTGATCATGTTCTTGATATAGTCAGCGTGACCGGGGCAGTCAACGTGAGCGTAGTGACGTGTTGCTGTCTCGTACTCAACGTGAGCTGTGTTGATTGTGATACCACGCTCTCTCTCTTCGGGAGCCTTATCGATGTTTGCATAATCAACGAAGTCAGCCTGACCCTTAGAAGCGAGTGTCTTTGTGATAGCAGCTGTAAGAGTGGTCTTACCATGGTCAACGTGACCGATGGTACCAATGTTTACGTGGGGTTTGGTTCTTTCGAATTTTGCCTTTGCCATTGGAAATTTCCTCCTTTTTGGAAATAAATTTTAAAATTAGGTCATCTGCATATAGCAGATTCATTTTAACAATTCCTCTGAGGAATTGCAAGTGTTTTACTGAAAATTATAGGTTAAATAATCAGTTTCCGCTTCTTTCCTTAACAATTGCTTCGGAAATTGACTTCGGAACAGCCTCATAGTGGCTGGGCTCCATTGCATACTGACCACGGCCCTGTGTCTTGGAACGAAGGTCTGTAGCATAGCCGAACATTGATGAAAGCGGTACGAATGCGTTAACCTGTGTTGTGCCCAGACGTGTTTCCATACCCTGCATGATACCACGGCGAGAGTTAACATCACCGATAACATCACCAAGATACTCGTCCGGAACGATGATTGCGAGCTTCATCATGGGCTCCATAAGGATGGGACTTGCTTTACGCATAGCATCCTTGAATGCCATTGAACCTGCAATCTTGAAGGCCATTTCAGAGGAGTCAACCTCGTGGTATGAACCGTCGTAAAGTGTTACCTTAACGTCAACAACGTTGTAACCTGCAAGTACACCGGTCTGCATAGCGCCCTTGATACCTGCTTCTGCCGGTCCGATATATTCCTTCGGAATAGAACCGCCGACAACAGCGTTGACGAACTCGTAACCCTTGCCGGGGTTGGGCTCGATCTTGATCTTAACGTGGCCGTACTGACCACTACCGCCTGACTGACGCTTATACTTAGTATCCTGGTCAGCTGCTGCAGTAATTGTCTCACGGTAAGCAACCTGAGGCTTACCGATGTTTGCCTCAACCTTAAACTCACGAAGAAGTCTGTCAACGATGATTTCAAGGTGAAGCTCACCCATACCTGCGATAATGGTCTGACCTGTCTCTTCATCAGTGTAGCACTTGAAGGTCGGGTCTTCCTCAGCCAGCTTCTGAAGGGCAATACCCATCTTCTCCTGACCCGCTCTGGTCTTGGGCTCGATTGCGACACGGATAACAGGCTCCGGGAATTCCATTGATTCGAGAATAATCGGATGATTTTTGTCGCAAAGTGTATCACCGGTAGTTGTGTTCTTGAGACCTACAGCTGCAGCGATATCGCCTGCGTAGCAAGTTTCAATCTCTTCTCTCTTGTTTGAGTGCATCTGCAGAATTCTGCCCATACGCTCGTTGTTACCCTTAACAGAGTTATAAACAGTTTCACCGGCATTGATCTTACCTGAGTAAACTCTGAAGAAGCAGAGCTTACCGACGAAGGGGTCTGTAGCAATCTTGAATGCAAGAGCTGCAAAGGGACCGTCATCAGATGAAACTCTGACTTCCTCTTCGTCTGTGTCGGGATTTACACCCTTGATGTCCTCAACGTCTGTGGGAGCGGGCATGTAGTCGATGATAGCATCGAGAACCTGCTGAACGCCCTTGTTACGGTAGGATGTACCGCAAACGACGGGAACCATCTCGTTGTTGATTGTTGCCTTACGGATGCAGGTCTTGATCTCTTCAACAGTGAGCTCTTCACCGTCGAAGAACTTCATCATAAGATCTTCATCCTGCTCTGCAACCTTTTCGATGAGCTCATCGTGATACTTCTGAGCAATCTCTTTGAGATCATCGGGGATCTCTTCGATTCTCTCGTCGAGTCCCTTATCGTCATAGTAGACAAAAGCGCGCATTTCAACAAGGTCAATCATGCCCTTGAAGCTTGATTCAGAACCGATGGGGAGCTGAATCGGAACAGCATTACACTTCAGTCTGTCCTTGATCATATCAAGAACGTTGTAGAAGTCTGCGCCTGTGATGTCCATCTTATTGACGTAAATCATTCTCGGAACACGGTACTTGTCTGCCTGACGCCAAACAGTCTCAGACTGGGGCTCAACACCGCCCTTAGCGCACATAACAGTAACGGAACCATCGAGAACTCTGAGCGAACGCTCAACTTCAACAGTAAAGTCAACGTGACCGGGTGTGTCAATGATATTGACTCTGTGATCTCTCCAGAAGCAAGTTGTAGCAGCAGATGTGATAGTGATACCACGCTCCTGCTCCTGCTCCATCCAGTCCATTGTTGCTGTACCGTCGTGTGTTTCACCGATCTTGTGTGTCTTTCCTGTGTAGAAAAGAATACGCTCGGTGGTTGTAGTTTTACCGGCATCGATGTGAGCCATGATACCGATATTTCTGGTCATTTCCAAAGATACCTGTCTTGGCATATTATCCTCCGTTTGCCGCGTAAAATGGTTTACGCTGAAAGTAGGTTTTCAGTAAGATTACCAACGGAAATGTGAGAAAGCCTTGTTGGCTTCTGCCATCTTGTGGGTATCTTCCTTCTTCTTGAATGCAGAACCTGTCTCGTTTACTGCGTCCATGATCTCGTTTGCAAGTCTTTCCTTCATTGTTCTTTCAGAACGCTGACGGCTGTAAAGTGTGATCCAGCGCAGACCGAGTGTCTGTCTTCTCTCGGGACGAACCTCCATGGGAACCTGGTAGGTTGCACCGCCGACACGGCGAGCCTTAACTTCGAGAACGGGCATTACGTTTTCCATAGCTGCCTCAAAAACCTCAAGGGGCTCCTTGCCTGTCTTTTCCTTAACGATATCGAATGCGTCGTAAACAATCTTCTGAGCGACACCCTTCTTACCGTCGTACATTACGCTGTTGATTAAGCGTGTTACAAGTTTTGAGTTGTAAAGCGGATCGGGCAAAACATCACGTTTTGCAATCTGGCCTCTTCTTGGCACTTCGCTTCCCTCCTTCACAAATATAATGATATCATAGGTACTCGAGTGACTAAATTCTCGTGGCGCCAATGGAGAGCAGATATAATGTATATTATATATTAAACTCTCGCATTGGTTGCGTTCAGGCCTATGCACTGAACACAGCCTGCAAAGAAGAATTTTGTCTGATTAATTGCTCCGTCTGACAAAAACGGAATTACTTTTTGGCTGCCTTCGGACGCTTTGCACCGTACTTTGAACGGGACTGCATTCTGCCGTTAACACCCTGGGTATCAAGTGTACCACGGATAATGTGGTAACGAACACCGGGAAGGTCCTTAACACGGCCGCCACGAATAAGAACAACGCTGTGCTCCTGCAGGTTGTGACCTACACCGGGAATGTAAGCTGAAACTTCGATACCGTTTGTAAGACGTACTCTGGCGATCTTACGAAGAGCTGAGTTCGGCTTCTTGGGTGTAGCTGTCTTAACTGCTGTGCAAACGCCTCTCTTCTGCGGAGAATCCTTATCGGTCATAACATTCTTATGGGAGTTGAGACCCTTAAGAAGAGCAGGAGCCTTCGGCTTCTTTTCGATAGTTTCTCTGCCGTTGCGAACAAGCTGATTAAAGGTTGGCAACAGTTAGCATCTCCTTTCTTGTGTATTTTTTATAAAAAAGCCTTACGCCGACCGTTCCTTTTTGTGAGGACCGACCAGCAGACTTCTCTAACATGGCACAGTTTACTATTTTAGCATTATCTATCGCTTTTTGTCAACAGTTTTCACAAAGTTTTGTATAAAATTTTGTAAATTTGACCAAAAGAAAAAACGGTAAGAATCTGTCCCGAGCACACATCCGTATCGCAATATCGGCATAAATGCACCGGTTTATTCATCTTAGCAATAAATTTATGCCACCGTAACAAAAAAACAAGGAGGATATTATGCTATCCGAAAACTGCTTGAATTTCCGGATTTCGCAAACACCCTCCTGATTCTTAAATTAAGTTTTTATCACTCAGCGTCAATTGTGAGAACAGTTTCTTCCTCTGCGCCTGTGGAGTAGATTTCAACATCGCTGTAGCACTTCATACCTGTACCTGAGGGAAGAAGCTTACCGATGATAACATTCTCCTTAAGACCCATAAGGTTATCTGTCTTACCCTTGATTGCAGCATCCGTGAGAACTCTTGTTGTTTCCTGGAATGATGCGGCAGACATAAACGAATCTGTTGCAAGTGAAGCCTTTGTGATACCGAGAAGCATTGTTGTACCTGTTGCTTCACGGAGCTTCTCGCCTGTCTCACGCTCAAGATCGCGGATCTTGTTGTTAGCTTCGATGATTTCACGAGCATCGACTGTTGTGCCGGGAAGAAGATGTGTGTCGCCCTCTTCGACAACCTTTGTCTTTCTCATCATCTGGCGTACGATAACCTCGATATGCTTATCGTTGATATCAACACCCTGTCCGCGGTATGTGCGCTGAACTTCCTTGATGAGATAATCGTGAACAGCCTCAATACCGAGAACTGCAAGGATATCGTGCGGATTGCGTGAACCCTCTGTAATATCGTCGCCCTTCTTGATGCGCTGACCGTCCTGAACACAGATACGCAGACCGTAAGTGATGAGGTAGCTGCGCTCCTCGCCTTCCTCCTGATTGCGGACAACAACATACTGGCTGTTCTTGACCTTCTCAAGAGAAACGACACCGTCAATCTCACTGATGATAGCGAGTGTCTTGGGCTTACGTGCTTCGAAGAGCTCTTCAACTCTGGGAAGACCCTGTGTAATATCGGCCTGAGAAGCGACACCACCGGTGTGGAACGTTCTCATTGTAAGCTGTGTACCGGGTTCACCGATTGACTGAGCAGCGATGATACCGACAGCCTCACCGACTGTAACGGGATCACCTGTTGCAAGGTTGGAGCCGTAGCACTTGATACATACGCCGTGCTCTGCCTCACAGGTGAGAAGTGAACGGATCTTGATCTGTGCACGCTCGCCTGCGGGTGTGTGTGAACGGACATAGTCTGCAACCTTCTTGCCGTCTTCCTCTGTCATCATAGCGTCGCAGCTCATTACAAGCTCGCCTGTTTCAGCATCGACGAGATCCTCAAGCAGATATCTGCCTGTAAGACGCTCAGAAAGGTCTTCAATAACTCTGTGTCCGTCATCGATATCGTAGACATAAACACCATCGTGGCAGTGGCAATCCTCATCGTGAATGATAACATCCTGAGAAACGTCAACAAGACGACGTGTGAGGTAACCCGAGTCAGCTGTACGAAGAGCGGTATCGGCAAGACCCTTACGGGCACCACGTGATGAAATGAAGTACTCGAGGATATTAAGACCCTCTCTGTAGTTTGCACGAATCGGAATTTCGATTGTCTTACCTGCTGTGTTAGCGATAAGACCACGCATACCTGCGAGCTGACGAAGCTGGCTATCGTTACCACGGGCACCGGAGTCAAGCATCATGTTGATGGGGTTGTACGGGTCAAAGCCCTCTTTAAGAGCCTTGGCAACCTTGGACGTACACTCTTCCCATGTTGAGATAACGTCCTTTGAACGTCTCTCGTTACTGATAAGACCCTTCTTATACTTCTTTGTGATCTTATCAATCTTAGCTTCAGCCTCTGCAAGGTAATCTGCCTTCTCCTGCGGAATTGTAGCATCGAAAACAGAAACCGTGAGACCGGAAATTGTTGAGTACTTGTAGCCCTGAGCCTTGATCTTGTCAAGAACCTCAGCTGTTACGGATGTGCCGTGCTTCTTGATACAGCTCTCGATAACTCTGCCGATTGTCTTCTTCTTTGCAATCATACCGACAGCAGCCTTGAACGCCTTGTCGTCGTCCTTGATTGCCTCGAAGTCAACGTCGCTGATATCACCGAACTCAAGCTTGAACATATCATCCTCAGTCTTACGCTCGATAAGTCCGAGATCCTGAGGAATGGGATTGTTGAAGATAACACGACCAAGTGTTGTCTGAAGGAACTTTGTGCAGAGCTTGCCGTTGATTTCCTTTGTCATACGGATCTTGATGATTGAATGAAGGGTGATATCGCCTTCATCATAAGCCATCATAGCCTCGTTGACATCGCGGAACACCTTACCCTGTCCGGGTTCATCCTTCTTGACAAGAGTCATGTAGTATGAACCGAGGATCATATCCTGTGTGGGAACTGCAACGGGTTTACCGTCGGAGGGCTTGAGAAGGTTGTTTGCAGCAAGCATAAGGAAACGTGCCTCTGCCTGTGCCTCTGCTGAAAGCGGTACGTGAACAGCCATCTGGTCACCGTCGAAGTCAGCGTTGAAAGCTGTACATACGAGGGGATGAAGCTTGATAGCTCTGCCCTCAACAAGGACGGGTTCGAAAGCCTGAATACCGAGTCTGTGAAGTGTAGGAGCACGGTTGAGCATAACAGGATGATCCTTGATAACGATCTCAAGTGCATCCCATACTTCGGGATTTGCACGTTCTACCATCTTACGTGCTGTTTTGATATTGAGAGCAACCTTTGTTTCGAAAAGGCGCTTCATAACGAAAGGCTTGAAGAGCTCAAGAGCCATCTCCTTGGGAAGACCGCACTGATAAATCTTAAGCTCGGGACCGACAACGATAACCGAACGTCCTGAGTAGTCAACACGCTTACCGAGAAGGTTCTGACGGAAGCGACCCTGCTTACCCTTGAGCATATCGGAAAGTGACTTGAGAGGACGGTTGTTGGGACCTGTAACGGGTCTGCCTCTTCTGCCGTTGTCGATAAGTGCGTCAACAGCCTCCTGAAGCATTCTCTTCTCGTTGCGGACAATGATGTCGGGAGCACCGAGCTCGAGGAGCTTCTTAAGACGGTTGTTTCTGTTGATAACTCTGCGGTAAAGATCGTTGAGGTCAGATGTTGCAAATCTGCCGCCATCGAGCTGAACCATAGGACGGATATCGGGCGGGATGACGGGAATAACATCCATAATCATCCACTCGGGCTTGTTGCCTGAATGCTTGAAAGCATCGACAACCTCAAGTCTCTTGAGGATTCTTGCACGCTTCTGACCGCTTGCGTTTGCAAGGTCATTGCGAAGCTGATCATCAAGCTCATCAATATCAATCTCAGCGAGAAGCTCTTTGATAGCTTCAGCACCCATGCCTGCACGGAAGCTGTCGCCGTACTTTTCGTACCAATCGCCGTACTCTTTCTCGGAAAGAGTCTGATATTTGTTAAGAGGAGTGTCACCGGGATCGATGACAATATACATTGCAAAGTAAAGAACTTTTTCAAGATTTCTGGGTGAGATATCAAGGATAAGACCCATTCTTGAGGGGATACCCTTGAAGTACCAGATGTGGGAAACGGGAGCTGCAAGCTCGATGTGACCCATACGCTCACGGCGGACCTTTGCCTTTGTGATTTCAACACCGCAACGGTCACAGACCTTGCCCTTATAGCGGATTCTCTTATACTTACCGCAGTGGCACTCCCAATCCTTCATAGGTCCGAAAATTCTCTCACAGAAAAGACCGTCTCTTTCGGGCTTGAGTGTTCTGTAGTTGATTGTTTCGGGCTTCTTGACTTCACCGTGTGACCAGTTTCTGATCTTTTCGGGAGAGGCAAGCGCTATCTGTATAGATTCAAAGGTGATTTCATTTGTGTTGTTATCCATTAAAACGACCTCTTTTCTTAATTAATTTTGAAGAACGGTTTGATTATTCGTCGTAGCTGTCATCCGCAGCATCGTCTGAGAAGAAATCAAGCTCGAGTATTTCCTCGCCCCAATCGTCATTCTCATCTGACTGAGCATCGCCGTTTTCAAATATGCCTTCGCCCTCCTGTGAGTAGCCCTGAGCATCACCCGCATCGTTTACGGTTGAGAATGCTTCGCTGTCAACAAGGTGGAGACCGACATCATCATCGTCAAATGTCTGTCTGAGGTCAATTTCGTTTTTGTCGCCATCGAGAACCTTAACGTCAAGACCGAGTGACTGAAGTTCCTTGATAAGAACCTTGAATGATTCGGGAACACCGGGCTTGGGTACGTTAAGACCCTTGACGATTGCCTTGTATGTGTTTACACGGCCGACAACGTCGTCTGACTTGACGGTGAGAATTTCCTGAAGAGTATAAGCTGCGCCGTATGCTTCAAGTGCCCAGACTTCCATTTCACCGAATCTCTGGCCGCCGAACTGAGCTTTACCGCCGAGGGGCTGCTGAGTGATGAGTGAGTACGGGCCTGTTGAACGGGCGTGAATCTTGTCGTCAACGAGATGGAGAAGCTTGAGGTAATACATGATACCGACTGTTACGGGGTTATCAAACTGCTTACCTGTTCTGCCGTCTCTGAGGATTGACTTACAGTCGCTGCGAAGCTGGAATACGTTCTCTTCGTTGAACTCTTCGCCGTTCTCAAGAGCCTTTGCTCTTGCAGCTTCCATAAGCTTTTCGTTTGCCATTTTGAATGCTTCGATGATATCGCCTTCGTCTGCGCCGTCAAATACGGGAGTCATAACCTTGACACCCATTGACTTGGCTGCAAAGCCGAGGTGAACCTCGAGAACCTGACCGATATTCATACGGCTGGGAACGCCGAGGGGGTTAAGAACGATATCAAGCGGAGTACCGTCGGGAAGGAAGGGCATATCTTCCTGAGGAAGAATTCTGGAAACAACACCCTTGTTACCGTGGCGACCGGCCATCTTATCACCGACAGAGAGCTTACGCTTCTGAGCGATGTAGCAGCGGACAACCTTGTTAACACCGGGGTTGAGTTCGTCACTGTTTTCACGTGTGAATACTTCAACGTCAACAACGATACCGTATTCGCCGTGAGGTACGCGAAGAGAAGTATCTCTGACCTCTCTTGCCTTTTCGCCGAAGATAGCACGGAGAAGTCTCTCTTCAGCTGTAAGCTCGGTCTCACCCTTGGGTGTAACCTTACCTACAAGGATATCACCTGAGTGAACCTCTGCGCCGACGCGGATGATACCCTCTTCATCAAGATCCTTGAGTACATCTTCGCCGACGTTGGGAATATCTCTTGTGATATCTTCCGGTCCGAGCTTTGTATCACGTGCTTCAAGCTCGTACTTTTCGATATGGATAGATGTGTAAACATCATTACGGACAAGCTTTTCGTTAATAAGAACAGCATCCTCGTAGTTGTAACCTTCCCAGGTCATGAAGCCGATGAGTGCGTTCTTACCGAGGCTGATTTCACCAAGATCGGTTGCGGGACCGTCTGCGATAACCTCCATATATTCAACCTTCTGACCTGCCTTGACGACGGGACGCTGGTTGATGCAGGTGCCCTGGTTGGAGCGCTGGAACTTGATAAGCTCGTAGGTATCGATCTCGCCTTCGTTGGTGAGGATCTCAATCTTATCAGCGCTGACATAGGTAACGGTACCTGCGTTGCGTGCTACAAGTGAAACACCTGAGTCAACAGCAGCCTTGTATTCCATACCTGTTGCAACGATGGGAGCATCTGTCTTGAGGAGCGGAACAGCCTGCTTCTGCATGTTGGATCCCATGAGCGCACGGTTGGCGTCATCGTTCTCAAGGAAGGGAATCATTGCTGTTGCAACAGAAACAACCATCTTGGGCGAAACGTCCATATAGTCAACTCTGTTGTTCTCGATGTCAAGGAACTCATCACGGTGACGTGCATTGACTCTGGGATTCTTGAAGCGGTTGTTCTCGTCGAGGGGCTCGTTAGCCTGAGCAACGATGTAGTTATCTTCGACATCAGCTGTCATATAAACAACTTCATCGGAAACAATACCGGTCTCCTTATCTACCTTGCGGTAGGGAGCCTCGATAAAGCCGTAATCGTTGATTCTTGCAAATGTTGCAAGGTAAGAGATAAGACCGATGTTGGGACCTTCAGGAGTCTCGATGGGGCACATACGGCCGTAGTGGCTGTAGTGAACGTCACGGACTTCGAAACCTGCACGGTCACGTGAAAGACCGCCGGGGCCGAGAGCTGAAAGACGACGCTTGTGAGTCAGCTCGGAAAGCGGGTTGGTCTGATCCATGAACTGTGAGAGCGGTGAAGAACCGAAGAACTCTTTGATAGCCGCAACAACGGGACGGATGCTGATAAGTGACTGAGGAGTGAGCTTATCGCTGTCCTGAGCCTGGATTGACATACGCTCGCGGACAACTCTCTCCATTCTTGTGAAGCCGATTCTGAACTGATTCTGAAGCAGCTCACCTACGCAGCGGATACGTCTGTTACCGAGATGGTCGATGTCATCCTTGCTGCCAAGACCGTTTGCAAGGCAGTTGAGGTAGTTGATGGATGCGAAGATATCCTCGCGGACAATGTGCTTGGGAATAAGGCTGTCGCAATTCTCAAGGAGCTTTGCAAGAATCTCCTCGTCTGACCAGCCCTCTTCAGCTGCAGCGTCAACGATGGGCTTAAGAGCTGTGAAGCTGACCTTCTCGTTGATTGCGGCATCCTCGAGCTGTTCCTTTGTGAACTGCGGGAAGTATGTGCCGATGTCGACCATACCGTTTGAGATGATGCAGATGCGCTGACCGTCAAGATCAACGTAAGCCTTACTTACACCTGCCTGCTCAATCTCGTATGCTTTTTCTTTTGTGATAAACTCGCCGGGCTCTGCAAGAATCTCACCTGTTGCCTCGCTGATGATCATATCAGCAGCTGTGCAGCCTGCAAGTCTGTCGGAGATAGCAAGTTTCTTGTTGTACTTGTAACGGCCTACGCGTGAAAGGTCGTAACGGTGAGGATCGAAGAAGAGATTGTCGAGGTGAGTCTGAGCTGTCTCGATTGAAGGCGGCTCGCCCGGACGAAGCTTGCGATATACTTCGAGAAGAGCCTCAGCTGCATTCTGCTTCTCATCCTTCTCGAGTGTTGCGTTGATTCTGACATCATCACCGAACATATCGAGAATATCCTGATTTGTACCCTCGCCAAGCTCAGTTCCGCAGAAGAGAGCACGGATGAAGGTTGTAACAAAAATCTTTCTGTTCTTGTCAATTCTGACGTAGTAGAGGTCGTTCTGGTCTGTCTCAAACTCGAGCCATGCACCTCTGTTGGGAATGATCTGTGTTGTGTAAAGCTCCTTACCAACCTTATCGTGGTCGATATCGAAGTAAACACCGGGAGAACGTACGAGCTGTGAAACGATAACACGCTCAGCACCGTTGATAACGAAAGTGCCGCTGTCGGTCATAATGGGGAAGTCACCCATAAAGACCTCGTTCTCTTTGATTTCGCCTGTCTCTTTGTTGTAAAGACGGGCGGTTACACGCATGGGTGCAGAGTAGCTTGCGTCACGCTTCTTACACTCGGCAATTGTGTACTTGGGCTTGTCTTCCATGCGGAAGTCGACAAAGGTGAGGACAAGGTTGCCTGTGTAATCAGTGATTTCATCGATATCACGGAATACCTCTTTCATTCCCTTTTCAAGGAACCATTTGTAGGAATTCTTCTGGATCTCGATGAAGTTGGGCATACCCATAACCTCATTGTTCCTGCCGTAGCTCAATCGTTCGATCTTGCCATGCTTGATCATTTTGGCTGCTTTTGCCATAGGCAAATCACTCCATTCTTTTTCTATATCGCAGTTAGAAATTTGACCGGAATTCGCTGTGATTTTTAGTCATATTGCACAACCAAAAATCGCGGATTTTAGTTAAGTCGCTATTAAACCACTATAAATCCATTTTAATTGTAATTAGGTATTATAGAGCATATTTTTCCTGTTGTCAAGGGCTTTCAGGTGGATTTTGTTAAGTTTTTTGCTTTATTTTTCTATTTTTCTTTACTTTTGCAAATTTATTCACAAACAGAAAAAATGCACACTTCCGCTCTGTATAGGCTTTTTTCGCCTGAACACGAGGTAAAGTGTGCGTAAAATTATTTTACTGTAAATCAGCCTAACTTGTTGAGGAAAGCCTTCGTTCTTTCCGATTTCGGGTTAACAAGAACGTCCTCAGGTGTACCCTGCTCTTCGATAACACCGTCAGCCATAAAGATGACCTTATCGGATACGTGTCTTGCAAAATCCATTTCGTGGGTGACAATAACCATTGTGCAGCCCTTATCCTTAAGCTCTCTGATTACGTTGAGAACCTCCTGAGTAAGCTCAGGATCGAGCGCAGATGTAGGCTCATCAAAAAAGAGAATTTTCGGATTGAGCGCAAGTGCACGTGCAATTGCCACACGCTGCTGCTGACCGCCCGAAAGCTGGCAAGGATAGAAATCAACCTTTTCCTCAAGACCGACGCTTTTGATAATTTCGCGTGCCTTATTCTCAATTTCTTCGGGTGTCCCCTTCTTGAGAAGAGTCGGTGCGAGAGTCAGATTCTGAAGCACGGTGTATTGAGGGAAGAGATTAAAATTCTGAAACACAAGACCGAAGTTCAGTCTGTTTTCTCTGATTTTCTCATCCGTCATACGAACGTTACTACCGCTGTCGTAAAGAATCTCGTCGTCAACCTCAATCTTACCGTTGTTGATTGTTTCAAGAAAATTGAGGCATCTGAGAAGAGTTGTCTTACCGCTTCCCGATGAACCGATAATCGAGAGAACCTCACCTTTCTCAAGAGTGAAGCTGATATCTTTGAGAACCTCGGTTTTGCCGAAGCTCTTTCTTATGTTACTAACCTTTAATATCGACATAGCTTAACTCCTGAAATAACTTAACTTCTTTTCAGCCTTGCCGAGAACAACCGTAAGGATGCCGACAAAGACAAGATAGAACACGCCTGTAAAGAACAGCGGCCATATCATTGCCTTTGTTGCCGCAAGCTCCTTAGCGTTTTTGATGATTTCGCAAACCATAATACAGTTTGCAAGTGCGGTGTCTTTGATAAGTGTGATTATCTCATTGGACATAGGCGGAACAATGCGCTGAACAACCTGCTTGAGGATAATCTTTCTGAAAATCTGCGACTTGGTCAGACCGAGCACATAACCTGCCTCATACTGACCTTTTGAAATTGATTCGATACCGCCGCGGTATATTTCAGAGAAGTAGCAAGCGTAGTTGATTGTAAACGCAATAAGTACCGCTGTAATTCGCCCCATATCGGGAAGACCGTATTCGATAAACATAAACCTGTCTATCTTTCCGAAAATCTGATAATCAAACAGCAGACCCGGCACATAATAGATGATAAATATCTGAAGCATAAGCGGAATACCTCTTACAACCCAGACAATTACCTTAGTGATTGACTTAACAATTTTAAAACGGCTCATTGAACAAAAGGCTATAGGCAAACCAAGCGGTGCGCCGCAAAGCAGCGTCACCGCAAAGATAAGCAAAGATATTTTAAAGCCGTCGAACAAAAAAGCCGTGACTTCTAAAAAGGTCATACTTTAACTCCGGTTAATTATATCTTTAAGAAATGGGAAACGATTATTTCTGGTCAGAGAAATCCTTGATAGCTGTGTTAGCTACGCCGTACTTCTCAGCAAGAGCTGCGATTGTGCCGTCAGCGCCGAGAGCCTCAAGCTGTGCATTAACCTGTGCTGTGAGCTCGCTGCCCTTCTTGAAGCCGATACCGTAGTACTCAACTTCGCTTGAAAGATCTTCAACGATTGCGAGGTCAGCATAGTCACCATTGCCGACATAGCTCTTTGCAAGCTGTGCGTCAACAACTGCGAAATCAGCTGTGCCTGCCTTGATCTCTGTAAGGCAATCTGTCTGCTTGATGAAGCCCTTGAAGGATGTGCCTTCGAACTCCTTAGCATATGTTTCGCCTGCTGAACCGCTTTCAGCAACGCCGAACTTACCGTTGAGGTCAGCTGCTGTCTTGATGCCTGAATCAGCCTTAACAACGACAACCTGACGGTTCTCCATATAGTTGTAGGAGAAGTCTACCTTTTCTGCACGCTGAACACCGTCATCATCTGCTGTGTTGCAGGTAAAGCCGTTCCATACGCAGTCGATTGTGCCTGAATCAAGATCAGTGTACTTGCTGCTCCACTCGATCTCCTGGAAGATAACCTTGTAGCCAAGGTTGCCGAAAACCTTCTCTGCAAGCTCAGTGTCGTAGCCGACAAGCTTACCGTTTTCATCAAGATAGTTCATCGGCTCATAGATTGTGTAGCCGACAACGATTGTCTTATCGCCTGTATCAGCTGCATCTGTAACAGCATCTGTTGCACCTTCGGGAGCAGTGTTGCCGCCGCATGCTGCAAAACAGAATACCATTGAAAGTGCGAGAAGAAGTGCTAAAAACTTTTTCATAATAAATACATCCTTTCGTATTCTTTAATGTGTTAGCATTTTAACATATTAATACATTAAAGTAAAGCGATTTTCAATATTTCGGTAATTCATACGAATAAGCCGATATTTACTGTCGGGAATTATGTTGTTTTATCCACTGCATTTCATTGTTCACAGCTTTTTTATTTTGCCGGATATTGCGTTTTTCAATTCTCAGTCACCTTTGAAATAACAACTCCTTTAAAAAGAAACTTATGACAAGGCAATTTACAGCGACATTAAAAATGTCATTGCAATGTAGGGGCGGCAATCCGCCGCCCGTATATTTTATTATACATATTACTTTTTCGGACGACCGATGGTCGCCCCTACGACGTTCAGGATGACAATATAAAAACCTCCTTTGGAAAGGAGGTGGCGCGGCGAAGCCGTGACGGAGGATTGTGTGAAATATTTCGCAACCCTCAGTCTTTGCCTTGCGGCAAATCCAGCTCCCTTCAAAGGGAGCTTTTGTCATTCTGAGCG
>JAGALQ010000018.1 GCA_017625095.1 Clostridia bacterium | reverse complement strand
TTTCTGAGCAGTCCGTGATCCACGAAAACACAAGTCAGATTATTGCCAATTGCTTTATGCAGAAGAACTGCGGCAACCGATGAATCCACGCCACCCGAAAGTGCAAGAAGCACCTTTTTGCCGGCAAGTGAAGTTCTATACTTTTCCACGGCGGTTTCAACGAAGTTCTCCATTTTCCAGTCTGCCTTGCAACCGCACACTAAAAAAATGAAGTTGTGAAGCATTTGCTTACCGTAAACGGTATGTGTAACTTCAGGATGAAACTGCACCCCGTAGAGCTTACGGCTCTCGTCACACATAGCGGCACAAGGACATTTTGCGGTATGAGCAATAGTAATAAAGCCCTTCGGCAGTGTTTTTACAAAGTCGGTATGGCTCATCCAGCAAATACTTTCGCTTGGAAGCCCTACAAACAAAACATTCTCTGCGGTAAACACGGAAGTTTTGCCGTATTCACTGCTATTTTCAGCAGAAGCAATCTCACCGCCCGCCATATACGCCATCAGTTGATCTCCGTAACAGATACCAAGAATCGGGATGCCTAAATCCAAGATAGCGGAATCATAATGAGGGGATGCCTCGTCATACACGCTGCTCGGCCCACCGGTAAAGATGATGCCTTTGTAGTCATTCACTTTTATTTCTTCGGGCGTAATTTTGTTGTAGGGCTTGATTTCGGCATACACTTGCTCAGAACGAACACGCCGTGCGATGAGCTGGTTATACTGACCGCCAAAATCCAAAATAAGAATCTTATCCACCGTGTTAACCTCTTTTCTTATAAGTTTATTTCTGCTGATTTCCCGTCAGCGTTTGCCAAAAGCGGCTTGATCTTCTCTACAAATGCCGACACCTGCTCGGGGCATCTGCCGATATATGAGGCAGGGTTAAGCAACTCCGTCATTTCCGCTTCGGTAAGACCGAATTCCTTCTCATCTACAAGTAGTGCAAGCAGGCCACATTCTGCGCAAGGCAAAGAATCGCATCGGCACAGAGGAAAAAGCATTCAAAATACGGCTGTCAACCTTGCATGGATAAGTTTGACCTGCCACATCGAAGCATTCATCAAAGCCAAAGTCTTTGGTAATCATACAGTTCATTTCATCTGTTTTTTCCGTATTATCCTCGAACAGCTCCACAAAACCGGCTTATATGCTATTCAGTTATTTACAAAAAAAGGCAAAGGCGCTCCGAGCTTGTAACTCAAAGACGCCTTTGCCTTTCTATTTAAGTATTATACTCTTTTTAGAGTGATTTGTCAACTACTTAGAGAAAGATTTTGAAAAAAGTTCGGTTTCTCTTTCTAAAATCATCCCGATTATATTTAACATGTATCCATATCCGTTAATTTTCAAAACAAATGGTAACCGTTGTTCCAATGTCAACTTTGCTCTCAAGCTCAATTGTACCGCCATGATAAGCCACTGCATGCTTAACAATTGAAAGACCAAGACCTGTGCCGCCGGTTTCCTTGTGTGCCGTCGCTTAGAGTCCTTAGTTTGCAGAAACGACACCTGCACCGCTGATGATCTCATTTGCTGCTTCACTCGTTACATAAGCTGGTCGAGACGCTCTGCATCAGGAATGTTCAGGCAGCTCTGAGCTACCTGTGCGTCAGTATCCTGGGCAATTGCATCCTCCTTGATTTCTGCAGCAGTAACTTCTTCGAAATACAGCTTGTACCAAACAAGGAAAAC
>JAGALQ010000017.1 GCA_017625095.1 Clostridia bacterium | reverse complement strand
TTGTAGCGTTTCTATTGTTAGACTTGCTCCGAGACGGAAGGCGTATTCGAAGATGGCTGCTTCGTCAAGGCTTACGTACTCACTCCAACAATCATCGAATTTCTCGAAAATCTCCTTTTGCTCGTCGCTCATCGTTTTGAGCAGGTCATCGTGATGCCGAGCCATATATTTCATAAGCTCTTTCATTTCGGGAGAGTTGTTGCGGCTATCGGTCTGAGGGCAGATATTGCCGTGCCATAATTCTTTTATCACACTCATACGTACACCACCTCCCGCAAAACGATTTCTTCCGCGCTCGTCTTGATGTTGTTCATCTCGGATACCCAACGGAGCATATCGTGAGCTTTCAAATTCTCATCAATACCTCTTTCAGCAGCGAGACGGGGGATGATACATTCCACCATTGCTTTCGCTTCAACGTCGATCTCATAGAGCCGCTGATTGAGCACACCTTCCGAGAGAAGATTGGTGTAGCGCCCCTTGCGATGTTCTTTGAGATATTCGAGGTGCAATCTTCCGTACTTGCCGATCTCCTTTTGTTCGGGGAGATCAAGCAAGGGGTAATATTGCTCGCCTCTGAGTTCATAGATAATTCCGTTCTGTTCAATGTACTTTTTCATCTTATTGCACCTTCCTTTCCTTTGGTGCTTTAAGTGTACTATAAGAATAGAAAATCTGCAAATGTGCAAAAAAAGAAAAATACGAGAAACACCGAAATGTTCTCGTATTTTTCTTAGCCTTCGCAATGCTCGTAGTTCTTAATTCTCAGAAACTGTCCTTAAGAAGCCACCGCATTTGTTGCAGGTTTTTTATCTGCATTTCTTGTCTTTCTTAAGCCTAGTGAAGAATCTTTGCGGCTCCCTCATTGATGGAGCTGTCAGCGCAGCTGACTGAGGGAGTAAAAAGCTCCCTTTGAAGGGAGCTGGATTTGCCGCAGGCAAAGACTGAGGGTTGAAAAAATAATATGCGGCTGAAGCCGCAGTCACTTTTGTCACGCGTAACAAAAGTAACCAAAAATACTTTTTGGGTTTTCCGCACTCCGCAACGGCTGACGGATTCAACCCCGCTCGTTTAATCGGAACGCAAATGTGCATTCCGATTACCGTTACGGCTATCAAAATAGATCTGACTTTGAAGGGTTTATCTACCGCCTACGGACACTCACTCGGATATTTTTTCAGGTACATCACCGTCAGCCTGCTCCGTTCAGGTTCACAGCATTTTTCATTTGTTGATAGATGTTGTTTATTGTCATTCTGAGTGACAGCGAAGAATCTTAAAATGTGACTGCAAAAGATCCTTCACTTCGTTCAGGATGACAAATTAAAATAACAGAGAATATCGAATAGATAACAGATAAAAGTGTAGGGCAGGGGCTTGCCCCTGCCGACGCGAAAGCGATATGGCAACAAAAAATGACACCCTCGAAATGAAGGTGTCATAATTTTTATTCTTCTGTTGCTGCAGGCTTCTTCGGCTCAATCTTGCCGTAGCGGCTTGCGTTGGAAATATCAGAACGGGGTGCACGCTGTGCCTGCTGAGGAGCAGACTGTGCGGAGCTGTTTCTGTTGCCGCGGTTGCCGCCTCTGTTGTAGCCGCCCTTACCGCCTCTGTTGTTGTAGCGGCGTGAGTCGGGGTTTGTGGGCTTAACACCTTCTGCAAGTGTGATTACAACCTTACGCTCACCGTCTGAACCGACTGAGTGAGATTCAACACCCTCAATCTCCTGGATTGTTGTGTGGATGATTCTGCGCTCATAGGGGTTCATGGGATCAAGAACAGCGTTTCTGCCGTTACGAAGAACCTTTGCTGCGTTGCGCTTTGCAAGCTCGCGAAGTGTTTCTGCACGCTTCTCGCGGTAGTTGCCGATGTTAACGGAAACACGCTTGTAGTTTTCCTTGCCCTTGTTCATATAAAGACGTACAAGGTACTGGATTGCGTCAAGAGTTTCGCCTCTGCGACCGATTACTACGCCGTAGTTTTCGCCGCAGTCAAGCTCAATTGCAAGGCCCTCTTCCTCCTCAGCGAAGGAGATTTCGCAGGAATCAATGCCGAGACCCTTGAGGATTGATGTGATGTATGCCTTTGTGCCTTCAAAAGCAGCGGGGTTTGTAACGGGCTTCTTTTCTTTTGCAACAGGAGCTGCTGCAGTAGCCTTGGGTGCGGGAGCAGGCTTGCTTGTCTTCTTCTCTCTTGCGGGCTTTTCTGCAGGCTTAGCTGCGGGCTTCTCGTCGGGAATTTCGTAAAATGCTTTAACCTTTGCGGGGGTTTCTTTGCCGAAAATGCCGAAAGTCTTTTTCTTGGGCATCTCGACAACTGTAAACTGAACATCTGCTTCAAACGGTGCGTTAAGCTGAACTGATGCGTTCTCGCGTGCTTCGTCAACCGTTTTGCCGATGCCGATTGCTTCTTTAATCAAATTATTGTACCACCTTAAGTGTTATTTTTTCTCGTTTTTCTTTTTCTCCGCCACGATCTTCTGGTTGTTTTCTTTTGAACGGCGGTAGATTGTCTCTTCGACCATATTTGTTGCAATAACTTTATCGGAGCTGTAGAAGTGGCCGACAACAAGAGTCTGAATAAATGAATAGATGTTGTTGATAATCCAGTAAACACCGACTGCTGCGGGGAAGAGTGTGACCATGTATGCAGAGAAAAGGGGCATACCAAAGGTCATACAACCCATCATAGCATTGTTTGATGCGCCGGGGTTGTTGCGCTTCTGACGCATCTGGGTGATAAGAGATGTAGCAACTGATGTGATGAATGAAAGAACAGGTATAAGAAGAAGAATATTTATCGTTTTGAAACTGGGGGCATCACCGAGGTTGACGCCGAAAAACTGGAACTGTGAAGTAGCAAAATTCTGTATTTCATCAACGATACTGTCAAGGTTATTGATTGCTGTTCCTTTTTCGATGAGATAATCTTTAACTGCACCGATGTTGTTGACCATCTGAAGTTCGATCTGATAATCAGAGGGGTTTTTGATGCCGAGTCCGGGTGCGATTGCTTTGAAAGCAGTCTTGAAGGTTTCGATAACCTCTGCCGGAACTTTGAGGATGAATGTCAACGGCTTGTAAACCGCGCCATAGAGACCGATAATGATGGGGAACTGAATGAGTAAGGGAAGGCAGCCCTGATTCATCGGGTTGAAGCCTTCGCGCTGATAAAGAGCCTGCTGCTCTTCCTGAATTTTCTGCTGAGCGTTTCTGTCGCCCTTGTATCTTTCCTGAATTCTGCGGATTTTAGGCTGAAGTCTTGCCTGCTTGGCTGTGCTTTTCTGCTGCTTGATTGCGCTGGGAAGCAGAATGATTTTGAAAACAAGCGCAAAAAGAGCAATTGCTACAAAATAGCTGCCTGCATCAAAGAAAATATCAACCAAACCGTAAAACTGACCGAGCAACCAACCAAACGGTACAGCAAGTATTTCTCTGAAAAATTCCATTAATCGTCCTCCGTGTGGTTTTTCTTCGGGGGTACCGGATCGTACCCGCCGGGGAACAAAACATTGCACCTCAAAAGCCGGCGTATTGCCAGCAGACTGCCCCAAAACAAGCCGTGCACCTCCAACGCCTGCATCGCGTATTCGGAGCAGGTGGGATAATAGCGGCACATAGGTGGCTTGTGCGGCGAAATTTTTTCGCGGTAAAAGCGGATTAACCGCAGCAGAACATTTTTCATCAGTGTATAACACCCGCCTGCTTCAAGTGGTTGAAAATAATTGTTTCAAGCTGAGTGCTTTTGAGGTATTTTGTTTTGCTTCTTGCGACAAAAACGATGTCCCAGCTGCCTTCTACCTGAGGTAGTGCTGTGCGGAACGCCGCCCTTATCACTCTGCGGGAGCGGTTGCGTTCAACTGCGTTGCCGATCTTCTTACTTGTTGTAATTCCGACACGACAAATACCCGCACGGGTCCTTGCTACATAAGTTACCAGTGCAGGATTTGAATAGACTTTGCCGCGGCTGTATGCGCGGCGGAAGTCGATGTTACGATTTAAAGATGTGATAGTTGAAGCCATAACCGTTCGCCTTGTGGCTCTTACCCGAAATTAGTAAGAGAGCTGCTTTCTGCCCTTTGCTCTGCGGCGGGCGAGAACCTTACGGCCGTTTCTGTCCGCCATTCTCTTGCGGAAGCCGTGCTCCATCTTGCGATGACGCTTCTTGGGCTGATAAGTCCTTTTCATTGTGCATAACCTCCATTCAAGGTGTGATTTATGACCAAAGCGGTGAAAAGTATACTGGCATGATACTCCACTTTAGACCTTACAAGGTGCTATTATATAACAAAAATGCCGACTGTGTCAACCTTTTTTTGCATTTAGGCACATCTTGTGCCTACGTTAAATACCGAGCGCAAGATGGTGCGAGAGAAGGGTTGAAAAGTCGCAGACGGCTTTGTAAATAAGCTTGCGGTTGATAACAAGTTTTACTTTGAGCTTGAGTTTTGTATAATAATGTGATATTATTAAGAAAATTTTTACGGGAGGTTGCTCAATGGCTCAACACGACAAGAACAAATCGTTAATTGCGTTTGCAACAGCGATTATAATACCGTGTGTCGTGCTGACGTTGTGTGCGGTGTTATTTATCAATATCAACGAGAGCAAAAAGCGAGAGCAAACTGCAAGTCAACCGCATGAAGAGCCTTACGGTATGGTGGACGGATACTCCATACCTGAAGATGCCATGTACCTCTGGCAATACGACTGGGATGAAATAAAGGACGAAAGCACATCAGGTAATGTGGGCGACAACACGTCAGAGAGTGCAACGGAATATACTGTTGATCCTGAGCTGAGCTCGCTTCTTATGCTGGGTGATGAAGAAATCACGGATATAATGCAGGATATCTACGACAATATTATTCCGTACGAAGAGATGAGCAAAATGCGTGAGGAGATCACAACAGATATCTTCAACGGCGAAACCGTGGTTGCCAAGAAGCTTCTCAACAATGAAAACTGCATAGGTGCAACTATATATATCAAGGGTGAGTATACGGCATCAACCTTCGGTGTGTTGACTGTCAAGATCAAAGAAACAGGTTTCCCGGCTCCTCAGCACAAGTTCCTTTACGACCTTGCAATCGGAATGTGTACCGACACGGATAAGAGTGACAAATCCAGGGATATGTCTGTGGTAAAAACAGGCAACGGTATGACTGTTGTAACCGTTATGTTCCCGCCGGATAAATGCCTGCCCGTTTCTCAGATTTCAAAAATCGATATAGAATCATCATACAGCTTATTCCGTGATATAAACGGCGAAAAGTTGGAGGTATTCAATGTCTCGGCAAGTTGATAAAAACGTGAACAGCGCTTCGGTTCACGCAGGTCACAGAGACAGGGTTCGCGAAAAATACAACACCAACGGTCTTGACGGCTTTGCCGATCACGAGGTGCTGGAGCTGCTTCTTTTCTACGCAAACAAAAGGGGCGACACAAACCCTGTTGCACATCGGTTGATTGAGCGGTTCGGCTCACTTTCGGCTGTGTTTGAAGCAGGTTATGACGACTTGGTTTCAGTTGACGGCATAGGCGACTCTGCAGCAACACTTATCACGATGGTACCTCAGCTCTTCCGCAGGTATTCTGCCGATAAGGTTGACAAAATAAAAGCAATTTCCGATTCCGACGATGCAAAATCGTTTCTTGTGCCGCGCTTTTTCGGCCTCAAGAACGAGCGCGTCGGTATAATGTGCCTTGACACTCAGGGCAGGATAAATAATTTTGTTTTTGTTTCCGACGGTTCGCTGAAGCTGGCGCAGGTTGATATACGCAAAATCGCTCAGCTTGCACTGCAGAATAATGCCGACAGCATCATTCTTGCGCATAATCATCCGGGAGGATTTGCTTCGCCCTCACGTAACGATGTAGAAACGACAAAGCTGCTTATAAATGCACTCGGTCTTATCAATATCCGTGTTGCAGATCATATTATCATCAGCGATGCAGAAGCTTTTTCAATGGCTTCAAACCCGAGGTTTGCTCCGGTGTTTATGGCGGCATCTGCCGAATCGACTCCGAGCACGGGTGTTAATATGAATCAGGATAATGAAAGCTGAAACATAAAAGTTAATATTTTCGTTGAATAACACCTTTCTTCACGAAGGGTGTTGTTTTTTATAATGTTTTCAGTGAGTTTTTTAGTGCAATAGGCAGATGTGGTCTGTTGAAAAACAAAATCAATAATTATAATTTTATATGTTCTAAGAATATCTGTTGGAAAAGAATATTTAGCTTAATTATATTATATGCTATAATATCATTGACAACATATCACGATACCGTGATATGTTGCGGTTGGAAGGAGAGCTTCCCAAGAAGGCGCTTGAAATGGTTCTCGAATGGAGTGCTATGCACAAGGATGAGCTTTTGAAGATTTGGGAAACACAGGAGTTTATCCCTCTTTCTCCTCTCGAGTAAAGGAGGCTTGTATATGTTCCACAAAGTGAAAAATGTAAATGCTCTGCCTGATTACAAGCTAAGCGTTCAGTTTTGCGAGGGCGTAACAAAAATTTATGATATTGCACCGCTTTTTGAGAAGTACGGGTTCTTTTTACCTCTTAAAGGTTCCCCGGAACTTTTCAGCTCTGTAATTGTCGATCAAGGCGGTTACGGCATTATATGGAACGATGATATTGACATATCCTGTGACGAGCTTTGGGCAAACAGTGGGTAGTTTCAATGGAAGCTATGAAACGGGAATACGGCGAACCGTAAGAACGTAACTTTAGTAATATATATATAAATCCCGCTGTGAAAGCAGTACAGCAGTAAAACTGCAATCACAACGGGGTAATTGTTTGTTTATTGATATGTGCTGAAATATACCTATACAAAAATGAGCAAAAAAAGTCAAGAGTTAATATTATAATTGTTTTATAATGTAACCGTACAAAGAGGTGAAAATATGGATTGGGTTACGGGCATACAGAATGCAATAAATTATATTGAGAATCATCTGACCGATGAAATTGATATGGAGCTTGTTTCAAAAGAAGCTGCTTGTTCGAGTTTTTATTTTCAGAGGATTTTCGGTATACTATGTGGAATTACCCTTGGTGACTACATCAGAAACAGACGGCTTACGCTTGCCGGCAATGAGTTGTGTGCTTCCGATTCAAAAGTAATTGATGTTGCATTGAAGTACGGCTATGAAAGTCCTGAAAGTTTTACAAGAGCTTTTACAAGGTTTCACGGAATTACTCCGTCTGAAGCTAAAAAGGACGGTTCAAAACTCAGATCTTTTTCTCGCCTCACTGTGAAAATTACTTTAAGCGGAGGCAATATAATGGACTATAAAATTGTAGAAAAAGAGGCTTTTGATATTATTGAAAAGGTCGAAGCACATACTGTTGATAATTCAGAAAATGCTAAGAGTATTCCTGAGTTTTGGACACGTTCTCACAAAGACGGAAGTGTTAAGAGATTAACAGAATTAACGACAGACAAAACCTTCATATTTGGTGTGTGCTACGGAAATCTTCCCGAAAATGCAAATACTTTTGATTATTCAATCGCAGCAAAATGTGATAAAAACGCCGAGGTTCCCGAAGGCTTCAGAAGGAACACTGTGCCTGCAAGAACTTGGGCAGTGTTTGAATGTGAAGGTGCAATGCCGGATGCTATGCAGGATATGTGGCACAAAATTGTTTCGGAATTCTTCCCGACATCAGGTTATGAGCCGACCTATGAAATGGATATTGAGGCTTATACCGAAGGTAATATGGGTAGTCCCGATTACCGCAGTGAAATATGGGTTCCTGTTGTAAAGAAATAAAATGAAAGAATTCGCATCGTAGCTTGTTGCTATGGTGCGGATGTTTTGTTGCTGTTGGAATGCAATCAATTGTTGCGTTAACGTTCCAACTATCGGTTGATTTCGCATCTACAAACAAGTCATTGATTTGTTTTTGGAAAATTGGTACGATACAGATGACAACAGCGCTGTTGATTTCTTTAAGGAGTTGACTAAAATGACAATCAATATTGGCGAAACAATAAAATCAATGCGAAAAGATAAAAACATAACACAGGAGACTCTTGCGAATTTTCTCGGTGTTAGCAACCAGAGCATAAGCAAATGGGAGCGTAATGAAACATATCCCGATATTACTATGCTTCCTGCAATATCATCTTTTTTCGGCACAAGCGTTGACAATCTTCTCGGTATTAACAAAATTGAACAAGAACGAAAAATACAGCATTATTGCAACGAATATTCAAGACTTTGGAGTGAGCATAAGCCCGAAGAAGTGACAGCATTGATGAAGCAAGCGGTGTGTGAATTCCCCGGGAATTTTGATTTGCTTGTAAAATATCTGAACTGCCTTACAAATGCAAATCTTAATGCAAATTGTTTGCTTGAGGTCAGAGATGAGGTACAAAACATTTATGAGTTGATTCAAGAACAGTGTACAACCGATAGCATCAGAATTTGGGCAAAGAAGCTGATGTGCAGATATTTGAGCAGATTAAGTGTGATTGATGCAAGCGGAGTAGATATAACTTATGCTGAAAGAGTGTTGTCAGGTATGCCTTTAATGCAGAATTCAAGAGATATTGAAGCTATGTATATTTATCACAATGATACAGAAAAAAGAAAACAAGCCTGTGCAAACGGTGTATCTGAACTTTTAAGATTACTTGGTGAAACCTTGTTCAGAACATATGATGAGCCTACGGACTATGATGAAATGATTTTAGAGAGTTTTATCGATTTGCTGAAAGCTGTTATGCCAGATGAGGATTACGGCAAGAGCTTTAATCATATTATTTACAATTATGGTTATCTCGGTGTAAAGAGATATTTGAATGGTGACGAAGAAAGTGCCATCAGATGCTTTGAGGAAGAAGTGAGACTTGCCAAGGCTTTTGACAGTTTACCTGACATTTCCGTAAGTACATCACCTGTTGTAAATGGTGCTATATTCGAAAAAGCAAAAACTAACCTTGGAACAAGCAAAATGCAAAGCAGAGTAAAGCATCTTTTGACAAACAGATATCCACTTTCAGAAGATTTTAGAGAGAAACCTACATTCAAAAAATTGATAAACAGTATTGAAAGCTAATGGAAAATCCGCATTATAGCAGATTGCTATAGTGCGGATGTTGTATATATACAAGAATGATTATGTTGATATGTCGTCAGGCTTACGTTGGACCAGAGAAACAACAGTTTCCACGTGTGCGGTGCGGGGGAACATATCAACGGGTGTGATGAGGTTTGTGCCGTCTGCTTCTTCTATAGTATAGCCGAGGGTGTTGAAAACCGCGCAGTCTCTTGCGAGCGTTGCAGGGTCGCAGGAAACGTAAACCACACGCTCGGGCGACATTTCGGCAACTGTTTTTATAAGCTCTTCGTCGCAACCCTTTCTCGGCGGGTCGAGGATTATTACGTTCGGTTTGATTCCTTCGCTTTTGAGCTGATGTGCTGCCTGAGCGGCATCCGCGCAGATAAAGCGCGCGTTGGTTATGGAGTTGAGCTCTGCGTTTCTCTTTGCGTTTTTAATTGCAGGTGCAACAATCTCAACGCCGATGAGTTTTTTCACTCTCTTTGCCATTGTCAGACCGATTGTGCCGACGCCGCAGTACATATCCAGCAGCACCGTGTCGGGTGTGAGGCGCGCGTATTCCGCAACAATCGAATACAGCTTTTCGGTCTGGTCGCGGTTGACCTGATAGAATGAAAGCGGAGATATTTCAAACTGCGTGCCGAGCAATGTGTCTGTGATTTCCGCTTTGCCGAAAAGTGTTTTTGTTTTTTCACCCAGCACAACATTTGTGTTTTCTTTGTTTATGTTGATACTCAGTCCTGTTGCGCCAAGCGGTTCAACGAGCTGCCACAGCTTATCCGCACAGGGCAGTGAATTGCCGTTGATAACAATGCATACGGATATCTCTTCACAGTTTTTTGATGCGCGTATATAAAGATGTCGTATAAGTCCGCTGTCTGTTTTTTCGTCATAGACCGATATGCTGTTTTCGTCAATGAAGTTGCGCATTGCTTCGGCAATTTCGGAAAACTTTTGCGGCTGAAGGCGGCAGGCTGTGCAGTCAATAATATTGTGACTGTGAAATGAATAAAAGCCGAGCTTTGCCTTGCCGTTTTCAATGCCTGCAGGCAGCTGTGCCTTGTTGCGGTAATAGTCCGTGCGGTCGCTGCCGACAATCTCACGAAGCGTTACATCAAGGCTGCCTATACGTCTGAATGCATCGGCAACCTTCTGCTGCTTTATTTTAAGCTCTGCGTCGTAGGTAATGTGGCGGTATACGCAGCCGCCGCATCGGTTGAACACGGGACAATCCGATTCGGTTCTGTCAGGTGACGGCGATATTATGCTCATTGCCTTTGCAACAGCGTAATTCTTTTTGACCTTGATTGCGTGGGCAAGCACTGTGTCACCAACCGCTGTGTTGCTGACAAAAACCGCCATTGTGTCTTTGTGACCGACTCCGTTTCCTTCAGCGGTCATCCCTGTTATCTCAAGCTCAAATTCATCATTCTTTTTCAAATGTATTACCTCTGTGATGCTTTATGATATTAATAATAACCTTATATATAACATATCCTGCGGCAACGCCGACTGCGCCGCCTGCCGCGTCAATCAGAATATCCGTAAACTGAAACGCTCTGCCCTCGATAAAAAGCTGGTGTATTTCATCGGTCAGTGCGTAGAATACACCGACTGCAAAGCTCGGTATTATGAGCGGCTTTTGTGCCGTATGATAAAGCGCATTGAACAGCAGCAGACCGAGTCCGCAGTATTCGAGCGCATGTGCAATTGAGCGGAATGCATCGTGACCTATAGATTCTATGAATTCGGTCAATATCTTTGCGAAAAATCCCATAACGCTCATACTCAGCTCTCCTGACTCTGAGGCAGGCTGATGCGACAGCGCAAAGATGATTGCCATACATACTGCAACGAGCAGCCAGCTGACCGATATGAGTGCTTTTCTTTTTGTGTTCATTAAACAGCTTCCTTTATTCTTATTTGAGCAGCTCTGCATCGGTGAGCTGAACCATATTTCCCGAATGGAGAATTTTAACTCCTGTCATCTTCTCACCTGATGCAATATATCTGCTTGTGTAAAACAGCGGCAGAATAACGGCGTTCTGAACCAGATATGACTGTGCGGCTGAGCAGCCTTCGACAACGCTCTGCGGTGAGCCTGCGAGGGAAAGCTGGTTGAGCAGCTTATCGAAATTCTGCGATGAGAAGCGGCAGACATTTGCACCGCCGCGGAAGGATTGAAGGAACTCAACGGCAGTCTGTGCGTCTGTTGTTATTTTTGAAAGTGCGCACTGATAGTCGCCTGCTTTTACGCGACGTTCAAGCTCATCGGCTTCAACAACCTCGACACCTGCTGTCAGTGTCAAGCCGAAAATCTGCTGCCAGTCCTGTATTACCTTGCGCATTGCATCCTCTTCTTCGGCTGTGCAGAGTACGGTGATGTGGCAGCTGCTTTCTTCTGTGCATTCGTCATAATATTTTTTTGCGGTAACGGCATTGTATGCAGGCAGTCCGATCTGCGGTGCAACCTCGGAATACGACCTGCCCTCAACGGTGCATGAAGCCGGGACAATGCCTGTTGCTGTTGCTGTCATGCTTGTGACACCCGAACGCAGTACGTCATACTTTGTTGCCAGGGCAAGTGCCAGACGCATTTTGGGGTTCTGCATTGTTTCGTCGGCACAGTTGAACATAAGTCCCCAGACACCGTTGTTTATTTCGTGCACGTTGCATTTTTTCTTTTTTGCTTCTTCAACCTGCTCTGCGGTGAGCGGCGCCACAGCATACGTGCCGTCAAGCAGTTTATCTATAATAACTTTTTCATCCTGCGTGAAAGCGTATGTTACTGAGTATATGGATGCCTGTGAAGCCTCGTTATCGGGGTTGCTGCGCAGGACAATGTTGCTCTTCTCATACCAGCGCGAAAGGTAAAAAGGACCGTTGCACAGCACGTACTCTGCGCCAAGTCCGTAACGTCCCTTCGTTGCTTCAAAGAAAGCACGGTTGCACGGCGCGGTGACAGGCTCGGCAAGCATACGTATAAATTCGGAGCCGGCATACTCAAGCTGAATTTCAAGCGTGTAATCGTCAATCGCTCTTACACCAAGATTGCTGACGGGAAGTTTGCCGCTGTTGACTTTTTCGGCGTTTTTTATCATAAACAGCTGCTGAGCATACGGCGACTGTGTTTCAGGGGCAAGTGCACGCTGAAAGCCAAAGACAAAATCGTGTGCGGTTACACGAAGATCAATGGCTGTTTCGTAGTTTTCGCCGAATATTTCTTCGTGGTTTGAGTTGATATGCCACTTGCTGTCTTTTCTGAGCCTGAAAAGGTAGGCGAGCCCGTCGGGAGAAACCTGCATATCTGATGCGGCGGCAAGCACAAGTTTGCCGTTTTCATCCGTTTTCATAAGACTTTCGTAGCAGTTTGCGGCAATCGTCAGGCTTTCGTTGCTGTAAGCTGTCTGCGGGTCAACCGAGTTCGGCTCCTGGGGCAGAGGACATCTCAGCTCGGCATTCTTTACGGTTTCGGAGCAGCCTGACAGTGAACTGCAGGCTATAATGAGAATAAGTGCGGCGGATAATATTCTTAATGCGGTTTTTGTCATTTTTTTAACAACTCGCTTTATATTGTGGATTTGGTTTGAGATAATAACAATATATCTATTATATATCATTAACGGCAATAAGGCAATTGTTTTTGAGGCACATAGCGAAAAAAGAAATTAATAAAAAGGAAAGGCAAAAATATAAAATTTTTGTGCAATTTCTAAAAAAATTATTGAAAACGCGAAAAGGTTATGTTATAATTCACCATAGTATTCGCTTTTTGGGCGAATATCGTTTAATTCTAAACACACAATCGGTCTGTGCCCGAAAAGGCACGGCTGCAAGGAGGAAACCACATTGAAAGCGTATAACGCAAAAGACATCCGTAACATTGCACTTGCCGGCCACGGTGACAGAGGTAAGACAACTCTCGCCGAAGCTATGCTTTATATTGCCAAAGCAACTGACCGTCTCGGCCGTGTTGCAGACGGAAACACAGTACTTGACTTTGACGCAGAAGAGAAGCGCCGCACAGCGTCCGTTTCCACTGCTGTTGCTCCGCTCGAATGGGGCGGCTGCAAGATAAATCTTCTTGACACTCCCGGTATGTTCGACTTCGCAGGCGGCATTGCAGAGGGTGTACGCGCTGCAGAGTGCGCACTTATCGTTGTCGGCGGTAACATGGAAAAATTTGACGTCGGTGCAGAGAAGGCTCTCAAGGCTGCTGACAAGCGCGGCATCGCAAAGATGTTCGCAGTCACAAGACTTGACACAGAGCAGAACGATTTCTACCGCACATTCAACACTATCGTTGCTCAGGTCGGTGCTTCCGCCTGCCCGATGGTTGTTCCCCAGATTGTCGACGGCAAGATTGTCAGCTACGTAAACCTTGTAACAAACAAGGCTTATTCATACACATACGGCAACGCAAACGAAATTGCTATGCCTGATGATGACAGAGTCAACGCTATGAGAGATATCTTCACAGAGGCTGTTGCTTCTGCAGACGATGAACTTATGGAAAAGTTCTTCGAGGGTGAAGAGTTTACTCAGGAGGAGATCGTCAAGGGTCTTAAGCAGGGTATTGTTGACGGTTCTGTTGTGCCCGTATTTGCTTGCGCAGGCTACACAATGGATGCTGTCGATATGCTCCTTGACTGTATTGCAAACTTCGCTCCCGACGCTACAAACGCAGGCGAGGGCGGCGTTGAGTGCGACGAAAACGGTCCGCTTGCAGCTATCTGCTTCAAGACAGTTGCTGACCCGTTCGTAGGTAAGATGTCTTACTTCAAGGTTATCTCCGGTAAGCTCACATCAGATGCAGCTGCCGTTAACTCACGCACAGGCGAGCCTGAGCGTATGGGCAAGCTTGTTACCGTACGCGGCGGCAAGCAGGAAGATGCTGCCTGCATCCCTGCAGGTGATATCGGTGCTGCAACAAAGCTTGCAAACACAGTCACAGGCGATACACTTTATGCACCCAAGAACGAGGTTATTCTTGACCCCGTTTCATTCCCTGCACCCTGCTTCTCAATGGCAGTAAACGTCCGTAAGAAGGGTGAAGAGGAAAAGGTTGCTTCAGGTATGGTCCGTCTTTGTGAGGAAGATCCCACAATCAAGTTCCAGATCAATAAGGAAACACGTGAGCAGGTCGTCAGCGGTCTTGGCGAGCAGCACCTTGACGTTGTCAAGTCCAAGCTCAAGTCCAAGTTCGGCGTTGAGGTTGACCTCACTGTTCCCAGAGTTGCATACAGAGAAACAATCCGCAAGGTTATCGACAAGCAGGGTCGCCATAAGAAGCAGTCCGGCGGTCACGGCCAGTTCGGTGACGTATGGATTCGTTTTGAGCCGTATATGGGCGAAGAGGATTTCGTATTCACATCTGACGAAGTTGTCGGCGGTGCTGTTCCGAAGAACTTCTTCCCCGCAGTTGAAAAGGGTCTTCGCGACTGTATCGCAAAGGGCCTTATCGCAGGCTATCCGATGGTAGGTATCAAGGCTGCTCTTCACGACGGTTCTTACCATCCCGTTGACTCATCGGAAATGGCATTCAAGACTGCTGCTGCTCTTGCATTCAAGGCTGCTATCCCCGAGGCACAGCCCACAATTCTTGAGCCTGTCGGCCTTCTTAAGGTCTATATGCCCGAATCAAAGTTCGGCGACATCATGGGTGATATCACAAAGCGTCGCGGCCGTGTTATCGGTATGGGTCCGTCCGACGAGCCTGCTCTTCAGGAATTTGTTGCTGAAGTTCCCATGGGCGAAATGGGCGATTTCGCAACTGTTCTCCGTCAGGTTACACAGGGCAGAGGTCACTTCACCTTTGAGTTTGTCCGCTATGAGGATGCTCCGATGAACGTTCAGCAGAAGGTTATCGAAGACGCAAAGGCAAGAATGGAAGAAGAATAATATTTAGCATCTGTTTACAATCGGGCATCCTTCGGGGTGCCTGATTTGACTTTATCGGCAGTCTGAGTCGGGCATCCTTCGGGGTGCCGACTTTTTTATATAAATATACTTGCAACATAGTTGGGTTTTGTGGTAAAATAATCTAAATGGAGTCGGCAGATTGGCGGCAGAGATGTTCCGGTGGTTTTAGGATAACATTTGCCGTTGCTTCGGTTAACGATGAAAAGCCTTGCCGACTGTTTGTGTTGCTGACGGATTCGGTGGTCAGCTGAGTTAAAGCGAAAAATCAACAAGGAGAAACTGAAATGATTTGTAGAAAATGCGGATCAGACATTCCGGATAACAGTACGGTATGCGCTGTTTGCGCTTCACCTATAGCAAAACGTGAACCTATATCGCAGCCTGTGGCACAGCGCTCTGTTCAGGCTCGACCTGCGCCCGTTCAGTATGCGTCACAGAATCCGGAGATCCCCCGTCCTGTGGAGTTCCGTTCTGCACCGATTCAACCTATAACACCGCGCCCTATGCCCACACAGCCCGCAGCACAGCGTTCTGCTCCTGCTCAACCTGCAGCACAGCGTCCCACAGCGCCGCCTCCGGTAGGCTTCCGTCCTGCACCGGCTCGTCCTGCGCCTGTCCGCCCTGCGGCACCTAAGCCTGAGCAGCCGCGCCCCGAACAAGCAAAGCCTGCTGAGAAGAAGCCTGAACAGGCACAGCCTGAGACAGCAAAGCCGTCTGCTAAGATTTCAAAGCAGTCGCGTCCTGCAAAAAAGAAGTCTGCGGCACAGCTTTCAAAACAGTTGCGTAAAAAAACTGTCGGACTTGCGACACAGGTTAAAAACATACTCAAATCCGATGACGAAAAAAAGAAAAGGTTCCTTTCTCTCGTCGGCGGTATAGGTGCACTTGTGCTGATTGTTCTTATCATTATCTTTTCCTCTGTCGGAAAATTCTTCGGCAAGTTAGAGCTTTACGATACACTCAGCACCTGCGAATGGGAGTGTGAAACAGAGAAAACAAGCGGATATTTCGGCTACAGCTACAACGATACCGAGGAAATCCGTTTCAACTATCCTGAATTCGGATTCAAGGGAATAGCAACCTTTGATGAAAGCCGATACGAGTATAAAATCAAAAGCTCAAAGAGAATCGTAATTGACGGCGTGAAATATAAGGTGAAGTTCAATGACACCGACGATGACGGCGTACACGATGAGATGATATTTGAAGCTACCGGTAAAGACAAAGAAAACGCAAGGTTTGCAAAAACCTGGGAATGTACAAGCGAATACCACGGCGAGTTCAAAGCTTTTGAAGACACCTGGGGCTTTATTGTCAAAGGTTGGCAGAATATGCTGAAATAAAAATAACCTCTTACGATAGTTTATCTAACGTAAGAGGTCTTTTTTTATATTCTGCTTTTGTTTGCTCTTCTCAGTATTGCAATCAGCGGACATATCAGAAGCCCGCAACAAAGGTTGCTGACCGCATGCGTGATGTCAAAGGGAAGCCCTGCGGCAATCCAGGCAAGCATACCCTTGAAATTAAGCCCGAAAAGAAGTGCCTGCGCAGGAGCGTAGAGTATGCCGTAAAACAGACCGTGTGCTGCACAGACAAGAGAATAGACAACGGGTCTTATTTTTTTTGGCATATTTTTCGGCAGCAGCATAACTGCACCCCAGAGCACTGCCCAGATGTACAGGTAAGGTATCCACCACGTCGCAAAGCCGTTGAGCAGACCTGTGATAAACACAAATACATACAGCGGATAGAGCGCTTTTTGCCTGTAAACAACGGTTATCGCGACAATAAACGTACCTATCAGGTGAATATTCGGCAGTGCGTCCATCAGTATTTTGGAGGCATACATCATTGCGCCCAACATACTGAAAACGGTGATTTCTCTTAAATTCAGTTTCATTTGTTGCTCCTTTGTTTTAGCCTGAAAACCTGTTTTTATGTTATGTAATGTCACCTGATTTTACAGTGTAGTGCAGTTCGATACTATCGTTGTTAATGAGTTTGTATTTGTCTGAAGACATATTCGGGAACGTGCCGTTTACGCAGTACATCCATCCGCTTGCTCCGCCGCAATCTTTTTCAAAAAGACCGCCAATGCCGCGGATATATCCTCTGGTTTCTTTTATTTCAACATTGTTTTCAAGTGCTGCTGTTTTGATTGCGTCCATTGCGGTGCTGTCTTTCGGTACGGTTACGGTTGCTGAAAAAATCACACCGTCTTCGGGTATGAATTCTGAAAAATCTTTTTTATCTCGTATTCCGTAGTTTACAGCGTTTTTGCATGAGCAAAAAACACTGACAGTTATAAGTGAATCATCCTGCGCGGTTGAAGAAGTGAAAGTGGTTGTCTGCACTGATGAGGTTGATTGTTGCTGTGCGGATGAGCTGTTTATGGCAGGCGAAATCTGACTGTCGGCAAGTGTGGCTGAAGCTGTGGTGCTTACCTTGTCTGTCGTGTTTGTAAGAGTTTCGATTGCGTTTGTTTGTTCGAGCGGTTGTGTTGCGGTTGGTAAAGTCTGAATGCCGACAAGCGTAGTTGGGGCAGAGGAGATTACCTTGTCAGTCAAACCTGCGAGAGTTTCACTTGTGTTGGTCTGCTTGGTTTGCTGTGTGATTGAGTGTGTTGTGGCAGGCAGGGTTGAGCTGTCGGCAAGCGTGGTTGAATCGGTGGTGTTACCCTCAGCTGCTGTGATTTCAGTAACGGTTTGTTCAGGCAACTGTGCGGAGTTGTTCTGTTGAGATTCTTGTTTTGCGCAGCTGCAAAAGATTGATACAGCCAAAATAATAATTGATATTACAGTAATTTTTTTCATTATGTTACTTTCTCTTTGAATCTGTGACACCTGCGTTTTGACGCAAGTGTCACTTTTTTGACAATTTACGCTCGTTATTCGGTCAAGTGTCCGTTAATTACGGCTGAACGTATAATTCAAGACCGAGAATGTTGAAGAGGAATTCAACAATTGATATTGCAAAATTTGCAATTGCAGGAACGGCTGTTCCGATTTTCGATGTGCTTATGGTGTGTTTTATATTGTCTAACAGCGAGAGTGTGTAGATGTTCTCTTCGTTGTTTGTAAAGCGCTCGTAAGCGTTGACAGCCATAAGAAGCTGATAACTTGTCATAATGTTTGATGAGCCATCCCAGCAGCGTGCACCACCATCTTCGTTGATGAAAGAAGAAAGCGACGTGAGCATATTGTTCTGTCCTTTTGTGAAGTCTTTGTCCAGCGGATTTATACCTACTGAACAAAGACCGAGCATAATCTGGGCGGTGCTTTCTGCGCTGACACCCCATGCGCCGTAACCGCCATCTTCAAGCTGATTGGCTATGGCGAAATCAACAGCTTTTTTAATTGCTGCGTCAACCTTGTCGTTGCCGGCAAATGCGGCAATAGCCTGAAGTGCCATACCGGTTGAGTCGGGTTCACCGCTTACCGTCCAATATGCGGACGGGTCAACTTCGACATAAGAGTTGAAGCCGCCGTCAACACGCTGTGAAGCGAGAATTATGTTGAGAAGACTGTTTTGTGCGTCTTGGTCGTAGTTGGCGGCAACAAGTGTGATAAGTGCGTAAAAAAGTCCACCTGTGTAAATTTCTGCGCTGTAATCGGTTTTGGCGATTGCTTCAAGCAGATTTTTGCCGCCTATATCTTTGGGATTAAGACCAACAGACATCGCGGCAAGGGCGATTCTTGAATAATCGCTCAGGTACAGTGATTCGAAATTTTTACTTACAGCATTGCCTATATATGCTTTGTAAGCGTCGGTATAGCTGTCAGAGCCATACCGTGCTGTGGCAAAAACCGTCCAATCGAGATATGAGTCGATTGTGCTTTCTTTTGCCGCTTCTTCAACTGTAATGTTTTTTTGCAGCCATGCAGTAACACTGTCTGCCATTTCGTTTGCGGAATATGCAGATGCGCTTATTCCGCAAAGCATTGCAACACAGAGAAGAAGTGAGATAATTCTGAGGCTTTTTTTCATTGCTTTGTATCCTTTCTGACAAAAAATAAAGCACTCACTTTCACGTGAGCGCTTTCGGACACAATAACCCAAAGCACACCGTTAACTCTACGTTAAAAGCGTGCTTGACGGTCATCAATATCCTTCCCACCGAAAGATTTGAGCATACCGCAAATGGCACGTCTCCTGGCTTAGCTTCATCCGCTGCTCTTCGCCTTCCCGAATGAGTTATTCAGTGACATAAATGAAGAGCGTTGTCAGCAATACAGTAGCGGGGGCTGCTGCGGATTCAAACCGCATTCCGTTTTAATTCCTGTTCCGAAGAAAAGGAAACCACTCACAGTGTAAATTGTCAGAAAATATTATACCTTGTTGAAAAAAACGTGTCAACAAGTTTATTTGCTTGCTTTGAAAGCATAGGTTTCGTCAGGTTTTATTTCGGTCATATCTACACCTGAGGGTGCCATTTCGCCGTTGATGTAAAATGCCCAGTACATACCGTCTGTGTCGTAATCTACCGTGATGCCGTTGACTGTTTTGACATAAAGCCCGTAAGGACCTTCCTCACCCTGAATCAGGTTAAGCTCCTGAAGTGCTTCGCCGACAACGGTTTTGTCGGTGCTGATTTCAAAGGCGGTTTCTTTTCCGTCAGGGTCTGTTACGGTGAAGGTGAATTTTGTTGCTCCCTCACCAAGCGGGGTTGCATCCTGAGCGGATGATACTGCGGTGGTGGTCTGCGGTGCTTCTTGTGTTTTGTTACAGCCGAATGTAAACAGTGCTATAGCCGCAATCAGCACGATACAAACAGCAGTGCACAACACTTTTTTTGTAAGTGTTTTCTGCATAGTTTGTTTTCTCCTTATGTTTTTGTTTTTTGTCCCTCTTCCGCCGGCTCTCGCGGCACTTTGTTCGGGCAATTGTCATCCGGGTATTTCGACTGCGGTGCGTGATTTTTCCGCCTTCTCAAGATTATTCTCAATGGCTTGTCCCCGATTTGCGGCATCGGGCAGGAAAAAGCCGGAAATGTTGCACCTCACGGCGACGGGCTCGTGCAGGAGTTACACCTGCTTCCCCGACAATGACATTACGGATTATAACACATTATCCCGATTTCGACAATAACCCGTTGAAATGCGGAATTTTTTTGAAAATTTTTAAAAAATTTTTGTTTCTGATAGTGACAAATCGTTTTATATATATTATTATATACAAGATATAAAAGAATGCGGAGGTGTTTTTTGTGTCGAATTTATTTAAAATAATTATGGCTGTTGTAACTGCCTTTTCAGGTCTCGGTTCTCACATCAGCTTTGCGGCAATTGAAGAAACATTTACGGATTCTTTATCTCTTGTCATTTCCCGTTCGGATTTCCTTGAAGATATGGGCAATGAGAGCGTTGTGGCAGTTGACGAAAACTACGGATACGTTCAGAATACGGTGCTGCTGTTTTTTGCAGAGGATGCAGGCTTTTTCAGAAAGCTCAATGTTCTGCACGAAACAGGCGGTATTACTGTAGGCAGCTTGCCTGAAATGAATCTCTGCGTTATAAAAACCCCGCGTATGAGCTTTGATGAGCTTAATGCTTATTGCGAAACGATGATGGAGCACGATGCGGTTGCACTGGCAACAATCTGCCCTGTTCACAAGCTCGAAGAGCAGTACACTCCGAATGATCCGTTCACTGATTATGACTGGTACACGGAGGAGTGGAACGAGTGGAGTCCATACGGCAACAACTGGTGGCTTGAGGCTATTGATGCACGCGGTGCATGGGGCTATGACAGCCTTTATGAACATATCGATATCGGTGTTGTTGACGGCGGATTTGATACAGAGCACGATGAGCTCAAGGGTAAGATCACTTTCCCAAGCAGATCCGAAGAATTACGCAACCGTTCCAACAGCCACGGCTCGCACGTTGCGGGAATTATCAGCGCAAAAGCAGACAACGGTGTCGGCATAAGCGGTATCTGTCAGGATGCAGAGCTTATCTGCGTTGACTGGACTCCTTCTGACGGTCAGCTTTGGATTCCCGATGCTGCCGTTCTTTTCGGTATCGGTAAGGTTGTTAAGGCAGGCGCAAAGGTTGTCAATTTATCTGTCGGCATTTCCAATTCCATTTCATCCGGTGACAGCAGATTCATCTCAATTGTCAATTTCTTTGATGCAATGATCTATTCATATTCAATGGGCTCGCTTCTGAGTAAGGGCTATGAATTTATTATTGTTCAGTCAGCAGGTAACGGAAATGAGGACGGCTATGCCGTATCGGCTTCGCAGAACGGTCTTTTCACCGGCTTAAAAGATTACGGCACGTTCCTTCCCTTTGCAGGTGTTGATAAGCAGGATCTTCTCGACAGAATTATTATTGTCGGCAGTGCCGGTGTTGAGGGCCGCGGTTATGTTCAGTCAAGCTCATCAAATGTCGGTGATGTTGTTGATATATGTGCGCCCGGTGTTATGGTTTACAGCTGTTACCCGGATAACGATTACGGCATGAAGTCGGGCACTTCAATGGCTGCTCCGATGGTTACGGGTGTGGCGTCGCTTGTCTGGGCGGTCAACCCTGACCTTACAGCTCCTGAGGTAAAGAAGATCGTCTGCGAAAATACAAAGGATGTTGCAGAGCCTTCACCCGATAAATATTTTGCCGATGCAGGTCATCAGAGTTATCCGATGGTCAACGCAAAGCTCGCTGTTGAAGCGGCACTTATGAAAAAAGGCGGCTCTGCCCGCGTAAGCTTCAGCGGCTGTTCAAAAGAGAACGTTACTTTCACGGATGACAGCGGCACGGAGTATGTGTTCGAAACAGACGAACTTGGCAGACTCAGCTGCGTATTACCGTTTGGTACATATACTGTGGTATCACAGGATATAGGTGAAAGTTTAGAAATCAATGAAGATATAAACATCAAAATCGGAGGATAAGAAATGATCAGAAGAGCAGAAGAAATGAAGAGTGCAGTAAAAGTAAATATGCGCGACGGTGACGGTCAGGTTGTCGTCACAAATATGCTTGAAGCAGGCGAGTATAAAGGCAAGTCAAGGCTTCTTGCAACACTTACCCTCGAGCCGGGTTGCTCAATCGGTGAGCACGTGCACGAAAATGAAGAGGAAATATTTTATGTTGTTGAGGGCGAAGCTCAGTATTACGACAACGGCGAGTGGGTTACACTGAATAAGGGTGACAGCTGCCTTTGCCTCGGCGGTCAGAAACACTCGATTGCAAACCGCAGCGACAAGACACTTGTTGTTGTCGCAGTAATTCTCACATATTAAGTAAATTATTCTGAAAGGAATCTGAATAAAATGCAGTGGACAGGTCTTAACGAATTAAGAGAAAAATATCTCGCTTTTTTTGAATCAAAAGAGCATCTGAGGATGCCGAGCTTTTCGCTTGTGCCTCAGGGCGATAAGAGCATCCTGCTCATCAACGCAGGTATGACTCCCATGAAAAAGTATTTCACAGGTGAGGTAACTCCTCCTAAAAAGAGAGTTACAACCTGCCAGAAATGTATCCGTACACCCGATATCGAAAACGTCGGCAAAACAGCACGTCACGGCACATATTTTGAAATGCTCGGCAATTTCTCATTCGGCGATTACTTCAAGCGTGAGGCAACAGCCTGGGCGTGGGAATTCTTCACAAAGGTGCTCGAGATTCCCGCAGAGCTTCTTTACGTGAGCGTTTATCTCAAGGATGACGAGGCTTACGATATCTGGACAAAAGAGGTCGGTGTTGATCCCTCTCATATGGTATGCTTCGGCAAAGAGGATAATTTCTGGGAGCACGGTGCAGGCCCCTGCGGCCCCTGCTCGGAGATCTATTTTGACAGAGGTCCCTCAAAGGGCTGCGGCAGCCCCGACTGTAAGGTAGGCTGCGAATGCGACAGATTTATCGAAGTATGGAACCTTGTTTTCACTCAGTTTGAAAACGACGGCAAAAACAACTACACACGTCTTGCAAATCCCAATATCGACACAGGTATGGGTCTTGAAAGACTTGCCTGCATAATGCAGGATGTTGACAACCTTTTCGAGGTTGACACCGTTAAGAACATTATGAAGCACATAATGGATATTGCAGGCATCAACTATCACGACGATGAGAAGAAGGACGTTTCACTCCGCGTTATCACCGACCATATCAGAAGCACAACGTTTATGATTGGCGACGGTGTTCAGCCCTCCAACAGCGGCAGAGGTTACGTTCTCAGACGTCTTCTCCGCCGTGCGGCTCGTCACGGCAGACTCATCGGCATTGACAGACCCTTCCTTGCAGAGGTCTGCGACACCGTAATTGCAGAAAACGCAAACGCATATCCCAACCTTGTCGAGAAGCAGGATTACATCAAGAAGGTAATCTCAATGGAAGAAGAGAGCTTCTACAAGACAATTGACTCGGGTCTCGGTCTTCTGAATGAAATGATGGAGAAGGCTGAAAACGGTGTGCTTTCGGGTGAGGATGCTTTCAAGCTTCAGGATACTTACGGTTTCCCGATTGATCTTACAAAGGAGATCGCAAGCGAAAAGAATATGACTGTTGATGAGGAGAAATTCCGTCAGCTTGTTGAAGAGGCAAGACTAAAGGCGAAGAGCGTTAAGAGAAACGCTGCCGATACCGACTGGAGAAGCAACGGCGTTTCATTCAAGGATATTGCGGCTACCGAGTTTACAGGCTACACCGAAAACAACACAGAGGCTGTTGTGCTTGCACTTGTTGCCGACGGTGAGAGAAGAGATTTCATCAACGACGGTGACAGCGCAGTTGTTGTGCTCGACAAAACCTCTTTCTATGCAGAGAGCGGAGGTCAGGTAGGCGACAGCGGTGTAATCAGAATCGGTGAAAGCGTATTTGAAGTTACAAAGACTACAAAAGATCCCGACGGTGCATACCTTCATCAGGGCGTGCTTGTCGGCGACGGAATCAAGGTCGGCGATAAGGCTGTTACCGTATACAATGAAGAGCTAAGAGAAGCCACAAAGAGAAACCACACTGCGGCTCACCTTCTTCAGGCAGCACTTCGCGAAATCCTCGGCTCACACGTTGAGCAGGCAGGTCAGCTTGTCAATGACTCAGCTATGAGATTTGACTTCACACATTTCTCAGCCCTCACAACGCAGGAGATTGAGCAGGTTGAAAATAAGGTCAACGAAATTGTTCTTTCCGCTTGTGCAGTAACGAGTACGGAAATGCCTATTGAAGAGGCAAAGAAGATCGGCGCAATGGCACTTTTCGGCGAGAAGTACGGCGATATCGTACGCGTTGTAAAAGCGGGCGAATTCTCAACAGAGCTTTGCGGTGGTACACACGTTGACAACGCAGGCAAGCTCGGTCTGTTCAAGATTGTTTCCGAATCCTCCGTTGCTTCAGGTGTGCGCAGAATTGAGGCTGTAACAGGTAAGGGCGTTGTTGAATATATCGCTTCCCTCAACACACTTATTGCAAACACAGCAAAAGCAATGAAGCTCGGCAACGTCAGCGAGATTGACCGCAAGGCGGCTTCAATGGCAGCCGAGATCAAGGAAAAAGAAAAAGAGATTACTGCTCTTTCTTCACAGCTTACAGACCTTAAGTCTGCTGATATATTTGCCGCTCCCGAGGCAGTCGGTGCAGTCAAGCTCGTTATTGCAAGGGTTGAGGATATGTCTGCTGATGATATCCGCTCACTCGGCGACAAGGCAAAGGAGCAGGGCGACGATATTGTTGCCGTAATCGCTTGTGTTAATAACGAAAAGGGCAGCGCAAACATCGCTGTTGCCTGCGGTAAGGCTGCTGTTGCGGCAGGTGCAAATGCAGGCGCAATCGTCCGCGCAGTTGCACAGCTTGCAGGCGGTAACGGCGGCGGTAAGCCCGATTTTGCAATGGCAGGCGCAAAGGACCTTTCAAAGCTTGACGATGCTGTTGCGGCTGCAAACGGTATTGTTGCAGGTATGCTTAAATAAGGAGGAACTAAAATGTCCGATTGTATTTTCTGTAAAATAGCTGCGGGAGAGATTCCGAGCAAAAAGGCATATGAAGACGAAAAAGTTCTCGCTTTCTATGACCTTGACCCTCAGGCTCCCGTTCACATCCTTGTTATCCCCAAGGAGCATATAAAATCAGCGGCTGAGATTGATGAGAGCAACTCTGCTCTTGTCGCTCACATCTTTGAGGTTGCCGCAAAGCTCGCAAAAGAGCTCGGCCTTGACAACGGCTTCCGCGTTGTTACAAACTGCGGTGAGAGTGCAGGTCAGAGTGTGCATCACATCCATTTCCACCTTCTCGGCGGCAGAGATTTCACCTGGCCTCCGGGCTAAGAAAATCCGCATAGCGGATTTTCAACGATATAAATTCCTTGCGGAATTTGCTATATGCCTGTCGGCACGATATGTCACTTCGTGACGCCATATGCGCTGCGGCGCGCGGGGGAATTTATAACATATCACAGCCGAGATTTATCGAGGCAATATCGCAACCGAACGCAAGAGAGGTTATATCGCATTTGCCTGACAAGGCAAATATATCGCCGAAACGAATTCCTTACGGAATTTGCGATATGCCTGTCGGCACGATATGTCACTTCGTGACGCGATATGCGCTGCGGCGCGGGGGAATTTATTTCATATCGCTGCCGAGATTTATTGAGGCAATATCACAACCGAACGCAAGTGAGGTTATATCGCATTTGCCGCAAGGGCAAATATATCGCTGACATAATTCTTTACGTAATTTGTGATATGCACCTGCGGTGCGTAAGTAATTTAATGCGTTTTGAAAACGCAAATCATGCAAATTTATTTTGCAAATCATGATTTCAAAGAAATCAAATCATGCCGTAAGGCAAATCATAAACACAACTTAAAATGATTTGCTTGAGCATGATTTAGTACAATTGTTATGATTTGTTGCGTTGCAACATGATTTGAATTGATTGAAATCAATTCATTGAGAAAGGAAAAAATTTAAATGGGCGAGTTTTACAAGATGAAAATTGCAGGGCTTGAAAGGGAGCTTCCCATCTGTCCTCTTAACGATAAGGTGAGCATCGCAGGTTTCATTATCTTCGGCGATGTTGAATTGACCGTAAAATCCTGTGAGGAGCTTCTCAAAAAAGTTCCCGAGTTTGATTACATAGTCACACCCGAAGCCAAGAGCATTCCGCTTGCTTACGAAATGTCAAGACAGAGCGGCAAAAAGTATTTTGTCGCAAGAAAAAAGCCGAAGCTTTATATGCAGGCACCCGTTACCGTTGACGTGCGCTCCATAACAACCGATGCCGAGCAGGTGCTCATCCTCGACGGTGCGGACGGTGAGCAGATAAAGGGCAAGAGAGTTGTCATTGTCGACGACGTTATCAGCACGGGCGAATCACTTGCGGCTATGGAAAAGCTTATGGCGCGTTTTGATGCTCAGGTCGTTGCAAAGGCAGCCGTCCTCGCAGAAGGCGACGCTGCAAAGCGTGACGATATCGTATTTCTTGAAGAGTTACCTCTGATCTTCAAATGATAGCAAGACCGTTTGCGGCTATAGGTCTCAGTTATGTTTTTGCGCTGACAATGCTCGGCGTTGTCGGTATGAATGTGTGGGTGCTTGTCGCGTGTGCGGTCGGTTGTGCGGCAGCTGCTTTGTTTATCAAGCGCTTGCAGGGTCGCGCGGTATATGCTGTGTGCGGCGTGAGCATTCTTGCTGCGTGCATCAGCTTCAGCTGCGCGGAAAATCTCGTATACACTCCGACGTTTGATTTTATCGGTGATAATTTATCTGTTAAGGCAACCGTTACCGAAATTGAAATTTCTCGAGATAACACTTATTATATTCTGCGTGCCGATGAAATAGGCGGCAGGGAGGCCGACTGCAAAATGCGGCTTTGGCTTAAAGAGCCTGTCGGTGCTGCAGTGGGTGATACGGTAAGCTTTGTCGGTGACGTGAAGAAGATAGGTCAGAATGAAGAATCTCACAGTTATTACAAATCAAACGGAATTTTTCTCAATGTCCGTGCTGACGGTTACATTTCTCTGATTGAGGCTGATAAGCATCCGCTCGGATACTATGCCGATGTTGTACGAAGCTATGCAGGCGATGCGCTAAGGCGTTTTGTCGGCGGAGACGGCGGTGACCTTGCCGTGAGTATGCTCACGGGGGATAAAAGCCGCCTTGATATTACCGTAAACAATGCATTCAAAGCCTGCGGTCTTTCGCACACGCTTGCCGTGTCGGGTCTGCATATGAACGTGATTGTGCTCGCGTTCTATAAGCTTGTGCGTGCGTTGTTCAAAAAGGCACGCAGGGTAAGTGCCCTGCTGTGTATTCCCGTGGCACTGTTTTACGTTGTGTTTTCAGGCTTTTCGGTTTCTGCCGTCAGAGCCTGCGTTATGATAACGGTTATGCTTCTGGGTGTAGTGATTTCACGGCGCAATGACCCTCTCAATTCGTTGGGGTTAGCGGCGCTGTTGATAACGCTCTTTAACCCATATGCGGTCAGCGACTGGTCGTTTATGCTCTCGTTTTCATCAACGCTGGGCATCGTGCTTTTTTCTCCCGTGCTTTCAGCTTTCGACAGAAAAGTGAAGCTGAAAATCAAAAGCAAGGCTGTTTCATCGTTAGTTGTCGGCGTGAGTGATGCGCTTGCGGTTTCTGTTGTTGCAACCGCTTGCACAATGCCTGTTATGATTCTTTTTGTTAAACGGATTTCACTTATGTTTGCTCCTGCAAACCTTGCCGTGTTTTTCGCAGTGCCGGTGTTTATGGTTTCGGCTGTGTTCACGGTGATGCTGAGTTTTCTGCCGTTTGATTTTGCGGCTCACGCGTCAGCTTTTGTCTGCCGTACTGTGGGACATTATCTGCTGAATGTTGCGGATACGCTGTCGGGTGCGCTGTTTTCAAGCGTCAGGGTCGGCTCGTTTGTTTTCACTGTCTGGCTTGCGGCTGTGCTTGCCGTGTCAGCATTTGCGGTCTTTCTTATCCGTGACAGAAAACGGCTTGCGATATTCGGCTCGGTGCTTGTAAGCTTTTCGCTGGCTGTCACTTGTCTTGTGTCTGCTTTTGTCGATTATGGCAGGGTCAACGTCACAGCGGTCAACGTGCTTGACGGTGCGTGCTTTATAGTTTCAAAAGGCACGTCTGCTGTTATGGTGGGCTGCTCGGGCGATGAATACGTTGTCGGCAACGTGCTTAATGAGCTTGGTGTCTTGCGGCTTGAGGCTGTGATTATGCCTGCCTGCACCAAGGAGAACGACAACTGCGCCGAAGCGTTAAGCAAAATGTACGTGACGGATAACAGCGTTGCCTATATGGGCTGCGAATTCGAAAATCTGCCCGAGGGCACGGTTAAGACCGATAAGTTTTCATACGATTTTCACGGCATAAAGATAAACTATTACTATAACAGCGGCTACGATTACTGTACACTCACAACGGACGCGAAAAACGCACTGTTTGTGTTCGGTGCAGATACTCCGCAGTCACTGATAAAAGATATAAAGGCAGATTATCTGTTCACAAGGGCACAACCGCCCGTATGGATTAATATGGCGGAATATGATGCGGTTGTCGTTTCGTCAGGCGGCAACACTTTTGTCAACAGCAACACTGTCTATTCAACATTTGACAATTCAAGTTTCACGTTCAGCTTCGGCAAAGGACGTGAATACAAAATAAATTCAATCTGAAAAAGGAGGCGGACATACGGTGGCAACACTGACAGAGCAGGAATTTAAAAAGCAGCTATCCTCAGGCAATCTGCCGCAGGTCTGCCTTATATTCGGTGATGAGGACTATCTCAAAAAGCATTACGCTTCACAGCTTGAAAAAAAGAGCGTTGACGAAGCAATGGCGAGCTTCAACCTCCACCGCATAAACGGTGAAAGCTTTGTGTTTGACGAGCTTTATCAGGCGGTGCAGTCAATGCCGTTTATGAGCGATTACAGCTGTATTACCGTCAAAGACCTCAACGTTGAAAAAATGCCGAAGGATGAATTTGAGCTCCTGCTCGATCTGCTCGGCGACCCGAATGAATGCTGTGTGCTTTTGTTCAGGATGGACAGCGTTGAGCTTGACGATAAGAAGGATAAGACAAAGACCTTTATTGAGGCTGTCGACAGGGTCGGCACTGTGCTCAGGCTTGATAAGATGAAAGGCACCCAGCTGCTCAAGCTGCTTGAGGGCGGTGCGGCAAAGCGTGGCTGCGTGATGTCGCGCGACGTTTCGTCTTACCTTGCCAACCGTGTCGGTGATGACCTGAACATGCTTCTCAACGAGCTTGAAAAGCTCTGCTTTTATAAGGGTGAGGGCGAAATCACAAGGCGCGATATTGATGCAATATGTACACGCTCGCTTGATGCCAGCATCTTTGATCTTTCAAAGGCACTTGTGAGCGGCACTGCACAGCAGGCTTTCAATATTCTGAATGACCTTATTGCGCAGAAGGAAAAGCCGGTTGTGATTCTCGGCACGCTGATTAATGCCTATGTCGATATGTACCGTGCTCAGGTGGCACTCAGCTCCGGTGAGGCGGTAGATGCAGCGGCAGATGTTTTCAATTACAGGCGCAGTGCTTTCAGACTCAAAAATGCTGCACGCAACAGTGCGGATATGTCACTTGAGCAGATTCGCAACTGCCTCGATATTCTTGCCGATGCCGACACAAGAATCAAAAGCACGGCACTTGATGAACGCAGGATACTTGAGGAACTTATGCTCCGATTGATGCTTATTAGTTAAGGTGAATTAAGATGATTAAGTTAAAGCAGGCTGTTATTGTGGAGGGGAAGTACGATAAGATAAGGCTTGAGTCGCTTATTGATGCCACAATAATCCGGACAGACGGCTTTGCAATTTTTAAAGATAAAGAAAAACAGCGCCTTATCAGGCGTCTTGCCGAAAAAAACGGAATCCTCATCCTTACGGACAGTGATTCCGCAGGCTTTAAAATCCGTTCATTCCTTGGCGGCAGCATAAAAAACGGTCAGGTTATTCACGCATACATCCCTGATGTGCTCGGCAAGGAAAGACGCAAGGATGCCCCTTCAAAGGAGGGCAAGCTCGGTGTTGAGGGTATGCGTACGCAGGCTCTTGTCGATGCGCTTGCGAAGGCAGGCGTACTGTATGAAGAGGTTAGTCAGCCGGGCAAGAGGGTTGAGATGATTGACCTTTTTGAGGACGGACTAAGCGGCGGCGAAAACTCGCAGGCTAAAAAAGCGGCTGTGCTCAAATACCTCGATTTGCCCGAAAGACTGTCCACCTCATCGTTTTTACAGCTTATAAATACGTTTATGACTTATGATGAATATAAATCGGCAGTTGAAAAATGCCGTAAGGAGTGGGAGAATGGCTGAAAAAGGTTTTGTCAGCGCGGTAATAGTTGCCGCAGGCAGTTCAAGACGTATGGGCGGCATAAACAAGCTCCTTCTCAGAATCAAGGGCAGAGAGGTGCTCAGCCGCACGGTTGAAGCCTTTGAGAAAAACAAAGATATCAACGAGATAATAATTGCCGCCAGAGCAGAGGATATTGATGATTTTTCCGCTCTGCTGGCTGAATATAAAAAGATAAAATGCATCGTACCCGGCGGTGAAACCCGACAGAAAAGTGTTGCCGCGGCGGTTGCGATGTGCAGTGAGCAAAGTGTGATGCTCGCAATTCACGACGGTGCAAGGCCGCTTGTGTCGCAGGATATTATCAGCCGCACGGTTGATGCCGCTTTTGAATACGGCGGTGCCGCCTGCGGTGTAAGGGTGAAAGATACAATCAAGGTCACCGACAGCAATTCGCTCATCACCGACACACCCGACAGGTCTACTCTCTGGGCTGTGCATACTCCGCAGTGCTTTGATAAAGTTATGTATGAGCGCTGTGTTGAGTCGCTTGGTGAAAAGGCGAAGGATATGACGGATGACTGCCGCCTGGTAGAAATCTGCGGCGGTAAGGTTAAAATGGTTGAAGGTTCATACTCGAATATAAAAATAACGACTGCCGAGGATATTCCTATGGCGGAGTCGCTGTTGGGAGATGAATAAAAATGTTCAGAATCGGTCACGGTTACGATGTTCACCGCCTTGTTGAGGGCAGAAAGCTTATCCTTGGCGGAGTTGAAATAGAATACGTCAAAGGTCTGCTCGGTCATTCGGATGCCGACGTGCTCCTTCACGCGATATCCGATGCGCTTTTGGGTGCGGCGGCAATGGGTGATATCGGCGGTATGTTCCCCGATAACGATCCTGCTTTCAAGGATGCGGACAGCCTTGAGCTGCTCAGGCAGGTTGTTGCAAGGCTTGCTGAGGCAGGATATAAGGTCGGCAACATTGATGCTACGGTTATCGCTCAGGCTCCCAAGCTCAAGCCGCATATTGAAAAAATGCGCGCTAATATTGCTGCAGCCTGCGGTGTTGATTTGTCCTTTGTCAACGTCAAGGCAACAACGGAAGAGGGTCTCGGCTTCAGCGGCAGCGGTGAGGGTATTGCGGCACATTCCGTTTGTACAATAGTATAAACAATGCGTTTTGAAAAACGCAAATCATGATCATGTTGCTTAACGCAACATGATTTGAATAGTTACACAATTCATTAATGTTATTAATCGGAGAATAATAATTTTGTTCGGATATGTTAAAATATATAAGCCTGAGTTGAAAATTAAGGATTATGAGGCTTATAAGGGTGTCTACTGCTCGCTGTGTAAGCAGATAGGTAAGGATTACGGTCAGCTTGCAAGGCTGACACTCAATTACGATTTCACGATGCTTGCGCTCACAAGGCTTGCTTTTGCAGAGCGGTGCTGCGGTTTTGAGGATTCACGCTGCAGCTTTAATCCGATGAAAAAATGTCTGCAGTGTGTCAACGGCGGCGATGAGCTTGCTTTTGCCGCGGCAGCCGCAATGATAATGGTCTACCACAAGCTTTGTGACGATATAAACGATTCATCTTTTTTCAAGGCTCTTATTAAGCGGATTATGCGTCCGTTTTTCTCACTCAAACGCAATAAGGCAAAGAAAAAGTTTCCGCAGGTTGACCGGATAATCACGGCGGCAATGCTTGAGCAGAGCGAGGTCGAAAAAAAGAGCGATGCCGGCATTGATGCCTCGGCTCACCCTTCGGCTTTTGCAATGGGCAAGCTGCTCTCTTACGGCTTTGAGGGTGAAACCGCGTCAAAGCTGGAACGCTTCGGTTACCTTGCAGGGCGCTGGGTTTACCTGATTGATGCGTTTGACGATATGTACGACGACAAAAAGACATCATCCTATAATGTTTTTAATAATATAGATAAAAATGAAAAAGAAGCGGAGGAGTATGCCGAAGGTGTGCTGAACGTTACAGCCGCACAGCTTATGCGTGAGTTCGATGGGCTTGAGCCTGCACGCTTTGGCGATATCCTCGAGAACATCGTTGTTGACGGAATGTATAACACGGTGCAAACAATTAAAAAGGAGAGACAAAATGAGAAATCCGTTTGAAGTTCTCGGCTTGCCTCAGGGGGCAAGCGATGAACAGGTAAGAAACGCTTACCGCAACCTTGCACGCACTTACAGCGAGGGCGGCAGTTCACCCGATCCTGCACGGATGCAGGAAATAGACAGTGCTTATGATGAGATAATTATGAACCGCACAGGCGGCGGCTCCGGAACTTATTCGGGCGGCTATCAGAACGCGGGAGCATACTACACATCACCTGATGATTTAGGCGATATCAGAGCAAAGATCAGAAGCGGCAATATTAACGATGCAGATACCTTGCTTGACGGAATCCCTGCGGCACAGCGCACGGCAGAGTGGTATTACCTCAAAGGTACCGTTCAGCACCGCAGAGGCTGGCTTGAGGAGGCATCACGCAATTTTGAACGTGCAGCTCAGCTTGATCCTTCAAATGCCCAGTACCGCAAGGCTTATGACAACATCAATGCAGACCGCTCGGGCGGATATCGCACCGAAAGAAAAAAAGACGGCAGCTCCGGCTGTTCAGCCTGCGATATATGTCAGGCACTGCTGTGTGCGGATTGCTGTTGCGAATGTATGGGCGGCGACCTGATAAGGTGCTGCTGAGGTGAATGACACAATGAAACAGTCTTCAAAAACAGCACTCGGCGGAGTTGTCAGCGCGCTCAGTGTCACACTGATGCTGATGACAGCCGTCATACCCTTTATGACCTATGCACTGCCCCTGCTTGCAGGTGCGCTGCTGATACTTATGGTAATTGAAATTAACAAACGCTGGGCGTTTATCGTCTACGTTGCGGTAAGTCTGCTTGCGGTGCTCGTTGTGCCGGATAAAGAGGCGGCGGTGTTTTATATTGCATTCTTCGGCTATTACCCGATTATTAAATCACCTCTTGAAAAACACCTGCCGAATGTGGTAGAGTGGATTATCAAGTTTTTGATTTTCAATGCAGCGGCCGTTACAGGCTATCTGTTTACAACCTATGTGCTCGGAATCCCGTTTGACGATATGGGCAGCATGGGCAGGTACGGATTAATTATTCTGCTTGCGCTTGCCAATGCCGTCTTCGTGGCTTACGATATAATGTTAACCAAGTTCATAACGCTCTACCTGAAAAAAATCAGAAAGAGCTTTCGAAAAATTTTCAAGTAATTCTCGGAGGAACAAGAAATGTCAGAAAAAATCAAGTTTGCCGTTATCGGTGTCAGCGGAAGAGGCTCAGGTATGGCTATTGAGCTTCAGAATGTTGAAGGCGTTGAAATCGTCGCTGTCTGTGATCTTTATCAGGACAGAGTTGACGATATGATAAAGCGCTTCGAAGAGGAGCACGGTATCAGCCCCGACGGCTACACAGATTATAAAGAGATGATAAAGCGCGACGATATCGGCGCTGTTATGATCTCCACAACGTGGATCACACACTCCCGTATCGCTGTTGACTGTATGAAGGCAGGCAAGCACGTCGGTATGGAAGTCGGCGGCGCTGCAAGCATTGAGGAATGCTGGGAGCTTGTACGCACAAGCGAAGAAACAGGCAAATTCTGTATGCTTCTTGAAAACTGCTGTTACGATCGCTTTGAGATGGCTCTGTTCAATATGAAGCGTCAGGGTCTCTTCGGCGAGGTTGTACATACACAGGGCGCTTATCAGCACGATCTTCGTGACGAAATCGTTCTCGGCAGAGAGAACCGCCACGGCAGACTTTATAACTTTATGAACCGTGACGGTGAGGTCTATCCGACCCATCAGCTCGGCCCGATCTGTAAGCTTCTTGATATCAACAGAGGTAACAGAATGGTATCCGTTGTTTCAATGTCCAGCAAGGCAAGAGGCCTTAACCAGTGGATAAAGGACAACAAGGGCGAGGAATATGACCTTTACGGCTATGATTTCACACTCGGTGACGTTGTCACAACAATGATCAAGTGTGCTCACGGCGAAACAATCCTCCTCACACACGAGTGCTCACTGCCCAGACCTTACTCAAGAGGCTACCGTATCGACGGCACAAAGGGTATGTACACAGAGGATGACAACCAGATTTATATCGAGGGCCGTTCACCTCATCATGAGTTTGAGCGTGTTGAACCATATATCGAGGAGTTTGAGCATCCGCTGTGGAAGGAATATTATCAGCGCGGTGTTCACGAGGCAGGTCACGGCGGTATGGACTTCCTTGTTCTCTCCGCTTTTGCTGAGGCTGCACTTAACGATACAAAGCCCCCCATTGATGTTTATGACACCGCAGCATGGATGGCTGTAACCTGCCTTTCCGAGCAGTCAATTTCAATGGGCAGCCACCCGATTGCATTCCCCGATTTCACAAACGGTATGTGGATTGACAGAGAGCCTTACCGCAGAGGCAGATACTGCCTTGATGAGGTTTGCCACGAATTCTACGACATAAAAGAAGAAACCAAAGAAGAAACAGCAGAATAAGTGCTGATACAGAAAGGGAGTTAAAAATATGTTTTACATAGGCGTTGACGGCGGCGGTACAAAAACCGTCTACACACTCTTCAATGAGAATAAGGAAACACTTGACGAGGTCAAGACCCCCGGCAGCAACCACGAGAATATGGAAGGCTCTTTTGATGAGGCAAGCGAAATCATCTGGGGCGGTCTTACCGCTCTTGTCGAAAAGCACGGCATTTCTCTTGATGAGGTAAGCTTCACACTTATGGGTCTTGCAGGCATTGACCATCCTTATCAGCACGATATTATGTGCGATAAGCTCAAGGCAAAGGGACTCAAGAATTTTGAGATTTATAATGATGGCTTCCTCGGCGTAAAGGCAGGCAGCGAAACAGGTGCCGCAATCGGCTACAATATGGGCACAGGTATGTGCTGTAACGCAATCGACCGCAAGGGAGAGATGCGTCAGCTTGCAGGTCTCGGCGAGTTTTCGGGTGATATCGGCGGCGGACATCAGATTGCAATCACAGCATACCGCATCATTTACGATGACGTAATGCTTAACATCGAAAAGACTGCTATGACCGATATGTTCTTTGAGGATTTCGGCATCAAGTCAAAGGAAGAGTTCCTCGGCACAGTTGCAATGTATGAGGATGAGGAGCAGATGTCACGCTTTGTTATGCGCCTTATCGATTTCTTCTTTGCTGCAGCAAATATGGGTGACAAGCCCGTTATGAAGGCTGTTGAAGCACTTGCAGACAGAGGCGCATACCTCATTGCTGCTCACGCAAATCAGCTTGATTTTGACGATGAGGTTGAGGTTGTTCTTGCAGGCTCCATCCACACAAAGCTTCCCAGCGAAAAGTATGTTGACCTTATGATTGAAAAAGCAGGCAAGCTCACAAGCAAAAAGCTCTGCTTCAAAAAGCTCACAGCTGCACCCGTATTCGGCTGCATCAACTGGATACTTCAGCAGTACGCATAAATAACGGAGGTAATATAAAATGAAAGAAATAAACGTTTGCGTTATCGGCTCAGGCAGCACATATTGTCCCGAGCTTGTTGACGGCTTCCTTCAGGCAAGAGATTCACTCAAGCTCAAGAAAATCTCCTTTATGGATATTGATGACCGTAAGAGAAACATTGTCGGCAACCTCTGCATCCGTATGCTCAAGGCTGCAGGCATCGACTGCGAAACTGTTCTCACAGACGATCTTGACGTAGCACTTCAGGGCGCAGATTTCGTCGTCACACAGATTCGTGTCGGCAAGCTTCCCTGCAGACATCTTGACGAAACAATTCCGCTCAAGTACGGTCTCATCGGTCAGGAAACAACAGGTATCGGCGGCTTCTTCAAGGCTCTTCGTACAATCCCCGTTATGAAGAACATCTGTAACAAGATTGAAGAGATCTGCCCGGATGCATGGCTTATCAACTTCACAAATCCCTCGGGTATCGTTACCGAGTATGTTCTCAACAACACAAACGTCAAATGTATCGGTCTTTGCAACGTTCCGATCGATATGCTTGACGATACAAAGGAAATTGTCGGCGATGATGCTGAGATCAAATACGTCGGTCTTAACCACCTGAGCTGGATGACATCCGTCAAGGTTGACGGCGAGGAGAAGATTGACGAGCTTATCGCCAACGGCTTCTCTCCCAAGGTTATGGCAAACATCAAGGATGACGGCTTCTCTCTTGAGACTCTTGCCGCTATCCACGCTCTTCCCTCATCATACCTTCAGTATTACTACTGCCGCAATGCAAAGCTCGAGTATCTTCTCAAGGGTGAGAAGAGCCGTGCACAGAAGTGTATGGAAATTGAAGAAGAGCTTCTTGAAATGTACTCTGACGAGGGTCTGTACGTAAAGCCTGCTCTGCTTGATCAGCGCGGCGGTCACAAGTATTCACTTGTTGCTGTTTCTCTTATCAACGCAATTGCAAACGATATCGGCGACGTTCAGGTTGTCAACATCAAGAACGGCAACACTCTTCCCTTCCTCAAGCCCGACGATGTTATCGAGGTCCCCGCACGCATCGGCAAGAACGGTGCAGAGCCTGTTGATCTCGGCGAAATCACAAACCGCCATATCATCGGTCTTATGAGCATTGTCAAGGAGTATGAGCGCTATACAGTTGAGGCTGCAAAGACAGGCTCAAATGAAGCTGCTCTCAACGCTCTTCTTGTTCATCCGCTTGTCGGTGACTGGGAGAAGGCTCTCAACTGCTTCAACGAAATGAAGGAAGCACACAAGGATTATCTTCCCCAATTTTTTAATAACTAAGTTACATAAGTAAAAGAAAAACGACCGCGTGATATATTTCACACGGTCGTTGCTGTTATTTATACGGTTTTGCGTTATCGGTTCTGCCTAAAATATAGTCAGTTGAGGTTTTGTAGTAATCTGCAAGAGTTATCAGCAGGTGAACAGGTATTTCTCTTTTTCCTGTTTCATAGTTGCTGTATACTCTTTGATCTATGCCCAGTATTGCGGCTATCTCTTTTTGCATCAGGTCGTGGTCTTCTCTTAAATCACGTAAACGCGGATAATACATATATTTACTCACCTCAGTGTTCAGTATATGTACTATCAAAGAATAGTATTGATTTTACTATCAAAAGATAGTAAAATAACCGTGAGGTGATACTTTGAAAGCTGAAAAGGAAACAGAAGATTTATACTACCTTATGGAAAGCATTTTAGATGATAACGAGATAAATGAGTTCCTGAAATATGGTGCTGATGAGATTTGGAAGAATCATTTTGGTATTGGATTGTGGCTACGCAACAATGTGCTTACAGGTAACAATTCAATATATCGCAATTTTATCCGAAGAGGACTTACAGATAAGGATGAAATGTCTGCGATTCTGACAGAGGGATTCTATTGGTATCTGAAGTCAAAGGAAATTCAGGATATAAAGAAAAACGACCGTGTGAAATAAATCACACGGTCGTTAATTTTTGCGCTTTTTGGTGCGGAAATAACTCAGGTATGCTACTGCCAAACCTCCCCTTGTCAGGGGAGGTGTCATTTGTTTCGCAAATGACGGAGGGGTAGCAGTTTTTGTCTCTCCCTCAGTCTCGCTATGCTCGACAGCTCCCTCATCTGAGGGAGCCGACTATACCGGGTTAATTAAAAGTCAAGCGTTGCGATGATGTTTCCGCCATCAATCGGGTAGGAACAGATACGGTGTGCGGATATGGTGTAAAGTGTGTTGCCGATATAGGTTGCACGCTGAACGGATTCGCCTGCGTACATTGCTTTATCGTATAAAACGATCTCGCTTTTGCCGTCGGGTGAGTAAACTGCGCCTGTGTAGCTTTCGTCTGATTTGCCGTTGGAATAGCTGCCGATGTGTTCTATATTACCTTCCTTTATTCTCAGTGTTGCAAGCTTTGCTTCACCTGTGTAATTGTCGCTGTATATGAAGCCGAGAATGTTCTTTTCTGCGCAGTCCATAACTGTTTTGTGGTAGCTGTCGGCATAAGCGTTCTGCACGATGAAGCGGTCAACCTCCTGCGGATTTGTCGGATCGCTTATGTCAAACAGCGATATTTTAAGCGCGTTAAGTGCGCCGCCGTCATCGCCGTGTGTTCCTATGCCTACAAGATATCCGTTGAACGGATGCAGATAGCTTGAGAAACCGGGGATTTTCAATTCGCCGACAATTTTCGGGTTTTTCATATCCTTGAAATCAATTACAAACAGCGGATCTGTCTGCAGGAATGTCACAACATAACCGTAGTCGCCTATATATCTGACCGACTGAATTGTTTCACCCGTTGCAATGCCGTCAATTTCCGCAACCTTCTTGAGGTTCATATCGAGCACAGTTATGCGGTTTGCCTCATCGTCGGTTGTCGCGATACGTACAAGGTTATTCTTTTCATCAATCGAAAACTGGTTGAGTGTTCTGCCCTTTACTTCTCCTGTTGCCTCGGCTCTGATAACAGAATCCTTGAGCGAAAAGCGGTGGATAACGGTGTTCAAACCGCCCGTGGAGATTGCAATTCTGCCGTTTCCGTAATCGGCTTTTTCCTCGATAAATTTTGTTTCAACGATATAAAGGTTATCTTTTGTGCAGTATAGGTTGTCGCCCGAACCGAGTACGGATGATGTGACGGGTGAAAACTCTTTTGCGTTAAGGTCAACCGTTGTCATAACCGTGTAGGTGTATGAGCAGTCGTTCTCCTGCGGCAGTATGGTTATCATATCGGGTGCAAGCACCTGAGTCTGAGTGCCGTTTGTCACCGTAGGCACAACATCATCATATACGGCATATTTGTCCTTCAGGTTTATTGTTTCGGGATAAACGCTATGCTGTGAGAGGAGTATGATTCTGCCGTCTGTCAGGCGGCTTGAGAAGTAGTAGCCGTCCTGCGAAAACTCGTTGATAAGCTTGGGGTTTGCCTTGTCGGTGATGTCGTAAAGCTCAATCTCCGTCTGCTGCCTTTTGTCAAACGTTGAACCTACTGCGACAAGCGTGTTGCCGTAGAGGTAAAGCCCGTTTGAGCCTCTTGAGTCAATGCTTATTCTGCTCATTAGTTTCATATCTGCCGCGTCAATAATCTTGATTGAAGAATCCGTCAGCACGTAGATATATTTGCCGTCGTTTTTGATTATGTCGTCTTCATCAACATCCTTGACCTGCGTATTGGTTTTGCCGTATGATCCTGTGGCTGAAACGTCTGCCATTACGGAGCCGTTTGTGCCTGTTCCTGCTGCGGGAGCTTCGGCTTCGGCATCGTCAGCCTTTACTCCGAAATCAAGCGCCTCTTCAACATAATAACGATACTGCTCTTTTTCGTAATCTGCGTACAGCGCCGTGAAATAATCTATTATCGTTTGCTCGGTGTTGTCTGATATCGGCGTTGTTGCGTTCGAGATGTTTTCGGGCACAACGGTGATTGCGGGTCTGTTTGCAAAATGAATGCCCGTGCCGATGCCTGCCGCGATGATAATTGCTGCCGCAGCGGATGCAATTGCTCTGAACGCTATAATTCTGCCTTTTTTGCTCTTTTTCTGCTTTTCTCCGCTTACAAGTGCCGCTATATTTTCTGCCGAAAGTTCTTCGGGCAGGTCTGCTTTTTCGTTGAGCGGAATGAGCGCATTGCGCAGAAAATCTGCGTTGCTTTTATCTCTTTTATTCATTCTTATCCCTCCAGTTGTCTGCGAAGTGATTCAAGCGTGCGTGACAGCCTGGAACGCACCGTGCCGGAGTTAATGCCTGTGATTGAGGCGATTTCCTTGCTCGTGTAGCCGCCTATAATGCTCAGCAGCACGATTTCGCGGTTTTGTTCATCAAGTGCGGAAATCAGCCTCATAAGGTCGATTGCCTGCGCTGTGTCGCTGTCGTTTGCCTTTAAATCTTCGCACAGCTCAAGCGGTGAAAAATCAGCCTTGTATTTTTCTCTCAGGCTTTGCTTGCAAACGTTGCAGAGTATGCCGAAAAACCAGGATTTTGCGGCTTCTTCATTCCTGAGCTTTCCGATGCTTCGGAATGCCTGAAGTGCGGTTTCCTGCACGGCGTCACGTGCCGACTCTGCAGAACCGAGGTGATAAAGTGCGTATCTGTACATTTCTGATGAAAACAGTGAATAAAGTTCGCCGAATGCGTCGCTGTCGCCACGCACAGCCTTAGCCGCCAATACAGCTGTCCTGTCTTTCATTTTCTCACCGCCTTGCGTGATTTTTGGTCATAAATGGCGTAAAATTTGAGCCGCTCATACAGTAAGTGTAAAAATAGAAGGAAAATGTTGCAATGTTTGTAAATATTTTACCATATTTTTTTTCAAAATCCTATATCCATATACGATAAGTTGTGGTATAATGTCAATATATGTCTGTAATTATACCCAATAGTGTTTTTGAATAAAAACGGTCGGCGGTGAAAAAAGATGAAAAAACGGTTTGAAACAGTGCTTTTTGATTTTGACGGCACGCTTGCCGACACAGCTGCAGGCATAAAACACTGCGCACTCGAAGCACTTCACGCCTACGGTTTTGACGAAACGGATGATGAACGGCTAAGGGCATTTATCGGTCCTCCGCTTATCGACAGCTTTATTAACTATACCGACGATGCGGATACAGCACGCAATATGGTCGATAAGTACAGGGAGCATTACAGGGCAGGCGGAATGTTCAGGTGTGAGTTGTATGACGGTGTCGCGGATATGCTCGCTTCGCTTGATGCGGCAGGTATGTCAATGGCGATTGCCTCTTCAAAGCCGGGTGAGTTTGTTGATATGATTCTCACTCATCTCGGAATAAGACATTATTTCGGGTTTATAAGCGCACCCGCAGTCGGTCACGTCAACCCCACAAAATGTGAGCTGATTAATTCAGCGCTTGATTCGCTCGGTGCAGACAGGTCAACCGCCGTTATGGTCGGTGACAGAATGTTTGATATCGAGGGTGCGGCGCAGGCAGGTGTCTTCAGCATCGGTGTGCTCTACGGCTTCGGCAGTGAAGATGAGCTGAGCCGATACGGTGCGGATGTAATATGTGAAACTCCAAAACAGATTTCGGAGCTGATACTTAAATGAAAATTATAGGAAAAATTATAAGGGGTATAATCGCTCTTCTTTTTGTTGTGCTGCTTATTGTCGGCGGCAGCTTTGCTGCGATTTTCTTTGTTTCAAAAGACGAACCGTCTGATATTTTCATTTTTGATTACGCACTTGTCGTGGAAACGGGTGACGATGGAAAAACCGATGTCTGGTTTGTTGAAAAGGTTTACCCGGATGAGCTTAAGCACGGCGACAGCATAGTTTATTATGACGGCGAATATAAATCAGCCAACACAAGAATAAGCTATAACGGTACACCCGTGTTCTTCGATTCCGACAATCTTGAGAACTATATAATACTTGAAGATGAGAATTTTGTCGGCAGAACACTTGCGCTCTGGCAGCAAAAATGAAGCTTTGCAGTATAATGTAAAAGGAATGTTATTTATTCCTTTATAAAATTTTTACTGCAGGGGGAAAGCACTTTAAGATGGAAGCTTATCTTGATAACAGCGCTACGACCTGCCTTTGCTCCTCGGCAAAAGAAAAAATGGTCGAAGCGATAAATAAATATTACGGCAACCCGTCATCACTTCACGGTGTCGGCACTGCGGCTCAGCATCAGCTTGATGCGGCACGTGCAGCGGTTGCAAGGTCACTCTCCTGTGAGCCGGAGGAGATTGTGTTCACAAACAGCGGCTCGCTTGCAAACAATGCCGCAATTTTTGGTGCGGCTCATGCTCTTCGTCGCAGGGGCAACCGTATTGTCACAACCTGTGTGGAGCACCCGAGTGTTTCCGAGTGTATGGCTCAGCTGGAGAAAGAGGGCTTTGAGGTTATTTATCTCAAGGTTGATAAATCCGGCAGAATAAACAAGTCGGAGCTTATGCAGGCTGTTAATTCAAAAACTGTTTTAATCAGCCTTATGTATGTCAATAATGAAGTTGGCAGCATTATGCCTGTTGAAACGGCACGTCTTGCCGTCAAAAAAAACGGTGCACCCGCGCTGATTCATTGCGATGCCGTGCAGGCTTACGGCAAACTGCCGATAAAGCCGTCGCGCCTGGGTGTCGACCTGATGAGCGCAAGCGCTCACAAAATCAACGGTCCTAAGGGCGTTGGTTTCCTTTATGTGCGTAAGGGTGTGCGTATTGCGCCCTACGTATTCGGCGGCGGTCAGGAGGGCAAAATTTATTCGGGCACTCAGCCTATGCCCGCAATAATGGGCCTTCACGGTGCTGTCGATGAACTGCCTGATCTGAATTCACAGCTCGAAAAAACAAAGGCACTGCGTGATTATTTCGTCAGCGAACTGCGCAAGATTGACGGTGTGCTCATAAATTCCGATGAGGATGCATTACCGTATATCGTCAATATCTCCGCACCGGGTCATCCGTCGCAGACGATGCTCAACTTCCTCTCCGATTCGGGTGTTTATGTTTCGGGCGGCTCAGCCTGCTCAAAGGGTCACAGGAGCAAGGTGCTCACTGCGATGGGTATTGAGCCTGAGCGGATTGACAGTGCGCTTCGAATCAGCTTCTCGCGTTTTACGACAAGGGAAGAAATTGATATGCTGCTGTGCGCACTCGAAAACGCAGTCAGCACACTGAGAAAGAAAAAATAATCTTTAAGGAATATATAGATGAAAGAAGTTATTTTAATCAAAAACGGCGAGCTTGCACTCAAGGGTCTCAACCGCCGCACTTTTGAAGATGTAATGATTAAAAATATGCGCCGCAGACTGACAGACCTCGGTGAATTCACATTCACTCCGGCACAGTCCACAATCAAGGTTGAGGGTAACGACGGTGCTGACCTTGAAGAGGCAGTTAGCAGGCTGTCGCGTGTTTTCGGTATTGCGGGCTTTTCCCGTGCGCTTAAGCTTGATAAGAATTTTGACCTTGTTCTTGAGCAAGCGGGCAAATATCTTGAGGAGCAGCTGCTCTCCGCTTCGACATTCAAGGTATGTGCAAAGCGCTCCGATAAAAAATTCCCTTACGATTCTCCAAAAATCTGCCTTCTTCTGGGCGAAAGGCTGCTTGAGGAATACCCTCACCTGAGTGTTGATGTGCGCAACCCCGAGCTTACCGTAACCGTTGAAGTCAGAGATCACGATATATTTGTTCACGCCAACCAGATAAAGGGTGCAGGCGGTATGCCCGTAGGCACTGCAGGCAGAGCGGCTCTTATGGTTTCAGGCGGAATTGACAGCCCGGTTGCAGGCTGGATGATGGCAAAGCGCGGCATTGAGCTTACGGCTATCCACTTTGCATCACCGCCATACACAAGCGAAAGAGCTGAGCAGAAGGTTTACGACCTTCTCGGCAAGGTTGCACGCTATGCAGGCAGAATAGAACTCAGCGTAGTACCCTTTACAGAGTTTCAGGAGGCAATCCGCGACAAATGTCCGGAGGACCTTTTCACGATAATTATGCGCCGTATGATGGTGCTTTGTGCCCAGCGTATTGCTTCCCATACGGGCTGCGGTGCACTTATTACGGGCGAAAGCCTCGGTCAGGTTGCAAGCCAGACAATGGGTGCAATCGCCTGCACGGATGCGGCGGCAACTATGCCCGTTTTCCGTCCCCTTATCGGTATGGATAAGGATGAAATTATTTCAATCTCAAGAAAGATTGACACATTTGAAATTTCAATTCTTCCGTTTGAGGATTGCTGCACGGTGTTCACACCCAGACATCCGAGAACAAGACCCAAACTGCCTGACGTTATCGAGGCAGAGTCTGCGCTTGATGTTGATGTTCTTGTTGAGCGTGCGGTTGCAGGCGTGAGAAAAATTATTATCAACTGATTTTTACGAAAGAGAATTGTTTATGAACTGTGAGATCATCGGAGTTGGCACCGAATTGCTGCTCGGCGACATTGTGAATAGTGACGCTCAGTACCTTGCGCGTGAGCTTGCTTCGATGGGCATAGTCATCCACTACCAGGAGGTAGTCGGCGACAATCCCGAGCGTATGCGTGCTTGCATCTCAACGGCGGTTTCCAGAAGCGATCTTGTTATTCTTACAGGTGGTTTAGGTCCCACGGCAGACGATCTGACAAAAGAGATAAGCTGTGAGGTTATGGGTGCCGAGTTGGTGCTTGACGAAAGCATACTTGAAGGAATCCGCTCATATTTTACGGCAAAGGGCATCGTGATGCCCGAAAACAATGCCAAGCAGGCCTATGTGCCCGCAGGCGGCACTGTTTTTGCCAACCGCAACGGTACGGCTCCGGGCTGTGCAGTGGAAAAGGACGGCAAGATTCTTATTATGCTTCCGGGTCCTCCGCGTGAGCTTAAACCGATGTTTGAGCATGAGGTGAAGCCGTTTCTTGCAAATAGAACGGGCGGCATAATTCTTTCAAGGCAAGTGCGCACTTTCGGCATAGGCGAGTCGGATATGGCTCAGCGTGTGGCATTGCTGCTCGACGGAGCAAACCCGACTGTTGCACCTTATGCAAAGGACGGAGAGGCACTGCTCCGTGTTACGGCAAAGGCTGAAACCTATGAGCAGGCATCCGAAATGTGTGAAAGCACAATTGAAAAAATCCGCGAAAAAATAGGCAGCTATATTTATTCAACCGATTCTGAAAATCTTGAAGAAACTGTTGTGAAGCTGCTGAAAAAAAGCGGTAAAAAAGTTGCCCTTGCAGAAAGCTGTACGGGCGGATACATTGCAAAACGCATCACGGATGTGCCCGGTTCATCCGAGGTTTTTGAATATGGCATAGTTTCTTACTCCAACGAAGTCAAGCAGAAGCTTCTCGGCGTAAAGAGTGAAACGTTGGAAGAATACACCGAGGTCAGTGCGCAGACCGCTGCAGAAATGGCTGAGGGTGTGAGAAGGCTGTCTGGTGCTGATTTCGGTATCAGCGTTACCGGAATATCAGGTCCGGGTGGCGGAAGTGATGATAAACCGGTCGGCCTTTCTTATATCGGTTTTGCCTATGAAGGCGGCACGCAGGTGCGTGAGGTTCGCACAGGCAAAAAGGAAGACTCCAGAGAATATAACAGATATGTCTCGGCATCGAATGCCTTGCATATGCTCATACAGTATTTTAATGAAAGGACAGGAAAAGAGGAATGACAGACGATAAGAACAACACCTTCGGCGAATTTGGTGCGAGAAGCACCAAGTTTGATGAACTTCTGAAAAAATATCAGACGATAGATGAAGACAGTGAAGTCTTTCCTGCCCCCGAAAATGAAGATGAGTCCGTGACTTCGACTCCCGAAAAGCAGGAATTTCAGATTTCAATGCCTGAAAATTCTGAAACAAAGACACCGAAATCCCGAATTAAAAAGAAAAGATCCGCAAATAATAAGTCTGTGAAGCTTACAGATAAAAAGGATACATCCGAAAAAGCAAAAACGAAGAAAAAGAAGGTTGCACAACCTAAGATTGAACAGCCTGAAATCGAGCAAACCGAGATCGATAAATTCGATTTTGATATGTCCGAGCAAGAGGTAGAACAGTTTGATTTTGCGATGGATGAATACGAAATAGAGAAGTTCGACCTTGAAATGAATGAGCTCGAAGAAATTGTTACAGCACAGTCTGAACCCGAAGAGCCTGAAACTGAAGTTTATGAGCCCCAACAGGTTGATTTTGTTGAAGAAGAGCCTGTGCAGTTCAATTTCTCACTGCCTGAGCTTGAAGAGTACGAGTCTGAGTTGCCCGAATCTGAGAGATTCGATTTTTCAAAGGACTTTGATCTGTTAGTGTCCGAGCAGCCTGAGGAAGTACAGTCCGAACCCGAACAGTTTGATTTCGGAGCATCTGAACTTGAGCAGATTAACGAAATTCAGCCTGAAGAATTTGATTTTGCGATTGAAGAAACAGAACAGTTCGACCTTGAATCCGAACAGTTTGATGAAATTCAGCCTGAAATTGAACAGCTTGATGAAATTCAGCCTGAAATTGAACAGCTTGATGAAGCACAAACAGAGCCGGAACAGCTTGAATATGTACAGCCTGAACAGTTTGAGGAAACACAGTACGAGGCCGAACAGCTTGATTATACACAGCCCGAATACGAAACAGGATTTTCGTTTGATGATCAGTCCGTTCAGATGCAGTCATCGGATGAAGGCCCGGATGAGCCTGATTACTCTTACGACCTTGATATGTTCGGTACACGTCAGACAAAAAGCTCAATTGATATTGACAGCTTTGATGATTCATGGCTTGATACAGCGCTGGACAGGACACTGTTTTACAATGCAGTAAGACCCTCACAGTACGATATGCCGGAGCCGGCAACGTACGTTCCGGTTGATGTTGAAAAGGATCCGTTTGAACCTAATGTCAAGCCGATCACACAGGAAAACGGTTTTGTCGAACAGTTCCCTGAGGAAGCGGATAAAAACGCAATGGCCGGCGGCTATATTGCTCCTTCCGATTTTTCTGATTTCAATTTTGATCCCGACAGCGGTATGGATTTTGATTATGAAGAGAAAAATGCATATATGCAGAACTTTTCCGCTGCAGAAAATACCGACGGATTAATTTACAATGAGGAATCCGAAAAAAAAAAGTCGGAAAAAACGAAGCAACCTGCGTCACGGATTTTTCAAAGGATTATAAAGCCTCCGAAGGAAAGGGATCAAAAAAAGACGGATTGATAGTCCGCAACTTTATTCCGAAAAAGGATGACATCATAGTGGAAAAAGTACGAAAGATAATAATGACAATCTGTTTGATTACGTTCTTTTGTTCAGCAATGTATCTGTTCAACGATTACGTTATTTCTCCCATAAGAACGACCAATCAGTTGAATGAGTTGCAGGATCTCATCGGTGAAGACAATCAGGTTCTCGATCAGGAATCTCTTTCCGAAAAATATCCCGATGTTGTTTTTCCTGAGGGTATGCTTGGAAAATATGCTGACCTTTATGTCAGAAATCCCGATATTGTCGGTTGGATTAATATCGAGGCTCTTGATATTTCTCTGCCCGTTGTGCGCGCAGAAAACAACGAAAAATATCTTGATACGGATTTCGACGGCAAAAAGATAAAGTATGGCTCGATTTTTATGAACTGTGAAAACTCGGTTGATGTACTCAACTACAACACGACTCTTTTCGGCCATTATTTGCACGATTCAAAAATGTTCGGTAACCTTATTGAGTATAAAGACGTTGAGGGCTATAAAAAAGCTCCGATAATCGAGTTCAACACAATCTACAGAGATTATAAATGGAAGGTTTTTGCCGTTTATATCACCAACGGTACTTCTCTGGGTGATGACGGATATCTTTTCAATTATATGTTCACCGACCTGTCAAGCCGAGAAATAAGCAAGAGATTCCTCAGCGAGGTAGGCGCACGTACACTTTACTATCCCAACGTTGACGTTTCACCTTCAGACCGTATTCTTACACTCTCAACCTGCTCCTATGAATTTGAAGAAGCACGTCTTGTTGTTATGGCAAGAATGTTGAGACCCGGTGAAGAGGAAAAGATCAACACCTCTTATATAAAGGTTAACGACAAACCAAGATATCCCGCAGCGTATTACAAAGAAAAAGGTCTTTCCAACCCGTATGCTTCAGCTTACAGATGGATGCCGGGTTGATTCTTCTGAAAGGATTGTATACAGACAATGAATGTCAGTTTTATAGCATTGAATACAAGCGGTGCAGAAACCGTTCAATCTGCTGCAGATAAAATCCGCGGTTCGCTGTCGGATTTAGGCAGGTGCGATTTCAGGCTTTGCAGCTCAATGGCACAGGTTTCAGCTGCGCTTTCTGATGCATTTGCTAACAGTGACATAATTGTGGTCGGTGTTGAGCCTTCTGTTTATTCCAAGGCAAAACTTGCCATACTTCGCGCTATGCATGTGCAGACAAAGATAAATGAAACACTCAGATCTCGTATCGGAGTCAACAATTCGCTTGATACCCAGCAGATTTCACTTCACTGTGCAATGCCCGAATCTGCAGACGTATTCCTTTCGGAAGACGGTCTGTTTTCCGGCTTTTCAATTGTGTCGGGTAAGCAGCACTTTGTTATGCTTCCGCTTGATAAGCTCAGGCTTGATGTCCAGCTTGCAGGTGTTGCGGCACATTTTGAAGGTGTAGTAGTAAAAGATGAGAGTAATGACAGCTTTGAAGAACCTCAACCCACGGCAGAACCTAAGTCCGACTGTGCGGCAAAGGCTGTAGCGTGTCTGAGAGAGAATGGCAGAAAGGTCTATTTTGCCGCCACTGCATCATGCGAAATGGTAAAGGAACTGTGCCCCGAAGACGCAATTGATGACGTTTTTGTTTTCACAGATTATTCGGTTCAGCGCGCAGATGAAGCTCCGCGAAGCTACATAGCAGACCTTGCACGTTATGCGATTCCCGACAGCGAGAACGCTTTAGGTGCAGCTGTTTCAAACGTATATACGGGTAATTCGCAACAGACTGGTGAGCGTAAATATAATATTTACGTTGCCGTTGCCGATAAAAATGCGTCACGCGTGCTCCGCTTTGCTTCGCAGCCCGGCGAAACACCGGAGGAACTTATAAGTGCGTCCATTGAATTCCTTATGGATATGATTAGCGAAAAGTGTGCAGAACCTATGGCAGAGGTGCCTGTATCTGCAAACGTACCTGAACCTGCAACACAGCAGGAAGAGGGATTTTTTGCTGATGATATTGAGGAGATAGAAGAGCCTACCTCTCAGGAAATTAAAGATAAAAAGTGGACAGGCATCAGAACAGTTCTTTATGTTGTTTTGGCGATGTTGCTTGCTTTTGTGGGCTATGCCATAGTTAACGGACGTGAAAACGCCATAGAAAATAAAGAGAACGCAGTCAGCAGTTTTGCAAGTGATTATGTTATACAGGGAGCCGCCAACTGAGCGACTCCCTGATTTAAATTTGAGTTATCTGTTTGGAGGAGAAAATATGACAACAGTTAAAACAGTATCGTCTCTTGAGAAGATTTTTCCGCAAAGCGACGGCAATTTTTATGATGTCAGTTCGCTTTCGATGCTTATTGGTGAACGCCTGAATTTTCAGCTTGCAGTCAACACCGATGAGCCGCTCAGATTTACAGTCAGCGGTGCAGAGAATCTGAAACTTAACTCATACAACGTCGGCTTTGTGCCGTCAAAACTGCCCTTTTACAGTGACCATGATGATGATATTATCGAATCTCCCGACGGTTACTATCCCGACGTGCTTTATCCTACCGAAAACGGTGAGGTTGAGTTTGTCAACGGCGGCTGGTGCTCGGTATGGTTTGAAGCCGAGAGTGAAAAAGCAGGTGTCAACAATATCGTTATCACTTTTTATAACGAAGATAATGAAGAGGTTGCAAGATCGGGAATTGAGCTTAAGGTAATCAATGCCGTTCTGCCCGAGCAGGAGATTATACATACAAACTGGTTCCATTGCGACTGTCTTGCCACGTGGTACGGTGTTGAGGCTTTCAGCGAGGAGCATTGGCGCATAATCGAAAACTTTATGCGTGTTGGCAACGCGCACGGTCTGAATATGATACTCACTCCGCTTTTCACTCCTCCTCTCGATACTGCGGTTGGCGGTGAAAGGCCGACAATGCAGCTGGTTGATGTCACCGTTACGGGCAAGGATACATATTCATTCGGCTTCGATAAGCTCACACGTTGGTTTGAAACCGCAACAAGATGCGGTATGAAATGGTTTGAACTTTCTCACCTTTTTACACAGTGGGGGGCAAAGCACGCGCCGAAGATAGTCGATGTTAACGGCAAACAGCTTTTCGGCTGGAAAACACGTGCAGGCGGCAGGGAATACGTTTCTTTCCTTGAGCAGTTTGCCGCTGCGCTGAAGCCTTATCTTGAGTCAAACGGTATGAAAGAAAAATGCTGGCTTCACGTGTCTGATGAGCCTAACGATATGCAGGTGCGTTCTTACGGCAAGGCAAGCAGACTTATTGCAAGGCTTTTTCCCGACTATAAAACGCTTGATGCACTCAGCGATTTCAAGTTCTACAAAAAAGGTCTTGTCAAAACTCCCGTCCCGTCGCTTGATCACGCGCTGAATTTCCGCGGCAAGGTTGACGGGCTGTGGACCTATTACTGCTGCGGTCAGTATAAAGGTACTGCAAACCGCTTTATGGCAATGCCGTCTTACCGTCAGCGTGTCCTTGGTCTTCAGCTTTACAAGTTCGGCTGTGTCGGCTTTCTGCAGTGGGGCTTCAATTTCTGGTATTCGCAGTATTCAAAGCGCCGCATAAATCCCTTTGAGGAGACTGATGCAGGCGAAGCTTTCCCCTCGGGCGACTCCTTTGTTGTTTATCCCGGTGAGGACGGTCAGCCGATTGTTGCGCTCAGGTATAAGCTTTTTTATGATGCATTCCAGGATTTGCGCGCACTGAAGCTGCTCGATAGTAAAATCGGCTACGATGAAACCGTGAAGCTCATCGAAAACCGTACGGGTGAACCGCTCACATTTGTCAATTATGAGCGCGGTATTGAGGCAATGCTCTCAAAGCGCGAAGCGGTAAACAAGGCGATTGAAGAAAATATATAGTTTGATTTTTACATATTGACAAAAACGGCAGAGGCAAGCCTCTGCCCTACACGAGATGATAAAATGATAATTGATTTAGAACAAATTACAAAAGAGAATATAGCTTTATATTCAGCTTTTGAATTTGGAGATTATAAAAATTATCAGTCGAGAATTTATCCGGATAAGAATGCTGACGCTAAAATATGGTGTTATATAAAATTTAATGGCTTGCGTATAGGCGGCGTGTGGCTTGAAAAATTTGTTGAAGATGATTTTGCGGTATTAGGAGTTTTTATAGCAGACGAAAAATATCGCAATAAAGGTATAGGTTTAAATGCTGTGGAATTAATGCTTGGCAGAATAGGCGAATTGTGTGTTGATAAAGTTCTGCTAAGAGTCAGAGAAGACAATAAACGTGCGATAAGGTGTTACCAAAAAGCAGGGTTTATTGAAATCAGACGGTATGTTAAGGAAAACGGGATAAATGCAATTGAAATGATATATGCCAAATAAAAATGTCATCCTGAACGTAGTGAAGGATCTTAAATTCCCTGAAAAGATGATTTAAGATTCTTCGCTCACCGCTCAGAATGACATTTGTTTTTTATTTGCTGTTTTCGTTACCTGTTTTGCATACGGGTCTTAAATTACATATTTCGCATTTTGGCTTGCGTGCGTCGCATACCGCTCTGCCGTGCAGTACGCATCTGTGGCAGAAATCGTTGCTCTCTTCGGGCGGCAACAGCTTTTTCAACTCCATCTCAACCTTGTACGGGTCTTTTGTGTTTACAAGTCCGAGTCGGTTTGAAATGCGTATAAGGTGCGTGTCCGCAACAACTGCCGGCTTTTTATAAACGTCGCCAACAATAAGGTTGGCTGTCTTTCTGCCGACACCGGGCAGACGCACAAGCTCATCAATCGTGTCGGGCACAGTGCCGCCGTATTCGTCCAGAATCATCTGCGCCATACCGACAATATCCCGCGCCTTCATATGGTAAAATCCGCACGGACGGACAATGTCTTCAACGTCCTCAATGTTTGCCGAGGCGTAGTCCTCAAGGGTCGGGTATTTTGCAAAAAGCTTCGGTGTGACGAGGTTTACGCGTGCGTCAGTGCACTGTGCAGAAAGGCGTGTTGCGATTATAAGCTGCACGGGGTTTTCTGCGTCAAGCGAGCAGATCGCCTCAGGATAATCAAGCTTGAGCTGCTCAACGGCAAACTCTGCGATATCTTTTCTTCTCAACGGAAAATCATTCCTTTATGCCGAATTTGTAAATTGTTTTTGCCTTGTATTCTTCGCCTGCCTGATAGGTGCACTGCGGGAAGTTGTCGTGGTTGGGTGCATCGGGATAAACCTGTGTTTCAAGGCAGAAGCCTGCATGCTGAATCATCGGGCAGCCGCCTTTGCCTGCTCTTGTGCCGTCGAGGAAGTTGCCTGTGTAGAGCTGAACACCGGGCTGATCTGTCCAGACGTTGAGTGTTCTGCCGCTGACAGGCTCGAGCACGGCAATCTTGTAATCGTCGCCTTCGTTGAGACAGAAGTTGTGGTCATATCCCTTTGCGGCTGTAAGCTGATCGTAATCAGCCTTTATATCTTCACCTATCGGCTTGCCGTCCGTGAAATCGTAGGGTGTGCCTTTTACGGGGCGGATTTCGCCTGTGGGAATGCTGTCGGGGGTGGTGGGTGTGAATGCATCCGCATCAATCCACAGTATGTGACCGAGCACGTCGCCGCTGTTGCAGCCTGCAAGGTTGAAATAAGCGTGGTTTGTGAAGTTGATTATTGTTGCCTTATCCGAAACGGCACTGTATTCGATTACAACCTCGTTGTCATCGGTGAGGGTGTATCTGCACTTTGCTGTGAGAGTGCCGGGGAATCCGTATGTGCCGTCAGCCGAGACGTAAGAGAAAACAACGCTGTTTTCGCCGTCTTCTTCCGCGTTCCAGTTTGCGTGAGCAAATTCTCCGCTAGAGTGAAGGCTCTTGACGCCGTCCTCGTTGCAGTCAACCTGATATTCCGTGCCGTTGACGGTGAATTTACCGCCTGCGATGCGGTTTGCGTATCTGCCGACGCACTGACCCTGATAATCTGAACGGTTGATGTGACCGTCCATATCGTCAAAGCCGAGGAGCACATCCTGCAGTATATCGTCTTTGTCATACATAAAAGCGCTCAGCCATGTAGCGCCGTATGTGATGAATTCAGCAAAGCAGCCTTCGCTGTTTTTGATTTTGTATTTGTATACCTCGCTGCCGTCAGGCATTGTGCCGAAAAAGCTTTTTGTGATGCTCATAAAACTGCTCCTTAATAAAAAATTAGTTTTTTTGCAAGTTGGTTGTATTATATTCAGTATAAGTTTAACTTAATGAAATGTCAACAATATTACTGCTATTGACACTTAAGTATATAAATATTAAAATATATAATAGATAATTGTTTTTGAAAGGAGGAACCGATTGTGGATATAAACGAATTATACATCTCGGCGGTATCGCTGACGCGCTATCTGCTGGCTGGTCTTGCCGTGCTGATAACAGGCGGCTGCGTTGTGTCACTTGTGACAAGACGTTTCGGCTCAAGAGTCGGCTCCTACCTTGTTGAATTCAAGACCAAAAAACGCATTCCGCTCACTCGTTGGGAAAACTCAATCGGCAGAAGTCCTACCTGCGATGTTATTCTGAACGTTGCCACGGTTTCGCGTTTTCATGCCGTTATCTCAAAACGGCGCACGGGTTGGGTTGTTGCGGATACAGGCTCGCGCACAGGTGTATACGTCAACGGTGAACAGATCGGAAAGCCTGTCGTGCTCAAGCACGGCGATAAGGTGAGCTTTGGCACGAGCGTGTTTGAATTTTTTGATGTTGACGTTGACGATGCCGAGCGTGAAGCGGAAAAAGAACGCAGAAGGCAGGCGAAAATCAACGCGCGTACAGTTGCCCGTGCGGATAACCGCGGCGCAAGCTTCCTGCCTGCGATTATCGATGAGGCAGGCGATAAGGCTTACGTTATCGGCTGCGACAGCTGTACGATAGGTCGTTCACCCGACTGTGATATAAGGCTTAAATATCATTCGCTTTCATCCGAGCATGCAAGGGTCAGCAAAATCGGCAACGGCTGGTATATTGAAGACCTCGGCTCAACAAACGGCACAAAGGTAAACGCACGCTTTGTAACAAACGGCAGACGAAAGCTCAGGGACGGCGACATAATCGGTCTGGGCGGCGTAATATTTGTGTTTGACGAACATTACAAGATAAAGAAAAACTGATTTAAAAGATTAATGCAGGGAGGTGAAACGCTTGTCAGATAAAACACAGAAAAAGAAAAAAGTAAAGCATCCGTTCAACTGGCTGTCAATGCTTATGCTCACGACGATTTTTCAGCTGATATCAATGATGCCCGTTGTGTTTTTGACGGAAGAACCGAACGTTGAAGTGGTCAGCGTATTCGGCGGATTTATACTTGTGCAGTGGCTCTATTTTATCTGCGCACGCAATTTTGCATCTCAGCGTGCAACGGAGCTTGAAATAATCGCTTTTGCTCTTTCGGGCATCGGTCTTGTGACCGTGGCAAGCGTTAAACCCGAATATGCTCTCAAGCAGTTTATTGCAATTCTCATCGGCTTGGCGGCGTTTATTGTGCTGGTTGCAATTATGCGAAACGTTGAGGTTATATCGGCGCTTCGTATTCCCGTTGCGATCGGTGCAGTAGGTCTGCTGGCGGTCAATCTCGTTATGGCAGAAACGGTTAACGGTGCGCTCAACTGGATTAACCTGGGTGCTTTTTCGATTCAGCCGTCAGAGATTGTAAAAATAGCTTTCATCTTTGTCGGAGCCGCAACGCTTGAAAAGCTGCAGTCCGCACGCAGCCTTACTCGCTATCTGATTTTTTCGCTCGGCTGTGTCGGTGCACTTTTCCTGATGAGAGATTTCGGCACTGCGCTCATTTTCTTTGCAACCTTTGTTGTAATTGCGTTTATGCGCTCGGGCGATATAAAGACAATCGGTCTTATTTGTACGGGCGCAATACTCGGCGCAGGTCTTATTATCTACTTCAAGCCCTACGTTGCTTCGCGTTTTGCCGCATACCGACACGTATGGGAGCTTGCAAATGAAGGCGGTTTCCAGCAGACGAGAGTTCTCAGCTACTCTGCAAGCGGCGGTTTGTTCGGCCTGGGAATAGGTGAGGGCAGGCTCAGGCATATTTTTGCTTCAACAACCGATCTCATTTTCGGCATACTGTGTGAAGAATGGGGTCTGATTGTCGGCTTCTGCGTGGTGCTCTGTTTTGCTTTTGTTGCGGTTTATGCGCTGAGAATTGCACGCCACGCACGCTCAACCGTTTATTCGATTGCGGCTGTTGCTGCAGCGGCAATGATTCTTGTGCAGCTTGCGCTCAACGTTTTCGGCGTTACCGATCTGCTTCCGCTTACCGGTGTTACGCTCCCCTTTGTCAGCCGTGGCGGTACAAGTATGATCTGTTCGTGGGCACTGTTTGCTTTTATCAAAAGTGCCGATATAAAAACTTATCCCAAGCTCGAAAAGCAGATGGAAGAATAAATCAAGTAAGGAAGGTGACTGAATAATGAATACCGTAACAAAACGTGCATATGTATTGCTGGCGATAATCATTGCGTTTATCGGCGGTCTGGTATTTCTTGCGGTCAGCTTTTTTACTCAGGGCGGCACGTGGGCAACTCACCGTGTCAACGGTCACCTTTATTCACAGGGTGAGATTAAAAACGCAGGTAGGATTCTTGACCGCAACGGTGTCATCCTCGCACAGAGCAAAAACGGAGAAAGAGTATATAATTCCGATAAAAATATACGCAAAGCGACACTGCACGCAGTCGGTGACACTTACGGCTATATAGCTACGGGTGCACACACTCTCTGCCGCGATAAGCTTACGGGTTACAGCTTTGTTGACGGAATATATACGCTTATCAATACGGGCTCGGGCAGTGACGTTAATCTGACAATTGATGCAAAGCTTTGCGCCAATGCTTACAGATATCTGGATTCACGCAAAGGTACGGTCGGTATATATAACTACAAGACGGGTGAAATTGTCTGTATGGTTTCTACTCCGACCTATGACCCGAAAAATAAACCTGAGGATATTGAAACCAATGATAAATATGAGGCGGTTTATATGAACCGTCTGCTCAACGGTGTGTTTACACCCGGCTCAACTTTCAAAACAGTCACAACGGTTGCGGCACTTGAAAATATACCGGATATAAACAGCTGCACGTTTGAATGCACGGGTGCGCACGCAACCGCACAGGGCGGTCAGATAATATGCAACAACACTCACGGCAAGATCAGCTTTGGCACTGCGTTTACAAAATCCTGCAACAGTGCTTATGCTCAGATGGGCATCGGTATGGGTGCTGACGTTATGACTGCAACCGTAAATTCAATGGGCTTTGGCAAGAGCTTCAGCGTGAGCGGTGTTAACACAGCCAAAAGCAGGTTTGATCTGAAGGGCGCGGTTGATATTGATATCGGCTGGGCATCAATCGGTCAGTATACAACGCTTGTCAATCCTCTGCATATGCTTATGATTATGGGCTGTGCCGCATCGGACGGCTCGACTCCTATACCGTACTTTGTTTCCGATTCGCTTTATGACGTTGTCGGCAGTGTCAGAACAGAACGCTTGCTTCAGCAGACAACGGCTTCGCAGCTTAAGACAATGATGCGCAACAACGTTATAAACAATTACGGCGACAGCAGATTCCCCGATATGCAGTTCTGCGGAAAAACGGGTACGGCTCAGGTTGCCGATGAGGCTTCGCACGCGTGGTTTACAGGCTTTTCTGCCGATGACAGCTTCCCCTATGCAATAGTGGTTGTTGTTGAAAACGGCGGTGGCGGCAGTGAGGTAGCTGTGCCGATTGCAAGCAAAATAATGAAAGATTTGAAAAACGCTTTATAAATGGGTATAAAAATGAGAGAAAGATATGTTCACAATGATCCAAGGGCAGCACGCCTGAAAATTTTATGTGCTTTTGCGGCACTGCTTATCGCAGCCGTTGTAATCGGTCTGGTTGTGCACTCTGTACGCGAAAAAAACAAGGTGGATATAACCGAGCTTACGGTTTGTATTGACCCGGGACACGGCGGCAATGACAGAGGCACCGAAATTGACGGACGGTATGAAAAGGATGACAATGTCAGGCTTGCGCTTGAAGTGGGTAAAAGGCTGAAAGAAAAGGGCTGCAAGGTTATCTACACCAGAAAAACCGATACTTACGTAAGCCTTGAAGAAAGAGCGGATTTTGCAAACAAAAAGAGGGCGTCATACTTTTTGTCACTTCATCGCAACAGCGCAGAAAATAAGGTCAGCGGTGTCGAAGCATGGATTTCCACAACCGCGACGCGTCAGGAGCAGACAATTGCAAAATGCATACTTGAAGAAATCAATAAAGTCGGATACGGTGAAGACAGAGGAGTCAAGCGCGGCTATCAGGGTAATCCGCTGCAGAATTACCACGTGAATGCCGCAACTCAAATGCCGAGCTGTCTGCTGGAAATGGGCTTTATGTCAACACCGGTTGATAACGTGCTTTTCGATGAGAATTTTTCGGAGTATGCTCAGGCAATTGCAGACGGAATCGAGCTTGGATTTTTAAGTGCGGAGGATGATTAAATGGAATACAGATCTCTGGGCAAAAAAGCAAAGCAGGTTATGAGCGTTACGGCACTGCTGCAGAGCCTTGTGCTGCTTGTTGTCTGCCTTGCAGCTGTAGTCTTCGGCGACCTTTACGGTGCAGTTAAGGTTGCGGTTATGGCGGCAGGTGCCGTTGCTGCCGTGCTGTGGGCTGCTGTTTTTCCTGCGCTCAGGTTCAGACGGTATAAATATCTTATCGATTCTGACAGGATTGAGATAATCCGCGGTGTTCTTTTTGTTTCGCGCACTGTTGTGCCGATTAACAGAATCCATCAGATCAACGTGTCACGCGGCCCGATTGATACCGCTTTCGGTGTTGCAAAGGTGTCCGTTATAACTGCAGGCTCAACTGCGGTGCTGCGTTTTCTCGATGAGGATGAGGCGCAGACAATTGCGCTTAATCTCAACGAAATAATTAAAAATAAACTCGGAGGCGGCAACGATGTTCAGTAAGCCTTCAAGAAACCATATATCAATTATCGCTGAGCAGTTCGGTGCGGTCGGTCTTGTGTTGCTGACAGGTGCCGTGTCGCTGCTGTTTGAGTTTTCGGGTGAGTCGGCGGGCAATGTGAATATATCACTGCTGCTCAGACGCATCACATCGGGCGATATCCATCTTGCAATGCTTGTCGCAGCTGGTGCGGCAGGCATTGTGTTTGCTGTGTGGAGCTTTATACGCTGGCGCCGAACGCTTTTTTATATTGACGGCGGCTATCTTGTCGTTGAAAAAAACACGCTGATGCACCGCGTTTCCCGTGTGCCGCTCGGCAGTATTTCTACGGTTAACCTTGAACGCAATTTGTTTGAGCGTGTTGTCGGCACGGCAAAGATAAAGCTCGATATCAATTCTGCCGTCACCGCCAACAGCACGGATTTTATCTTTGTGCTGTCGCTTGATAAGGCTCAGTCCTTTGAAAAAGAAATACTGCGCTGCAAGGCTGAAAACAGTGTTGAACAAACCGAAGAAAATCGCAGGCTTATCTGCTCGTTTTCTGCTTTGCAGGCTTTTAAAGATGTTGTTTTAGGTCAGTCGGTCATTCAGATTCTGCCGTCGGCATTCAGCATAGTTTTCAGCGTTGTTTCAAACTCATGGTCGGCTGCGTCAGTTCTCGTTATTCTCGGATGGCTTGCAGGTATGCTGATGCAGTTTGCCGCTGCCTACGGATTTAAAATTGAAAAAAGTGAAGACAGCTTCTATATAACCTCGGGTCTTATCAAGAAAAAGAAATATTCTTTCTCTGCCGACAAGGTCAATGCGGTTATTGTCAGGCGTCCCGTGTTTGCTCGTGTTTTCGGCTTGTACCGTGCCGAGGTTGCCGTTGTAGGTCTTGGCAACGATAAGCACGAAACGCCTCAGATTTGTCTGCTTGTCAAAAGAAACGAGCTTGACCGCATTCTCGGCGAGTGTGCGCCTGATTTCGTCTGCTCGGTCAAGCCTGAACGCTCTCATAAAATGGGACTTGCGGCATCTGTGAGCTTTTATCTTGCAGTGTTTGCGGCTGCAGGTACGGCTCTTATTCAGGTGCATCCTGCACTTTGTGCCGCGTGTGCCGTTGTCGGTGTTGTGCTCGGTATATTGAGCCGCAACGGTAAAACGCTTGCCGCAGACGGTGAGGTTTTCTCATATTCACGCGGTATTTTTTCTCTCACTCACGCATCATTCAGATATGATGCCGTTCAGACCGTTAAGTTCCTCACAAATCCGTTTTTCAGACGTTTCGGAATCGGCAGAATCCGCCTGTCAATCCTCGGCTCAAGTGCGGTCAGCGTGCACACAACGGGTTGGTTCGGCTCGGACAAGTACGAAGAACAGGTGCGAAGGCTCGGGTATTAATAGTTTATTAATAAATATATGTTAGACTAATGCAAATTACTATGTGTTTGTATGCCCAAACGCACTAAAACACGGTTGAAAGGTGTAAAGCTGCAGTGAAAATATCTGTTCTGATTGCCGCATATAACGGCGAAATGTATATTGCAAAGCAGCTTGAATCCGTGCTGTCGCAGCTTGGAGCTGACGGTGAGGTTATTATTTCAGACGATAATCCGTCAGGCGGCACCTATGCGGCGATAAAACCGTTTCTCGACGATAAACGCATCCGCTATGTTCACGGCCCTGCAAAGGGTGTTGACGCCAACAAGGAGTTCCTTCTGCGTGAATGTACGGGTGATGTTGCGTTTCTCTGCGACCAGGACGATGTCTGGCTCGACTGCAAGGTTGAGCGTGTGATGTCCGCGATAGAGGGCGGTGCGTGCTGTGTGCTTCACAATGCGTACATAACCGATGAAAACCTCAACAAATCGGGCAGAACCCTGTTTGAGGACAGAGGTGCAAAAACAGGCATACTTCACAATATCATCAAAAACTGCTATACAGGTGCCTGTATGGCGCTCACAAGGCAGGCTTTTACAGCGGCACTGCCTTTTCCCGCGAATCTGCCGATGCATGATCAGTGGCTCGGTCTTGTCAGCGAAAAGGTTGGCAGAGTTGAGCTGATTGATGAACCCCTCCTGCTTTACCGCCGTAACCCCGGCAGTATGACAGGCGGCAGGACAAGCCTAATGCAAAAAATCAGGTGGCGCATCAGCATTGTGCGCAGTATCTGCAGATACAAGGGAAACTGAAAGGAATGGTACAGATTAATAGCTATGTAACGGGCTGTATTGTTACGCATAACAATATGAGCAGCATAGATGAAACCATAACAACTCTGCTTGAAAACACCAAGGGTGTGGATTTTAAGCTTACCGTTGTAGATAATATGTCGACCGACTCAACACCCGCACACATCAGGGAAAAATACCCTGAGGTCAAGGTGATTGAGCCGCACACAAACAACGGCTTCGGCTGCGGCCACAACATTGTGCTCAGTGAGCTTGATTCAAAGTATCACTGTGTTATCAACCCCGATATCAGCATCAGCGACGATGTTATCGCAAAGATGGCGGCATATATGGACGAGCATCCCGAAATAGGTCTGCTTTCACCCAGAATTTGTTTCCCCGACGGCAGAATGCAGATCCTCGGCAAGCGCAATCCGAAGATAAAATATCTCGTTGCAAGCCGTATGCGCGGTGATGAGCCGGGCAAGCTTCTCAGGGAATATGCAATGCTTGATGAGGACCTTGATTCACCTCTCGAGATTGAAAACGCAACGGGCTGCTTTATGATGTTCCGCACAGAGCTTTTCAAAAAGCTGGGCGGCTTTGATAAGCGCTACTTTATGTACTTTGAGGACTGTGACATCACAAGATCGGTTGCAAAGCACGCAAAGGTTATCTACTACCCCGAGGCTGTGGTCTACCACGTCTGGGGCAGAGAGAGCAAAAAGAATTTCAGGCTTATGCTTGTTCAGATTTCGTCTATGTTCAAGTACTTTGCCAAGTGGTGCAAAGGCTGATTGACAGGAGATAAGTTACAATGAAAACAAACAAAATCAAAGCTGTCTTCAAAAATTTTATGAAGTACCGCTATCTGCTTCAGGAGATTGTACGCAAGAACGTCAAGCTGCAGTACCGCAATTCGGTGCTCGGTATGTTCTGGACGTTCCTTCAGCCGCTGCTTACAACAATCGTTCTTGCTCTTGTTTTCGGCGGTATTTTCGGCAGAAATGACCCGAGTGTAGGCTGCTATATGGTTTACCTGCTCTGCGGCCGTCTTCTCTATGAGTTCTTTACTCAGTCAACCAAGCGTGCGATGCGCTCGGTAAGACTAAGTGCCAGCGTTATCAAAAAGGTTTACGTGCCCAAATATATCTATCCGCTTTCAAACGTGCTTGCAAATTTTGTCACCTTTGCGATGTCGCTGCTTGTGCTTGTCGTAATGGTTATTTACTTTAAGTGCTTCACGGATGAAGTTATTGTCATTAACTGGCACGTATTGCTCGCGATCGTACCGATAATTATTCTTCTCATCCTTTCACTCGGTGTCGGTATGATTCTCGCAACACTCAACGTTTTCTTCAAGGATATTGAGTATATCTACGAAGTTTTCTGTATGCTTCTTTTCTATTTGACTCCCATCTTCTACACGGTCAGATCACTCGGTGCTATAAAGATTGTTCAGTACGGTCTTATGGCAAATCCGCTCTATTCAATCGTTTCAATGTTCCGTGACTGTGTGCTTTACGGCGTGATGTGGAACTGGAATCACTTTATGTATGCACTTGGCGTGAGTCTCCTCACACTCGTCATCGGCTTTGCAATCTTCCAGAAAAAGCAGGATAAGTTCATTCTTCATATTTGAGGTGTCCTTCAATGGCAAAAACAGCAGTAAAGGTTGAAAACGTAAGCATTCTTTTCAACCTCAGCAAAGAAAAAGTTGACAACATAAAAGAGTATTTCATAAAGCTTGTCACACGCAAGCTTCACTATAACGAATTCTGGGCACTTACCGATGTTTCGTTTGAGGTTGAAGAGGGCGAAAGACTCGGCATCCTCGGCTTCAACGGTGCAGGTAAGAGTACACTGCTCAAGGTTATTGCAGGTGTTCTCAAACCCACAAAGGGCAAGGTCAGCGTTCAGGGTGTTATTGCCCCGCTGCTTGAGCTTGGCGCAGGTTTTGATATGAACTACACCGGTGCGGAGAACATCTACCTCTACGGTGCGACAATGGGCTACTCCAGAAAGTATATTGAGGAACGCTACAACGAAATTGTTGAGTTTTCAGAGCTTGGCGAATTTATCGACGTTCCCGTAAAAAACTATTCCTCCGGTATGAGAGCACGCCTCGGCTTTGCGATTGCAACAGCTGTTGACCCCGAGGTTCTTATTCTTGATGAGGTTTTATCCGTCGGCGATGCCAAGTTCCGCATCAAGAGCGAAAACAAAATCAAGAGTATGTTTGACAAGGGCGTAACGGTTCTTTTCGTTTCGCACAACACCGCTCAGGTGCGCCGGCTGTGCACAAAGGCAATTCTCCTTGACCACGGCAAGATTATTGCAAACGGCGATGTAAACGAGGTTTGCGATATTTACGATAAAAAAGTAAACGGTAAATAAAATCTGACAGTATAAAGGGATGATATTATGGTTTTCGGCATAGTTCTCGCAGGCGGAAAGGGCAGCAGAATGGGCAACACGGATATGCCCAAGCAGTTTCTGAAGCTCGGCACAAAACCGATTCTTGTGCACACTGTCGAAAAGTTTTTTGTAAATTTACGTTTTGAAAAGATTATCGTGCCCACTCACAGATCATGGGTTGAGCACGCACGCAACCTTATCGAAAAGAATCTCGGCAAAACAGACAGGGTAGTTGTTATCGACGGTGGCGAAACCCGCAACGATACAATTATGAATGCAATTGCCTATATCGAAGAAAACTACGGTCTTGACGATGACACAATTGTTGTCACACACGATTCGGTCAGACCTTTCGTTACACACAGAATTATTGACGAGAATATCGACTGTGCTGCTAAGTACGGCGCTTGTGACACAATGGTGCCTGCAGCCGATACAATCGTCGAAAGCTGCGATGGCGAGGCTATCACCTCCATTCCGATCCGTGATCATATGTATCAGGGTCAGACTCCGCAGTCATTTAAGGCAAAAAGACTCAAGGAGATTTTTGAGTCACTCACAGACGACGAAAAGAATATCCTCACGGATGCCTGCAAGATGTATGTTCTCAAGGGTGAACACGTTCACGTGCTCAAGGGTGAGGTTTTCAATATCAAAATCACCTATCCGTTTGATATGAAGGTTGCACAGTCGCTCATCGGCGCAACTGACGATTTAGAGGGATAATAAAATGATTAATGCAGTATACCAGCTGGTTTCTCCCAGAATGATAGAGGTTGCGTACAAAGAGCTTGACCTTACGGCAGGCGAGGTTATTATGCGACCCTATAAGGTTTCTGTCTGTAAGGCTGACCAACGCTATTATCAGGGTATGCGCTCACCCGAAGCGCTCAAGGCAAAGCTGCCTATGGCTCTCACGCACGAGTGTGTGGCTCAGGTTGTCTATGACCCGACAGGCACTTATTCCGTCGGCGATTTTGTTGTGCCCGTACCCAACACACCGACTGAGCAGGACAGCGTTGTGGCTGAAAATTATCTGCGCTCGAGCTATTTCCGCTCCAGCGGTTATGACGGCTTTCTGCAGGATTTTATAACTGCAGCACCTGACAGAGTTGTTAAGCTGCCTGCAGACATGAATATGAACGTTGCTTCATTCACCGAGCTTGTCAGCGTCAGCGTTCACGCTGTTTCACGCTTTGATAAAATCGCTCATTCGCGCCGCAATAAGGTCGGCATCTGGGGTGACGGCAACGTCGGCTATATCACAGCCCTCGTTATGCACTATCTCTATCCCGAAACCGAGCTTTATATATTCGGCACGGTTGAAGAGAAGCTCTCTTACTTCTCCTTTGCCAAGGTAACTTATCACGTTGATCACGTGCCCGAAGGTGTCAGCGTTGACCACGCATTTGAGTGTGTCGGCGGTGGCGGATGTCAGCCGGCAATCAATCAGATTATCGACCTTATCAACCCCGAGGGTACAATTTCGCTTATGGGTGTCAGTGAGAACAACGTTGGCATCAACACGCGTATGGTGCTCGAAAAAGGTCTCAGGCTCTTCGGTTCATCACGCAGCGGAGTTGCAGACTTTGCAAAGTCCGTTGAGCTTTACACAAAGTATCCGCGCCTTGTAAACTATCTTGAAAATCTTGTGGGTGACGTTGTAAGGGTTGAAAGCATTCCCGATATCCACCACGCGTTTGACCTCGATTTTCACAGAAGCTTCGGCAAAACAGTTATTGATTGGGCTAAATAATGAAAAGTTTATTTTATCGTTTGTTTGCTCTTTTCTTCAATATTTCGCGCACCCTGTTCCGTATAAAGCGGAACAGGGTTGTCTTGCTTTCGCCGCACAATGCGTCTTTTAACGACAGCCTCGGTGAAATTAAGGCAGAGCTTGAGCGCAGGGGCGGCTACGAAATCGCATACATATCCCACGCGGATTTTGCGTCTGTGCCGAAAGCGGTTATGTTTTTCACAAAAAAGGCGTTTCTTCTCGCAACGGCGAAATATGTTTTTATGAACGATAATTTTATGCCGCTCGGTTATCTCAACTTCAGAAGTGAAGCTGTTATTGTTCAGCTTTGGCACGCAGAGGGCGCTTTCAAAAAGTTCGGCCTTGATATTGATCAGCCTGCCGATATCCGCGCAAGGGAGCTTGCCGCAAACAAAAAGCTCAGCTTCGTTACCTGCTCGTCAACAGGTGTTGCCGATATTTATGCAAGCGCATTCGGTGTGGATAAATCAAAGGTGCTTCCCATTGGCTCACCAAGGGCAGATGTGCTCCTCAGAGCTGATAATGCGGCCGGGTTAAGACGTGAGTTTGAAGATAAGTATCCGCAGTGCAGAGGCAAGAAAATTGTGCTCTACGCTCCGACCTTCCGTGATGACCCTATGCTTGATGCAAAGTTCCTTTCGTATTTTGATTATAAAGAATTTGAAAAAGCTCTTGGCGATACACACTGTCTGCTTGTCAGGCTCCATCCGCAGGTGCACGGCACGGCAAGAATTGACGGTGCGGTTGATGTGACAGATTATAAAAATGTCAACGACCTCACTCTTATCAGTGATGTACTCATAACCGACTATTCTTCAATCTGTATGGATTTTGTTCTGCTTGATAAGCCCTGTGTTTTCTTTGCGCCCGACCTTGATGATTACACCTCTCGAAGACCGTTTTATTTTGATTACCGCAGCTATGTTCCGGGCGAAATTGCTCAGGATACGGCACAGCTTATTGCCGCTTTAAATGGTGCAGGTGCTTGTAAGAGGGCAGAAGATTTCAAGGAAATCAACCTCAATATGGTTGACGGCAAATCGTCAGATCGCTTGTTTAAGAACATTATGATTTGATTTAACAGTAAAATGGATAAAATTTGAGTCAATTATTATAGAAACATTGATTTTTTGTAAAAAAAAGAGAATATTTTCAATTATTGATAGACAAATCAAATTAAAAATGTTATCATACATAAGTAAATACAAGGAGGAGGAGGTGCGCATAATGGATTATATCTCAATCATTATCGATGCATTAGTTTCTTTTGCTAATAGTTTCGATATCAACGGTGTTGCAAGCGCTTACGCAGGAATCAATTGGAATGGCATCAAGGAAGCTGCTATCAGCATTTTTGAGATGTTCGAGAAGATTTTTGCATAATCTCTCTAAATATGATCAAACAATAGCTCCGACTTGAGGTCGGAGTTTTTGTTTTTTATACACTTTCTCTTGAATTTTTTTCTTTCTTATTATATTATAATTAATAAGAAAGAGGTGCGAATTATGCCAATCAGTTTTGACAGCGAAAACAAAATCTTTAAACTCGACACAAAAACATCCAGTTATATTTTCCAGGTGTTTGAGCAGGATTATCTCATTCACCTCTACTATGGTGCATATATTCCCGACAACGGTGTAACAGAGCTTGCAATGCGCAACTGTAACGCATCCTTCAGCCCTGCAAACGCAGTTATCGGTGAGCACGGCTTCAGTTGTGACAGCTGGCCGATGGAATACGGATGCAACGGCACGGGTGATATGCGTATTTCTGCCCTTGCAATCCGCAACCATAACGGCAACGCATCAACAGATATCCGTTATGTAAGCCACAGAATAATCAAGGGTAAACCCGCGCTTGAGGGTATGCCGTCGCTCTACACAATAAATGATGACGATGCATCAACTCTCGAGGTTAAAACACTCGACAAGGTAACGGGTGCGGTTGTTTATCTTTACTACACAGTTTTTGAGAATTACGGTGCAATGACACGTTGGGTGCGTGTTGAAAACACATCGGATAAGCCGATGGATATTCAGCGTGCTTACAGTGCCTGTATCGACCTGCCGACAATGAATTACAATATGATTCATCACTACGGTATGTGGTGCAAGGAGCGAACACTTGTTTCGCGCCACCTTGAGCACGGCATTCAGTCTATTGCAAGCAAACGCGGCTCTTCAAGCCACACCTACAACCCCTTTGTTGCGCTTGCAGATGACACCGCAACCGAGGATTTCGGTGAGGCTTACGGCTTTAACCTTGTCTACAGCGGCAACTTTGCAGCTGATATTGAGGTCGATTTTAACAGCGCAGCACGTCTTATTATGGGTATCAACCCCACGGATTTCTGCTGGCGACTTGAATCGGGCGAAATCTTTACCACTCCCGAGCTTGTTATGGTATACACAGCAGAGGGTATCGGCGAAATGAGCCGTATCTTCCACATACTTTACAACAATCACCTTATCAGAGGCGAATGGAAAAACAAAAAGCGCCCCTTGCTTATCAACAGCTGGGAAGCTGCTTTCTTCGATTTTGATGATGATAAGCTTGTCGCATTTGCTGAGCGTGCGAAGGAAATCGGCATCGAAATGCTCGTTATGGATGACGGCTGGTTCGGTGTGCGCAACAACGACAGAAGCTCACTCGGTGACTGGTTTGTCAACGAGAAAAAACTCAAGGGCGGTCTTTCAAGCCTTATTGAGCGTGTTAACGCACTCGGTCTCAAGTTCGGTATCTGGTTTGAGCCCGAGATGATTTCTCCTGATTCCGATCTCTACCGTGCACATCCCGACTGGTGTATCCACGTACCCGGTCGTGCAAACTCAATCGGCAGAAATCAGTACATACTTGATATGACACGCAAGGATGTCCGCGACAATATCTATGAGCAGATGGCGGCAATCCTCAGCAACAACAAGATTGACTATGTCAAGTGGGATTTCAACCGCAACATCTCCGAAGCAGGCTCAGATCTTCTCCCTGCAGAGCGTCAGCAGGAATTTTTCCACCGCTTTATCCTCGGCACATACGAGCTTATGGGCAGAATTGTAGACAACTTCCCGCACATACTGCTTGAAAACTGTTCGGGTGGCGGCGGACGTTTTGATCCCGGCATGCTCTACTACTCACCGCAGATCTGGTGCAGCGATAACACAGACCCGATTGAGCGTCTTTCAATCCAGTTCGGCACATCAATCTGCTACCCTGTTTCAACCGTCGGTGCTCACGTTTCCGCTTGCAGCCGAACAGACTATGAAACAAAGGGCAACGTTGCTATGAGCGGCACATTCGGCTATGAGCTTGACCCGATCAAACTCAATGATTCCGAGATTCGCATAATCAAAAAGCAGGTCAAGGATTATCACAAGTATTATGACGTAATTCATAACGGTGACCTCTACAGGCTCATTTCTCCCACAGCAAACGGACACCGCTGCGCATGGGGCTACGTTTCACAGGATAAGAACGAGGCAATCTTCACCTTTGTCACAATGCTCAAATGTCAGAATTCAACCTTTTACGTCAGACTCAAGGGTCTTGACCCGGATAAGTACTATTACGATGATGAAACATGTGAGGTTCATTCAGGTGCTCTGCTTATGAATGCAGGTCTTAACCTCAAGAATCTTCCTTGCTCTGACGGCTCAAGCTTCGTAATTCACCTTAAAGCAGTCGATAAAAAATAAACATATAAACTAAAGGGGAAAAACACAAATGAAAAACTTCAAGCGTATTCTCAGTGTTGTCCTTTGCGTATGTCTTCTCGCTTCAACTGCAGTTTCATTTGCAGGCGCAGAAGATGCTGCAACAGGCACAACACCCACAAGACTCTCTGTTACCGTAAACGGTGACACATCCGCATCACGCGGTTTCTGCTGGTATACTGCAGAAGAGGCTGACACAAAAATCGAGATTTTCGGTGTGCCCGCTTCTGAATACACGGTCGAAGACGTAGTCTGCGAAGAGTGGGAAGGCAACTGGATGCACAAGCTCGTAGTAACGGGTCTTAAAGCAGGCATTCCTTACAGCTTCCGTGTAGGCGACGGCACAAACTGGAGCGATTGGGGCACATTCGTAACCGATAACGGTGACGATAAGGTGAGCTTCATCAACATCGCTGACGTTCAGGCAGGCGATTACGAGGGCTTTATGAAGGGTGCAGACACACTTGCAGGTGCTTTCAGAACTCTTCCCGGCGCTGATTTCGTTTCCAACTGCGGTGACTTCACAAACGACAGCACAAACGAAGAGTGGGATGCTTACGACAAGGCTTTCGGCGCAATGAACAGCCATTACACACTTGTTCCCGTATCGGGCAACCACGACGGTCTCGGCGTTGAGTACTGGTTCAACAATATGTTTGCACTCGACACAACAGAGAGTGTACAGGTTAAGGATGGCGTCAACTACTCATTCGATTACGGCAATGCTCACTTTGCTGTTCTCAACACAAACGATCTTCTCTCTGTTTCACTTGCACAGCTCAAGTGGCTCAAGAACGATATGAACTCTACTGATAAGGATTGGAAAATCGTTTTCTTCCACAAGTCACCTTACTCACTCGGTAAGGATGCAAAGTGGCCCGATGCTCTCTATCTTCAGGAGTCTCTTGTAAGAACTCTTGATGATTGCAACGTTGACTTTGCTTTCTCAGGTCATGATCATCAGTACATCAGAACAAAGCCCATCGCAGGCAACAAGCTCAATGAGGACGGCACAACATACGTTCTCTCCGGCACAGCAGGCGGCAAGAGATACGAGATCCGTCCCTTCCTTGAAGGTCACTTCCTGAAGGAAGATTTTGTTGATAAAATTGTTATCCAGCGTGAAGGTGTAGGCTTTGAGAGCGAGGACTATATCGGCGGTTGCTTCGAAACAGTTGAAATCAACGGCGACACACTTACCCTCAAGACATACATCGTTGCAGATGCAGACGGCAAGATAACACAGGTTGATGAGTATGTTGTTACAAAGGAGCTCGGCGAGAACGAGATCACCTTCACAGGCGACAACACAACATCTGAGGCAGAGTATGCCCTTGGCGTTATCCCCTCATTCCTTTGCCTTGCAGCATATGCAATCGCAAACTGGCTTCCCAGATTCTTTATTATGCTTCCCGAGCTTCTCTACTCAGTAATCGAGTACGACGTATTCTGATTTTAATACTTTAAAAATTACCGAAAGGCAGGTGGACAAAATGATAATGATGATTAACACAATGAATCGGAGATCCGTTTTGTCCGTTTGCAATTGATGTAATTTATATCTTTTTGTAAATACAAGGCATCTCCGGTGCGGAGGTGCCTTTATTTTTTACAGAAAGAGGATTACAATGAAAACAGATTTTACATTCACAAATATCACAAAAGAAAACATAGGTAATTACAAAAAGCTACGCAAAATCTATGCAAAGTATAAGATTAAATCTCTGCGTAATCACGGTGAATCTCCCTGTGGCAAAAAAGTTTTTTACGGTTTGTTTGACAGTATTGTTTCAAATTGTTCCGTTAATAATTCCGATTGTTTTATCGTTATGAAATCCGGCAAAGAACTCATAGGCTTTGCTTCAATCTCAACAGCTTCAACAGATGTAATTGATATTTCGTACAGTTACGGCACGGTTAAGGATTTTTATATTTCACCCAAGCACAGACGAAAAGGATACGGCAGGATTTTAAATCGCTACATCGAAAAGATTTTTGATGATAACGGAACAACTACCGTTTTATTAAGCCCCGATCCGGTAACGGGAATTGATTTCTGGAAAGCTATGGGGTATTATGATAGCGGTATACATCAGGGTTGGGGGCGGCATTTGGTTTACATCAAGCATATAAATGAAACTTCACTTGAAATTGATGATGCAATTTCAAAGCTTGTCACCCCGACAGATTTGATAGTGATAAACCCATACAATAAACAGCAGCTAAAAGAGGTCTACGGCGTGTGGAAAGATTACTGCAAAGAGGTTGACAGAAAGCCACACAGAAAAGATGTTAAAAATATGGCTTGGAACGCAAGAAAAAACAGAGAAATCAGCTTTAAAGCATTGTACTTTAAAGGAAACGTAATCGGGTTTGAATATAAAGGCAGCGAAGAAATAAATTTTATTTTGCAGCATAAGAAATGAAAAAAGTAAAAGAGGGGATACATATGAAAACCGAATTCAGACAAATCAGCTTCAAAAGAATGAACAGCGATGAATTCAAGGTTTATTCAAAATGGTCGGCAAAGGCTTATGCTGACCACCTGATAAAATCGGGCGATGAAAGGTTCAGATTCAAAGCACTTAAAGAAGCCAAAGCCGAGTTCAGGGACGTTTTTCCTGACGGTGCGGATTCAGCCGATAACTGGCTCTATATCGTCATAAATGAGAACAACGAGAAAATCGGTGTCCTCGGTTATCAGAAAAGCCCGTTTGAGGAGAACACTGCCTTTGTGACCGAGAACGTTATAAAAGAGGAATACAGAGGTCAGGGCTACGGCAAGAGTGCGTTTGCAAAAATACAGGAGGATGCACGCGAAAAAGGCTTTTTAAAAATGGCACTCAACGTGTTCAAGCATACTCCCGTATCATACGCGATGTATGAAAAAAGCGGATTTAAAGTGATTGAAGATCACGGCGGCAGTGCAATTATGGAAAAAGTTCTCGGCTGCGACAAAGAATAAGCCGGAGATATAGCAGGGGATATTTATGCAATTGAAAACAATTGCGTAGACTGATATAATCTTATAAAAAGGTAAAGTGAGGCGAATTGTTGTGGCAAAATTTGTTTTTGATTTGCTGCTTGCTTTTCTTACTGTTTTCAGGTTTGTTTTTCCGTTTTTCGAAACGGTCAATATCGGCTATAACGTGCTGCCTGTTTCGTTTGAGATTGAAAGTGTAAGCCACGTTTATTCACCCGAGGATGTGAATGCGCAGACCGTGTGCGAATACCCGAGCGTAATAAGGCTCTGCCACCAGAAAAACAGCGAGGATAACGGCAAGCTGCTTGCGACATTTGAAAAGTGGGCGGATACATATCCTGTTTATATCAGCACAGATGATGCGCTCACCTGGCAATATGTCAGCACGGTCAGGGATAACCTTAATGAAGGCTTCTGGAACGAGTGGATGCCGTTCCTGTATGAATTGCCTGCAGATATGGGCGAATTTGAAAAAGGCACAATTATCCTTGCCGCAACCTCCATTTATGGCGAGGGTGTGACCGACAGCACAATAACGCTCTACTACAGCACAGATCTCGGCGCAACCTTTACCGCCTTTTGCAATGTAGACAAAGCAGGCGGCACAGAGTGGGGCGTGTGGGAGCCTTATTTCATTTATGAGGAAGAAACGGGCAGAATTTTCTGCTTCTATTCCGATGATTCTGACCCTGAGCATTCGCAGAAGCTTGTTTACAAATACACAACAGACCTTGTAAACTGGAGCGAGAAAAAAGAGTGCGTTGCCTGTGCCGATCCTGCGTTGAGACCCGGTATGGTATCGGTAACAAAGCTCGGCAACGGCGAATATTATATGGTTTACGAAATGGTGGGAATAGACGGCAATCCGATTTATTGCAAGCGCACAACAGACCTTGACAATTGGGGCGATGTTGCAGACTACGGTGAAAAAATCAGCGCAGCGGGCAAGGTTGTCGGCTCGTCGCCTTGTGTTGCGTGGAGTCCTGCAGGTGGTGAGTGCGGCACGCTGATTATGGTCGGCAAGCATCACGTAAGCGGCAACAGCAAAACCGGTACAGATATGTTTATCAGCTTTGATTACGGCAAAACTTTTGCCCCGATTGATAACCCGATTCCGTATTCGCTCGATTATGAGCGCTGCGGCTACAGCCCGTCGCTCTTCTTCTCACCCGACGGAACAACACTTTACTATGCCAATAATCAGCCCTGCCATTCATCAACCTACTCAATCACCGTTGCAAAAATATCAATAACGGAGAAATGAAAACAGCCTCTTGTCATTCTAGACAGGAGGCTGTTTGGATTTATTCATTGCCTGAACCGAATAACTGGCAAATATAGAAAATTGCCAGACCGCTTTCTTTATGTATGTTGTATGATATACCGATGCCGGTGTCGCAGAAATTTTTGTTCATCATATTGCTGTAGTGATCCGGGCTGTTTTTGAACTTGTCAAACATCAGTGTATATGCTGCAACGATCTGGTCGTTGCGCCCCGTAAATAAGTCGTTTTTGTCTGTAAAATCGCCCGATAAATGTGAAGTGTACTGTATGTTTTCGCCGGTGTTATATATGGTGTAACCGTTTGAACTGAGTGCAGAATGGAACGGCTGACCGTCGGGTCTTGTGTGGGAAAAGTTTTCCAAAAGTTCACGGCTGCGGATATTGGCGGCAGCATTGAGCTCGGAATTGTTTCTCAGCGGCTGCGTACCTTTTTTTGCTCTTTCTTTATTTACAAGCTTTAAAAAGCCTTTTTTGATTTTTGCGATATCGCTGTCGGTAACAACACTAATCTGCGAAGATGATGCGGTTGTTCCGGTGGTTGTCGGAGAGGTCGGTTTTTCAGTAACATCTACTGTAGTGACGGTTTTGTTTTCAGAAGCAGTTGTTTCGGCTACCTTTTTTGTGGTTTTCGGTGCCGCAGTAGGTTTGATAACAGGCTTTGCAGAAGTACTTTCTTTAGCTTTTTTCGTTGTGATTTCTGTGGTTTCTTCAGTCGTATTTTCGGTGACGGTTGTATGAGTGACGCTTGTGTCAACAGCTGCCGTGCCGACAGCTTCGCTTGTGTCAATTATGCCTTTCTCTTTTTCACATGAAGCAAAAGTGAATGCCATAACAAAGCTCATAATAATTGCCGAAAACTTTTTCATAATTTTTCCTCACTTTCAAAGGGCGCAACTATTATAATAAAAATATATCACTTCTTCTGTCATTATACAAGAAAAAACCGCCGCATTCCGAGTTCCAAATGTCAGTATGCGGCGCTATTTTTTAGAATTATTGTTTTCTTTATTATTACTTGCCGAGTCTTATAACGTTCCAGCTGTGCTTGCCGAGAACTGTTGAGAAGATTCCGCCCTCAACCTTTGATGCACTGCTGTAAGTCGGCGCAACGTTGTTCGGGTTTTCTTCGGTGTTGACTGCCTTCATATCGTCGTGTGTGAGCACGATGTGTTCTTTTACCTTGAAACCTGCAAACTGACGAAGGTCGCAGGTGAGTTCAATATCCTCTTTGAGGTCTTTGTTTACGGCAAAAATTGTTACATTTTCGTCATCGTTTTCGATAACAACGCTGTCAATAAGGTTGACCTCGCCGTATTTGCGGCTCTCATAAATCGGAGCTTTTACGATTGTGTTGAGTGCTGTGCCCTTGCCGTAAACGCTTGCCTGCATATAGGGATAGAATATTGTCTGACGCCATGCACCTGTATCAGATGTCATAATCGGTGCGATAACGTTTACAAGCTGTGCAAGGCAGGCGATTTTGACTCTGTCTGCGTGGCGGATAAGTGTGATGAGCATACTGCCTACAAGCAGTGCATCCTCAAAGTTGTAAACGTCTTCAAGTCTGTGCGGTGCTTCCTCCCAGGGCTTGCAGAGCTTGTCAAGCTCGTGTGAGTGGTACCATACGTTCCACTCGTCAAAGGAGAGCATAATCTTTTTCTTTGAGCGTTTCTTTGCCTGCACGTAGTCGCATATTGAAACAACGGAGGAAATGAAGCTGTCCATATCGGAGCTGTGGCAAAGGAATTCCTCGGTGTTGTTTTCGGAGTTGTTGTAGTATGTGTGAAGTGAGAGATAATCAACATCGTGGTAGCAGTGGTCAAGCACGTCTGCCTCCCACTGTGCGAAGGTGCTCATGCCGCTGCTTGATGAGCCGCAGGCAACAAGCTCGATATCGGGGCTGACCCAGCGCATAACCTTGGCTGCCTCGTGTGCGGCTCTGCCGTATTCGTGTGAGGTCTTGTGGCCTATCTGCCAGTCGCCGTCCATCTCGTTGCCAAGGCACCAGAGCTTGACGTTGTGCGGCTCCTTATGACCGTTTTTGATACGAAGGTCGCTCCAGTATGTACCGCCCTGAAGGTTGCAGTACTCAACGATGTTTCTTGCGTCGTCTGCACCTCTTGTGCCAAGGTTAATTGCCATCATCGGCTCTGTGTTTGCCTCTTTACACCAGTCAATAAATTCGTCAAGTCCGAACTGATTGGTTTCGGTGGAGTGCCATGCAAGCTCTGCTCTGCGAGGACGAAGCTCTTTGGGACCGATACCGTCCTCCCAGTTGTAGCCTGAAACAAAATTACCGCCGGGGTAGCGGACAACGGGCACGGCAGTTTCACGAACGAGGTCGAGAACGTCTTTTCGAAAGCCGTTTTTGTCACTCAGCGGGTTTTCGGGCTGATATATGCCCTTGTATATTGCCCTGCCGAGGTGCTCGAGAAAAGAACCGTAAATTCTTTTATCAATCTCTCCGACGATAAAGCTTTTGTCAATAATGAGCTGTGCTTTTTTCATAATCAGTCACCTCAGATTTAATCGTCAACGTATCCCGTGATTTCTTCACGGGTCTTGAATATATAACCCTGCTCGGCGAGCATATCAAGGTCACCGAGCGCAAGGCCGATACCCTTTGCGACACAGTTGACAGGGTCAGTCGCAAGACGGGTTTCAATTTTTGTTTTTCTTTCAATGGCCTCAGCCATATCGCGCAGCATTGCACCGCCGCCTGTGAGCACAATTCCGCTTGTGCCGATGTCGCCTACAAGCTCGGGCGGTGTTATTTCAAGAACGTTTCTTACAGCTTCGCCTATGGCTTCAATGTATTCACGCATTGCAAGGTAACAGTCGGTTGAAGTTACTTCAACCACAGCGGGCATGCCGTTTGTATAGCGCTTGCCTTTGACAGTGAGAGCAAGCTCTTCATCGCGAAGCACGGCACAGCCGATCTGCTTTTTGATTTCTTCTGCTGTACGGTCGCCTATAACGACATCTTTTTCGCGGCGAACAAGACGAGCGATTGCTTCATCAAAAAGGTTACCTGCAATTTTGACGGATTTTGAAACGGCAATACTGCCCTGTGTGATAACGGCAATATCCGTTGTGCCGCCGCCGATATCTACAACCATACTGCCCTCGGCTCTTTTAAGGTCAGCACCTGCGCCGATTGCTGCGGCAAGCGGCTCTTCCATCAGGCAAGCCTTGCCTGCACCTGCGGCTGTTATCATATCGAGAATTGTGCGGCGCTCAAGGTTGGTGACACTTGACGGCATACATACAATTATATTCGGTTTGAAAATTGCGTTGCGGCAGACCTTTGCTATGTATCTGCTGAGCATCTGACGTGTTGCCGTAAAATCGGAAACAACACCGTCCTTCATCGGGCGTACAACCCTGATTGAGTCGGGGTTGCGACCGAGCATCTCATAAGCGCGTTTGCCGACGGCACACATTCTGCCGGTTTTGGTGTTATATGCAACAACAGACGGCTCGGTGAGAACGATGCCTCTGCCCTCCATATAAACTATAACGCTTGCCGTACCAAGGTCGACACCGATGTTTTTGCCGAGCATAAGCCGCTCACCTCCGTCAAGTGAATTTTATGTAATCAGGTTAAAAACTTGCAACTGAATTCAAGGGGTTGAAGGTGAAATTGATTTCGCCCTTTACTTCACCCTTTGAGTTCTTTTCGATTATGTTTACCATAATGTGTTCATCGTCAATTGCTTCAAGCGTTGTTTCGGTGTATGAGCCGAAATTGCCGACAGCAAAGAGTGTGTCGCCCGCATCAATAAATGTAGCGATATCCTTCATAGTTTTTGAATATGTGCTTATTGAACCTTCTTTGAGGTTGACAACAGCAATCTTCGAAGCATCTGCGATTATGCCGAAGCTGTAAAGTTCACTGTCTTCAGCTGTGTCGAGGAGCACCATATTGCTGCAGGGTGTATCGACGACCGTAAACTGTGTGTGTGTGGGCAGGTAGATTGCGCAGTATGAGGCATAAGGTGCACCTGCATCCTGCTTTGTGAAATAGAGGTGGTTGCCGCTGCGCTTTGTTGCTTCAAGATCATAGGTGATCTTTGTGTCGAGCGGATACTCGAAGAGCACGCGAACGTTGCCGCTTTTTTCTATTCTGGCAAGCACCTGTTTGCCCTCGTACTCAAAGGTTTTATATGTTTTATCTGCGTATTTGTAAATTTCTGTCATCTCATATTTTGCGGCAACTTCCTTTGCGATGATTTTGTTGGCAAAGGGTTCAGCTGTAAGAGCAGCACCGCTGTTCAGGCGTGTTGTATCGGCTGAGCAGGCTGCAAATGAAAGCACGATTACCGCAACGGCAAAAAAGGCTGTGATTTTTTTAAACATTATTATCAGCTCCGTTTATTATTTTCTTTGTTTTTGAATATGATGAATTTGCTGAATACATAGTTCATTACAACGACAATTACGGCAAGTGCAATTTTAACCAGCATTTTGCCGCCGAGCGCAAAGCCGGGCAGAATTTCCAACACAAAGCGATCAAAGCCGAGCCACGTGATAAACACAAGCAGACCGAGCTCTTCCACACCGAGTGAGAAAACTCTTGCGCCGACAAAGGAGGGGATTTCCTTTGCGATTACGCTTTTCTTCCAGCTTTTGCTTTCAAATACAAACAGCTTGTTTGTGACGTATGCAAAGATAACCGAACCGACCCACGCAATAAAGTTTGTCAGCAATGTAAGATCTGCGGTGAAGGCTTTTTCGAAAGTTAAATCTACCAGCTTGAAAATGCCGAAGTTAACAACCGTTGTAAGCACACCGAAGATGAGGTATGTTACGGTTTCTCTGTTAATCAGACTTTTGAGAATCTTCTTTATCTTTTCCATTTATGCTCCTTGAATGGGTTTATTTTATGGGATAATCTCCCGTGAAGCAAGCGTCGCAGTAGGTCTTTTCGCACGTGCCTATAAGCTCGCCGAGAGTTTCTCTGTTGAGGAATCCGAGTGAGTCTGCACCGATAATTTCGCAAAGCTCTTCGACAGAGTGGCGGTTTGAAGTAAGCTCTTCGCGTGTGGGGATATCCGTGCCGTAGAGGCAGGGGTAGTGAAGGGTAGGCGATGAGATTCTCACGTGAACTTCTTTTGCACCTGCGTTTTTGAGAAGTTTTACAATGTCTGCACAGGTTGTGCCGCGGACAATAGAATCGTCAACCATAACAACTTTCTTATCTCTGACCGTTTCGCTGAGCACGTTGAGCTTTATGCCGACAGAGGATCTGCGCTGCTCCTGAGTGGGTTTGATGAATGTTCTGCCGACGTAGTTGTTGCGCACAAAGCCCATACCGTATTCTATGCCGCTTTCACGTGCATATCCTATCGCGGCATCAAGACCTGAATCGGGCACACCGATTACGATGTCTGCATCAACGGGATGCTGACGGGCAAGCAGTCTGCCTGCCTGAACACGTGAGCCGTGGATTGATACGCCGTCCATAACGCTGTCGGGTCTTGCAAAGTAGATGTATTCGAAAATGCAGATTCTTCTCTTGCAGTTTTCTTTCTGGTAATATGTTCTCATTCCGTCGCCGTCAATAACAACGATTTCACCTGGGTTGATATCGCGGACAAAATCTGCACCGAGTGCGTTGAGGGCACAGGTTTCCGAAACGACAACATAGCAGCCCTCTTTCGTGATACCGACTGAAAGGGGACGGAAGCCGAACGGATCGCGCACCGCGACTATTTTACGGGGGCTCATAACGACAAATGAGAATGCGCCTTTGAGTTTGCTGACGGCAATTTTTACGGCTTCCTCAACGCTGTGAGAGAAAAGACGCTCTTTTGCGATGAGCTGAGCCATAATCTCTGCGTCTGAGTTTGAACGGAACATTGCACCGGTTTTGGAAAGCTCACTGCGAAGCTCGTCTGAGTTGACAAGGCTGCCGTTGTGAGCGAGCGCAAGTCTGCCCTTACCGTAACGCATAACAAACGGCTGAGCACCTTGGATGTTGGATGCTTTAGCGGTGGAATAGAGCGCGTGTGCGATTACGTTTTCGCCCTTGAGCTTTGCGAGCTTCTCCTCATCAAAAACGTCTGATGCGAGCCCCATGCCTTTGGTGCATTCAATAACACCGCTGTTGCTGACTGCGATACCGCAGCTCTGCTGACCTCTGTGCTGCATTGCATAGAGCGCAAGGTAGGCATATTCGGCAGGGTCTTCTACAAAACCGTTGCCGTACAGGGCGAATACTCCACATTCCTCATGCATATTATAATACTTCCTTCCGAAATAAGAATAATATAATAAATAATAATATAATAAAATTGCTGTTTTTGCAATACTTAAACACTTAACCGATAATTGTTTTCTGCTTCTTTTTGAGTTTTATAAGTCCATATGTGATTATGAAAACAATTCTGAAAAGGTTGACTGCGGCTATTGCGTATGCAAGCCCCCACAGCCCGCCGAAAATAACGCAGGGAATAACGGTTGCGGCAAAGACCGCAAGGTAAATCAGATTCATTGCAAGCTGGCTGCTTTCGCCCGATATTTTGAGCACAAAGGTTATCAGTACCGTTGAAATAAAGAAGAATATCTGACCGGCGTTTGCAACAATGAAGTAGGGGGATGCCGCACCGTAAATTTCATCACCGTACATAAACGGTATGAGAATGTGCGAAGCGACGGTGCTCGCGGCAATCATAATCGCGGCAAGGACTGATGCACCGCCCGCAAAACCGAGAAACAGCTTGTAAGATATTTTATCTTCATATTTATTGAGGTAACTTATTACAAGACCCTCAAGCGGCACAGTGACAAGCGCAACAATTTTGCCGACAAGCGTTGCAACGTAAAACACCGTAACCTCCTGTGAGCCGATAAAGAGCATTACAAGTATACGGTCTGCGTTGAGAATAACCGTCTGCACAAGGTTTGCCGGCACAAGAGTCCAGGCGGATTTTGTGTTTTCTTTAAAGTGTTCGGATTTTCTGAAAAACGGCGGCTTGAAAATTCTGCCGCTTATACCGACAAAGAGAATTGCAAGAGCCTCGCCGATGAGCATTGCTATAACCCAGGATTTGGTGAATCTGTAAATCAGCACACCGATAACGTAGCCGACGGCAATAAGCAGATAGTATACAAAATAGCCTTTGAATCTGCAGCTGAGTCTGTATTCAACATCGCCGTAATATCGGAGAATTGTAAGAAACATCAGCGCAGAATAGCTGATAAAATATGTCAGCGAAAAGCTTTTGAGTGCGACAAGACCTACGGCTGAAACGCCGAGCACAATAAAAGCAACAGCTGCGAAATATCGGTTGTAATCGCCGTTGGAGCACCCACGCTTTGCCGAAACGACCATACGCGAATAGTTGGCGGCGGTGCCGAATGCGCCCATAACGGAGATAATAGCCAGCAGGTAAATAACAGTACCGAATTTTTCGGCTCCCATCTGCTCGGAAAGATAGGGGTTGAGCACAAACTGAATAACACCGTTGAAGAGCACGACAGCACTTACGCTCAGCAGAAAATCCGTGCCGAGTTTGGCGAGTAATTTCTTAATCATTTGCCGGCGGCTCCTCCTTTAATTATTAATACATTAATATAGTATATCATCCGATATGCTCTAAATCAACCACAATTGAAAAAAATCGGCAACAAAAAAACAGAACGGTCGGTTGACCGTTCTGCGGTTTGAATTTATTTTGCGTAGTCGGTTGCTCTGTTTTCGCGTATGATATTGACCTTGATCTGACCGGGATATTCAAGCTCCTCTTCAATCTTCTTGACAATATCTCTTGCGAGAAGAACCATCTTGTCGTCTGTGATAATTTCGGGCTTGACCATGATGCGAACCTCACGGCCTGCCTGAATTGCAAAGGAGTTTTCAACACCATCAAAGGATTTTGATATCTCCTCAAGCTTCTCAAGACGCTTGATGTAGTTCTGAACGTTTTCACGTCTTGCACCGGGACGTGCTGCAGAGATTGCGTCAGCAGCCTGAACAAGGCAGGCAACAATTGTCTTTGCCTCAACATCGCCGTGGTGAGCGTGGATAGCGTGGATAACCTTTTCGTTCTCCTTGTACTTACGTGCATACTCGACACCAAGCTCGATATGGGAGCCGTCGAGAGAATGGTCAAGAGCCTTACCGATATCGTGAAGGAGACCTGCACGCTTTGCAAGTTTGACGTCTGCGCCGATTTCAGCAGCCATAAGACCTGCAATATAGGAAACTTCAAGTGAGTGATCAAGAACATTCTGACCGTAGCTTGTGCGGTATTTCAGGCGGCCGAGGATTTTGACAAGCTCGGGATGGATGCCGTTAAGACCTGCGTCAAGAACGGCTCTTTCACCTGCCTGCTTGACAGTGTGCTCAACCTCCTTGACTGCCTTGTCGTGCATCTCTTCGATACGTGCCGGATGAATGCGGCCGTCGGAAATGAGCTTTTCAAGGGTGAGTCTTGCTTCTTCACGGCGAACCGGATCGAAGCAGGAAAGGGTGATTGCTTCGGGTGTGTCGTCGATGATAAGGTCGACGCCTGTGATTGTTTCAAGGGTGCGGATGTTACGACCCTCACGGCCGATGATACGGCCCTTCATTTCGTCATTGGGCAGAGCAACAACGGATACCGTTGCTTCGGATACCTGGTCTGCTGCACAGCGCTGAATTGCCGTTGCAACAACCTCACGTGCCATTGTGTCGGCCTCTTCGCGGAGTGTCTGCTCGTATTCGAGGAGCTTGTGAGCCTTTTCTCTGCTGAGGTCCTCTTCAAGTGACTTGAGGAGGTAATCGCGTGCCTGTTCGCGGGTGTAGTTTGAAATACGCTCAAGCATTTCAAACTGGCTGCGTTTGATGGATTCGATTTCTTCGAGCTTTGCGTCAGCGGCTTTTATCTTGCCGTTGAGTATCTCGTCTTTCTTTTCGAGGTTGTCGGATTTCTTATCGAGCAGCTCTTCTCTCTGCAGGATTCTTCTTTCCTGTTTCTGAACCTCGGAGCGTCTCTCACGGAGCTCTTGCTCTGTGGCTGTACGCTCTTTGTGGATAGCATCTTTAGCTTCAAGTATTGCTTCTTTCTTCTTCGATTCTGCCTGGGCGATGGCGTTGTTTATGATACGCTCTGCCTCCTGTGTTGCTGAACCGATTTCAGCTTCGGCAACCTTGCGTCTATGTAAACCGCCGAGTATGAAGCAGACAACGCCTGCAATAACTGCGGCAGCAACAATCAATGCAATTGCTATACCGATGTGGATAGTCATAGATAGTGGCACCTCCTTAATAAAAATTTTGGAAAAATTAAGTAAAAAAAAGGAATTATTATTTTTTGCGACAGGATCGTAATATCGGCTTGTATACCGTCGCAATTCGGTAGTGTAATAGGTGCAGAAGCATAAACACACATATTTACACACTACATATTGTATATTATATCTTTTAAAAATATATGTCAAGACTTTAATGCATTAAAATTCATAATTTAAAAAATATTTATACATTATATGGCGGCGAACCTAATGAATTCCTTAATATGGTCTTTTTCGGTTGGATATGGTATAATAAATACTGTAAAGATGCAGGAACGCTTTTGTTCTCTGTATCGGTGTTTGATGTTTGTTGTGTTTATGCTTGCAGGTTTGCTCTGTATACATTTCATAGAACCTGTACAATCCTGGCAGTGTCGGTTCTGAAGAATGTAATGGAATCATAATCTGAAGTAAAGATGTGCTTTTTGACAGTTGTGTATGAGTGACAAACCGTTGATATACAACATATTGTGCAAGTTTCCGAAAGAGATAAAAAAATCAAAAAAAGCTTGACCTGAACCTCTTATTTGTGGTATACTCGCTGTACCTCTGTAAGAGGGTTATTTTTTTGTGCCCTTTTTTGAGGGAGGCAATTTTTAAAATGGAGGTGCCGAATTATGGCCGGAGACGCAAGAGTAAGAGTTACTCTCTCCTGCACTGAGTGCAAACAGCGCAACTACAACACAAAGAAAAACAAGAAGAACACACCTGAAAAGCTGGAGATGAACAAGTACTGCAGATTCTGCAAGAAACATACTCTCCACAAGGAAACAAAATAAGTGGGAGGTTATGAAAATGGCAAAGGATAAAAATTCCGAGGCAGCAAAAAAAGTTGCCGATGCCGAAAAAGCCTCAAAGAAGAAGACTGCTAAGAATGACGGCAAGCCGAACGTATTTGTTCGTGCAGCAAAAGCTGTCGCTAAGTTCTTTAAAGACCTTAAGGGTGAAACAAAGAAGATTGTTTGGCCGGGTGCCAAGCTTGTTCTTAAGAACACCGGTATCGTTCTTGCAGTAGTTCTTGTTGTCGGTATAGTTATCTGGGCTATCGACTTTGCTTGTTCAGCAGGCTTGGGTGCAATTTTCAGCATCGATACAGGTGCCGGTGAAGTTGCAGCAGAAGTCACAGAAGCTATCAGCAACATTGCTTCGACAACAGCTGCCGGCTGAGATAACTAGGTTTTAAAACCTACTTCTTGGAGGATAACAATGGCTGATGATGCAAAATGGTATGCGATTCATACCTATTCGGGCTACGAAAATAAGGTAGCCGACAGTATCCGCAAAATCGTCGAGAACCGCAGTATGCAGGAAAGCATTCTTGATGTATCCATCCCGACAGAAATTGTTACGGAGATACGTGAGGATCAGTCCACTCGCGAGGTTGAGCGTAAGCTCTTCCCCGGTTACGTGCTTGTCAAGCTTGCCGTAAATTACGATGAGGATGACCAGCCCAAGATGAGTGATGAAACCTGGTATGTTATCCGCAACACACGCGGCGTTACGGGCTTTGTTGGCCCGGAGAGCAAACCTGTTCCTCTCAAGGAAGAGGAGGTTCTCAAGCTCGGCGTTGAAAAACGTTCAATTGAAGTCAGCTATGAGGTTGGCGACACTGTCAACATTATGGACGGCATTATGGACGGTTTCAGCGGTGTAGTTCAGGAGATCGACCTTGAAAACAATATGGTTAAGGTTACGGTTTCCGCATTCTTTGGCAGAGAGACACTTGTCGAGCTTGAACTCGATCAGGTAGAGCCTGTCACAGACTGATTTATTAACTTTGGTAACTGCGGGTTATTACCCGTGTTATGGGGCTTCGTGTCCCGTGGGAGGAGCAAAATTCTTTTCAGTGCTCCGCTCAACCACAATTTTGGAGGTGCAAACTAATGGCTCAGAAGGTAGTCGGCTTTGTAAAGCTGCAGATCCCCGCCGGTAAAGCAACACCGGCTCCGCCCGTTGGTCCCGCACTTGGTCAGCATGGTCTTAATATCATGTCTTTCACCAAGGAGTTCAACGAGAGGACAAAGAACGATATGGGTCTTATCATCCCTGTCGTTATCACTGTTTACGCTGATCACACATTCAGCTTCGTAACCAAGACTCCCCCCGCAGCAGTTCTCATCAAGAAGGCTTGCGGTATCGAGAGCGGTTCGGGTGTTCCGAACAAGACAAAGGTTGCAACAATCACATCAGAACAGGTTAGAAAAATCGCCGAGCAGAAGATGCCCGACCTTAACGCTGCAACAATCGAGACAGCTATGAGCATGATAGCTGGTACGGCTCGCAGCATGGGCGTCACTGTCGTTGATTAATGCTCGGGAGGTTTGAATAATGAAACACGGTAAAAAGTATATCGAAAGCGCAAAGCTTGTAGACAGATCAAAGCTCTACGATCCCTCAGAGGCTCTTGAGCTTGCAGTTAAGGCTGCAACAGCTAAGTTCGACGAGACAGTCGAAGTACACATCCGTCTTGGTGTTGACTCACGTCACGCTGACCAGCAGGTCAGAGGCGCTGTTGTTCTTCCCAACGGCACAGGTAAGAAGGTCAGAGTTGCTGTATTCGCAAAGGGTGCAGATGCTGACGCTGCAGCAGCAGCAGGCGCAGAGATCGTCGGTGCAGAAGATCTCGTTGCAAAAATCCAGGGCGAAGGCTTTATGGATTTCGACGTATGTATCGCTGCTCCCAACATGATGGGTCTCGTTGGTCGTCTCGGTAAGGTCCTCGGTCCCCGTGGTCTTATGCCCAGCCCCAAGGCAGGCACAGTTACACCTGACGTTGCTAAGGCTGTTGAAGAGGCTAAGGCAGGTAAGATCGAGTACAGACTCGACAAGACAAATATCATGCACTGCCCCATTGGCAAGACATCTTTCGGCGCAGAGAAGCTCGCTGAGAACTTCAACACACTCCTTGATGCTGTCGTTAAGGCAAAGCCCGCTGCAACAAAGGGTCAGTACATCCGTTCCTGCGTTGTTGCTTCAACAATGGGCCCCGGCATCCGTGTTAACCCCACAAAGGTTGGCTAATTAAAAATAACGCTTGACAAAGCGTTGACTATATGTTATTATAGTCAAGCTGTTCCAAAGACAGCAGGCGCAGTTATACTGCATAAAGGTTTCACACCACCTGCCGAGGATGAAGCTCAACAAAACAATCATTTTGTTTTCTGTTGCTCTGTCCTCCATAACGGTGGGCAGAGCTTTTTTGATATTTATTTTTTTCGGAGGTGAATCCACTATGCCAAGCGCAGCAGTTCTTGAACAAAAGAAACAGGCAGTCGCAGCACTCGCCGAAGAACTTAAGAATTCTTGTGCAGGTGTTATCGTTAACTACAGCGGTATTTCCGTTGCTGACGATACTAAGCTTCGTAAGGAGCTCAGAGAGGCTAACGTAAAGTACTCAGTTGTTAAGAACACTCTTCTCAAGCTTGCAGCTAAGGAAGCAGAGCTCGAGATTCCCGAGGAAGTTCTCAACGGTACAACAGCTATCGCAACAAGTGCAGATGACTATGTTGCAGCAGCACGTATCCTTTCAAAGTATGCTAACACAAGCCCCACATTCGAGGTAAAGAGCGGTTATCTTGATAAAGAGATCATCAGCCTCGAGAAGATTGACAGTCTTGCAAAACTTCCCAGCAGAGAAATCCTTCTCGCTACAGTTTGCAACGCATTCAATGCTCCCATCGCATCCTTCGCACGTGCCGTACAGGCTATCGTCGATAAGGGCGGCGCTGATGCAGCAGCTCCCGCAGAGGAAGCTCCCGCAGAAGCTTAATCAATTTAAAAAATTTACAAAAACTATTTATTGTTAATGGAGGTTATTACCATGTCAGAGAAGATTACTTCTATCATTGAAACACTTAAGGGCCTCACAGTTCTCGAGCTTTCAGAGCTTGTTCACGCTGTTGAGGAAGAGTTCGGCGTATCAGCTGCAGCAGCAGTTGCAGTAGCAGCTCCCGCAGAGGCAGCTGCAGCAGCAGAAGAGAAGACAGAGTTCGACGTTATCCTCGCTGAGGTTGGCGCTGAGAAGATCAAGGTTGTTAAGGCTGTTAAGGACATCACAGGTCTCGGTCTTGCAGAGGCTAAGGCTCTTGTTGACGGTGCTCCCAAGGCTGTTAAGGAAGGCGCTTCCAAGGAAGATGCTGAGGCTATCAAGGCTAAGCTCGAAGAAGTTGGCGCAAAGGTTGAGCTTAAGTAAGTTAATTTCAATCGATTTAAAGAGCGGACTCGTTACGGGCTCCGCTCTTTTTCTTTATGTTAAAAAGTTGTATTCCTGATGCATATTAGTTTTTTGGAAAGATTTGATTATGGTTAATAAAGATATAGGTTTAATTGAATATTCAAAAAATGTGGACAGAGGTAACTGCATAACTCACGCTGTCGGTTCGGTGCTTTCCGTGCCTGCGCTGGTTATGCTGGTGCTTAAGGCTGAAGGCTTACGCTCAATGATTTCGGCGGTCGTTTTCGGTCTGTCGCTGATTGCTGTGTATACGGTTTCGGCTGTTTACCACGGTCTGACCGATAAAAGAAAAAAAGAGATTGCACGCCTTATCGACCATTCAACCGTGCCGATACTTATTGCAGGCACGGCAACACCCTGTGCGTTGATGACTCTTTATGAAATAAGCATTCCTCAGGCTCTTGCGGTGCTTGCTCTCGGTTGGTTCAGCACGCTTTTCGGCTTATTTGCAAAGCTGTTTTTCTTTGAAAAAACGAGAAAGATAACCGTTGCGGTTTATATAATATCGTCTTTTTTGATGATGTGTTTTGCGATTCCGCTGCTCGGACAGATTAACGGCAAAGCTTTCGGAGGAATTGTTTTCGGCAATGTTCTCTACTTGACAGGCGCTTTATTTTGTCTTATTGGCAGAAAACACCCTGCAATGCATATTGTGTTCCACATCTTTACCGTTCTTGCAAGCGCAGTACATTTTTTTGTTATATATATGTTTGTTATATGATTGGCTTTTAGTGGCACATCAGTGTTCGGTTTTGAAAAAAATTGAAAAAAGTATTGACAATTGAAAAAAGTAGGAATATAATTCAAACACAAACAGTGAACCGATAGGTAGCTGTTTGTACTAAATGCGTTGAGCAGAAACCAGTAGGTTGGAAAGAATCTGGAGAGAGTTGCCGGTCGGTGCGAGGCAAAGAGGGCGTCCTTCACGAATTCATTCTGTTAGCAGTGCACTGAACAAGATCAGTCTTCAGTAGGATGCAACGGGAGTTCCCGTCACAGAACTAGGGTATATTAGTACCCGACAAGGCTGTTGCCGCGAGGCGATGGCGAACTGAGGTGGTACCACGGGATATCAAATTTCTCGTCCTCTGTATTCTTAATCGGAATGCGGAGGACGTTTTTTTATCCTTTTCACTCCGAAACTACTTTAAGAAAGGGTGTCCGAAATGGAACAAAACTACTACCAGAGAGAAATTGAAACAATGTCGGCTGAAGAAATGAAAAAGCTTCAGTCCGAAAAGCTGGTCAAGCAGGTAAAGCACGTTTACGAAAACGTACCTTACTACAGAGATCTTATGGACAAAAAGGGTGTAAAGCCTGAAGATATCAACGGCATTGAGGATCTGCATAAGCTGCCTTTCCTCACAAAGGCTGATCTTCGCGATGCTTATCCTTACGGACTTCTTGCTAAGCCTCTTGAGGACTGTGTACGTATCCAGTCCACATCAGGCACAACAGGACGCCGTGTAGTTGCTTTCTACACACAGCATGATGTTGACCTTTGGGAGGATTGCTGTGCCCGTGCAATTGTAGCAACAGGCGGCAGCAACAAAGACGTTTGCCAGGTCGCTTACGGTTACGGCCTTTTTACAGGCGGCCCCGGCCTTAACGGCGGCAGTCACAAGGTAGGCTGTCTTACGCTCCCAATGTCCTCCGGTAATACAGAAAGACAGATTCAGTTTATGATGGATCTTAACGCAAGCATACTCTGCTGTACTCCGTCTTATGCTGCATATATCGGCGAAACACTCAAGGAGCAGGGCTATAAGCCTGAGGATATTCCGCTCAGAGCAGGTATCTTCGGCGCTGAACCCTGGACTGAGGAAATGCGTAAGGGCATTGAGGCAACACTTGGCATAAAGGCTTATGATATTTACGGTCTTACCGAAACATCAGGTCCCGGCGTTGCATTCGAGTGCAGTGAGCAGACCGGTATGCATATAAATGAGGACCACTTCTATGCGGAGATTATTGACCCCGATACGGGCGAGGTTCTTCCCGAGGGCAGTAAGGGTGAGCTCGTTTTCACCGCTCTTGATAAAGAGGCTTTCCCGCTCCTGCGTTATCGTACACGCGATATCTGCGTTCTTTCACGCAAGAAATGCTCCTGCGGCCGTACACTTGTCAAAATGGCTAAACCCATGGGCAGAACCGATGATATGCTTATTATCCGCGGTGTTAACGTATTCCCGAGCCAGATTGAAACAGTCCTTCTTAATGAAGGCTATGAGCCCAACTACCAGATAGTTGTCGACAGAAAGAACAACACAGATACCTTTGAGGTTAACGTTGAAATGACGGTTGAAAAGTTCACCGATAAGGTCAGCGAAGTGCTTTCAATGGAAAAGTCACTTGCCAACGCTATGAAGACTATGCTCGGCATCAACCCCACAGTTCATCTTGTGCCGCCTAAAGCAATTGCAAGAAGCGAAGGTAAGGCTGTACGTGTTATTGATAAGAGAAAATTGGTCTGATTTAAACATAGGAGGTATTGAATATGGCTATCAAGCAGTTAACTGTATTTGTTGAAAATAAGCAGGGTGAGTTGGTTAACATAACCGAGACACTTTCTCAGAACGGCATCAATATCAGAGCTCTTTCTGTTGCAGAAACTCAGGATTTCGGTATGCTCCGTCTTATCGTCAATGATGATGAAGCAGCAAAAAAAGTTCTTGATAATGCAGGATATATTACCAAGGTCAATGAGGTTGTCGGCGTAAAAATCGGCGATGCTCCCGGTAAGCTTTCCGCTGCACTTGCAGTGCTCGATGAGAAGAAAATAAATATGGATTACCTTTATGCGTTTATGGCTCGTACTGAAAAGCATGCTTACGTTGTTATCAGAGTGGAAAACAATGAAGTGGCTGAGCAGGCTCTTGAAGCTGCAGGCTACCATATGATTACACAGGCAGACATTTGTAAACTTTAAAATAAAAAGCAGAGAGCAAAAGGGCACGCCCCATAAGGATGTTTTTTTTGAGAGATACGGTGTAACCCCGTTTAGGGGTTGCACCGTTTTTCTCTTTGTTAAGCTACAATGCGGTATTCTTGAGGATTTCTTCTTGCTTCTTCCATCATAGCAATAACTTCTTCCTCTGTCGGAATACAAATCATTCCGACACCTGTGAAATAAATATCTACTTTCACAAAACAGTGACCGCTTGATTTATCATTGTTATGAACCTCAATACGCTCAATAAGTGAATTGACAAGTGTCGGTGTAAGCTCCTGTATATCCGTCATTTCTCTGAAAGTACGAAGAAGCAACCTTAAGTCAACAGATTTCTGCTCAGCAGATTTCAATGTTTCCTGACCCTCCGAAACAGTTACGGTAAGCTCTTTTTGCTCTCGTTCATATTTTGACATCAGCTTTCTGTATCTGTCATCATCTATCCTGCCAAGAGCATTGTCTTCGTAAACCTTTTCAATAAGGCGGTCTAACTCTTTCATACGGATTTCACCGTCAGCAACTGTCTTTTTCAGCTTCTCGTATTCTGCTTTTCTCATTGCATCATTCTGCTTTGCAATCATATACAAAAAGACCTTTTCATTGTAGCGAATGAATTCTGCTAAATTTCGTATAGCTTCAAGTACAATTTTCTCAAGCACAACATTACGGATATAATGAATTTTGCAAGTACCGCCTCTGCCGTCCTTGTAGTTTGCACACCTGAAAAACTCCTGATTCTTACTCAGACTTTTAGCTGCACAGAAGTGTAATTTCGCACCGCAATCATAGCAATAAACCAAGCCCGAGAATAAACTTGTTCTACCTGTGGCAGTAGGTCTGCGACGGTTTTCACGGAGCTCCTGAACTCTTAACCACTTTTCTTCACTGATAATAGGTTCTTGCATATCAGGGATTATCTGATAATCTTCTTTGGGATTATGAATTACCTTATGAACCTTGTAACTGACAGTAGTTGATTTAAAGTTTACAGCACAACCTGTGTACTGTCTGTTCTCAAGAATGTGAACAACTGTCTTTTGGTCCCATCTGTAAGGATTAGCAGGAACAGGATTTGAATGTTTTCTGCCGACAGATTCATAATACGCTGACGGAAGTAATATTTTTTCAGCTTCCAATATGCGAGCAATTTGCAAAGGACCTCGACCTGCAAGACACAAATCATATATTTTTCGTACAACCTCTGCCGCAGGTTCATCAATAAGCCATTTCTCTTTATCGGTTACGTCTTTTACATAACCAAAAGGTACAGTAGAAGATACTCGTTTACCGTTGTTAGCCTTTGACTGCCATACAGCACGGATTTTCTTAGAGGTTTGTGCGGCATACCATTCATTAAAGATGTTATAGAACGGTAGCATCTCCATACCGTCACCTGTGGAACTGTTTACATTTTCCTGAATGGAAATGAATGTTACACCAAGCGACGGATATACAATTTGTGTTAATCTGCCAGCTTCGACCTGCTCACGACCAAAACGTGACAGGTCTTTTACTATGATTCTGCAAATCTTACCTTCTTCGACCATTTGTTGCATTTGGTTAAATCCGCTTCTGTCAAAACTTGTACCCGAAATACCGTCATCAATGAAAAACATTGTATTTTTGTATCCGTGTTTTTTACAGTAATCAAGTAAAATCTGTTTCTGATTGGATATACTGTTTGACTCATCTTCTCTGCCGTTCTTCTTTTTGGATTTGTCATCCTTTATATCTTCAACTGAAAGACGGCAGTAGAGAGCCGTAATTAATTCATCATTTATTGTTTGTCCTAAAATATTTGTTGCAGTTGTCATTAAATATTCTCCTTTCCGACAACCGGACATCGCAAGGATATTCACATTTTACAATGTCCGATTGTCTTTTTTCAAATGTGTGATATTACAATAATTTTTCTGATAAAATCAGTTCCTTGAACTGTTCAAAGATACACTGTCTGCCTTTGGGATTAAAGTGCGTAGAAACCTCATAGGTTGTACCGCCGATCTTCATTTGGAAGGTTTCTTCACCGAAACGGCGTATTTTGCTACGATCAACAACAGCTTCATCACTGCGGGATGCCATAATATCTGAAATGCTTGAAAGCTCGTTTTCATCAATCGGCTCAGGCGGTACAACAAATATGGTTTTGTTATCGGGAAATATCTCTTTCAATTTTCTCACCTCGCATCCCTATCCTTATTTCTCTGTCGCTGAAGATATTTGTGATAATATTCCAAGGCTTTTAAGATATGCTCTTCTTTCTGTTGCTTGGTATAATTTTTACCGAAGAACTTATTGATACGTTCTTCAGGTATTTTTATAGCCTCTGCCTGATTAGGTTTAGGTGCAGTTAAAATTGCTAAAACCGTATCAGCATTAAGCTGATTCTGTTCCGAGAGCTTTCGCATTTTCTGTGCCTGTGCAAGTGAGGGAGTTACCTCATCACTCTCATAAGTTTCAAAAATCATCTTTTGCTCCTCAGGAGTAAGATATGAAAGCTCAACTGCAGGTCGCATTGCGATTCTGCCTTCATCCACAAGGTTAAGAATTGATTTTTCAAGATTAGTCAAACGGATATACCTTTTGATTTGGGTTGCACTGTCTTCGCTATCCTTTGAGATTTTTTCAGCAGAACTCAACTTTGGACCCACCGGGTCCGAAGTTAAATCCGTGCGTTTACCTTGCTTCTTCAGAGCATCCATTTTCATCTTGTAAGCAAAGGCTTTCTCGCTTGGCAGAATATGCTCTCGGTGCAGATTACTGTCAACGAGAATGATGTCTGCTTCTTCTTTGCTTATGTCCAAGACGACAACAGGAACCTCTGTCATTTCAAGCCTTGTTGCTGCAAGGTATCTTCTGTGTCCTGATACGATTTCAAATACATCTGCATTATCATCCTTTCGTACCATAAGAGGCTGTATAATACCGTTCTCACGGATACTGTCCTCCAACGGCTTCATATCTTCTTCACGACACTTGTACGGATTCTTGAAATTCGGTACAATGCTTTGGGTTGACATTCTTACTATTTCTGTTGTTTGAGGCTTTACCGCCTCTGTTTCTTTGCTTTCTTCTGTTTTATCAAACAGGGTGTTAATAAAATTATCTTCTTTATTCATTTAATTACCTCTCTTTTTTTATTTCTATATTTTTGTTGGTTTTATCTTTTCGGACAGTTTTCAGCACATCCGAGATAAATGCTTTTACTTTTTCAGGCATCAACCTCAATGCCTCAAGATACGGTGCACAGACTTGTTCAAGCTCATGAAGCTTTTTACTCAGTCTGTTTATACTGCTTTGCAACTCCCAATTCCTTTTTCGGAGTCTTTCATTTTCACCCTCAAGGTCATAAATTTTGCTCCTTGCTGCAACAGATTGCTTTGCCATATTGCTCAGTTCATTGAAATCCTCACTTGAAATTGTGATTTTACCCGTAAGCGTTTTCTTACCCATACCGTCAATCTCGTGGAAGGTTTTATGCACGGTCTGAATTTCATCATATCTGATTTCTTCTGTCTGTAACCGTTCTTTGATTTCTTCAAGGCGTTTCTTATCCTGCTGAATCTCATACTGCAGACAAGACAGATGTTCAGTCGTACTGCCTTTTTCACCACGGATAAAATCATTGAAACCGGCTTTTTGCATATGATTGAAGAACTCATCCTGCAGAATACTGTAAGAGGGAATCAGCACAGGCTTACCTTTTTCATTGAATACAACATTGCCGTTTTCATCAACAGCCTGAGGTGACTTCCATTTCTTTGAATGGCTTATCTGATTGACGGTTTCTTTCACAGTACCTACAAGTGATTTATCCTTGCACCGTTTTGTCCACAGTATTTGCTTTTCAACAACAGGCAGGGCAACAAGGTGCATATGATAGTGATACACCGATTTTCCGTACTGTTCTGTGAGGGCTACATTCAGTTCATCAGCGTGCATTACGGCAGAGATGATATTCTGTTCACCATAGAGATTTACTGCAAATCTGTATGCTTCTTCGTAGAAATCCTTGGCATACTCATAACTGCCGTGTGTTTCAAAGTAGTCTGTGTTTACATCGAATATGACTTCATCAAAGACCTTCGCATCCGCTTTCAGACCTCGCATACAGACTTTCTTTTCGGCTATTAGCTTATTCAGTTGTTCGTTGTAGGTCAGTTCACCGCAGCTCTTGAAATGAACATTCATATTGCAACGCTCAACATCAACATTCATATTGGCATAGCTTTCATTCTTTCTTTCATTGTGCCTTTCACATTTACCGATTGTGCTTTGTGTATGAGTGACAACTCTTGCTACACTGTAGTTTTTCTTTGACATAGGTTTTACCTCCTTTCTGCATTACTGCCTTATTTGTTCCGCTGACTTTCGTTGAAAGTGCGTAACCCACTATGACACTTTCACGCCATCACCGTGCAAAGATGTCAGTGGGCTCTGCGAGGCTCATAAACTAAAATTTCTCGCTTATCAAGAGAGCGACAAACTTTAGTTGCGGCATATACCGCAGAAGAGCTTCGCTATGTAAGGGTGACTGTAGTATCCTTTATACAAAGATGCTTTTGTGGGGGCAGTTATTATATAAAGAAACTGCCTCTAAAAGTAATGGGAATAAGCCACATAAAATTGTTCCTGATTTTCAGAAATACTTTTCAGAAAACAAAAAAGCCGTCACATAGACAGCACAAATAGCGGGAAGACATTTCATCCTCTCGCACAGTTTGCACTGAAACTATGTAACGGCTTAAAGTTTAAGCACTGATTGTC
>JAGALQ010000016.1 GCA_017625095.1 Clostridia bacterium | reverse complement strand
ATATCTATTTCTACAACAATCAACGAATTCAACTTAAATCAAAACTGACCCCGCTTGAAAAACGAAGTCAGTTTACCGCTTAATTAAATATTTCTGCCTTAGGGGGCTTTTTGTACTGTCCGCACAATTTGGAGCAGTTCAAAAGGTTTGGTTGCGGTCTTTTTTAAACAAATATCACAATTTATATATACTAAAGGAGAAGCGTATGAAGCACACATTAATTTCTAAAGATAAAAACCAATACGTTGCAAACCTGCATTGCCACACCACACTCTCTGACGGAAGAAAATCCCCCGAAGAAATCCGTGACGCATATAAAGCACAGGGATACAGTATCGTTGCATTTTCAGACCACGATAATTATTTTGATCACAGCGATTTCTGCACGGATGATTTTATTGCCATAAACTCCTTTGAAGCGGATATCAGCGACAATATTGTGAGCAGCAGTCAGTTTCGCAGATGCTATCATCTTAACGCATTCAACATCAATGGTGACAAAGAGGTTACACTGCCTGCAACACCCGATTACAGAGATATGAAGGCGGTAAACGAATACATACATAAGCTCAGGGATTTGGGATTCATCGTTGCCTATAACCACCCCTACTGGTCAATGCAATGCCTCGACGATTACCGTGACCTTGAAGGTTGCAGTATTGTTGAAATATATAATAACTCTGTTTTTATTGAGGGCGGTGATGACGGTCAGGAGCAGGTTTATGATGAAATGCTCCGTAGCGGAAAAAGACTGTTTTGTACTATGGCTGACGATAATCATAATGAATTTCCTTTTGGCGATGTACGTTGCGACAGTTTTGGGGGTAAAACAGTTTTTCTCTGTGATTCGCTCAGCTACGAATCCGTTATCTCAGCTATGCAGAACGGGGCATTTTATTGTACCCGTGAACCTAAAATCTTCGAGCTTACTCTGGAAAACGGCAAGGTTCACATTGAATGTTCACAGGCGCAACGCATAGCACTTTCAACTGCAGGCAGACGTTCAAAAGCATTGCACGCCCCTGAGGGTGAATACGTAACTCAAGCAGATTTTCAACTGGAGGATGAGGATACATACTTCCGAATTGAAGTGATAGGGCCGTCAGGAAAAAAGGCGAACACTAATGCATATTTTGTTGAAGATTATGAATAATTAAAAAACTCCTCTTGACGAAAGGATTAAAGTATTTTTATAACAGATCATTCGTCTGCTAAAGGCAGAAAATATTTATGCAAAGTATTTTATCAGGTAAAGCACCAACATATGCACGGGATAAAAAGCATAGAAACCGTACTGCATTATTTTGTTTGAGCGACCTTTTCTGCCGCCGTAAAGCCAAATAGGTATCAATGCAAAAACAGCAAATCCCTGAGTCGGTATTTCAAAGATTTTACCGAAAATCTCAACCGGGAAACCCTGACCTTCAAAGAACACAATGTTAATCAGCACCATCGCCGTAAGCTGGGCAAGCCACGCAAACGGAAAATCCCTTAAAAGGTAGAACATTACTACCGTAATCATTCCCAAAAAGCCATAATCAACAAAGCCGATAACCGAGGCAACGCAAATCAACAGAAGCCACACCAATGATAAAGCGACAGTTTTAACCGTAAGATTCTTTCTGACTTTGTCTATAACGGCTATTGCAAGCAAACCTAACAGAAGTGTGAACAGTACATTCTGATGATATGGATTAAACCAGCGGCTGCTATAAAACAAATTAAAAGGAATTTCCGTAATTACGGCGAAACCCAAAAGCCGCAAAGCATATTTTTTGAAGTTGGATGTATGAACAAAGCCCTCTGCAATCTGAAAAGCAAATATAGGGAAGGCCATTCTGCCTATGTATGTCATCCAGTTACCGAAGCTCATTGCAGTTGCCCATATGTGATCGCTCAACATAAGTGCAATAGCAATTGTTCTTAACATATTTGATGTTAATCCGCCAAACGGGATCTTTATCAATGGGCTGTTGGTCGGGAGCTTGGTTTTTACATTCTCCTTCATTTACACCACTCCTTTTTTATATTGTATCACAGAACACGTAAGCCAACAACTTATATTAAAAGAAAGCTAATCATTTTTATCTGATTTCAGGACTAAACAGAGGGAAACATTTATGTGTGTATAAATAACAAGAGCAGAGCGACAGCCTACGCAAAAAACGCGGTATAAATCAAAGTAAAGAAAACGGATAATTGTTTTGAATGAATCTTTGTTTTGTTATGCATTTCGTTGCATTATTGCGCATACATAAAGCCGAAAAGAACTTCAAAAATTCTGTTGAGTCCGTCCCACTTCCATGTAAGGCAATCCCAGAGAAGATAGAAGAAGCGAAGCGAAAAATACTCGCAGGGGTCATTGATTATTTCAATGAGCTTTTCAGCCTGAGCCTTATACTCATTAAGCTTTGCTTTTTCTGTTTCGCCCATATTCTCGTCTGTAAGGAGTTCGTCAATCTTTGCTTTGAGAGCTTCAATATCATCTTCCCAGAAGATTGTTACTCTCTTTTCGTCAAACATTTCAAGTTCTGTGCCGATGTCTGCAACATCCTTTTCTGCTGCTGCGATTTCTTCAAGGAGAGCTTCAAAGCCTGCTTTGATTTCTTCGTATTCTTCCCTTTGCTCATCGGTGAGATTATCGGGATTTACAGCTTCGATTTCATCAATCTTATCTTCGATAGCTGCCTTGTCGTCACTTGAAACATTTTCGGGATTGAAGTTGTTTTCGATGTCCTTGATTTCTTCAAGCTTTTCTTCTGTTTCGGTAATTTTTTCTCTGAGCTTTTCAACACCGTCAAGGATATCTTCGAGAAGCTGCTTTTCTTCGTCCGTGAGGTTGAAGCCGTAGCGGTCCTTGATTTCGTTTACCTTGCTGACAATCTCATCAAGCGCAGGAATATCACTTGATTTAACTGTATCTTCGCTGAAACCTGCATAATCTTCTTCAACGTCTGCAATTGCCAGCTCAATGCTGTTGATGATGCGGAGCATATCCTCACAAGCTTCCTTAGTATCTGCCCATTCGTTCTTTGTGTCATCATCTGCAATATCGGTTACTACGTTGTTGAGCTGATCAATAACGTATTCAAGGCTCTCTCTGTCGGTTGACTTAACGTTCCACTTCATCACGCCGTTATCTTCAACACGGTCAAGGTGAGAAATGCATTCGTCATCGAGCGCTATTTCATAAGCAATCTTTGCATCGCCCGTGAAGTTGCCCGTACCTGTTACGGTGAGCAGATATATGCCGACGTTTGTTGCCTTGTTGCCGCTGACTGTATAGGTTGCTTCAGGAGCTGTGCCCGTCGGAATAACCTTTTCAACGGTCTGTGTCTGCTCTTTGCCGTTATAGGTGAGAGCTTCGCCGAGAATGATGAGGCTGTCGGAAATATCTTTTGCGTTGATATCTGCGGTTGCCTCAACAAAGTAGTCGGGTGCGATATATTCGCCGCCTGCGGGGAATGTATAATTATTTGCATCCTCACCGGTTACGTTATAAACTATGGGAACAGGCCAATCTGTACCAACAACTATACCGTTAAACCACGCTTCTTTTATTGTATAGCCGACAGTGTCACCTTCCACAATACCGTCAAAGGTAATAACGATTGTATCATAATCTATATCCTTTGTGCCGTCGTAAACCTTATCGGGTGCGGTTGCGGTGACGGTTACGGGTTTCTTATTGATTGTAAACTCTTTTGTTACTTCGCCCGTGTAGACACTTTCGGTAATATCACCCGAATTCGAGCTGTTTCCGATATTCTCACCGCCGCCTGCGATACCGCCTGCTGCCTGACCGATAGCCTTAATTGTTACGGTTGCTGTGCCTGCGTTAACATTGTTTGCAAAGGTAAGAGTATAGTCCTTGCCCTCTGTGAGAGTCTTGCCGCCGACTGTTACGATAACCGTGGGCTTGTGCTCCATACCGCTGTAGGTGAACTGAGTTTCGTCAAGAGTGATGACCGCATCTGCAAGGTCAGCACCCTTGCTTACCTTAACGTAGCCGTTAATGATTGTTGCATCATCTGCAACATCAATCAGCTTACCGTCGGCATCTTTGTAGTAATAATCCTCTGCAAGGAATGTGTTTGCGGTTGTTTCATCAATAACAAAGCCGTTCGGGAATTCGCCGCCCTTGAGGATGAGGGTTGCACCTTCGTCGATGTCAATCGTCCATTCGCCGTAGGGAGTGCCGCTGAAATAACCGTCTGAAAAGTCTGTTCCCGTGAAACTGCCACCGGTTACTTCAACCGTGCCTTTAAGAATGTTTAATGCCGCATAGTCGCTACTGATAAATTCACCGCCGGAAATGTAGGCTGTGCCGGTATTTAATAAAGCTGTATCGCCGCTTATTTTACCGCCATAAATATAAATTTCACCGTCGCCGTCGTTTTGAACGCCCTCGCCTCTGTCTATACCCTCAAAAACACCGCCGTAGATTTTGGCCGTTGCTTTGTTAGTTATTGCACCATATGTATAAGCCTCAAAATTACCACCGTTAACGGTGAGTGTGCCGTGGTTTGAGATACCTGAGCCATTACCCTTTATAGTACCTGATTCAACAGTAAGCTCAGCCAAGTTACTGATTCCATAACAATAATCGCCGCCTGTTTCAACTGTACCGCCTTCGCAGCTGTCCTTGATTGTTATATTTGCATGGTAATAAACCAATAAAACATCATCAGTTTTGTTAAGAATGGTTTTGCCGTTAAGATCAAGAATAAACTTGCCCGAAGAGATTCTGGCGGTTTCGGTAAGCGTAATATCATCAAGCAGGGTGAGTGTACTGCCTTCGCTGCCTTGTGCCGCTGTTATTGCATCTGCAAAGGTCTTGTAAGTACCGACAGCGTTGCCGTCTTTATCGGTTACCTTTGCGGCATAGTTGAGCAGAGTGAACTCAACCGTTGCCGTTGCACCGCCGAGAGTTACGCTTGCGGTGTAAGTGCCTGCATCTTTAGGGGGCAAGCCGTAAGGGGCTGAATATGTAATATCACCGATTGCAACCGAAGTATCAACAAGGTTGTTTTCAACAGTTGCTTCCTTTGCTGTGCCGTCTGCATAAAGGTTTGCAGGTGCAAAAATTGTGAGTGTACCGCCGTTTGTGTCGGTGCAGTTGCCGTCCGTATTTTCGCAAACAGCGGTAATTGTATCACCGCTTGCGGAGTATGTGAATGAGTGAGTGTGAGGAACGATTTCAAAGTTAGCCGTAAGCTCACGGTTTCCAGAAGATGTGAAGGTATAGACTGCACTTGTGCTTACTTCCTCGCCGTTTTCTATCCAATTAACAAATCTGTAACCGTTGGATGCCGATGCGGTGAGATTAACTGTTGCACCTGAGCCATATGTGCCTGCTCCCTCTACCGTTCCGCCTTCGGCAGGGTTGACAGAAGCTGTTACTTTAAAGCCAGCCTTGGCTACGTAAATATCGTTTTTTACAAATTCGGTGCAGGGTGTGCCGTTGGTTTTGAACAAACCCCATCCGTCGGGCAATGTGACTGCACTTGCCTGCAATCCGTCAGCACAAGCCTGAATACGAACCTCATCAGCTGTGCAGGCTGAAAGGTCAATGCTTCCGCCATACCAACCGATACGCCAGTTGCCGTTTAAAACAAAGTCTTTACCCGTCAACTTAAGTGTGCCGTCTTTAACGGTTGCGGGATAGCCGGAGGAATTAAACGTACCGCCTGAAATGTTCGCACTTCCGCTTAACACATCAAGCACTATGTTGCCCTGATCGTTAGTTGCGTTAAAAACACCGCCACCTGCACTGTCAACGATAGTTACATCCGCACCGTCAACACGTAACACATAATAACCGTTTGAGAACAGCTCTTTACCGTTAAGGTCAATGGTAAATTTGCCGCTTTCAATCGTGATTCCCGAGTCAATGGAAATATGAGACAGAAGCATAAGCTCAGCGCCGTTGATGCTCTGTGCTGCATTAATCGCATCTGCCAAAGTTGCAAAACCCTTACCGTTTACCGCAGCTACAGAGGGTGCAGCCTTTACTACTTTCATATTACTGAAAGTATCGCCTTCATAATCTGCGGGAACAGATACATAAGATAACGATGAACAAGCCAGAAATACTGTATCGCCTATAGTTTCAGGCTCTTTATTGCCGAGAAAAATAACTTCGTTCAAACTGGAAGTTTCCTCGAAGACATAGTTTCCGACAGATGTTACACTTGCAGGAATTATAACGCTTTTGATAGGACCGTAGCCGAAAACATATGAACCAAGCGTTGTAACGCCGTCAGGAATAACCATGTCTTTAATTTTTGTACTGTTGAACGCCGAGTTTCCGATTGTTTTAAGATTACCGGCATCGGAAAACTCAAAGTTTGTAAGAGCGGAGTTAGAGAATGCTCTGTTGCCTATGCTTGTTACTGTGTCTGATATCGTTGCATTAACAAGTGAAGATAAACCGTAAAACGCATCTTTTCCTATGCTTGTAACACCGGATTCTATAACAACCGTTTTAACATTAGACTTTTGATTGTACCATGGCATACTTGCGGCGTTGGCAAAATCTTCCATTGCACCGTTGCCGCTTACGGTAAGCACACCGTCAATGTCAAGCGACCAGGTAAGATTGCTGCCACTTGCACCAAATTCACCGCTTGCTACTTCCAATGCCGCAAACGTCGTTACCGGTGCCAACGACAGAAGCATCGCTATACTGAGCAATATGCTTATGAGTTTGTTAGTTTTTTTCATATGGTTTCCTCCGTTTAATGAGTTCAGAATGCAAAATTATAATTTATTACGTTCTGCGTTTAATAATGAGCCATTTTGCATTCGCAAACGGGATTCAGACCGAAAATTCTGTTAAAGAAATTGACTATCTTCCATAAGAAGCCCATGAAACCGTCTCGGTGACATACATGCTCGCAGTTTACCGCCTTTTCAATCTTTGCTTCAATCGCCGCTATACCTTCCTCAACATCTGCATGGGTTTCGGGATTGGATTCTTTGATTGTCGCAAGGTCTGCCTTGATTTCAGCAATAAGCTGTGCATATTCCTCGCCCGTGTGAGTTTCTTCAAACTTCGCAATTTTTGCTTCGATTTCGGTATAATCGGGAATTATCAACGTGCCGTCTGCAATTCCTTTTTCAATCGTGTCACAGATTTCGTTTACACCGTCTGCAATGCCGTCAAGGATATACTGTTCATTTACCGAATAGTTGTTCTTGATACCCGTGTTTCCGAGATACTCGTCAGCAATTTCCTGAACTTTATCGATTATATAATCCTTCGTTGCATCAACAAGAACATCGTAATATTCATCGACAAGCTCGTAATAACGCTCCATTGCAGCATCATATCCGCTGTAATCGGCTTGTTCAATGCCGCAGATGCACTCATCGGTATTGTCAAAGCTGTGTTTGTGGCTATCAACCTTCAGCTCCAGATATTTTTCATTTTTGAGAGTCGATGCATCGCGGACGGGAACAAAGTCGTCGTCAGCAGAGGTTTTTGCAAATATATATGAGTTTTCCGGAGCACCTTCAGCTATCAGAAAACTTCCCCCACTATAGAGCATTCCGTCAGGAGAACTACCCTTGAAGATTGCCCCCGGAGCTATTGTTAAGCTTTCGTGGTTGGCTATGATTTTTTGGTTATCACTTGAAGCGGTCAGAGTGCCCCCATTGAGAACAACATCATAGGAGAAAGCAGAGTTGTTTTTTGCAGAAATCGTAACGTTGCCACCGTTTTGAGTATAAGGTGTGCTTATGACCGAATAACCTGCTCCTTCCGCAGTTGCCGTAATACTGATATCACCGCCGTTTACGGTTAATTCTCCGCCCCAACCGCTATTCGTAATAAAATATCCTTTTGTTGTTACCGAAAGAGATGCGTTTTCTTCTGCATTGATAATAACATCCACATTCCAGTTTGCAATTGCATAGCTTAGACTGGGAACTATTGCATTATCACCGGAAAGGGTTATGGTTATACTTCCGGCAATATCTGAAGATAATAAATAATGGTTAAACGTAAGATCTTTGAACGTAACATCAACGCCGTAACTGTCAATAATTTGCATTTTGGGATTATTTCCGGTAAAAACGAAGCCGTCCGGGTCATAATTATTTTTATCAATATTGTAATAATTTGTCTCAGTCTTTGAAACATCGACAACAGTTGGCACGCCGTCGCTTTCGGCCGCAAAAGCAGAAAGCGGTGCAATGGCAAAAATCATTGCCGCTGCAAGCAATATGCTAATAAGTTTGGTTGATTTTTTCATAGGTTTTTCCTCCTTCGCATATGAATACAAATTACTGAAATATTTATATGCCATTCGGCTTAATCGCTTTCCTTTTCAACAAAATCGGTAAACTCTGCAAGAACACGTTTGCCTAATCCGCGGCAGTCCATCGCAAGAACTCTTTCAATTTTCTCTTTGCGGATTTCATCGGGTATGTTATATATGCCGAGAATCTGATTGAGTGCGGCTGATATTCTGACATCAAGCGGCACAGATGCTTCGTTTGAAATAATCGTTGCATAATCTATGCCCTGAACAAGTATCTCCGCTTCAACAAACTGCTCGTGAGTCCAATCATTGCAATGATCTGCAAGAAGCCTTTTTGCCCTGTTCACATGGTTTTCACGAAGGTAATCAAGGCACATTTTGCTCTGAAATGCGGAAACGAAGAAATCTCTTGCAACCTCGTTTTCTTCACAAGCCGCCGCAACAGTCATAAGCTCAATACATATTGACAAAACAGAGCCTACTCCCCTGTCCACCTCGTAATTAATCAGCTTTTCCTGAAACTCACAAAGCATTCTTACAAGCTCAGCAAGCACATATTCTTTTGTCGGAAAATAAAAGGTAAAATTGCCTTTGCTGATTCCAAGTTCATTGCATACCATCTGAACGGTTGTTGCCGAATATCCGTAATTAAGAAACATTCGGGTTGAAACACGGATTATTTTATCTTTTGTTGATTCTTTCTTTGCCATAGTACCCCCTGAATACATAATACATTCTCTGGAATTGTACGTGTACTAACAACAATTTAGCACACGTACAAAGTTTTGTCAAGTAGTTTAATAATACTTTTGTATTTCAATCCACATCTGTGAAAATAACAAGAAAAAAATAAATCACCACAAAACAAGGATGTATAATAAAAGAGCTCTGATTTCAGAGCTCTTAAGAATTTATATTACACTATAACAATTTGTTGCACTGATTGCAAACCGGAGCATTCTAAATGTTCTTTCTTTTTTTGTTATACATAACAAGTTATACTGCCAAAGAAACCTCGTATAAAAACTCCTTTTTATGACCGTCGAGCCAGCGGTAATTTCGAGCAAATTTAAATGTTCGTACGGGGAAGATGTCCTTAGACATCATCCCCGCACAACTTTTCTCTCTTCAGAGCCCGAAACCCCAGCAGAACCAACGGTTTTCTCAATGCTTTCAATTTCTTTTGCTACGCCCTTTTTGAGTCTGATATATTCCGTTTCTGAACACTTACTGTCAGCATAAAGGCTGAAAAGCTTTTCTTCCTTTTAATAAAGCTTCTTTCTTTGAGCCTCTGCTCTTTCAAGTTCAGTTTCAAGACCATCGTCTTTCATAGTATTCCAAAGCATCTGAGCGTACTCTTCAATAATTTTCCCAACATCTTCACGAGTGCATCTGAGAGTTTCGTAACAAACAATATAACAAGTTAGTGTATGCTTAAAGAGAAGCGTATGTGCCCGTTTACGGGTAGTGGAGCGTTAGACGCAAAAGAAAGAGTGTTCAGTGAGTCTTTAAATGCTCGCCGGTAAAATGCCCTTTTTAGGGTTTAATCATGCTTCCGGCTTAGACAAAGGTGATGACTTGTTTCAGCCACTTTTGTTAACCTTTCTTTATCTGCCGCAAACACGAAGCCGATAATGAGCCCGATATTTATGCATCCGCAGGTACATAACGCAATAAAAGGTAAATGTGAATCTATAGTACTAATAATTCCGAAATTGATAAACAGTGCCGCTACTGTTCTGACAACAAGCATTATTGCCGAAGCACCACACACGGATTTCATTTTATCCTGCTTTTTACAGCAGCCAATTATAATACTTGTTACAAAAGCAACAACCAATATAACCATTGCGATGCCAGCATAATAACCGTAATATCCGAATATTTTGGCGAGGTTATAAACATATCTCTCGTCGGCAAATTCGCCGAAAAACTCCGATGTACCGAATTCCTTTGATGTTATCATCATCTTTTCCAGAAGGGAGATCGTTTCGCTTTCGGTATATCCGATTTCCAGATAACGGTTTCCTTGATGTCTGTATTCCATATGACTTATCATGTGCATAACAGACTTCAAAATCAAAAACGCTGATGAAACACCTGCAAAAATCCAATTTACTGCTTTAACTGATTTTTGACTGATTGATTTTTGGTTAGCGATAAACAGAAAAATATTCATTGATGCAATCACAAAAAATTCTATTTCAAAAAACAGCATTCCCCACAGTGCTGTTGTCACAGCAATATAAATCAGGGTGTGTCTAATTGAATCCGTGCAATAATTCACATAGAAAAAAGCCAGGAACAGAATTACTGCAACAAAACAGATTGAATAGTAATTAAAAAGCAAATTCAAATCGTTGTCACGGAATATAACAGCTAAAAGCATTAATACCGACAAAATCAGCGGAGAGTATTTTTTCTTTAAAATACCGGTACAAAAATATGAAATCAGAAAACCCGCAAACAGCAAAAATACTCTTAAAACTGCTATGCTTACATAAGAATCAAACGGGTTCGGAGTAAAATACTGCTGATCATACACCATAACTCCGACCAGTACTTCGGAACAAACAAAAAGCAAAAGCGCAGAGGCAATAATATACCAATTCTTTCTGCAGATTTGTTTAAGTTTTTTCATTTTTCAATTCCTCACATAATAAACCGTATAATCTTGAATCCGGACTAAATAACTTAATTATTAAATTATATTGCGGATTTTTCACTTTCCAAGCCTTAACAGCTTCAACCGCAATTCTGCAGGCTTCTTTTTTGGGATAGCTGTATTTGCCGACGGAAATCACTGAAAAAGCTATGCTGTGAATATCATTTTCTTTGGTATTATCAAGATAATGTGTATAACAGTCAAACAGCTTTTCTGCACAGTTTTCCGCCGGATATCTCGGACCTTCCGCAAAGATAACTCTTTTTCTGCATTCATCAGGAACGCACAGAGTTTCAGCCTGCGAAATGTCGCATACAATATATTCACATTCCGAAAGAACAGTATCTCCCAAAACTACATAAACATCACCTGAATGCTCAAACAAACTTTCGGGAACATTCTTTGTTTTTGGGATACCTTTTTCAGCAAAGCTCTTTCTAAGATTCATCAGAATTTTTCCGAGATTGTTTTCGCCGACACCTGTTTTCAAATCAACACCCCAATATAAATCGCCCCAGTTGTTACCTTCAAACAACGGAATCTCTCCGGTATCTGTAAGAGCTTTTGCAAGATGAGGATTCTGCGTGAATTTATTATATACTATATCTTTCATCAAAGAAAGCTTCACTTCATCCCAATCTTCTCTGCAATCGACCTTTTTGCCAAGGCTCTTTGCTTCGTCGGATGACAATTTTGTAAAAAGAAGTCGTTCTTCTTCGTTTTTGCACTTCTGTGCTTGATAAGCACTTTCCGAGTTTAAATATGTAACTCCGTCAAAGAATACCGTTGCAGAATAAAAATTGCTTAAAAATGAATATTTACTTCTGAAGCATCTGACGATATTTTCTTTTTTATCACAGCAAGTCATTTCTACACCTCGTTCTATTCTTTATTTACAATCCTTATCAAGCATTTCCATATAATAGCGGTTTTTGCAATTTCTTTTGTTTATTCGTCCATTACTTTAAAAGTCATCAGCTAAACACCACGCCTGACCTGATTGTTTACGGGAAGTTCTTCCAAAGACACTCCGCCTTGTTTGCGGCTTCAGATTCTGTTAATACGATGAACAAGAGTTTTAATTGTCGGGTGACAGTTAACGGAACTGTATGTTATCATTTCAAGCGGCACCAATAAAGCGCCCAACAGAATGCCGACACCAAAATATCCGCATGAGCCATCGCTGAGAATCGGGATACCGGAATATGAGCCGGTGATTATTGAAAAGTTCTCAAAAAAGCCTGTAAAGCATCTTATTGAAATTACTGCAACAGCAACAAAAGCGGCACATTTTGTCCAAGCACGGTTGCTGAAGCACTTTATAAAAACACTTGCAACAAACAGTGCAATTACAATGCACATTACCGTCCCTGCAACAAAGCCGTAATAGCCGAAGATTTTTGTAAGATTATACATTGAAGGTGCATCGGCGATTTCGTTGAAATACATTGCCGTTCCGAAGGATTTGCGCGACAGCAACACCCTTTCGGGATGGATAACAGAGCCTTCAATATAAACTATGCCAATGTAAGCATCCATTCTGTCCACGACTGCACAGGCTGATACAATTACAGCGGCAACCATGAATATTCCGTTCACAAGAAATACCTGCTTTGTCCCGATCAGTTCCCTGTTTGAAGCAAACATCAGAATTGATACAGTCAAAACCATAAAAATTTCATTTTTGTCTGCAGTAGCTGCCGCCAACACCGCCATCAGAGCATAGTAGTATACTGTGTGCTTCAATGAATCACGGCATTTGTTCACATAGTAAAAGGACAAAGAAAGCAAAGCCAATATAAAGCAGATATTATAGCATTTATCATAACTGTAACCGTTTTCATGAACACTTGCAACTGTTGTAAAAACAGTTGTTATCGCCGCTAATATGCCCGAAAGCCCGTTGTTAACAAGGCAACAGTAAAAGCAAGCTGAAACGACACCTGCAAATAGCGAAAAAATTCTGAAAAGAATGTTTCCGTAAAAATCCGCCGTCTCAAACTCTGTGCTATGTAGATTGTACCACATTATTCCGGTAAGTATTTCTGCAGAGATAACCAACAAAAATGTTGACAGGATAATAAAGCTGTTGTTTTTGGCATTCAATTTAATTGTTTTCATTTTCATACCTCTTTCACCTGAATTTTCTGACAACGCCATACAGAATGTTACCTTTCCGGTTTTCTGTCTGATGTTTAAGACTGTATCTGAAATGTATCACACCTGTTGCTGATATTTTTGCAGACTGTTTCCGGCTTCTTTCTGCGTTCAGACTGAAATATATTTTTCCTAAATATATCGGACACAGCAAGGAGATAAAAAACAACGCAGAGAATGCAGAGCAGTAGTATGGCACGGTATATTGCACATTGTCTTAAAACCAAATAATAATCCTGTCGATTAAGCACTGTCCGCTGTTTAGCGGGCGGTGCTTTTTGGTCGCGGAAACGGATTGCAAAAATTCTGAATTGTCACTGTTATAGTGTAGTTGTAATCAACAAACGGCAGGCAAACAAGAACGGAAACGAAAATCAAAAACCACCGTGACGGTTGATTATAATGAAATCACAAAACAAAAACAGAAAAGGAGATTAACCATGAACTACGCATTAAGAGGAGCTTTACACGCATTAACCACACACATCAAATGTTCATCAGACAAAATTGAAAAGACAATTCTCGGTTTCGGTTTGTTTGCAAGCGTCGCATCAGCTGCAGCAGGTGCAGTCACCGGCGTAGGCCCTATTGCCGCAACAGTTGTAACAACCGCCTGTGTTTACGCCATGTACTATAAGCTGGCTGAACTTACCGGAGTTAAAATCAGCAAAAACATTCTTAAGTCAGTCGCTTCTGCGGTACTCGCAAACCTTGTTTCAAATATCGGCGTTTCAGTTTTAGCGGCAGCCGCACTTTCTTTTATTCCTGTTCTCGGAAACCTTTCATCTTCAACAATATGTGCAATTGTACAGTTCGCATCAGTTTATGTATCCGGATATGTTTTCATTTCCACACTCAATGCCCTTTACGAAAAGTTCGGCGGCATCTCCGATTTAACAGAGGAGGAAATTAAAAGCACAGTCGCCGAAACAAACAGCAATATGAACACATCCGAAATCATCAACGAAGCCAAAAAGGTACACAAGGAAGTTAAAAACAACAAGGAATACTCAGACCTTTCCGAATTTGAAACTCTTGTTAACGAAGCTAAAAAGGACGTTGAATAAATACCGGTTGACAAGTCGGAAACAACCTGCATAAGTTCAGATTATACAAATGTATAATGAAGCTGTAATCAACAAACGGCAGACAAATATAAAAAATAAAAAGCCTGCCGTTCCTGTTGACTACCGTAAATTTATAAAAAAATTTGGAGGAAAACAAAATGACAAACATTTACAGACTCAACAACTACACCGCTAAGGATGCTGCCAAGGTAGTTTACAAATTCCTTGAAAACAGCGAAAACATGGAAACCCAGTGTCTTACATCACTCGACGACGAAATCTTCATCCAGGCAAGAATCAGACACGGCAAGTACAAGAAGCTTCTTGGTCTTGATAAGACAATCGCCGTTAAAATCAAGCCCATTGGCACAGACTTCTTCTCAATTGAAATCGGCGAAAGCAAGTGGGCAGACAAAGGCGTCGCTTTCACAACATCATTCTTCTTTTTCTGGCCGCTTGCGGTAACAGCAGGTGTAGGAACATACAAGCAGAAAACTCTTCCCGGCAAAATAATCACAGAATTAGAGAAAACTTTTTCAGCCGAATGTAAAATCAATTAATCGTATATAAAAAAGAAAGGAGATTAAAAATATGACCATCCCTCCCGTTCTTATCTGCGCTCTTATTTTCGGTTTAAAAAACTGGGCACATAACAGAAAGAGATGATAAACAAATTCATCATGCCTTATTTTCAGCACATAATATTCCAATATAAAATCAATTAACCTAAATTAATAAAGAAAGGAGATTAAAGTTATTTTGAGCATATTGACATTCATAAAACTTTTTATATAAAGCCCCTTTTGATAAATGCTTATAATCAGGCGAAAACTTTTTCAAATATCTGAAACTTGACAAAATTGGTTTTTCTTCCAATTGGATTTTTCATATATCCCATTATATACAAAACCGAAAAATGCAAAGCCTTTTTACGATTAATCTGATAACAAACTGTACTTTTGGGCAAAAAAGCGAATGTTGACATCAGGTTCTGACAGAATTATAATTATTCTATACAGAAACAAAGGAGAAAAATGATGAATACTTTTGATAATCTTTTCAGCAGAAAATCAATCCGTACATATAACGGCGAAAACATAACTGAATCAGAACTCAATCTGATTCTTAAAGCAGCTTATGCGGCACCCGTCGGCAGAGCACTTTTTGATACGCTTCACCTAACGGTCATCAGTAACCGCGAGTATATCGACAAGTGGGAAGATTATTGTGAAAGCCAGACCGAACACAGACCTTTCTACGGCGCACCGACTGTTATTCTTGTTTCATCGCTTATCCCCTCAACCGACCTTAAGAGCGTTAATGTAAATTTCTCAAACGCTGCAATTCTTGTTCAGAATATGGCAATCGCCGCAACCGAGCTCGGTATAGGATCCTGCCACATATGGGGTGCGGTCAGATTTCTCAACAATAACGAGGAGCTTCTTAAAGAACTCAACCTTCCCGAAGGAATGGTCCCCTGCTGTGCAATCATTCTCGGCAAAACAGACGAGAAATACGAACTGCGTGATATCCCCGAAAACAAAATCAAAACCGATTTTATTAATTAAACACAATGCTCCGCAGAGAAAATTCTGTGGAGCATTTTATGTTATAAACCTCACGTAAAAGAATGAATGAGGAAATAAAAAAGCATTCAAAGAAACAACGCTCCGGATGCTTTTTGTCTGTATAGGCTTCTGAACAAGACTATTCCGCCGAGCGAAAAACCGCTGCGCAAAAAATCATACAGCCATCAATTTCTGCAGCAAAAAAATATACGGTTATGTCTCTTCTTTTATGTTGTTTTGTGTTGCGTATTTTGACAAAGTTTCAGCATAAAAAAGTTGGCACACCGTACTTTACTGCAAACTTTTCGTGTTTTACGACTTTTTCAATAATTATTATGTCAGTATACTCAAAATAAAACAACATAGCTGACGATATATAACGAAGCACCAAGGCTGCGAGCCTTGGTGCTTCGTTTCTGATAAAACTATTTTACAATTTTCTTAGTTTTTACAAGCTTACTGTTTGCGTTGATATAGGAATACTTACGGCATTTGAAAAGCTCTTTTCTCCCCTGCTCACTTCTTGTAAAAACAAGGTCAAACTTACCGCCTGCGGATTTGAGGTTCTTTGCAAGGATTTGAGCTGTTTCTTTATTAACTGCAATAACCGACGGGCAGGCATAGCTCTGAACGTAATTTGTTGTCTGGAGCTTTGAGATGCCCTTTGTGCCGATTAAAACATATCTCGGGTCATCAATCGGAGAAAGAAGCTCGGATATAGCCTTTGCAAAAACGTTCTTTTCCCTGACAGTTGCTTTTTCGAGCGAACAATTTATTGTATTGTGTTTTTCGGACTTTTTAACAGTAACAGTTGCTCCCCTGCTCTCGATTTCGCCTATTTCTTTGAGCGTGCGGAGAACTGCTCCCGAAATGTTTGAAACTGTTTTTTCAGGCGAGGAATTCTTCATAACAACACTTGCACACTTAATAAGGAAAACAGCTGCAACTGCCGCAATGATAAATCCGAGCAGACCGCCAAAAAATCCCGACGTTGCAATAATTATAATTGCAAGAACAACCACTACAGCAAGAATAATCGCATAAATCTTGTTTTTATGAACCGCCTTTGCAGGCTGTACTTCGGCAGGAATTTCGCTGACATCGGCAATTTCGGGTCTTGCTTTGCCCTTTACGGCAGCGTTCCATCTGCCTGACATAACGTTTCTTGCGGCGGCAAGTGACAACATCTGATTATTAATATTTTCAAGTCCGTTTGTATCATAGGGTGCTTTGAGAATATCAATTCTGTCCGTGCCGCTTTCGATAACGTCACTGTTATATGCAGGCGCCTGGAAACAGGCAAAACGGCGCTTCATCGTTTCAAAATCATCGCTTATGATTTCGTCGTTTGAATCAGGTTCAACGGTCACAAGATGCCAGATATTCGACACCTTTTCGGGATTCTTTTTATCAATTCGTATTGCCCTGCCACGCATCTGGTTTGAAAGCATAAAGCTGCCCACAAAGCTTGCAAGAATAAGGGAATTGATATTCGGTGAATCCCAGCCTTCGCCGAGCAGAGATTTTGTACCGATAAGGACATTAATAACACCAAGCTGAAATGCTTTTGTTATAATGCTGACCTTGTTTTTATTTGAACCGCTGAAAACAATTTCTGTGTGGTTTGTATTTTCAAGCTTCTTTATTCTGCAAGGTACGCCCTCGTTATATGCGATTTCCTGCGCAGTTTCAACGGCAGAATCTGGCAGAATTACAAGCGTACCCGAAAGCACGGCAACCTTTGCATCAGGGTTTGTTCTGCGGATTGATTCAAATACGGGAACCGTACCGAGAGCGTGAATTTCCTCATCCGTACCGACGAGCTTGAGCATATCCTTTTTGATGTAGTCGGTGAGAATGAGCATACGCAGAGAGTCGCCGAGATTCTGATATTCACTTGCAACAATACTGTTGATGCTGGCAAGCTTACCGGTTGAAGAAACAAGCATTTTATTTATTTTATCGGTTGAAGCAAGGCGTACCTTCCTTTTTTCGATAAGAGCTTCTTTGGAAAGAATCGCTTTTAATTCTTCGCTTATTTCTTCGGTGAACACATCAGGCTTATCAACAATAAACTGAAACGCTTTTTCAGCTTCGGAGATTGAATAAGCGGTCGGCTTTATGCCCTCAAAAACCTTTTCCTCAAGGCTTTTTGAAATGTTTGCTCCGCCTTTTTTCGCAACACAGACAAGCGATTTGAAGCCTGCAAGGTTATCGTAAAGAAGCTCTTCGTTATTGGCGGCATTTGAGGCCTGCAAGGCCTTTGAAAGCAGACCGTTTCTGATTATTTCATCGGTAACTGCTGCGGCTTTTGCCTTGTAATTTGCAAGAATCTGCGATTCTTCTGCTGTCGGATAGCTGAAATATATATAGTCCTGATGAGGGCAGAGAGTTTTCTGCATAACAAGCTGCGGAACAAAAATTTCTTCATCAATATCGCCGCAGAGGGTCTGGTATCTGTTCCATTCGGCAGGTGCGCTGTCATAAGGCGGAGTTGCTGTAAGAGCGATGATTGTTACATCCTTGCCGAGCATTTCAACAAACTTTTCGAGAGCCTTCTGCCATTCGCTTTTGAGGTGGTGCGCTTCATCAAGGCAGATTGTTTTAATACCTGCCTTTTTAATTTCCGAAAGTAAATCAAAATTGCTGAAATCCTGTGCTTCTTCCGTTTCAAATTCATCTTCATCCGCTTCGGATTCCATAACGGATTTTGTGAAAGCGGCGTGAAGTGCCTGATATGTGATTGAGGTTATCAGCTTGGGAGAAGTAAGTGAATAAGAAATATATTCATCGGGGTTTTCCTTTTCAGGCAGATATGCTTCAATAAATCTTTCGCCCCACTGCTGACGGATTGTAACAGACGGCGACATAACGAGCGCAGGTGCATCCTGCCTGCGGACAAGTTCAAGACCGAGAATTGTCTTACCGCTGCCCGGTGCGGCAACGATATGTATTCTTTTATCCTTAAGATGTTTCTGTGAATTATCAAGCACCGCCTGCTGATAATCGCGGAAGGTCCATTTGAATTTAACTTTGCTGAAATCTTTCATAACATCACACCCATTTGCCGGATTTTTTACAAATAACATTATATCATAGTTTTTTTATTTTTCATCATACTTTAGTGCATATTTTTAAAAAAAGAACGGCGGATTGCTCCGCCGTTTGAGTTATGAGATTTTAAATCTTACCAGAGATCGCCGAAAACATTGTGATTCATTTGGCAGCCGCAAACCGTATTCATACCAAAAATCTTCTGGAAGAAGAGGACGAATTTAAAGAAGAATCCTTCAATTCCGCCTTTATGGCAATTGCATTCACAACCTTTGTAAACCGCTTCTGCAATAACATTGAAAGCACCCATTGTGAATGTTGTTTCGGAATCAAAATAATCTTCGGGGGTTGCGCCTGTGATATTCCAACAATAAAAAATCTTACCGTCAATCTGATCTGCAGTGATTGTTACAGCATCGCCTGCAACAGCACTTGAAGCAGAAGCCTTGCCGTTTTTAACGGTAACACCAGTGCCAAGAGTTGCAGAATCACCGAGTTTGATTCTTAAAATGCACATTGCTTTGCCGTTACTGCCATGTTTATAAAGGAAATATGCACTGTCGCTGGGCTTATATGAATTGAAATCATAATAGGATATTTCTTTGCCGTCATATACTACCTTAAATTCATCAGCTGCGGGAAGCTCATAGCCGCCGATATAGAAAGTTGTGAGCACATAGTACTCCTTTTCAGGGTCTGCTACCTCGCCGCCGCAATCAGGAACATACGTTGACAAAACTTCCGAGTAATACGGCGCCTGATTGTAGTCAAGCGATGGGAAGCAAGAAGCGAGATCTGAATTATTGAGTTTTTCGCCGTAATAGATTGAGGGGAACTTACTGATTTCAATAACCTTTGTTGCGGCTGATGCCGAAGTCATTGATATGCTCATCATTGCAAAAACAGTAATGAGAGCGAGCATGATTGCTGTAATTTTTTTAATCATTTTAAATAATCTCCTTTTATCCTGCGTAATAAATCTCTTCAAAAAGCTCATATTCGGGTGTTCCGTTGATACAGAGCTGATAATCCGTACGGTTTCTCTCAACATTGATTCTGCATTCTCTTCCGTCACCGAGCTTTGCATCAACATATGTTTTGCCGTCGGTTCGCAGAAGTGTGAACTTTGAACCTGCTTTGATAAGCTCAGTTTTCATATCGGGAAGAATTTTAACGTTGAAAGCTTCTTTTGATGTAAGAACGTGCGCAAATTTTTTGTCTATGGTATATAACTCATCGGTCGATTCGGGCATACCTGTTTCGGAATTTACGGTGTAGTTTTTATAGGCGGCATATGTTCCGAGAATATCAAAGGTTGTTTCAAGAACAAACTGTGTGGGATTATTGAAAAGAAGCTTTGCCTGATGGGTATCTTTGTTTTCATCCTCCCGGACCAGACTGCCGAAAGCAGTTCTGTCAAGTTCACCTGCTTCTTTTATCTCATTGCCGTTCAGGTCATAAATAAGAATGTTTGTGTAATCGTTATAGCCGTGTGGCACAAGATAAATAAAATATCTGCCGTTTGAATTGACAAGATAATATTCGGCACTGAAAGCATAGACATCTTCAACCGTGAATTCGTCACCGTTGAGATTAAGGCTGATATCTTTATATGAGCCTTCTTCCGTGAAATACGAAAGACCGACACTGACTGCATCTTTTTTACCGTCAGACGGATTCATATCAAACTCAACGTCGTTCCATTCGGAAAGTGCTACTGCATAGGATTCAGGTGCAACCGTATACTTCTTGTTGAAAAGCTCCGGATATTCGTCATAATAAACCGTTGCTGTAATAAGACCAGCGGCAAAGGATGCAATTTCAGAGGGACTGAAATAGAAGGTTATCCCCTGATAACCGATTGTCCAGTTAAACTGTTCTGCTGTGTATTCCGAAAGAGTTTCTTCAAGTGAACCGAAAAATCCGTCTGCAAATTTATCTTTTGAATTTATTTTTTCCGAAAGAATTTTAGGAAGAGATGAAATATCGGTCATGACATCGGTTATAACAAGCTCTTTACCCGTTACGGTATCGAAACTATAACCGCTATAGCCGTAGTTGGGATGTGCACCGCCCGAAAACTCATCGGCATCGCTTCTGATACTCAGAACAACGTTATCTGCTCTTTGAAGAAAATATTCGTTGTTTGCGGTGTAAACCGCAGGCTGTTCACCGTCTTCGTAATAATAATTGAGCTGTTCCGATGCATACTCATCAAGTTCTTTTGCCTTATCCTTATAGAACTCTGTTTTATAAGCATTAAAAGAATCAAGAGCTTTTGCAAGGCGTGGGTATTCTTTTTCGTTTTCTTCGGAAAGATGCAATTTCTGATAATTTACCTGTGTAAGATAGTAATAATCTTCACTGTACGTTTCATACTCGTAGGCTTTTTCTGTATAAACAGAAAGAAACTCTACGGCATTTTTCTTTTCTACTGAATTGTTATTTTCTGCACTTGTTGTTGATTCGTTTACGGTATTTTCGGGTTTATCCTTTGCACACGAAGCAAAGCAGAAAATCATAGAACAAGCCAGAATAAAAGCTATGATTTTTTTCATAAAATCACCTTATATTTAATAGGAGTGACCGCCGGAAACGGCCACTCCGTTAAGTTTAGTTGATTACGATTGTTTCGATAAGGGGTGTTGCATCTGCAACGGAGCAGTTCCATACCATAACGTACATTGCATTGCCTGTTGATGTTTTTGCAACAAGGTATGTAACACCTGTGTTGGATTCGATAGCCTCAAATGTATTTGCACCGATTGTTACCGATGTGTATTCCTTATTGGGGTATGCATAGGCGAACTGTTTTTTCTGAACTTCGTATTCCATGCTCTGCTCGTCATAAACGTAAACAGCGGCATTTGCGCCGAGAGAAGTGTTGGTGAAGGTAAGTGATTTGTTATCCGACTGTGCTTCGTCATAGATAAAGCCGCCTGCAGGAGTAACTGTTACAAAGCCTTTATCTGTTGTAATAGGTCCGTTTGCGGGAGCTTCGGGTTCGCCTGCATCGGTGTTTTCAACTTCTGCCGCACCTACTTCGATTGTAAGATTATCATAAACAGTCTTGAAGAGTTCGCCTGCACGAAGTGCTGCATAATCGTCTCTCTTTGCGCCTTCAGGAAGCTTGAACTCAAGCATAGCAAACTCAAAGTTGTTGAAGCAAACGATAATCTGCATTGCGGAAGGTCCATTCTGACGGATATAGGTTGTATAATCGCCGATTTTACCTTCTTCAAAAATTGTGTGATTTTTGAAGCTCTTTGTTACATAATCGTGAACTGAATCGTATGCTGCATGAGTGACGGCAAAGGCAACACCGATATTCACTTCTGCGTTTTCAAGAGTACCGCACTTGACGATATTGGTCTGTGCAAGGAAGTTGCCCTCTGTGTTGGCTTCGTTGAAAGTAAACTCATCAATGGGAGTTCTGATTGTGAGTTTGTTGGTTTTGCCGTCTGTAACAACGGTTTCGTCGAACTTGGGAGCTTCGGTTGTTGTTTCGGTGGGCTGAGTTGTGTCGGGATTTTCGTTACCGCCGCAGGCAGCAAATGAAAGAAGTATTGCAAGAGCCATAAGAATTGCTAAAAGTTTTTTCATTTTAATTTACCTCCAAAAAATATTCTTTGGTTATTGATTTTTCGGCTTTCCGCATTCGGTGCAGAAATTGCCTTTATTTCTGTTTGAGCAGGAGCAGACCCAATATTCAGGCTTTTTTGTTCCGCATTCAGTGCAGAACCTGCCCGAATTTTTGTTACCGCAGGCACATTGCCAGACAGTGTTATTTTGCGGTGAAGGTGCAGAAACGGGAGCAGCGCTCATCGCCACAACTGTCGAAAGCAGTTTTTCCGTTTTTGGGTCAATTTCGATAAGCACATCACTTATTGCGACAGCTCTGATACCTGCTCTTGCTTCCCAACCTGCAATTGCGAAATTCTGCAGAATCAAATCAGCCTGTGTGTCTGCCTTGTATTTCAGCTCATCAACAGAACAGCCTTCCGCAAACATTTTTGTGAAGGTCATTTCAGCCGCACGGGAGGCATCATTTTTAATAATATCAACGGGAAGCTGACCGCCGAACATAGTATTGAACTTATCAGGGTCTGCGATCTCAATATTGAGAGTTGCGATAAACTTAACTTCTGTAAACAGTTTATATGTACCCTGCACAACTTCGGTATTAAAATGACCGTCAAATTGAATTCCGTTAAAAGCTTCCATTTGATTCACCTCCGATTATGCCCAAGGGTTTGCGCTTTCGGGCTGACGGATACCAACAAGGATAAACTGCTCCCAGAGATACCATTTTCCGTCCTTTGCCTTGCGCATCTGAACGCTTCTGGGGCTGTCTGCACCGCCCGATGTGATATAAAGCGTTGCATAGCCCTCGTTCTGATATGAATAGGGGCTTTCGCTGACGATTATTGTATAGGGTTCTGCAGGAGTATAATCGTTTGCGGGAGTTGAGCCCTCAAAATATGAACGTGGAACATAATCGCTGTCACGGAATCTGTCCGCAATAAAGGATATATCTCCGCCGCTCAAAGGTCTTGGTCCACGAAGGAAGTTAACCATCTGCAAAGCAAGGTCTTTGTTCTGCGGATAATAGCAGAAGGCAAGAACGGTCATCGCAGCTGTTTCAAACGGAGTTGACAAAGCAGCCTGAGGCAGAGAAGCAAACTCCTCAAAAGTCGAAGGCAAAGAATTGAAAACAATTTTTTCCTTCTTATTTCCCAAATTGCTGACTGCCGATGCAGCCTTATTAAAGCCCTGCGTTACTGCGGAATTTACACTCTTTTTAATAGCGTTTTCCGCCTTGTTTTTGAACATATCAAAAAGTGCCACCTTGCATCACTCCTTAAAATTTTGCGCCGCTGCCGCTATGTGTTCTGCCCGATGAGCTTGTGTGCGTTGAGTCATCGTCGCTGCTGTCGCTTGTCTGCTTGGGCTTTGTGTCAACGAACGAATATGCATATACATCCTGAGCGCCCGTAACAACCATACTGCCCTGACGGGTATAAACCTTTGCGTGATTCTGAGCAACAACGCTCTTGTTCTTTGAAGTCATTGAGCCTGTGATAAGCAGACCGACAACTGCACCGACAAGTGCAAGAACAAAAAGCCAGATAACGGGAGTGCCGGGCTTGAGCTGTTCTTCCGCTCTGTCAAGGTATGTGTTGAATGCCTTTTCGTAATCTTCAGCAATAAGGTAATCCTTCATATCGGTAATGATGCCTTCGCGGATTCCTTCAAAGAAAACACCTGAGCCATTACCATGGGTTGTGATATAGATTTCTCTTTCGCCCTCTTCGCCGGGTTTATATACAACAAGCATACCGTCATCGTTTTCACCATAACCGTAGCCGTTGAAATCATAGTAATCATCAGCATAAGCCTCAGCTATAAGTCCGCCGAAATCGTAAGTTGTGTGGATTGCAACTTCCATTTCATATTCTTCTGCAATTTTTTCACATCTTGCAAGAAGCTCCGTTTCAACGTCATCGGGAATGATGTCTGCATCATCGGTAACAAGAGGAAGTGTTCTTTCAACCTTTTCAATAATTGTTACATAAGAGTTTGATTGTGTAACAGGCTCTTTATCGCCTTCATGCGGTTGAGCATATGCAGCATTTTCAAGAGCTGTTTCAGCCGTCGCATAGAAGCTCATCAGGCCGCCGTAATAGCTTTCATTTGAATCGTAAGCGTTTTTCATTGCATTAAGAATATTATCGTTGAAAATATTCTTTTTATCGCCTTCGATGTAATAATCATAAACCTTTTCTTTGGTGTTATGAACGTAAATGATTGCATTATCAGCATCCGTATATGCGTCGTATGCTTCCCTTGCGTAAGCGGCATTTGTTTCGCCGTAATTATCGCTTATGATGCAGAAGATAACCGCATAGCCGCTTTTGTTTTCTATGCTCGCAGCATAATTGTTAAGCTCATCGAGTTCGCTGTCCGAAAGATGATAATCGGGGTCATAAACATACTGCTGAGTATAAGCCGATACGGAAACAGCCATTGAAAGGCAGACCATAACCGCAACAAGAATTGCAAAAATCTTTTTAGTCATTTCTTCCGCACCTCCTTAAAGTGATGAAATAATGTTGATAATTATGTAGATAAGAGCGCCCACAGCCGCACCGCCGAGACCGCCGATGAGCTTGGCTTTCTTTTCTTCGGTGGGAATATTGCCGACGAATTTACCCGTCTGACCGTTCATTGCGAAGGTGTGATTCTGACCCTTCCACTTTACATTGAGAATCCACACGGGATAAAGAGCATACTTATATGAGCCGTTTGCAACCTGCATTGCCGCCTGCATGGGAGTTACAGCATTGTAGCCCTCAACGGTATCTTCAAACGCATCAAGTGCGCTCGCCTGAATTCTCTCGTTTGCTCTGCCCATACTCTGGTTTACGTCAACGTCATATTTATCTGCAAGGTAGCCTGCGAGATACGCCGTGTTGAAAGGAACAGCTTCATTGATGTTGAAAGGCTCGATTGATTCCATAAGGTCATCGGGCATTTTTGTTGAGCCGTCAACGGGAACGTTATCAAAACCGATCGATCCGCTTCTGTAAATATTGAAAGCGGTGGTTTCGGTATAGTTATTCTTACTGTCAGACCAATGTCTGTATTTTTCAGCCTGATATGTTGCATTTACAACCGCATCACAGCTGAAAAGCCAATGGGGAACATAAACGCCCTTGATTTCATCAAGCTTGTTTTCGGCTAAAAATGCCTTGGGAACAAATTTTTTGCCCTTGAAATGCTTTTTGAGCGCTTCCTTTGCGGCTTTTTTATCGAGCTTGAAGGGAATTACAAGATCAGGCTTGAGCGCACCCGAGAACTGACCCTGCATAACGACCTGATTACCGCAGTAAGGACAGCTTGTTGCACCGGTTGTTGCATCGGCAACAATCTCACCGCCGCAGGATTTGCAGGCATAAACGCTCATTCCGTCTGTTTCGCCTGCACCCCACTGTGAACCCTGTGAATTCCAGTTAATCTGTTCAACCGTATTGGCTGCAATTTCTTCTGCCTGCTGAATAGCGGCAATATCAAACTCTGCATCGCAATATGGACATTTGAGTTATTGTGCGCCGACATTGAATTCGATCGCACCTCCGCAATGCGGACATTTCTGTTCAGTTATTGCTGACAAGGTTAATTACCTCCTTGCGTTTTGTATTGTTCAAGAATTTCATAGAACGCTGAAAAGAAACCGTATCCTTGTTCGGGAAGGTCATAGTCTGATCTTACAGAATAATATTCGTTGTCGCCGTAAGCAAAGCTTACAGAGGTTATCGGTGCATCAAGAAGCTGTTCCTCGCTGTACTTGAGTTCACCCCAACCGAGAACACCGTATTCACTGCATTTCTGCCTTATCTGTTCAATGGCGGTGATGTCAATCCGGTAGTTTGCAGACTCTTCCTCCGCTCCGACAAACGGCTGATTATAATATTCAAACCATACCTCGTTTTTTTCGTTAAGGAAGATTCTCATACTCATTGAGCCGCCGTCCATTCCGCCGCCCGTGGAATAAGAGCAGGATACAACTGTATCCGACAAATCCCGTTCCATGCCGCCTTTATCAGGTATGTAAAATTTCGTTTTGTAATACCACACGCCGACTGCTGCGGCAATAACAACAGCACCGACCAGAATCACGATTATCGCAACTTTCATTATGTTATTCATCAGTTAGCTTTGGGAGTTCCACAGCAAGCGCAGAATGCACCGCTGTCATTTGTTGCGTTGCAAGCGGGGCAAACCCAGCCCTGTGAAACGGGAGCCTGCTGAGGCTGCTGTGCATAAGCGTTCTGTTGACCATAAGGATTTGTCTGCTGAGGCTGTGCATAAGGATTCTGCTGAGCATAGGGATTAGCCTGCTGAGGCTGACCGTAAGGATTCTGCTGTGCATAAGGATTAGCCTGCTGAGGCTGACCGTAGGGATTGGGCTGTGCGTAAGGATTAGCCTGAGGCTGACCGTAGGGATTGGGCTGTGCATAGGGATTAGCCTGAGGCTGACCGTAGGGATTGGGCTGTGCATAAGGATTTGCCTGAGGCTGACCGTAAGCATTTGCGGGAGCAAAGCCCTGATTCATAGGCATACCATTGTTCATGGGCATACCGCCATTCATCATATTGGGCATTGCACCGCCTCTGCCGGGAGTGAGAGTGTTGATAACTTCCATAGCCATCTGCTGATACTTGTTGTATTCCATTGTACCCATACCCTCAATACGGAATGTATTGAGCTGAACTCTGAAATCATCAAAATAAGGATTGTTTACTGCAAATTCAAGAATAAAGTTATAGTAGAACTTGTATCTGGGCGGATTGTAGCTTACTCTCTGACCGTCTTTGCCCTGAGTATAGATTTCATCCTTATCTTCATCAATCTTGAGGTTGCAGCTCATAATTGACGAAAGAGCCATAACGTCAGGATTCTCGTCATCCCAGTTGTTGGGGCTGAAGTTTGAAACAACAAAGTTTCCGTTTGCCATATCAACGTAAATCTTCTTGCCGTCACCGAAAGTGAGGTTGGGTCTGAAAGACTTAAGGGCAACTTTGTTCTGCTCTCTGTATTCAAGCTGCTGCTTGATTTCATCAATTGTTGAGCTTCTTCTGTCGCTGAAGAAGGGTGAAAGCTTCTTTGCGCAGTCCTTACACATATTGCCGTCTTCAAGCTTTCTGTTGCCGAGAAGTCCTATTTTCTCACCGCAGATGTCACAAAATTTCTTATCAAAAAGTCCCATAATAAAAATCTCCTTTAAAAATTAAAATTGTATTTTTTGTTAAATTATTTTGCGTCGCTTTCGTCGAAGATGTCACCGCATTCGGGGCAGAACTTCGGAGGATTGTGGGGGTCTTCGGGCTTCCAGCCGCACTTGTCGCACTGATAAAGAGGTGCGCCTTCGGGTTTCTTCGCTCCGCAGTTGGGGCAGAACTTGCCTTTGTTCACTGCGCCGCAGGAACAGGTCCAGCCTTCTTCTGCAGGCTTCTTTGCTCCGCACTCTGTGCAGAAGTTACCGTTT
>JAGALQ010000015.1 GCA_017625095.1 Clostridia bacterium | reverse complement strand
GTTCATACCAAAGGCCATTGTTCTCATCATAAATGTGTTTCTTCATCTCAGTCATAGTATTGATCTCCTTATTCTGGTATTAGAATCCGCAAGTCTGACTCTCCAGAAATATTGGTAAATCTTTGGTAAATTTGAGATCGAAACACAAAAAACGCTTAAAAACGGGGCTTATGAGACGATTTGAGACTTTTCATCATGCCCGGTAAATCCTGCCGTGGCAGATAAACATTATTTTTATCATCCTGTAAACTCCTCTGTTTTATCAATTATATCATTGCAGCTATTTAACAAAGCTGATTTTTTGCGTTAACGCCACAACAAAACAGCAGCTTCTCCTGCGCACAAAAAAGTATTGCAAGGAAAGCTGCCATTTTACATATTACCAGTTAAGAGAGATGGCCGCAAATTCTGTCGACCAAGAAAAAATTCCGCTGTACCGAACAAATTGCAAATCGGACTTATCAGCTCATTGTATATGCTCCGACAGGTTCAAGACGAGCCGAGCCGCCTATACCCTTTTGCCTGTAAACCTGATCCTCAGTCGGATAATACATCTGTACTGCACCTTTCTTTGCGCCCATTATCAGCATCTCGATCCATGCCACTCCGGGCAGGAAGAAAGGGATAAAGAAATGCGGTGAGTTATCGTTCCATATTGCAAAAGCAAAGAACGTGCAGTTGAAAATAAACATCTCCCACATATTAGGATAGTTTCTGATGCTGTCGCTCAAGTGTTCAAGCTCGCTTTTGTTCAGATCAATTGTAATGGAATAGCAGTCGTCAATATTATTGTCTTTGTTTTCGCGGTATGCCTCAAGGTTATAGTATATACCCCAACCGTCACCAACAGAGAAAGAGAACGCGCCGACTGAAACGCCCTGACCGACGGGCACTTCATAAAGACCTACAGTAATGGGTTCATCACTGAGATTTTCAACATAAATCCAGTTATGACCTGCAATAGGGAAAAAGTACGTTGCACCGAAAAGAGACGCTCTTGCAACAATCTCTTCTCCGACATCAGCCTCACCTGTATCAACATCACCAATGTTGGTTACAGGTTCCGACTCTGTAGTTTCTTCTGCCGCAAACGCGGTAACCGAAGCTGTAAATGCAATAACCACAGCCAGTAACAAAGCTGTTATTCTCTTTAATTCAGCGTGCATAATATACGCTCCTCACTTTAATTTACCTTAATTTTACAACAAGCCAAAATCATTGTCAATAACAAAAAGCCTTTACAGACCGCAGTCCGTAAAGGCTTTTGAAGCAAATCTTATTTTGCAGTTTTTCTCTGGATAGCCTTGATAATCTCAACAATCGGGATAATCAGGAATGAGAGGCCGAGAGAAATACCGTATTCAACTGCATCAAGGTGTGCAAAGCCGAATATCTCGGAAAGGAAATCAATCTCAACAACAGCTGTTGTGAGGACGAATGAAAGGAGCATTGCGCCGTAGAGAAGCCAGTTGTGGCTGCCCTTGAATACCATTGAAACAGCAGAGCCGCGCTGTGAACGCATATTGAATGAATGGAAGATTTCACACATTGCCATTGTGAAGAATGCCATTGTCATACCGTCTGCACTGTCTGCAACATTGCGGAATGCAAGGTGACCTGTTTCAAGGAACTCACCGATATAGAAAGCTGTAACCGTAAGAACAGAAACGATAAGGCCCTGGTAGAAGCAATCTATACCGAGACCGCCTGAGAAGATACCGTCATTCTTGCTTCTTGGCTTTCTTCTCATAATGTCTGCTTCGGGACGCTCTGTGCCGAGAGCAAGAGCGGGAAGTGAGTCTGTGATAAGGTTGATGAAGAGAAGATGCGGTGCTTCAAGAATTGTGAAATTCATAATTGAAGCAAAGAAGATTGAGATAACCTCGGAAAGGTTTGATCCGAGAAGGAACTGAATAGCCTTACGGATATTGTCGTAAATTCTTCTGCCCTCGCCTACAGCGGAAACGATTGTTGCAAAGTTATCGTCTGCAAGAACCATATCGGCAACATTCTTTGTAACGTCTGTACCGGTGATACCCATACCGACACCGATGTCGGCATTCTTGATTGACGGAGCATCGTTGACGCCGTCACCCGTCATAGCGGTAACATACCCCTTACTGCGCCATGCGTTGACAATTCTTGTCTTATGCTCAGGCTGAACACGTGCATAAACACGTACGTTTTCAACAATCTTCTCAAACTCTTCGTCTGAGTATTTATCAATATCAACACCCATCATCGCCTGTGAATCATCGTTAAGAATACCGAGCTCACGTGCAATTGCCTTGGCTGTGTTGATGTGGTCACCCGTAATCATAATCGGTGTGATACCTGCATTGCTGCACTCTACAATAGCGTCCTTAACCTCGGGACGTACGGGGTCAATCATACCTGTAAGACCGATAAATATCATATCGTACTCAAGTGCCGCAGACTCGTAAGTCTCGGGAGCAGCATTGTATGTCTTGTAAGCTACAGCGAATACACGAAGAGCCTTGTTACCCATACGTGTGTTTTCTTCTGCTATCTTGGCTCTGATTTCGTCGTTCATCTCAACGACCTTGCCGTCTACCCAGGCGTGAGAGCACTTCTTGAGAATCTCATCGGGAGCACCCTTTGTGTACTGAACAAAGCTGTCGCCGTCCTTGTGAACGGTTGACATCATCTTTCTGCCTGAATCGAAGGGAACTTCACCGACTCTGGGGAATGCAGCAACAAGATCAGCCTTCATAAGACCGATTGACTTAGCGTAGTTGATGAGAGCAACCTCATCGGGCTCGCCTGTGCCCTTACCGTCCTCTTCAACCTCAGCGTTTGTGCAAAGAGCCATTGCTGTTGCAAGCTTGGGCTCATCCTGAGCGAAGTGGTCAACAACGGTCATAACGTTCTGTGTGAGAGTACCTGTCTTATCCGAACAGATAATCTGCGTACAGCCGAGCGTTTCAACAGCTGTCATCTTACGGATAATTGCGTTCTTCTTGGACATATTGGTAACGCCCATTGAAAGAACGATTGTCATAACAGCAACAAGACCCTCGGGGATAGCAGCAACAGCAAGAGCGATTGCCGTGATGAATGAATGAAGTGCAACAGAGAAGAATTCCTGTGTTGCTCCGCCGCCGAAGAACTCGGGAACGACAAACTTAGTGATAATATCGTATGCAAAGATAAATACGCAAACACCGATAACAAGCTTTGTGAGAATCTTTGAAAGCTGCTCAAGCTTGATTTCAAGGGGAGTTTTGCCCTCTTCTGCAAGAGAGATTGCGTTTGCAATCTTACCCATTTCTGTATCCATACCGGTTGCGGTAACCACAGCCTTACCGCGGCCGTATACAAGAGTTGAACCCATATATGCCATATTCTTACGGTCACCGAGAGGAATTTCTTCATCTTCTTTTTTGCCCATAAGAGCATTTACAAGCTTTGTAACGGGAACAGATTCACCCGTAAGTGCCGCTTCTTCAATCTTCATGCTTGCGCATTCAAAAATACGGCAGTCAGCAGGGATTGCGTCACCTGCGTCGAGAAGAACAACGTCACCGACAACAAGATCTTCACTCTTGACTGTTTCAACCTTGCCGTTACGCAGGGTCTTTGTGGTCGCTGCTGACATCTTCTGAAGTGCTTCAACAGCTTTTTCTGCCTTGCTTTCCTGAACAACGCCGAGCACGGCATTGATAAGAACAACAACAAGGATGATGATTGAGTCTGTCGGTACAACAAAGCCTTTTGCTTCAAACATCTCTGTTGCGGCAGCAATAACAGCGGCAACGAGAAGGATGATTATCATCGGATCCTTGAGCTGATTAATAAATCTTTTCAGCATTGAATCCTTCTTGGCTTCTGCCAGCTTGTTCTTGCCGTTTTTCTCAAGGCGGCTTGCCGCTTCCTGAGAGGAAAGACCCTCGGGCGAGCTTTTGACTGCCTCAAAAACAGCATCGGTTTCTTTAAGGTAGAACTGCATTTTTCCAACTCCTTTAACTATTAAGGGATTACCAGCCTGAACATAACAAAAAAGACCCTTACCGCTCCCGAACCTGTAAAATACGAGCGATAAAAGTCTCACTCTTTAATACATCGGCGAGCCTCAGGGCTGTGAATGTCAACCGATATAACACCTGTTCAGGGTGCGAGTTACTCCCTTTTATTCGCTGATATTATATCGCACTTTGATTTCATTGTAAACAGTTTTTCCGTTTTTTTACAGAAAATACAATTTTTTCAGAAGAAAATGCAATATTTGCATTATATGCTAAGTATTACTAATTGCATTATAATATTTTATCTTGCATTAGGTGCCTTGCTGTGCTATAATTCCAATGTATGTAAACCACACTTATGTAGTTGCTTTGCGCAACAAAGTACATAATATCGGAGGAGTAAAAAATGAAAGCGAAATCAATATTTATTATCGCGACAGCCTTAACGGTTGCCACATTACTTTTTGCAGCCTGCAACAAACAAAACACAGACACAGGTCTGCACGTTTTCGTCACGGATGAACACGGTAACACAGTGCTCGACGCAAACGGTGTCCCCAAGACAGAAGAATGGAAAACCAGCATCGTATATGCAACAGACGAAAACGGCGAAACCTACACAAACGCCAACGGCGACAAGGTTACAGTCAAGCAGAGACGTCCCTCTGTCACACAGATTATTGAAGTAACTGATTTCAGTGTCGGAGAAGACGGTAAACCCGTAAAAGGCGAAGACGGTAAATATATATATGCTCCTGTAACAAAAGTTGTCAATGTTGAAGTTACCGACAAAAACGGCAACAGAGTAACTCAGGCAGTCACCGACGAAAACGGCGAAACCGTTCTTAACGCCAACGGAGAGCCCGCAAGCGAAGTTGTCACGGAAACAGTCACACAAAAAGTGCTTAACTATATTGAACTTACACCTGACGGCACACACAAATTCTACAACAGCAGCAGCAAAAAAACAACCACTGCCAAAACGACCTCAATTTACGATAACCCCCTCTACACTGAAGGCAAAACAAAAAAGCCCACAAAGCCTGCACAGACGGCACCCAAGGCTGAGAAGCACGTCGCTGCCAACGTATGGCTTAAAAACCTCGACGGATCAGCTAATGACACTTTTGCAGACGTTGAGGCAATTAATGCCGACTCATACGTTGTTCTCGGCAACACGGAATCAAAAGACGGAATCTTCGAACCGTTTGCAAAACAAGGCTACTATTCATTTGTTGCAAAATATAACAAGAACGGCGATCAGACCTGGATATGCCCCATCGGCTACAAGGGTCATACCAAAATCCACGATATCGCAGTTCTCGATGACGGCAGCGTTATTGCAGTTGGTGAGATTGCAATTGCCACACTCGGTTCAGAATTGAATAAAGAAATTATTGATGAATGTAAAACCAAACTCGGCTTTACACCTGATGCTTTATACGAAGCTATCGTTGCAAAAATTTCCGCAGACGGCCAGCTTCTCTGGATAAAGAACTACGGCGGTTCCGTAACAGAATATTTCAAGTGCGTAACAGCTACCCCGGACGGTGGTTTTGCAGCAGCCGGCAGATTCAGAGCTGCAGACGGCACGTTTTCTTCTCTCGGTCTCAAAACACTTACACCCGTTTTTGTTAAATTTGATGCAAACGGCAATGTACAATGGTACGATGCATTCAAGGGCAGCGGTGCAGACGCAGTAAACTCAATCGCATCCGATGCAGAAGGTAATATATACGGTGCATGCCAGATTGTTTCTTCCGATCTTGACGGCAAGGGCAACCACGGCGGAACTGATATAGGTATCATCAAGTTCTCCGCAAACGGCTCAAAGCTCTGGGTCAGAATGGTCGGCGGAAGTAAGAGCGATATTGTAAACGACATCTATGCAGGTGCAAGCGGTTGCATTTTTGCAGGCAGCTACACATCAAACAACGGTGACTTCACACTCAACCGCGGTGCTAAGGATGCATTCATCGGCTTCTGCGATGTTGACGGCAACCTCAAGTGGCTGAGAACATTCGGCGGCATCGGCAGCGATACATTCAACCAGATCATTTCAACAAGCTTCGGTTACGCCTGCGTCGGTCTTTCCAACTCTGCCAACCGCGACCTTGCAACAATAGGTAACCAGGGCGAATTTGACGGCTTCATTATGTCAGTCAATACAGCAGGCAACCTTGAGCACGTAAAATCATTTGCAGGCTCTGCAAACGATAATCTTAACGGTATATGCCGACTTGACAGCAAGACATATATTACTGTCGGCGAAACATACTCAAAGGATAAAGACTTCAGTATTTTTGACACACAGAAGTGCGGTGCCGTTATGGGTATGTACCAAATTTATTAATTAGTGTTATTCTGAAATGATCGGTATAATGAGAATAAATGCGAATAGAATTATAAAGCGTTTGTTCTTCAGACCGCCTCGGTTACGCACTGAGCAAACCTCAGGTGTTGCGTTTTCTCTGCTGTCAGCCCGACACCCTGCCGAAGAATGCAGCAACGGCTCTTTTGATTATAGGCAGAATTCGAACGCAACATTAACAAAAACCGTTTGGTTCTGATCATTGATGACAAAGTTTCCAAAACATTTTCAATATAATTTGCGGAGGTCAGATTACAATGAACAATATCCATCAGCTTTACGAACTCTGGCAGAAAAATGCTGTTCTCGACAGCGACCTTACCGATGAGCTCAACGCCATCGCAGGTAACGAAGAAGAAATACTCGACAGATTCTACAAAACCCTCGAATTCGGCACAGGCGGTCTGCGCGGTGTTATCGGCGCAGGCACAAACAGAATGAATGTCTACACTGTTGCTCAGGCAACTCAGGGTCTTGCAAACTACCTCAACGAAACTTTTGAAGAGCCCAGTGTTGCTATCGGCTACGATTCGAGAATCAAGTCTGACGTATTCGCACGTGAGGCTGCAGGTGTCCTTGCCGCAAACGGTATCAAGGTCTACTTCTTCCCTCACCTTGTCCCCACTCCCATGCTCTCCTTTGCCGTACGCAGACTCGGTTGCAGCTCGGGTATCGTTATCACCGCAAGCCACAACCCCTCCAAGTATAACGGCTACAAGTGTTATGCTCCCGACGGCTATCAGATGACTGACGAAGCTGCCGCAAGAACACTTGAATATATCAATAACATAGATATTTTCAACGATGTAAAGCGTATGGATTTTGAAGATGCACTTGCCGAAGATATGGTTGACTATATCGAGGGCTGGCTTCTCAATGAATTCTATGATCACTGCGATTCGCAGCGTCTTGATAAAGATATCTGCAAGAAGAGCGGACTCAAGGTTATCTACACACCTCTCAACGGCACAGGTAACCGCCCCGTACGCACAATGCTCGGCAGACTCGGTCTTGACGAGGTCAGAATCGTACCCGAGCAGGAAAATCCCGACGGCAAATTCCCGACCTGTCCCTTCCCGAATCCCGAAATCGATCAGGTATTCGAGCTTGCAATCGAAATGACCAAAGATTTCCCTGCAGACCTTCTCCTTGCAACAGACCCCGACTGCGACCGTGTAGGTATTGCAGTAAGACACAACGGCGAATACAAGCTTATGACCGGCAACGAGGTCGGCGTAATGCTTTGCGAATACGTGCTCTCACGCAGAAAAGCAATGGGCACTCTCCCCGAAAACCCCATTGTCATCAAGTCATTTGTCACAACAGACCTTGCTCAGGTAGTTGCAGACAAATACGGTGCAGAAATGCGCAACACACTCACAGGCTTCAAGTACATCGGCGAAATCATCAGCCAGCTTGACGAAGCAGGTGAAGCTGACCGCTATATCCTCGGTATGGAAGAAAGCTACGGCTACCTCTTCGGCTCACACGCACGAGATAAGGACGCTGTTGTTTCATCAACAATGATTGTAGAGATGGCAGCTTACTACAAATCTCTCGGCAAGGACCTCGTTGAGGTTATGGAAGATATTTATGCAGAGCACGGAATGTATATCAACACCCTTTCCAACTTCTCCTTTGAAGGTGCAAGCGGCATGGAGAAGATGAAGAATATGATGAACGATATGCGCACCAATCCGCCCAAGGCATTTGCAGGTCTTGAGGTTATCGGAGTATCCGACTACCTTACAAGCGTAGCTCTCAACACCGTTACAGGTGAAGAAACCGCAATCGACCTTCCCAAGTCAAATGTGCTTCATTATAAGCTTCCCGGCAACAGTTGCGCAATTGTACGTCCCTCAGGCACAGAACCGAAAATCAAGGTTTATATCACAGCCTGCGCTCCTGACCGTACTCAGGCAACAAAGCTTGCAGACGATATCATTGCAGATATGAAGAAGTTCCTCAACGTATAAATCTATAACCGGCAGAGCTGTCAGCATACGGCAGCTCTGCCCCAACGTATAAATGTCACAAAGAAAAGGAAGATAAACAATGAATCAGAAAATGATCCGCATAATCGCACTGGTGCTTGCTGTACTTATTGCAGGCAGCGTGCTTATCGCCGCAGTCAGCAGTGTAGCGGCCGCTGACGCTGCAACACTTGCCCTCAGCACCCCACACACAGGAGATGACGGAATACCCAAGGCACCGATAATTATCGGTGTTGTCGCTATTGTACTGGCAATAGCATGTGCCGTAATACCCAAAAAATCAAAAAAATAACAAGGGGAAATCAAGTTGAAAAACGGCAACACTTCTAAACTTCGATTTGATACAGAGAGAAACGCACGCTCATCACGCCACAAGCGTTTTGCAGCGGCGTTCTCCTGTTTTTTTATATTACTTGCAGGTGTTTCAATCCTGCTTTTGCTCAGCCACTACGATTTTAACCTTTCTGCCGTCATCAAGCCTGCTGACGAGCAAACCACGGTTGAAGAAACCGCCGCAATGTATACACCTCAGGTTGAGGGTGTACGCAGCTATTTGCTTGTATGCACTGACGACGACCGCAGTGCCGTACGCTTTGCAACCGTCATAACAGCAGATATGGATGAAAACGAGCTGATAATAACAGGACTTGACACCGCTGAATCCGTCAGCGCGGCGGGATACACGGGCAACTTTGTACAGCATCTCAGTTACGGTGGCATCAATCAGCTGGTGCTCGCTGCCGAAAAAATGAGCGGCAAAAAAATTGACCGATACGTCACAAGCACCGACACCAGATTCCGCTCCGCAGTAAATTATGTCGGCGGTTTTGAGATAGATGTCAAAAAAGCAGTAAGCGTGCGCACACCGGACCTAACCGCAGTAATTGCAGCTGGCGAGCAAACGATGAGCGGCGACACAATGCTCAGCTACATCCGTTATTTTGAGGGTCAACCTGATATTCAGGCCGAGCTTATTGCCGAAATGGTCGGACAAAAGATTACCGAAAAGAACATCTCAAAAGCTGACAGATACTATGAAAGAATTATAAACCTTATTGAAAGCAATATTTCCGTGCTCGACTTTTCATCAATGAAACTGAGTTTTCAGGCTCTGATTTCAGGAAAAGAAAAAGCAAAAATAACTGTTTATGATTAATATAGCCGAGGCAAATGTTTATGAAAAAAATGCTTCGTTTTGTAATTCCCGCCGTTATCATATTAGTCGGCATTTATTACGCTGTTGATACTTTTATACTCACTCAGCAGGAGCCTGAACCTCAGGTATTCGAGCAGGGCAACTACACTGATTATTACTATCTGACACTTGATGAGGATGAAAAGAAAGTATATACAGCCGTTAAAGAGCAGATATATTCTTTCCCTGCAACGATATCCGCTCCCGCAGTAACGAAAACTCAGCTTGAAAACGTACTCAATGCTCTTATCTGCGACAACCCGATGATGTTTATGTTCAACACCTGCTCACTTGACATAACGGATACCAATGCGTTGTTTGTTCCGGAATACACTATGAGCCTTTCCGAATACACGCAGTGTGAAGAAAGCTTAGAAGCCGTCATCGCCTCGCTTGAACAAGATATGCCTGACGGTGATTTTGAAAAAGAACTTTTCTGCCATGACTATATTGTCAACAGCTGCACATACAGCGACACCGGCGAAACACACGAAAGCACGGTTGTCGGAGCTCTGATAGACGGCAAAGCCAAATGCTCAGGGTACGCAAAGGCGCTCAAGCTTCTGCTCAACCGTTTCGGTATTGAAAGCGTACTTGTATCGGGCAAGGCAACCGATTATTCTGCAAACACGCAAAACCATATGTGGAACGCTGTCAGAATAGACGGAAGCTGGTGCTACACAGACCCGACGTGGAACGATCCCGTAAACGACGACGGCGAGCAGATAAATCAGCATATTTTTTTCAATATGACAGAAGATATGCTCAGACGCACTCACAATGAATTTGAGTTCACATATGATTGTAACGACCCCTCTATATATTATTACATTAGAAATAACGCATATTTCGAGTCATGTGACAGTGACAATCACCCCGCTATAGCATCACTGATATCAGCTGCCGTAAACAGCGGCGAAGAAAAAGCAGAAATAATGTTTGCGGATAAAGAATCAGCCAACCTGGCTTTCGATTGCCTTTTCACAGACGAAAACATATACCGTATACTTGAAACAGCAAACCTTTCAGCAAACCGAGAGCTGATTACAGACCGGATAAAATATACCGTAAACGAAAACGAAAATCTTATCACGTTTTACTTCAGCGAAAAGGAATGATTATATGGACAAGCCACGTATTGAAGCGGCAGTAAGAGAACTTCTGTACGCTATAGGCGAAGACCCCGACAGAGAAGGTCTTATCGAAACACCGAACCGTGTTGCCAGAATGTATGAGGAAATTTATGCAGGTCTTGAAGAAGATCCGAAAAAGCACCTCAAAATATTCACCGAGGACAACAACGATGAAATGGTAATTGTGCGTGACATACCGCTCTACTCAATCTGCGAGCATCACCTTATCCCCTTCATCGGCAAGGCACACATTGCATACATCCCGGGAAACGGTAAAGTTATCGGTTTATCAAAGCTTGCAAGAATTGTCAATTGCTTTGCAAAGCGTCCTCAGCTTCAGGAACGTCTTACCTCTCAGGTCGCGGATTTCCTTTACGAAAACCTTGACCCGCAGGGTGTTGCCGTTGTTGTTGAAGCAGAACACCTTTGTATGACAATGCGCGGTGCGAGAGCATCAGGCAGCCAGACAAGAACATCAGCAATGCGCGGCATTATGAGAAGCGACGCCAGAACAAGAGCGGAAGCACTTTCGCTCCTTTCGGGCACACGCTGAGGATACCTCTATGATATTCAGAACAAGGCGGACTACCCTTGAATTGTCCGATGCAGCCGGAATAATGGCGGTTATCAACCTGACACCCGATTCATTTTATGCAGACAGCAGATTTGCAGAAGATAACGCAGTCGTATACGCTGTTAAAGCGATGGATTCGGGTGCAGCGATAATTGACCTCGGTGCGCAGTCAACTGCTCCGCAGAGCACACCGATTACAGCTGAAGAAGAAATCAGGCGGCTTCTAACACCGCTCAGGGCAATAAGAGAGGCTGTTGATATCCCGATAAGTGTTGACACCTACTTTCCTGAGGTTGCACGTGTCGCACTTGAAAACGGTGCCGATATAATAAACGACGTAAGCGGCACGGCATCTGCCGAAATGGCATCACTCGCTGCACAGTATGACGCAGGATGGATAGTGATGCACACGGGCGGACTAAGGAGCAACGAGGAGCGCAGCCGTGACACAGATATTATCTGTGAAATAAATGCGTTTTTTTATGAAGCACTCAGTACAGCACAGCAATGCGGACTGCCGAAAGAAAACATCTGCTTTGATCCGGGCATAGGCTTCGGCAAATCAAGAGAAGATGACCTCAGGCTAATCAGCGGATTCTCAAAGATTAATTCATTTGGCTGTGCAAAGCTTGCCGCACTTTCACGCAAACGTGTAACCGGACTTTGCGGCGACAGACTCACAGGTACGGTTATTGCAAACGCAGCTTGTATTGCAGGCGGTGCAAACATTATTAGAGTACACGACATTGAGCAGGCACTTGCTACCACTCAGATGACAAAGCTTCTCACGGAGGCAAAAAATGGATAAGATTATTATCGATTCACTTAAAATATTTGCCCATCACGGTGTTAATCCCGAAGAGACCGCTATGGGACAGTGGTTTGTGCTTGACATAGAAGCATGGGCTGACCTGTCAGACGCCTGTCTTACCGATGAGCTTGATGACACGGTAAGCTATGCCGATATTATAAAAACCGTGCGCAAGGCAATGACCAAAAAGAACTGTAAGCTTCTTGAGCACGCAGCACAGAGGACAGTCGACGCAATATTTGAAAGCTACGACAGAATCCGACACATCAGACTTCGCTTAAGAAAGCCTGATGCTCCGATCAGAGCCGATTTCGGTTTTGTAGCCGTAGAGATTGAGAGGGATAGAAATTGAACACTGTAGTTTTAGGACTCGGCAGCAACATCGGTGACAAGCGCAAAAATCTCAACTCTGCCGTACACGCGATCTCACTTCTTCCAAACACGGTTATCAAAAAGGTTTCCGGTATCTATCAGACCAAACCTGTAGGCTTTGATGACCAGGACGATTTTTACAATGCGGCAATCATCATCGAAACAGACCTTTCACCTCTTGCGGTGCTCGGTGCCTGTCTTGGAATTGAGGCGTCGATGGGTCGCGTGAGATTACATAAAAACGGTCCGAGAATTATTGATATTGACGTGCTCATATACGAAAGCTATTTTTCCGACAGCTTTGAGCTCACACTTCCCCATCCGCGAATCAAAGAGAGAGCATTTGTTATGGTGCCTCTGCTCGAGCTTTACCCGACAGGAAGAGCTCCCGGCCTGCTTTTCCTCCCGAATCTGAGAGAAATCGGCAGCGAAGGAGTTGAAAAAACTGACCTTGAAATCAATATTCCGTAACACCGTATTTCCTCAAATAGGAAAAAAATATCATTAAATTTGTGCAATTCATACAACAATGATAGCTATAAATGCTCAAATAATAAATTATTCTAAGAAATACAAAAAAATATTTGACTAAATTATGAACGTTTGATATACTATTCTTGTTAATCACATTGAAAAATGAAAGGAGATATAAATTGTGAAAAAGAATATGATCATTTATATCGTTGCAGGTGTAGTTGCCGTTGCAGGTATTGCAACAGCAGGTGTGTTTGCAGTTTCAAAGTTCCTCAGAAATGATGCTGAAACAAGCGAACCGACACTCAACTACAGCGACTACTCAGACTTCGGTGCAAACGGATACGAAATTGTTGAGATCCCCTCTGCGGAATTCTTTACAAACGAAAACGGTGAAATTGTCGAGTATCAGACAGATGCTAACGGCAACACATACGCTGTTCCTCTTGAGACAAACGTTAACGGTGAGCCCGTTACAAATGCTAACGGCGAACACGTTACAAAGAATGAGCCTCTCAAGCAGGTTGTAACCAAACCCGGTGCTGCTTCGACAACAGCTGTCAAGAAGCCCAACACTTCCACAACCAAGCCCGCATCAAACGGCAACTCTGCTCAGCAGGGTCTCAGCGGCGGCAACACAGTTCAGACAAATCCCGACGGTTCAAAGAACATAATCAAGCCCGACGGTACTATCGCCCTCAGCTACTCATACAGCGAGGCAGGTAACTACTTCTATACAGACGATGATCCCTGGCAGAGAAACTTCGGTTTCAACCGTCTTTACGATATCGGTGCTGTATTCACAGTTATGTACCTTGATACATTCCACGTTTACTACAACCACGGCGGTTACGACTGGATGGTCCAGTTCTGGAAAGGCCAGTACGGCTTCCTCTTCCTCGGTGGTGAAATCGGTCTCTACTATAAGGATCCCGGCAAGTCCACAAAGCACTTCAACTGTGCTGAGGAAAATATGGAAATCAATATGCAGATGACTGTTTACCGTGGCGATGATTATAAGGAGCTCTTCACACGTCCCTACGCTCCTCACTGGTGGACAACCGCATTCGTTCCCGGTAAGCTTAAGAAGTTCACTGACCGTTCAGAGCTTACAATGGTTGCAAAGCTTACGTTCAAGAGCGTTGAAGAATGTGAAAAGTTCTGTAAGGCACTTGAGAAGATCACAGACGTTGACGGCAACCGCTTCCAGCGTGCATCCAGCATTTCCAAGACCAAGCCTGAACATTACAAAGTTAACGGCTCAACTGTTGACATTGTTTGGCGCTACCTTGACGAAGATCGCGTAACACCGCTCAAGCCCGCAGCAACAACAACAGCTGCTCCTTCAACAACAGAGAAGACCACAAAGAAGCCTGTTGTTACTACCCCCCCTGTTATCGAGACTACTCCGCCTACCGTAACCAATCCTCCCGAGGTAATTACAGATGCTCCCACAGCAGCTCCTGAGAATAATCCTACAGCTGCTCCCGAGAATAACAATTAACTTTAAAGAGACACTTCATATGAAGTGTCTCTTTTTTATTCGTACAGCCGTGTAATACCTTTTTTCAGCTCACTGCCCGCCTCGGATAAGCCTTCGCTCATATCTCCTGCAAGGCTGCTCATTTCATCCATAACGCCCTTGCGCGTTGTTGTTACCACGTTGCTTGCAGAAGTTTTGGGTGCGGTTGTTGTTATTTTACCGTCATCTGCTTTACCGCACGCAACAAATAATATTGAGCTGATAATCATAACTGCACCTGCAACCAGTGCCTTTGCCTTCATTTTCTCTACCTCTTTTCCTGTAACCGATATTATTTAAAGGTCATCGGCATCCTGCTCGGGTATGGCATCATCCGCATCATACGGTCTGCCTCTGTAGCTTCCGAGCACATCAAACGGCTCATTTTCCGCCGCTGTTTCCCATAACGATACCATACTTTCAACAATATGTCTGTTTTTGTTAAAAGCTGTCCTTCTGTCATTTTTGTCGTACATCAACCTGCATTCTCCTCTCACCGCAGTGCTGCTGTCACAAGCGCAGTTACACCTGCACCTGCCCCTGCCGCTGCAAGAAGTGAAACAGCTGTCCATATTCTGTTGCGCACAATTTTCATCATAGGCGGCCTGTCATTTTTGCCGGCTATAACGTTTGCACGCTCTCTGAGTTTGCCTTCGCTTACATTAACAAACTCCGGCTTTACAAAAAACATCACGCGCTCAAAATACTCACAGTCCGTTTCACTTATTTCAATCACCTGTCTGTTGACACCTTTTATCATTTTTGTACCCTTTCCTCATTTTGCCGTATTTTTCGGTCTGACGCATCTTTATTTTAAGCACTTTGCACAGCTTATATTCAAGCACGATTTTTGCCAAACTTTTCAACATTTACAATCTGTATAGTGGAAATCATTTGTTCGATGTGGAAAACCGTGTGGAAAATGTGAAAAAAGCGCCATTTCGCCCTAGTTTTTCACCAAAATCCAATGGGAAAAGGCTTTTTCTTTACACTTGATAATCTACTGCGAGTTATTACAGCTTTACGAAAAGACTCAAAAAAGGAATAAATTTGTTGTACTTTTTTCTTTTTTGTCATAAAACATACATATTACGATTCTATAATTAAATCAGGACAAAATTCAATTAAAGGTTGATTTGCAAAATGAAAATTACCGAAAACAAATACTCAATCATCGTATCGGATTTCGGCTCGTTTAATCTTGGTTTAAGTGCCGATTGCGGTCAGGCATTCCGCTGGAAAGAGGATGATGACGGATTCTGGCACGGCATTGTCTGCGGCAAACATCTCAAAGCCAGGCAGGACACAGACACCCTTACTCTGTACACCAGCAAAGAAGATTTTGAGTCACTCTGGAAAAACTACTTTGACCTTGAAACAGATTATGCTGATATATGCCAGAATCTCAGCAGCGATGTTTATCTCAGGCGTGCTGTCGAAACCTGCCCCGGCATACACATATTAAAGCAAGACCCTTGGGAAGCACTCTGCTCTTTTATTATTTCACAAAACAATAACATACCTCGCATAAAAGGAATTATCGAACGTCTTTGCGAAACCTTCGGCGATGAAATTCAGGGTGGCTTCACCTTCCCTTCTGCCGAAAGACTTGCATCGCTTACGGTTGAGGACCTTGCACCGCTTCGTGCAGGTTTCAGAGCAAAGTACATTATCGACGCAGCAAAAAAGGTTGCAGACGGCGAGGTGGATTTCGAAAGAATTACCGACTCCCCTATCGAATACGGAAGAGAAGAGCTGCAGAAAATCTGCGGTGTCGGTGCAAAGGTTGCCGAATGCACGCTTCTCTACGGCTTTTACAAAATTGATGCGTTTCCTGTTGACGTATGGGTGCGCAGAATAATGGAAGAGATGTATCCCGACGGATTCCCCGGGTGTGCAGACGGTGTAAAAGGCATAGCGCAGCAGTATCTTTTTCACTGGAGAAGAACCTGCGTTCAGTAAGCAAAATTTGAACTTCGATACATTTTTGTACTCGAGTGCAAAAAAGTTCTTTACAAATTCCCAAAAAGCATATATAATAAAAACATAACGTATTGAGGTAGGTGTGAGATGGAACAGGCAAGACGTTCACGTAAAAAGGAACAGACTCACCGTGCGATAATGCACAGCGCCAAGGTCCTGTTTGAGCAGCACGGCATACGCAACGTCACAATAGAGCAGATAGCCGAAAATGCCGACGTTTCACGTTCCACCTTCTTTTCTCACTTTGATTCACTCGACAGCCTGCTGACCGAGATTGCTGCAGAGGAAATCAACGATATCTTCTCCGCAATTCAGGCAGACGAAGCGGAGCCCAGTGTTGCCGCTGTCTTCCGTCAGCTGAGCACTGACACCTACGCATACCCCTACCTTATGGGTGAACTCTTTATGAACAGCATTCTCTCCCCGGGCGAAAGCGCTGTTGCAAGAGTTGACCATCTTCTCCGCTCGGAAATCGAGCAGGGTAAATACGGCGATATGCTTAAGCTTTTCAGCTCAAAGGATATTTCCGCTTTTATTTTCGGAGCTTATTTCGGTCTGATCTTCCAGAAATTCATGAACAATGAATCATTTGATGATCCGAGCGAAACAAACGATAAAATACAAAAATTAATTAAATTTTTTAAGAATCAGGAGGAACAACAATGAGCAACGGTTACGCAATCAGCAACTGGCAGGACGCTAAGACCATCTATGCTAAGCTTGCCAAACTCACATCTCAGCCCATCTACAGTGTTTCGGATGAAGAACTCAAGAGAGTACTTGACCACTTCGAGACAAAGTGCGCAAAATCCAAGGAAATCACAACAGAAGCTAAGAAGTATATTCCCGGCGGCGTTCAGCACAACCTCGCCTTCAACTATCCCTTCCCCATCTGCGTAACAAAGGCAGAGGGCGCATACCTCTATGACCTTGACGGAAATCAGTACATTGACTTCCTCCAGGCAGGCGGTCCCACAATCCTCGGCTCAAACTACGAGCCCGTTCGTGAGAAGGTTATGGAGCTTCTCAACACCTGCGGTCCCGTAACAGGTCTTTTCCACGAGGGCGAACTTCTTCTTGCAAAAGAGATCAACAAGCATATGCCCAACGTTGAAATGTTCCGTATGCTCGGTTCAGGTACAGAGTCCGTTATGGCTGCTATCCGTGTAGCACGTAACGCAACAAAGGCAAAGAGAATCATCAAGGTCGGCGGTGCTTACCACGGCTGGTCCGATCAGATGGTATACGGCCTCAAGATTCCGGGAAGCCGTCAGTTCCTTGAGTCACACGGTATCCCCAGCGGCTCATACAGCACAACAGACGAGGTCAGACCTAATGACCTTGATATGCTCGAGAAGATGCTCAAGCTCAACAAGATGCGCGGCGGCACAGCAGCAGTTATCGTTGAGCCTGTCGGCCCCGAAAGCGGCACACGTCCCATCGATAAGGATTACAACAAGGGTGTTCGTGAGCTTTGCAACAAGTACGGCTGTCTCTTCATCTTCGACGAAGTTGTTACAGGCTTCCGTGTAGGTCTCGGCGGTGCTCAGGGCTACTTCGACGTTGTTCCGGACCTCACAATCTTCGGTAAGGTTGTTGCAGGCGGTTATCCGTCAGCAGGCGGTGTCGGCGGTAAGAAGGAATTTGTCAGCGGCATGGCAGCAGGCGTCGGCACAATGATGAAGCGTGCATACGTCGGCGGTACACTCGCAGCTAACCCGCTTTCATCCTATGCAGGCTACTGCGCAATTCAGGAAATCGAAAAGACTGACGCTTGCGTTAAGGCAGGTCAGGCAGGTGACAGACTTACAGCAGGTCTCCAGCAGCTTGTTGATAAGTATTCTCTCCCCTACGTTGTTTACAACCAGGGCTCAATCGTTCACCTCGAGTGTACAGGCGCAATGAGCTACGACTTCAGCTCAATGAACCTTCTCGGCTCCGTTATCCCGCTTCTCAAGGCAAAGCCCGAAATGCTTCGCCGCAAGGTCGCAATGGAAGAGATGGGCGCAGCTTACATGGCACACGGTATCGTTACCCTTGCAGGCAGCCGTCTTTACACATCACTTGCTGACACAGACGACATCATCGATGAAGCACTCAACAGATTTGAGGACGTTTTCAAGAACGTTACAGTCTGCAAGAGAAACCTCGACAAATAATCAGATATTATCCACAGCAAGGCAGAGAAAAATCTGCCTTGCTTTTTTATTCCTTGACAAAAGCCACGGCAGAAAGTATATTTTAATTATCAATAATATAAGAGGGAAACGCTATGAAACAAGTAATCAGAACAATTCTATGCATCACGCTTTGTCTGTCGCTGGCATTCGGCACGTCTGCAATAAGTGCACAGGGCATCAGCGACACCTTTTCATCATTCTGGGACAGTGTCGTACGCTTCTTCTCCATTATCATAGGCGACATATCCGACTTGTTTGAGGGCGGATATACAAAGGTTGATATTAATGACTTCACAGCGGACGGATTTGATATGCCCGGGCTTGACAGCGGCTTTGTCCCTCAGGGCCTTTGCTATAATGAAACCTACGGTGTATATCTCATCAGCGGCTACACCGATGACGGCAACTCACGGATATATATTGTGAATAAATCCGACAAGCAGACAAAAGAAATCATCCTCAAAGATTTTACCGCTCACGCAGGCGGTATCGCTTCACACGGTGACAGCGTCTGGATTTCTTCAGGCGGAAACGCCGAAAAAGGCGGCTATCTTTACCGTTTTGATATGCGTGCAATACTCAGCGCCGATAACAGCGACGAGCTCGGATATGACAGCAAATTTCAGACAATTGTCAAAGGCTCATTTCTCGGCTGTTCTGACGATATGATATGGGTCGGCGAATTCTATACACCTGACGGAGGCTATGAAGTTAATCCTTCACACGCACTCGGCAAAAACCACGCCTGGGCATGCGGCTACAGAATCGGTGAAGAATCACTTGAGCTTACCGCAATTTTGTCTGTACCCGATGAGGTGCAGGGAATTACCGTTATGCACGATAACAGTGTTGCATTCAGCATATCCTACGGCAGATACAATGATTCAAAGCTTGAGATTTTTCCGTCTTACACAGACCTTGAAAGCTCAACCGTAAGTGTTGACGGCAAAGACGTACCGCTTTATAACTGTCAAAAAGCTGACAGAGTTGCAAAAATTGAAATGCCGGCACTTATGCAGGGCATTGAATACGTCAACGGTGATGTGTGCGTAATTTACGAATCGGGTGCACAAAAATATTCGCAGGCAAAACAGGTAATCAGAACAGCTCAGATTATTGATTATGATGCTCTCTTGAAAGAAATCGGCTGACGGGGTGAAAAAAATGAAAAAAGTATTCAGTTTTATAATGGCTCTTGTGATGCTTTGCGCATCCTGTCTTTGCTTTGCTCAGGCATATAAATTTGATGATCTTGACAGCGGTGTATCCGAATATCCCGTTATCATCGTGCCGGGCTACGGCGGCGCAGGTCTGTTCACAGAGGACGGTAAACGGGTATGGGGCCCTGATATAGGCAATATGGCTCTCGGATTGCTCGACAACATCGCAAGAACAGGCAGAGCGCTCGGTGAGTTTATGCTCGGCAAACCTCAGCTTCTCGGCAAGATTGTCGGCGAACAGGTTGTAAAAGAGCTTGGTGTACTCCGCTGCAACGATGACGGCACAAGCATAAATCCGCTCAAGCCGATTTCTATAGAAGCAGCCGAAACCAACACCGCCGCACTCAACGAGAGATTCCCTGACGGTGCAAATACATACGAGCTTGAAATTCAGACAGAGCTGAAAAAACATCTTGACCCGTCACGCATCTATAACTTTACCTGCGACTTCAGAATGGGTGCGGAATATAACGCAAATATGCTGCGCGACTATATCGACAGCGTGCTTGAGCACAGCGGCGCAGAAAAAGTCAATATCTACGCACTCAGCCACGGCGATCAGGTAACAGCAACATATCTCACACTCTACGGTGACGATAACAAGGTTGATAACGTTATTATGACTTCTCCAGCAATAGGCGGCGCAGGCATTGCTTATGACCCGTTTGCAGGTGAAATTGATTTTGATGAGGAAACTCTTATCAGGTTTATTGAGCAGGGCGTTATGATTGAGGAAGACATAAACTGGCTCCTCAAGGCAAATGCACTCGGAATTCTCGACGATATTCTCTATGCGGTCAAGCCATACTTCTTTGAAGTATTAGGCAACTGGGGCAGTATATGGGACTTTATGCCGATCGATAAATATGAAGACGCAAAGAAGCTGCTCCTTGATGGAACCAGACACGCAGGTCTTATCGGAAAGAGTGACCGATTCCACTATGAGATATTCCCGACAATCGGTGAAAGACTACGTTATCTTCGCGAAGAATACGGAATGAATATTTCAGTTATCGCAGGCTACGGCAACAGAATTATTTCGGGCATGAATGAAGATTCCGACTCAATCATAACTGTTACAAGCGCGACAGGCGCAACAACACCGCCATTCGGCAAGCGTTTTGCTGACGGATATGTTCAGAAAAATCCCTGCGGCGGAAAATATAAAATCTCTCCTGATATGACGGTTGATGCATCAACCTGCTATCTGCCCGATAACACCTGGTTTATAAAGGGTATGTTCCACGCATTTGTCGTGTTTGACGAATACACGATGGAGCTTGTTATGAAGCTTCTTCTTACCGATGAAATAACAGACGTTTACTCAGACGAAAACTTTCCTCAGTTCAGAGATTCGACAAGCCTCTGCCACACTGTATGGGCACGTTTTGACAACAATCCTTCAGGCTACATAAATTCAGAATCAGAAAAGCTTATTGTCACCAACGTGTGTGCAGATTCAAGCGTAAACATCACTGCTGTTGTCTGCAAGGGTCTTGACATACGCTTCAATGTTGACCCGACGGTAAAACTTGCTCCCGGTGAAAGCATTGAAATCAGCTTTGAGGGTGAAATCCCTCAGGTCAGCGGTAAGCAGGCAGACATCACGGTTTATTACCTTGCTGATAACCTTACACCTGCAGGCTACAGAACTCAAGGGTATACCGTCCTCAACGGTGACAGAGTGGAATCCGCAGGAGATACGGTAGATGTTGGCGGTGAACCGGTTATAAGCGGAGCTTTTGCAAAGCTGCTCAAAAAACTCGGACTTTATGAGTTTGCAACGATGATAGTTGAAGTAATTATGTTTGCTTTTGCAGCTGTCAGTGCGTAATAAAAATAACTTCTCCGTAATGCGGTTAGTGCATTACGGAGATTGTTTTGGAGTTGATAATATTATGTTCACATCAATAAGAAACTTTTTCGTTGCCCTTCTTGCATTTATAATGGGTGTTGCACCCTTCAGCTCTCAGATGCCAGAGGAACGTAAATGCAACCCCGAATTCAACGGCACATTCCTGCAATCGTGGGAGAGCAGCACCTGGAGCGATGAGCGTTGGGCTGAAGAGGTCGACAATATGCTCGTTGACGGCATCGAGTATCTTATACTGCAGGATGTTGCAAATATGGACGCAAACGGCAGCTGGACCGTTTACTATGATGAAAGTCTGTCCGCTTTTGACAATGCGGTAAACGGCAGCGATGTTGTAGGCTCGGCACTTAAAGCCTGCAAAGGCAGCGGAATAAAGGTGTTTATCGGTCTTACGATGTGCGATTCATTCTGGCTTGTCGGCAATTTCACGGGCGACTATGAGCTGATTTGCGACGTTGCGTCCGATATGGTCAGAGATATTCACGCAAGATATTATAAAGATTATCCGACAGAGTTTTACGGCTGGTATTTCACACCCGAAATAAACAATATGATCAACTGTGCCCCTCTTATGGGTAAGATGGCAAAGGGAATAAACAATGTTATTGACGCGATAAACGAAACCGAAAAGTCGCTGCCTCTGCTGATAAGTCCGTTTACAGCCGACTACCTTTCATTCGGCAAGGTTGCCGCATACGCCGACTGGCTCACCTTCTTTGAAAAAGTCAACTGGCGTGACGGTGATATTATCGCTCCGCAGGACGCGGTCGGTGCAGACTGGATTGAAGAAAGCGAGCTTGTGCGTATATGGGAGATGTACTCTGCCGCTGTTGACAAAATTGATGCCGATGTTAAGCTCTGGGCAAATGTCGAAAACTTTGATATCGCAATAGGTCCCGGTCCTTTTGCAGGCACAATTCTCCGCGGCGAAACAGAAAACATCGAATCTGTCACAGCTACGCTCGACCGATTCACAAAACAGATGGATATAGCCTCACGCTACTGCGAAAACATCATAACCTTCTCATACTCTCATTATTACAGCAAATCTATGGTTAAGCCGTTTTATATTGAAACCTATCACGACTATGTTGCAAACGGATATGTGCTCGAGTCACAGGCACCAACGGCACCTGCAAACCTTACAAAGTCAGCAGATGAAAACGGCGTTAAAATTGCGTGGGATGAGTCAACCGATAATTTCGGCATTGCATATTACAGAGTTACAAAAAACGGTGAGTTTTTTACAAGAATAGAAAACTACAAGTGGGATTATCCGCTTGAGGTTACCGACTCGCAGGGCACAGAAAATGATGTCTATGCTATTGTTGCCTGCGATGCGGCAGGTAATTTCTCAGCTTGTGCAGAGGTCTGATTATGCAGTATTCAAAAGAGCTTGAAATAAAATATGACGTTGACGTGTTTGTTGCAGGCGGAGGTGCGGCAGGTGTTGTTGCGGCTGTTGCTGCTGCCCGTCAGGGTAAAAGGGTATTCCTGGCAGAAGCGACAGGCTGCCTCGGCGGTATGGGTACAACGGGACTTGTGCCCGCTTTTGCTCCGTTCAGTGACGGTGTGAATACCGTTGCATCGGGTATCGGTTTTGAAATCAGGCAGGCACTGAAAAATACGGTGCCTGTGAATTCATCCGAATGGGGCAGTCGTTGGTCAACAATTGATGCAGAAGAATTGAAACGCGAATATGACAAGCTGCTGAAATCGGAAAATGTGGATTTTTGTTTTTTCACTTCTGTTTGCGATGTCGTGTGCGAAGACGGACGCATTAACGCTGTTATCATTGCTTCGAAAAGCGGTATGTTTGCCGTAAAAGCAAAGGTTTATATTGACTGTACAGGTGACGGTGATTTGTGTGCCCTTGCAGGCGGTGAGTTTGAGATTGGTGACGAAAACAACTGTGTTATGCCCGGAACACTTTGCTCTTTGTGGGCCAATGTTGATGACAGCAAAGCCGGCGGTGGACAGGGACGATATATTGAGCAGGCGTATAATGACGGAGTGCTTACTTTTAAGGACCGTCATCTGCCCGGTATGTATTTCAGACGCAACTCTGTAGCCGGCGGCAATATAGGTCATCTGTTCGGCTTGAATCCTCTGGACGAGCGTTCACTTACCGAAACAATGGTCTGGGGCAGACAGTCTGTGGTTGAGTATGAAAAGTATTACAAAACCTATCTTGAAGGTTATGAAAATATGATATTGTGCGCTACGGCAACTGTGCCCGGTATACGCGAATCACGCAGAATAGTGTGCGATTATATGCTCGGATTCAAAGATTATCTTGAACGTGCAGTGTTTGATGATGAAATCGGCCGATACTGTTATCCCGTCGATATCCATGTGATGAACACTGATGATGAAGAGTTTGAACGGTTTTCAAAAGAATACGATATCAGGTACGGCGCAGGTGAATCCTACGGTATACCTTACCGCAGTCTTGTTCCCGTTTCGTTTTCAAACGTGCTCGTTGCAGGCAGATGTATCGGCACGGACAGACAGATGCAGGCGTCTGTACGTGTTATGCCCGGCTGTTTTATAACAGGTCAGGCAGCAGGTACTGCCGCATCGCTTGCGTGTGAAACCGGTGACGTACGTCAGGTTGATACAGCTGAACTTCAGGCTGCTCTGAAAATGATCGGCGCATACCTTCCAAATGCAAAATAAACCTATTTATTGTGTTGATTTTTGTGTCGGATTGTGATAGCATATTCAACGCAATTTAACTTAACCCTTTAACGGAGCAACCACAAAAATGAAACGCAAAACTGCCAGAGCGGCATTTATAAAATCACTGCCTGTATTTGCAGGCTACATAGTACTCGGAATAGGATTCGGCGTGTTACTTGCCAAAGCAGGCTACGGCATATGGTGGGCACTGATAATGAGCTTAACAATGTACGCAGGCACAATGCAGTATGTCGCAGTCAGCCTCCTTTCAGGCGGTGCATCCTTCATCACAACGGCGGTCACTGCCCTTCTCGTTCAGGCGCGTCACCTTTTCTACGGCATATCAATGATTGAAAAATACAAGGGTGCGGGCATCAAAAAGTTTTACCTCGCCTTTGCATTGACTGATGAAACATACTCATTACTCTGCGACGGCAAACACCCTGAGGGCACAGACCTTCATCTTTTTCAGTTTCTGCTCTCGCTTTTCAACCAGTCTTACTGGATTATGGGTTGCCTGCTCGGCAACTTCATCGGCACAAACATCGAATTTAACTCGGCAGGTATAGAATTTGCGATGACCGCAATTTTCGTCACCGTTTTTGTTGAACAGTGGAAGAGCACAAAAAATCACGTGCCTGCAATTATAGGCGTGCTTTCAACAGCGGTCTGCTTTGCGGTATTCGGAAGCGAAAACTTCCTTGTGCCCTCTATGATATGCATTACCCTGCTGCTGTTCATACTCCGCAAACCTCTGGAGAAAAAAGAGGAGGTGAACGGTAATGATTGAAACCAAACACGCTATTATGATTGTTGCCGTTTCTGCGGTAATTACAGCACTTCTGCGCGGACTTCCCTTTATTGTTTTCAACTCCAAAAAGACGCCGAAATTCATCACCTTCCTCGGCAAATTTCTTCCCTATGCAGTAATCGGCATGCTGGTTGTATACTGCCTTAAGGATGCAACTTTTACCGCCTGGCCTCACGCTTTACCCGAACTGATTGCAATTGCTGCGGTCGCTCTGCTTCACATCTGGCGCAGGAACACACTGCTGAGCGTTGCAGGCGGCACTATATTCTATATGCTGCTCGTTCAATTTGTCTTTAAATAACGTAAAGGCAATTAACTTTACAGGAGGATATAATTATGAAAGAAATTTTACTCTCAAACATCCCCGCTTCCGTTGCGGTAATCGGCCTTGTCTGCTACTTCTTCGGAATGGCTGTTGTGTTCATCACAAGCCCCCTCAAGAATGCAGAAAAGTTCTCTGTCAAACCTGTTGACAACGCAGGCAAAACAGAGATCAGAGTTTACTACGGCGGCATCTCTTTCGCACTTGGCGCATTCCTCCTTTTCCTCACTATTGCGCTCAAAACTCCCTATTATTCGCTGATCGGCGGACTTTTCTTCTCAACAACCGTACTCGTCACGCGAACAATCTTCCTCTGCATAGATAAGGGTTGGAATTGCCCGTACACAAAGCTTGCAATTCCTGCAGAGTCTGCTTTTGTTGTGGCTCTCTGGGTATGTTTTATTCTTGCAAAAACTCTTTATTGATACTCACTGAAAGCACGGTGTGTAAAGTTATCCGACTTTACACACTTTTTTTATTTACCAAAAATCGGTTCAATATTTTGTGCAGTATTTCGGGCTGCTAACGCTTGACCTTATAAGAGAAAGTGTTGTATATTAACCTTAACAAAATAAAGAAAGGATGCTATACCCTATGAAAATTACATTTATGGGTGCAGGCAGCACCGTTTTTGCAAGAAATGTTCTTGGCGACTGTATGTGCACCGAGAGCCTTTGCGAATCAGAAATCGCTCTTTATGATATCGACAAACAGCGCCTTGAAGATTCCGAAATAATCCTCAGCGCAATCAATAAAAACGTCAACGGCGGCAAAGCAAAAATCAAAACCTACCTCGGTGTAGAAAACCGCAAGGATGCTCTCAGAGGTGCAAACTTTGTTGTCAACGCAATTCAGGTCGGTCTTTACGATCCCTGCACAATTACCGACTTTGAGATTCCGAAAAAATACGGTCTCCGCCAGACAATTGCCGACACACTCGGTATCGGCGGAATTATGCGCGGTCTTCGTACAATTCCCGTGCTTGAGGATTTTGCAAGAGATATGGAAGAGGTCTGCCCCGATGCATGGTTCCTCAACTACACAAATCCCATGGCAATTCTCACAGGCTATATGACACGCTATACAGGCGTCAAGACAATCGGTCTTTGCCACTCTGTTCAGTCCTGCTCCAGAGATCTTCTCCACCACGTAGGTATGGATGACAAGATTGAGGGCAGATACGACAGAATCGCAGGTATCAACCATATGGCATGGCTGCTTGAGATTCACGACAAAGACGGCAACGACCTCTACCCCGAAATCAAGCGCAGAGCTGCAGAGATCAACGCTGCTGCCCTTGCGTCTTCCGACCCTGAGAAGAAGCACGGCGATATGGTCAGATTCGAATACATCAAGCGTCTCGGCTACTACTGCACAGAGTCCAGCGAACACAACGCAGAGTACAATATGTTCTTCATCAAGGATAAGTACCCGAACCTCATCGCAGACTACAACATCCCGCTCGACGAATATCCGCGCCGCTGTGTTAACCAGATCGCAGGCTGGGCAAAGCAGAGGGATGAAATCCTCGCTGACGGCAACGTCACACATACACGTTCACATGAATATGCTTCCTACATAATGGAATCAATTATCACAAATAAGCCGTACAAAATCGGCGGTAACGTGCTCAACACAGGTCTTATCGACAACCTTCCCGCAGATGCTTGCGTCGAAGTTCCCTGCCTTGTTGACTCAAGCGGTATTACACCCTGCCATATGGGCAAGCTCCCCGTACAGCTTGCTGCAATGAATATGACCAACATCAATCCTCAGCTTCTCACAATCGAGGCTGCTGTTACCAAAAAGAAGGATCACATCTACCAGGCAGCAATGCTCGATCCGCACACAGCTTCAGAGCTTAACATTGACGACATCGTAAAGATGGTTGATGAGCTTATCGATGTACACGGCGACTGGATGCCCAAATATCATTAAGGAGCTGATCTGATGGTAGCAGTATTCAAAGCCATATCCGCCTTTTTTATGGCAATTACTACTCTTCTGGCGTTCCCGTTTGCAGGAAATATTTCTGCCGAATTTGCTCCTAAAGATGCCGAAAACGTAAAGCTCACCTTTGCCACAATGTCCGATTCACATATTAAAGATTCGGCAACACGCTCATTTATGCTCGAGCTCGGACTTGCAGATATGCAGGATGCGGATTATCCGCTCGATGCACTTGTTCACGCAGGCGATATAACCGACCACGCATATGAGGAACAGTGGCAGAAAACAGCAGACGTATTTGCAAAATACACACCTGCCAAGAACATTATCCTTGCACCCGGCAACCACGATATGTGGGGCAGCGAAGAGGATGACAGATTCCCCGAATCGTCCGAACGCTTCACAAGATTCGGCAGCAAGATTATGGGACGCGAAATTGACAAGGTTTATTATTCGACCAAAGTCAACGGCTATACCTTCGTTGTAATGAGCAGCGAGGACGACGGCACAGATGCCTACGTCAGTGATGAACAACTTGCTTGGCTTGATGCGACACTCGCAGAGGCGTCCGCAGACAATCTGCCTATTTTCCTCGTTTTCCATCAGCCGCTCAACGGCAGCCACGGTCTGCCCCGCACATGGGGTGACGATGAGCCCGAGCCTATGGACGGCGGTATCGGACCCGAATCCGACAAGGTTGAGGCAATTCTCCGCAAATACAAAAATATTTTCTACATCAGCGGCCACATTCACAACGGCATCGGTGAAAAATTCACATCCGAAGCCTGGGGATATAAGAGCGTTGAAACAAACGGCAACATAACCTCGGTCAATCTGCCGAGCTATATGTATCTCGGTTACAGAGGTCAGGTTATGAGCGGTCTCGGCTTTGTGTTTGAGGTTTATGACGATGAGGTCATAATCCGCGCACGAAGCTATTCCAGCAACGTATGGTACACCTCTTACGAATACACCGTTGAGCTTGCATAACACACCATAAAACAGCAACCCTCTTTCGCTTACTGCGAGAGAGGGTTGTTTTTTCTTTACATATCCTTCGTGTTATGTTAAAATTGTAGAGGTGATAAATTTGACAAGAACGCTTACTTACACCGTCCCCGAAGAATATGACGGCGAAAAAGTAAATATGTTTCTGCGAAGCGGCATCGGGCTCTCTTACCGTATGGTGCGCTCACTTAAACAGATACGCGGTTCAATGCTGCTCGACGGTGAGCCGATACGCACAATCGATCCGCTCAGGGCAGGTGCTGTGCTCACACTCAACCTGCCGCAGGATAAGAGCACTGCCGAGCCGCAGCAGGCTGATTTCAGCATTATTTACGAGGATAATGACATTCTCGTAATAAACAAGCCTGCAGGTCTTGCAATGCACCCGACACACAATCACCAAGGGGACACGCTTGCAAACGCAGTGGCGTATTACCTGACCTCAAAGGGCAGAGATGCCGTATTCCGTGTTGCAGGCAGACTTGACAAAGGCACGTCAGGCATTGTTGTATGCGCACTGCATAAAATGGCTGCCGCAAAGCTCAACTCAAGCTATGACAAAACCTATATCGCAGTTGTCGAGGGGCTTTACGAGGGCAGCGGCACAATCAACGCACCAATTATCAGACCCGACCCGATGAAGACAATAAGAGCTGTCGGCGAAGGTGGAGAAGAAGCCGTAACGCACTGGACAGCACTCGGTCAATATGACGGGCTGACAACAATGGAAATAACACTTGAAACAGGACGCACCCACCAGATAAGGGTACACTTCGCTTCGCTCGGCACACCGCTGGCAGGCGACGATATGTACGGTGGACACACCGACAAAATCAAGCGTCACGCACTTCACTGTGCAAAGCTCAGGCTTACACACCCCGTAACCGGTGAAGAGATGGTTTTCACCGCGACCTTACCCGAAGATATGAGAAAATTAGCTATACTCTGAAAGAGTATAATAAAAAACACGAAGTCAGTTGACTTCGTGTTTTTTATTAAAACTTTATAACTTCATTTTTCTCTGCTGATTCAAAGATTGCTTCAATAAGCTTTATGAGTTTACGCTGCTGGTCGTGTGTGACATTGGGAGCTTTGCCGTTGAGCAGAGCATCGCAGATATCCATATAATAGGCATCCCATTCATCCTTGCCGTCGGGCAGCGGAAAATGCTTTATTGATTCTTCCGTTCTGGGTGCCATTGTTTTTGTCAGACCGACGCCCGCCTTTATCGGCACAGAGTCACGGTTTTCCCAATCGGAAACCATTACTATTTCGCCGTTACCTTTCCAGTCTTTGATTATAGCAGTGCCGTTTTCGCCGCAGACATACCAAAGAGGCATTTCAATAAAGTTATTGGTCAGCACTTCAATCTGCCAGCTTACATCGTCTTCAAACTTGATTATTGCCTTGAATCCGTCATCACACTCAAAATTGGTAATATGTGTACACTCGGCATAAACCGACAACATCTTTTTGTCAGCCATAAGTGTCAGCATCTGATCGAGCAGATGAACACCCCAGTCAAGCACCATACCGCCGCCGTGCTCTTTTTCGCTTCTCCAGCCGCTCGGTATACCTCTTGAGCCGTGAACACGGTGCTCAAAACAGTGGATCTTACCCAGTGTGTTGTCTTCGTATATTTTCTTGATACGTCGGTAGTCACCGTCCCAGCGTCTGTTCTGATGAACGGTAAACACCTTACCCGTTTCGTTTGCAACCGCGATCATTTCTTCAAGATCTTCGCTTGACATTGTAACAGGCTTTTCACAGATTACGTTTTTGCCTGCACGCAGTGCGTCAATTACAATCTCCTTATGAACATCATTAGGTGTTGCAACCGTAACAAGATCTATTCTTTCGTCAGCGAGAAGCTCCGCACGGCTTGCATAGCTGTGCGCACCCTCCTGAGCACCCTTCTTCTGCACCTCGGGGTCAATATCATAAAAGCCGATGAAGTCGAGCGCGTCAATGCTCTGGCAACGTCTGCCGTGGAAATGACCCATACCGCCGTAACCAATGACGGCATGACCTATTTTTTTACCCATAACCATTACCTTCTTAGAACTAAATATTTGCCTATGGCAAATACGATATAAACTCATTATAATTCGTTTGCTGAATAGTTGAAATAAATTTCAACTGCTATATGATATAAATCCCTGCCCGGGATTTATATCGCTGAGTGCAAAAGGCACTCACACCCACCACATTGTGCAGGGCTCTTCTTTGATGACTGCACGCTTGAGCATATCGATAGCCTTTGTGAAGCCTTCATTCTGGCTCATAAGTGAATCCTCGTGCTCGATGCTGATTGCATAATCATAGCCGATCATACGCAGATTTGAAATAATATCTTTCCAGTATGTTTCATCATTACCGTATCCTACAGAGCGGAACACCCATGAGCGGTTGATTTCGTCCGAATAGGGCTTGACATCGAGAACACCGTTGACAGCAGTGTTGTACTTGTCAACCTTGGTATCCTTTGCGTGGAAATGGAAGATAGCACCTTTAAGTGCACGGATTGCGGCAACAGGCTCAATACCCTGCCAGATAAGGTGGCTGGGATCGAAGTTTGCGCCGATTTCGGGACCTACAGCTGCACGGAGCTTGAGAAGGCTTTCGGGGTTGTATACACAGAATCCGGGATGCATTTCAAGAGCAATCTTATCAACGCCGTGTGCCTTTGAGAAAGCAACAAGATCCTTCCAATAAGGAATGAGAACCTCATTCCATTGCCACTCAAGAATTTCGCCGAATTCGTTCGGCCACGGGCAGGTTACCCAGTTGGGATATTTTGAATTTTCACAGTCGCCGGGGCAGCCTGAGAAAGTGTTGATCTGATGAACGTCAAGCTTTTCTGCAAGCAGGATTGTCTTGCGGATTGCATCGTCAAAATCCTTTGCAACAGCCTTATCGGGATGCACGGGGTTGCCGTGGCAGCTGAGTGCACTGATTTCTACATTGTATTTCTTGAGAAGAGCCTTGAACTCCTCAAGCTTTGCTTCATCATTCAGGAGCACATCGGGGTTTGCATGAGCATCGCCCGGATATCCGCCGCAGCCGATTTCAACCATCTCAATACCTTTTGATACAAAGTATTCAAGAGCTTCCTCAAGCGGAAGATTGCCGAGCAGATTAGTAATTACACCGATTTTCATTTATCTTTCCTCCAAATCAGTCAACAAGTGTTTTAAGATAAGTTATGCTGCGCTTGATATCCTCAAGACCGTTCGGTACGGGATCATCATTCTCAACAACAACCCATTCAATGCCTGCGTCCTTTGCTGCCTTAATAACCTTGGCTACATCACAGTCACCGTCGCCGAGAGAAAGCGGCTTACGGTTAAGACCGTCTTTAAGGTGAAGTAGACAGATGCTGTCTTTGTTCTCTGTTATGTAGCTGTAGTTTTCAACGCCTGCGCAATGGCTCCAGTATGTGTCAACCTCAAGCTTTGTATATTCGGCAAAAATCTGCATACCGATCTTGCCGTTCTCAAGAGGTGTAAACTCCTCTGTATGGTTGTGATAATATGTGGGCACACCGAGCTTTTCAGCACCGTATGCAAGAGCCTTTGCGGCATATTCGCACTCTTCAACAGTATCGTGAGCTGCGCCGCCTACACCGCAGTGAAGGCAACCGAGAACCTTATTGAACTCAACTGTCTTGTCGATGTTTTCGGGAAGAAAATCGTCAATGCCGAGATGTGTTCCGACGGGTACAAGACCGAGCTCATCAAGCTTTGCCTTGAGGTCTGCTGCAGAAACGCCGTGATAGCCTGCAAACTCAACACCCTCATAGCCCATTGCCTTTACTTCTTCAAGAACGTGCATAAAATCGTCCGCATTCTTTATGCAGTCGCGCACACTGTAAAGCTGAACAGCAATTTTCATATTCATTCACCTATCCTTTTAAATCAGTCGTTATTGAGATATACGGGAGCGCCTGTCTTTGCAGACTCGTATATAGCTTCAAGAATCTGTGTTACAACAAGTGCCTGCTCGGGCTTTGTCATAACCTCTGTATCATTGAGAACTGCGTTATACCACAGACGGCACTCAACATCCTTCGGGTCGGGATGTCTGTCACCCTCATAGAAAGCAACACCGCCGGCATCAAAGTTGGGTGTTTCGATAATCTGTCTGCCGTATTTTACGTAGTTGAAGCGGAGTGACTCGTCGGGACCGTTGAAATCAGCGCCTGCCTTGTCACCGCAGAGCATACATACAGCCTCTCTCGGGTCTGCAACGTTGAGTGCCCAGGCGGATTCAAGTGTGATTGTTGCACCGTTTTCCATAACGATGAAGCCGAATGCGGAATCCTCAACCGTAAACTTCTCGGGATCCCAATCGCCCCAGGAGTTTGCGGCACGCTTCTGCTGACCGAGCTTTTTGAATGTTGTGCCGACAACCATCTTGGGCTTGTAGTTGTTCATCATGTAGAGAGTCAGGTCAAGTGCATGTGTACCGATATCAATAAGCGGACCGCCGCCCTGCTCATATTCGTTAAGGAAAACGCCCCATGTGGGAACTGCACGGCGACGCAGTGCAATAGCTTTTGCATAGTAAATATCGCCGAGGTCACCGTTATCGCAAGCTTCCTTGAGGTAGATGGAATCATCCCTCCAGCGCTGCTGATAACCGATTGTGAGCTTTTTGCCCGTGCGCTTTGCAGCCTCGCACATAGCCTTTGCCTCTGCATATGTCTTCGCCATAGGCTTTTCGCACATAACGTGCTTGCCCGACTCGAGTGAATCTATTGTTATAAAGCTGTGTGAGCGGTTAGGTGTACAAACGTGGACAACATCGATGCTCTCATCCTTGAGAAGCTCTTTGTAATCCTCATAAACCTTTGCACCTTCAACACCGTATTTTTCGGCAGCAGCCTGAGCTTTTTCTACAACGATATCGCAGAAAGCAACCATTTCAGCCTCTTTGATTTTTGCGATAGCAGGCATATGCTTTCCGTTTGCTATACCGCCGCAACCGATAATACCAACCTTAAGTTTTTCAGCCATGTTTCTTATCTCCTTTGCTTGCAAATATGTCCTGAACAGACATTAGTTTTCAATCTTAATTATATATTACCGACCGACAAAATCAACAGTAAAACTTGTTAAATAATAACAAAAATTATTATATAAAATACACAAAAACTCAATTTTTTTATTAAAATATTGAAATGACTGATGAAATGGAATATAATTTTTTCGAACATATTTTTTCAGGAGAAATAAAGCTATGCAGAACATAAAACCTATCAGAGGCTCAACACCTCAGCCTGACCATATTATGATAAGCATCTTCGGCGATGCAAAAACATCAATGGCTGTGACCTGGCGCACAAGCACAGACGTCAGAAACGGATATGTCGAATACCGCGAAGACGGCAGCGATGAGATACTTCGCACAGAGGCTGAAACCGAAGTATTCAAAAGCGATATCGACATCAGCAATATATTCTGGGCGCATCTTGAAGGACTCAAGCCCGGCACAAAATACTACTACACCTGCGGCGACAGTGAGCACCGCAGCGGTGAATTCTTTTTCACAACCCAGCCCGAAGGGTTGACAAAGTTCAAATTCCTCTGTGTATCAGACCAGCAGAAGGGCGACCCGTTTGACGAGCCCGATTATTCACACTTCAATCAGCTCCTCAAGCGCTACCTCAGAGAACATCCCGACACGGCATTCATCCTCACAGCCGGTGACAACACTGACTGCGGTCAGCACGAGCAGCAGTGGAACGGCGCATTCCTCGGTCTCGAAGGAATTGCCGAATATGTGCCGATTATGTTCACAGAGGGTAACCACGACACAAGAGGCTTTGCAGATTACCGCAACGGCATCGGCAGATACTATTCAGAGCCTGCCGAATTTTTCTGCACACAGCTCAAGGGCAGCTACCCCTACAACGGACCCGAAGGCTGGAAAACAGAGAATTACGCTTTCGACTACGGCAACGTTCACTTCACAGTGCTCGGTGTCAACGGACCTGAGGACGTTAACGAATGGCTTAAGGCAGACCTTGAAAAATGCGATGCAGACTGGAAAATCGGCACATATCACTTCCCCGTATGCTACACGGGAAGCGACTGCCAGAACTACGACTGCTACCCTGTTATGACTGAAAGTATGGAAATGCTCGACCTGCTTTTCTCAGGTCACGAGCACAGCTTCGGCAGAAGCTTCCCCCGCAAGAACGAGGAACTGTTTGAGCAGCCGTCAAAGGGTATGATAAACTACGTACTCGGCAACTCCAATCAGAATCCTCCCGGCACACGATCACTGAGCAAGGTATGGCACAGTGCATTCTACACAATGGAGGACAGAACCTCCATGATAGCTGTTGCAGAGGTTGACGGCAAAAAGCTGACAATCACCGCAACGCTTGAAGACGGCAGAATTGCAGACCGCTGCGTTATCGACAAAGAGCGTGATGTCATCGAGCCGTATGCACTTGCCCCCTACTTCAACCGCACAAGAATGATGTACAAGGGTGCTGACCTCGGACTTTGCCAGTATCAGACAACCTGCGAAAACATCGACGGTGTGTGGTACGGCTGCCTGAGCGTACTGTTCAGCTATTTCGGCGGTCGCGTTGAGAAAACCGAAAATCAGGTTTATCTTGAAGGCTACGGTCACTGGGCAAAATTCATTCAGGACAGCAAAACAGTCGAAACAGACCGTGGTACGGTTGAGCTTGAAAACGCCGTATACCGCAACGCCGAAAAAAAGAATCAGCTCTATATCCCGCTTGATGCAGTAAAGCTGTTTGATATGCGCTGGGCATATGCAAAGAGAAACAACTTCATCCTCGTCGAGCACGAAAGTGAAGACAAACCGATAACAGAACAGCCTTAAGAATATAAAAACTCCCCATACCTTCATTGTATGGGGAGAATTTTTTATGCCAGACCTCTGACAACCATATAAACAACAAATGAAATAAGAGCCTGGATTATGTTAAGACGGTAAATTGTCTGTGTGTTTGACCAGCCCTTGTTCTTTCTGAAATGGTCGTGGAGAGGTGTGCGGATATTCTTGAGAATCTTAATCTTGAGGAATCTTGTAACGGAAACCTTGAAGATACCGATAAGACCGTCAAGAAGAAGGATAAAGCAAAGCGGAATTGCAAGCAGGGCATTGCCTGACTTGAGAACGATAATACCGAGGAATAGGCCGATTGCTCTTGAGCCTGCATCACCCATCATCATCGTGCTGGGCTCTGCATTGTACCAGAGGTAAGCAATGATTGCAAAAATCATAATTGCGCCAAGGCTCGTTATCTTAGTAGTCTCACCCGTGCCGAGTGCACCTGCCGTGAGTATGATAAATATAATCGAATTGACGGAAAGCGAGCCGCAGAAGCCGTCAATACCGTCAGAGCAGTTAGTTGCGTTGATCATCATCCAGAGGAATACCGTTGAGATTACAAGGAAAACAGCCCAATGAAGCTTCAGATCAAAGAAGCCGAAATTAACTGACAAAAGCTCGGGATTCTTCCAGACAAATGCGGCTGAGGTAAGAAGACAGATAACAAGGTCGATTGCACCCTTTTTGTATTCGCCCCACGGCACCTTTGAAGCGTCATCCAGATAGCCGGAAAGCATACCCAAAAAGATGAGAGCATAGTACATACCAAGCTCAACACTCAGCTTAATGAAAATGAGTGAAGAGATAATAAACACGCAGATAAACACGATGCCTGCACCGCGCTGCTTACCCTTTGAAAGCTTGCCGTTGAATGCAAAGTCACGTCCGCCGTCAACGGGAAGCTTGTTTTTGAAAAGCTTGAGTGCAAGAATAACTGCACCGAATGTAAACACAGCCGAAAGCGCCATAAGCAACATCGGCATTTCAAGACCTAAAAACTGTAACATAGCCTGTCACCTTTCCGATTTGAATTCACTTTATTTTATTTAAATATTCCTTATCTTTCTTTGTAAGCTCAGCCTTTTCGAGCATATCGGGTCGCTTTGCGAATGTACGCTCGAGCTGTTTTTCACGCTGCCATTTCTGTATATTGGCGTGGTGACCGCTGAGCAGCACATCGGGCACCTTTTTGCCGTGCCACTCCTCAGGGCGTGTATACTGCGGATGCTCAAGCAGCGAAGCAAAATGGCTCTCATTCATAAAGCTCTCTTCGCTCGAAAGCACACCGGGGAGCATACGGCAAACACTGTCCGCAACAACAATTGCAGGCAGCTCACCGCCAGTCAGCACATAGTCGCCTATTGAGATTTCTTCATCAACTATTTCTTCGAGCACACGCTCGTCAATACCCTCATAATGTCCGCACAGCAAAGCAATATTGTCATATTCGAGCAGCTCAATTGCCTTTTGCTGGGTGAGCACGCTGCCCTGCGGTGACATATAAATCAGGTGAGGCTTCTTGCCGAGATCCTCGCAGAGTGACTGATAACAGTCATAAACGGGCTGTGCCTGCATAACCATACCCGAGCCGCCGCCGTAAGGCGAATCATCAACCCTGCGGTGCTTATCAAGCGTATACTTTCTTATGTTGCAGCAATTGATTTCGACAAGCCCCTTTTCTCTTGCCCTGCCGAGAATGCTCTCGCTAACCACAGACTCGCACATCTCGGGGAATAGAGTAAGTATATCAATCCTCATCGTCAAAAATCCCCTTGAGCGGTCTGATATAAACCTTTTCGTTTTCAACATCGGTGCTGATTACAACAGACGGAATTACCGGCAGAAGATACTCCTTACCGTTTTCATCCGTGATGTGCCACACGTCATTCGCACCGGTCTGACTGACGTCAGTGAGAGTGCCCCAGATTTTATTCTCATCGTCGGCATCAACAGCCTTGCAGCCGATAAGGTCAGCGATAAACCAGCTGCCCTCCGGAAGCTTTGCATCCTTGCGCGCCATATAGATTATTTTGTTTCTCATTGCTGCTGCCTGCTCAACGGTATCAATACCTTCAAGCTTCATCAGCGCAATGTTACCGTGGGGACGCGAAGCAACAACCTTAACAGGCTTTTCGCCTTTATCGTCAAGGTATACTGTTTTAAATGCGCAGGCAAACTCAGGGCTGTCGCACCAGGGGTTGACGCGCAGTTCGCCCTTTATTCCGTGGGTAGAAACTATCTGTCCGAGTTCGAGATAAGGTTTGAGCATAAAAGCCTCCGTTAGATAATGCGTTTTAAACACCAATAGCCCTATGGCTTCTAAATTTCTCTAAAAGCACATAGAGCAACGGTGTTCATATTTGTAGTTTGAACCGATGTATCGAATTACTCGATTTCAACTGCGATTTTTTCGTTGTTGCGGGTCGCAGCAGCACGCATAACGGTGCGAATAGATTTGGCAATTCGGCCCTGTTTGCCGATAACTCTGCCCATATCATTCTCGCCGACGTGAAGGTGGTAAACCGTTACGCCCTCTTCATTGGGCTCGTCAACAGTAACTGTTACTGCTGAAGGATCCTCAACAAGACCCTGCGCAATTGCGATCAAAAGCTCTGTCATTGCGGGCACCTCCTTAATTATTTTGCTGTATCTTATAAGAATCAGCCGATAACGCCTGATTTCTTAAGAATAGCCTTAACTGTATCTGTGGGCTGTGCGCCGTTCTTGATCCACTGCTGAGCCTTCTCAACATCAACCTTGATGTCTGCAGGATCCTTTGTTGTGTCGTATGTGCCGATTTCTTCGATGAATCTGCCATCACGGGGATAACGTGAATCTGCAACTACGATACGGTAGAACGGTGCTTTCTTTGCGCCCATACGGCGAAGTCTGATTTTTACTGCCATTTTTGTTTCCTCCAAAAAAATGTTTTGCTAATAATGTAATAATATGTGAATTGTAATTACATCCGAAAATTAATTATCTGCGCTTTTTGTTTTTCTTGAACGACTTGGACATACGCTTACCGCCCTTGCCGCCGAACTGTTTGAACATCTTCTGCATCTGCTTGAACTGCGCAAGAAGACGGTTGACATCCTCAACCTGCATACCGCAGCCTGCCGCAATACGGCGCTTACGTGACGGATTGATTATGTCGGGATTCTCACGCTCCTTGGGAGTCATAGAGAGAATGATTGCACGGATACGGTCGAACTGTCGCTCATCAACCTCAACATCTTTGAGCTGCTTGTTAATGCCGGGAATCATCGCGAGAGTATCCTTGATTGAACCCATTTTCTGAACCTGTTCGAACTGATCGAGAAGATCGTTCATATCGAACTTGTTCTTGCGAAGCTTTTCTTCAAGCTCACGTGCTTTCTTCTCGTCGATTGCCATCTCAGCTTTTTCGATAAGAGAAAGCATATCGCCCATACCGAGAATACGGGAAGCCATACGGTCGGGATGGAATACATCGAGATCCTCAAGCTTTTCACCGATACCGACAAACTTGATGGGCTTGCCCGTAACCGCTCTTGCTGAAAGAGCAGCACCGCCTCGTGTATCACCGTCAAGCTTTGTGAGAACAAGACCGTCGATTCCGAGAGCATCGTTAAAGCCGTTGGCAACGGTAACCGCGTCCTGACCTGTCATTGAGTCAACAACGAGGAGAATCTCGTGCGGATGAGCGTTTGCTTTGACAGCTTTAAGCTCATTCATAAGCTCTTCGTCTATGTGAAGTCGGCCTGCAGTATCAAGGAAGACGTAGTCATAACCCTGATCCTTAGCAAGCTTGATTGCTTCCTGAGCAATTGTAACCGGGTCTGTCTGACCCATTTCGAAAACAGGCACACCTGCCTGCTCACCGACAACCTGCAGCTGCTTGATAGCAGCGGGACGGTAAATATCGCAGGCTACGAGAAGCGGACGGTGACCCTTTTTCTTGAGTGAAAGGGCAATTTTTGCGCTGTGTGTTGTTTTACCTGAGCCCTGAAGACCGCACATCATAACAACCGTGGGCGGATGAGGTGCTCTGGTAAGGTAAGTCTGAGTGCCGCCCATAAGAGCCGTAAGCTCTTCGTTGACGATTTTGATAACCATCTGAGAGGGTGTCAGACTCTCCATAACCTGTGCGCCGATTGCACGTTCGGTTACTGTATTTGTGAAATCCTTGGCGACTTTGAAGTTAACGTCAGCCTCAAGAAGAGCAAGACGAACCTCACGCATAGCGTCGCGTACATCGTGTTCTGTCAGGCTGCCTTTGCTTTTAAGGCGTTGAAACGCAGCTTCAAGTCTGTCGGAAAGACCTTCGAATGCCAAGAAAATACACTTCCTTTACTGTGGTTTATGTAGTAGGTAGATCAGTTTTCAACCAGAGTTGAAACAATTGCACGTATGCGCACGGATGCCTCATTTATTTCTCTTGAGAGACCGAAACGCATATTCTGCTCATAAATTGATGTTGCACATTCCACGATTTCGTTGAGACCCCTCTTCTGCTCCTCGAAACGAGCAACGAGTCCCAGCTTATTTTCCATATCAAAAAGCTGAGCCTCTGCACGCTTTATAGCGTCGCGTACGCCCTGCCTTGTGATGCCTTCGTTCTCTGCAATCTCAGAGAGAGAAAGGTCATCATTATAGTAATAATCCAAGAAGCTGCGCTGCTTCTCGGTCAGCATTTCGCCGTAAAAATCCAGCAAAACGGTTACACCGAGATTTTTAGCCAAAAGGATCTCCCCCTAACGTGTTTGTGTAAAGCATTTGTTCTTTACAAGCTGCTATTATACTAGAAAAAAACTGACGTGTCAAGGCTTTTAAAAGCACAAAAGAACGGCGGATTTTCCACAAAACCTTGTGAAAAAAGACAAGAGTGACGATTTGTTGTATTTTTGGTCATACAAAAACACAAAATAAAGTAAAACAGGCGACGCAAAAAATTCAATATAAAAATTTTACAACGTTATGAAACAAGATTGCAATCTATCGTTTACAATTTATTCACAAAAAAGACACTAATTATTATCAAACTGTGACGAATTATATTGTAATATTAAAACACAGAAAGCACATCGGCTTTCTGACAATTACTAAGATTTCTTCTTTTTGTTTCTTTTTCATTTACTCCTTCCTTTTGCAAACAGGCGAGCCTACAGGCTCGCCTGTTTGCATTTGACAGTATTGTTTCGGTAATATATAATGTTATTATAATCCCTTTATCAACAGAGGAGTCGCGTTATGAGAATAAAGGTTTCCAACTATATATCTGCATTTCTCGTCGAACACGGTATCGACACGATGTTTACCGTAACCGGTGGCGGTGCAATGCACCTCAACGATGCTTTCGGCCATCAGCAGGGACTTAAATGTATATACAACCATCACGAGCAGGCTTGTGCAATCGCAGCTGAAGCATACGCAAGACTTCACAACCGCATTGCTGCCGTCTGCGTAACAACAGGACCCGGCGGCACAAACGCAATTACCGGTGTTGTCGGCGGATGGCTCGACTCAATACCGATGCTTATTATTTCCGGTCAGGTGCGTTATGACACAACTGCACGCGGCAGCGGACTCAACCTGCGCGCAATGGGCGACCAGGAGTTTGATATAACAAAAGCTGTTGACTGTATGACAAAATACAGCGAAATGATAATTAACCCTAACAGAATCAGATATTGCCTCGAAAAGGCATTAAAGCTCGCACAAAGCGGCAGACCCGGCCCTTGCTGGCTGGATATTCCGATGAACGTTCAGGGCGCATACATTGAAACCGATGACCTTGTCGGCTACAACGGCGAAGAGGATGAAACTCTGCCTCCTGCAGTAAGCGACGAAACGGCAGATAAGGTACTTGATCTTATTGCCTCAAGCAGCAGACCCGTATTCAACGTCGGCAACGGTGTACGCATTGCAGGAGCGCACGATGTTTTTTACCGTGTTGCCAACAAGCTCAATATCCCCGTTGTAACCGGCTGGAACAGCATTGACTGCATTGAGGATGACAATGACCTCTATGTCGGCAGAGCAGGCATTATGGGCGACCGCCCCGGCAACTTTGCCGTGCAGAACAGCGACCTGCTTCTCAGCGTCGGCAGCAGGCTCAGCATCCGTCAGGTCGGCTATAACTATCAGACCTGGGCACGTGCCGCAAAGAAGATTGTTGTTGACATTGACAGCGAAGAGCTTAAAAAGCAGAACGTCAACCCCGATTATCCTGTCTGGGCAGACTGCAAGGATTTCCTCGAAGCGCTTGAGAGAAGAATTGATGCAAGAGGCTTCAGCTTCCAAAAATCCGAGTGGCACAACATCTGCACCGATTGGAAGATAAAATATCCCGTTGTTCTTCCCAAACACTATGAGGATGAGCAGGCAAACGTATATGCGTTTATCAAAGAGCTTAGCAGCAAGCTTGATGAGGGCACTGTCACGGTTGTCGGCAACGGCTCAGCCTGTGTCGTAGGCAGCCACGCTTATATTATCAAAAAGAATCAGCGCTTCATTATAAACTCCGCTATTGCTTCAATGGGCTACGATTTACCTGCCGCAATCGGCACAGCTGCTGCAATCAGCCCCGACGACGTTATTCTCATCACAGGTGACGGCAGCATACAGATGAATCTTCAGGAAATCCAGACGATTCTGCAGAACAGAATGCCGATCAAAACGTTTATGATAAACAACGGCGGCTACCATTCAATCAGGCAGTCACAGATGAATTTCTTCGGTGAGCCTCTTGTCGGTGTCGGCCCCGAAAGCGGCGACCTCAGCTTCCCTGATATGTCCAAGCTCATACCTGCATACGGTATGAAATATTACCGCTGTGAAAAGAACAAAGACCTGGGAAAGGTTATTGACGAAGTGCTCGTTCAGGACGGTCCGGTCTTCTGCGAAATAACAGTCAGCCCCGAGCAGAAATTCGAGCCTAAAGCATCATCCAAGCGACTTGAGGACGGTACGATTGTTTCCGCTCCGCTTGAAGACCTTGCTCCCTTCCTTCCGAGGGAAGAGCTTGAAAAGAATATGCTCATACCACTGATAGGCGAACAATTATGATTAAAAACTCAGAATTCAAAAACAAAGCTTTGCTTTTTTCGGTTTTGGGCGTTCTGCTTATTAATCTGATACTGTTCTTAGTCAAACTCTCTGTGGGACTTTCTGCCAACAGCATCAGTATATATTCGGATGCAATCAACAACCTTTTTGACTGCATCAGCGCTGTGCTTACGCTATGTTCATTTTCGGTTTTAAGCGTGGGAGCATATGCAGAAAAAACAGAACAGCTGTTATCATTTCTGATATCGTGCTTTATCGGTTTTTCGGGCGCATATTTCCTTTACTCATCCGCTGAAAGGCTGATGTACCCTACACCCATATGGTACACGCCGAAGTATTTGCTATTGATAAGTGTTACCGCCGCAGTTAAGCTTATAACGTTCCTGATTCTGAAAAAGACATCTGCCGTCTATTCGCTGAATCTCGTACGCCTTATGGCAACAGACAGTGCGCTTGATTTTTGCATCGGTTGCACAACTGCACTTACACTTCTGCTCTCAAAAAACGGTAAGTATGCATTTGATGCGCTGTGCGGAATTGCAATCAGCATATCCATTCTTATTTCTGCAATTAAAGGAATTATAAGTGCCGTAAAACTGCTTGTAAACTACCAAAGCAAAGAGAAAAGAGAAAAAATTGAAAATATGCTTTTATCGGACAAAAGCATACAGCACATTCACAAAATAAGATTCACCGACGGTGATATATGCTTTGCGGAAGTTGAAATGAGCGAAGGAAACGAAAGCAGCCTTGAAGAAATACGCAAAGCAATAAAGCAACAGACCGACATTGATATTTTTATTAAATAAAGCACACAAAAGTGGGGATAGATATGAAAGGTAAAAATAAAAAGGCACTTAAAATCATCGGAATAATTGCGGCAGTATTTGCGCTTTTTATAGCGGTAACCTGCTGCGTAACCGTAATAGGCAACAATGCCAACATAAAAAAAGCTCAAAGCTTTGAAACAGTACAGTCAGAGGAGAGACTCATACCTCAGAAAGATGAAAACGGATACTGGACCTTCACAACAGACAGAGATTTCAAAGTCCTGCAGCTGACGGATATTCACATCGGTGCAGGCTGGATGTCACTTAAGAAAGACTCGATGGCAATCAACGCAGTTGCCGCAATGATTACCGCAGAAAAGCCTGACCTTGTTATAGTCACGGGCGATATCGCCTACCCCGTATTTTTCCAGGCAGGTACATTCAACAATCTTTCCGGAGCAAAGATTTTTTCCACACTTATGGAAAAGCTCGGCGTTTACTGGACCATAACCCTGGGCAACCACGACTCTGAAATTTACAGCTATTACAACCGCGAAAAGGTTTCTGATTTCTATGCAGGCAGCGGCTTTAAGCACTGCCTTTATCAGCCCGGTCCCGAAGAAGTTGACGGATACGGCAACCACGTTATAAACGTTAAAAATTCCAAGGGCGAACTCACCCAGTCATTTTTTATGTTTGACAGCCACTCATACACAGACGGCGACTATTTCGGAATTTTCTGGAAATATGACAACATACACGATAACCAGGTTGAGTGGTACAGACAGACTGTCAAGAATCTTAATGCAAACTGTACAGACGTGGCAAAATCCACCGCCTTTTTCCACATTCCGCTTACCGAGCAGCGTGATGCCTGGTATGAGTTTATGGACAACGGATACAAGGACACCGAAAACGTTAAATTCATTTACGGTGTAGCCGGTGAAGACGGTAAAATTGTTTATCCCGGTATGGGCGAGGACGGACTGTTTGAGGCTATGCTCGAATTCGGCTCTACAAAGGCTGTATTCTGCGGACACGACCACGAAAACAACTTCTCAGTAGATTACAAGGGCATACGCCTGTCATACGCAATGAGCATAGACTATCTTGCATATCCCGGAATTTATAAGCAGGGCATACAGAGAGGCTGTACGGTTATTACATACTCACCTGACGGCAGCTTCGACTGCAAAAACGAAAACTACTATCAGGATAAATACGTATCCCTCTATGAAAAAGAGCCTGTCACAATGCAGGAAGTCGTAAACGGATAATTTCAAAGGGCTGTTTCACCAAGTTGAAGCAGCTCTTTTTATATAAAATACATATTGTTATATAAAAACTAATTTGATATAATTAAGTTTAACAGCCAAACCCGAAAGGAGCTTGAATAAAAATGAAAAAAACCAATTGGTATAAGGATGTAGTTTGTTACCAGATCTGGCCCCGTTCCTTCTGCGACGGAAACGGCGACGGTATCGGTGACCTTGAGGGCGTTCTTTCAAAGCTTGATTATCTTAAAGAGCTCGGAATTACCTGTATCTGGTTCTCCCCTCTCTATTGCTCACCCAACGCTGACTTCGGTTACGATATCTCCGATTACAGAAACATCTCACCCGATTACGGCAACAACGAACTTTTCAAAAAGGTTCTTGATGAGGCACACAAGCGCGGCATCAAGGTTATAATGGACCTTGTTGTCAACCATTCATCAGATGAGCACGAGTGGTTCAAAAAGGGTATCGACAAAAACAGCGAATATCACGATTATTATATCTGGCGTGACGGTAAGGGCAAGAAGCGCCCCAACAACTGGTCTTCTCTTTTCGAGGGTAAGGCGTGGGAATACAACAAAGAAAACGGCCAGTATTACCTCCACCTTTTCTCAAAAAAGCAGCCTGACCTCAATATGGATAACCCCAAGGTGCGTCAGGAAGTCAAGGATATTATGCGTTTCTGGCTTGACATGGGTGTTGACGGCTTCCGTGAGGACGTTATCACATTCGTATCAAAGCGTAAGGGTCTGCCCAACGGTTTCCCCATCCCTCAGGCTTGCGGTATGGAGCACTATATGGACGGTCCGCACATTCACGAGTATCTTCAGGAATTCCGCGAAGTGCTTAACGAGTACGATTGCTTCGTAGTCGGTGAAGCCCCGATGATGACACCCAAAAAGGCTCTCAAGTACATCAAAGAGGGCGACGGTATGGAGCTTGATATGATGTTCCACTTCCAGCATATGGAAGCTGACTGTCTCTTCACAGACTTTATGGCTATGCCCTTCAGCCTCAAGAGACTCAAGGGTGCATTCACAAAGTGGCAGGAAGGTCTTTACGGCAAGTCCTGGAATGCTCTCTATATGGAAAACCACGACCATCCCAGAATCATCTCCCGTTACGGCAGTGAAAAATACAGAAATGCCAGCGGTAAATCAATTGCAAACTCCTATATGCTTCAGTGCGGCACACCCTTCATCTATCAGGGTCAGGAAATCGGTATGGTAAACATCCACCTTCCCACTGTCGAAGATTATCAGGACGTTTTCGCAATCAACAACCGTAAGACACTCAAGATGCTCGGTTTCTCCGACGAAAAGGTTGAGCAGCGTCTTAAGACAGCAAGCCGCGGCAACGCACGTACACCCGTACAGTGGGATGACAGCGAAAACGCAGGCTTCACAACAGGCACACCCTGGATGCCTGTCAACCCCAACTACAAAGACGGTATCAACGCAAAGGCTGAGATGGCTGACCCCAACTCAATCTTCAACCACTACAAGGCAATCATCAAATTCCGTAAAGAAAACCCGATTGCTGTTTACGGCGCATACAAAGAGTACTATAAATCCAGTAAGGATCTCTATGTTTACGAGCGCACATACGAAGGCAAGAAGATGCTTGTAATCTGCTCCTTCACCGAAAAAGCCGTCGACTTCAAGGCACCCGAAGGCTATGACCTTTCAAAGGGAAAGGCTATCCTCTGCAGCCACGAGAACAATCCGCTCAAGGGCAACGGCTTCACAACCAGACCCTACGAAACAAGAGTTTACTACTTCGGATAATTATGGATAAGCTGACCGCAAGAGATGATATAGCAACACAGTTTATATTCATCAGGCACGGCGAATCCTACGGCAATCTCGGTCTGCCGACACCTGACGGTTACAGCGAAGAGGACACTCCGCTGACGGAGCACGGACTGAATCAGGCGCAGGCACTTGCCGATTATTGGTTTGACGGTGTTGAGATTGCGCACATCTACGCAAGTCCGTTCAGCCGCACGATTCAGACAATTTACCCCATGGCGCAAAAGCTCAGCAAAAAAATCGAGCTGATGCCTGATCTGCTCGAATACGGCTCAACCACCGCAGGCTGCGACGAAAAGAAAATCAAAGAAGATTTTCCGCTTGCAATCCCCTGCAAAGGTGATATAAGTCCTGCAGGCGGCACAAAGCTGTTGCCCGTGCCCGAAAGCTATGTTCAGGCACAGATAAGAGCAAAATGTTTTGTTGAATACGTAAAGGGCATATATCACAGCGGTGAAACAGTCATTGTTTCAACCCACGGCACGTTTTTCAGCTATCTTGTGAGAGCCGCCCTCAACGCAGAGGGTGAAGAATGCTTCAACTCGCAGATAGACAACAGCGCAGTAACAGTTGTTGCGCTGAGGAAAGACAACGTACCTCTGCTCAGAACGGCAAACAACACCTCACATCTCAGAACAAAATAAAAATACCGCTGCCGAAACCTCAAAGTTTCGCAGCGGTATTTTTTTAATAATCTTTGTTTTCGCCCTCAACTATTGAATTAAGGCCGTAGTATTCAGCCAAGTATCTGTTACGGTAATGTTCGGGATCGTCTCCGATATCTGCAAGACCGTAATGCGGAGAACGCTCTTCTTCTGTTTTAATGCCCCTCAAAACAAGATCATAATTACCAAGCTCTCTCTGCTCAATAATATAAGCCTCACGCTTATCAAATTTCTCGTCTACAAGCACAGCATCGTATGCACCGCGTGCGTATGAAACACCACACCACACCGTCCAGCAAAGTACGCCCACCAGAACAACGTTTCTCACAACAGCATAATCGCGCAGAATCAGCTGATAAAGGAGCATACCGACCGAAATTATCGCCATCAGCACAACTCCGAACCAAGCTCTTTCGGGGAAAAAAGTTGAGAACAGCATAATAAGCGCACCGGCAAGAGCGCCAAGCATATAAATCACAGGCAAAGCAAAGCAGGGCTTCTCCTTGACTTTGAGTGTATGGAGCACATAAGCCAAAGCCAACGCCGCAGCAATGAACGGCAGCAGACGTATAACAACATTGGACAGCACTATCACAATGTATTTCAGAAGTGTAGTCTGATAATTCATTTCAAGGCGTATAAACACACCGGGAGCCAACATCATAAACAGATATCCGGCAATCGCAAACAGAATACCGATTACGCTCCACGCAGGGATTTTTATACCCTTAATGCGATAAAGCAAAACAAACAGGAAAGCAACTCCGATAAAAGCCGCCGACATATTTTCGTTTGTAGAGCCTGCAACAGCACACATTAGCTGAATCGGCAAGAAGAGAAGTGCCTGATGAGAAAGCTTGCCGGAATCATAATACAACCTGAAAGGCAGCAAAGCAATCAAACGGAAAACAGATCCCCACAGGTAGTTAATGCTGCCATCAAGCCACCAGACAGTATAACTCAATGCCGGTGCAAAAGACCATACGGCAAATGCCATAAACAAAAACATTGGTGCACTATGCCGTTTATTTGTGCCCTTGCAGTGCAAATAAAGCAGTATCACCAAAAGCACCAGCATAGCAGAATTAAACACGTTGAAAACCGGCTTACCCAAAAGCAACATCAGCTGCACTATAAAGTGGAGTGTTATTCTGCCGTTAACCGTGTTGTAGTGTGCCTTCATCGAGGTAATTATATCACCGACGGTTTCGACACGACCACCCGTGTTAATAACCTCATCGCTTTCTCCGCCATCTTCTATAAAAATAAAGTTATACGCATAATCATCCAATGCCAAATGAGTCATTGAATTCATAAAGAAAGCAAGCGCAAACAAAACAACACAAGCAAGACATATAACTGATATATTAAATTTATTGTTCTTTTCAAATTTTCCTGCAAAACCAAAAAATCCCAAAATGGCTTTATTGCATTTTTCAGACAGATTTTCCTTCAGTTTTAACAACAAGGAAAGCAACTCCTCTTACGATATTAACTTTTATGATACTACACAAGTCAATCAATGTCAAACTTTTAACAAAACTTTGTATATTTTGTCGAGATTTTCATCTGAATATTCTATTTCAGACGAATACATTCTTACTGACTCTTCAATTCCCGAAAATCCGGAAAGTGTCAGCACAATCCTGCAGCTGAGCACGGCAAAGCCAACCTTGGATGCAATATCGCCGTCATCAAGTGCAGCTGACATATGGCGGAACAGGAAGTAACAAAGCAGATTTTCCGCTGCCTGCTCATCGTGATAATTTACGTTCAGATTATCGCACTCTTCTAGATATTTGAGATAACTATCCCATTGGCTGTCAAGCCGTTCAAGCGAGCGATAAAACCGAGCCCATTCGAACGGTGAACAAAAGGGTAACGATACAGCAAAATCGTCTATCAGCTTTTCACATCTGTCAGCAAATGAAAGTGATTTATCCTGTGCAACGGCAATAGCTTTTTCAAAAGCCTCAGTGAGTACAACCTCATCTTCATACGGTTCAGACGTATCACCGTCATCTTCAATCACAACAAGGCTGAAAGGCTTATCAAATCCGAGTATTAGCTTTGCGGCCGCTTCGCAACAAAGTCCGAGCCCGATTTCAGTTCTGTCAGAAAAGAAATTGCGGAATCTCGGGTGGTCAGCACAGATATTGCACAGCGCATTTTCACCACAGGAAATGATTATATCACACAATCCGTTTTCATTCAGAAACGGACAGCGTTCATCCTCTTCAAGAACAAAATGCGGTGTATCATCAAGCGAAATGCAACGCTTTAATCTGTCGCCGATTTCGCCGTCAAAGCTTTTATATAAGTCATAGGTTTCTTCATCAATATCAATTTCCCAGCCTTTACAGCAGCTGTGCTTACACGCTGAAGCTATGCAGGAAAATTTATCATAATAATTCGGGACAACCGTTTTCATAATAATCACCCTTGAAATTATACTTTAAACGTCACATAAAGTCAATTCTCCGAGCGCCAGCAAACCGCTACATTCAAACAGCGCCGAAACAAACAAAAAGGGATCAATGCCGTTATCGCACAGATGTGAATATTCCTGTATTTTTTCATTGATACAGGTATTTTTACATACGTCTGCAGGCGACAAACACAGCGCCGCACCGTTAACCGCCTCATCGGATACAGCAATATCAAACCTCTCATCGTCACCCGTTTCGCTGCACACCCTGATACTCGCACCGTATTCTTCCATAATTTCAACGCTTGCCTCTATGTAGCGTTCAGGCTCATCCGTAACAACCGTAATTTTTGATGCGCTCGGCACGACGCGTTTCACATAATCGGCAAGCAGACCGCATCTGTCAACAATCAGTATGCTTCTGTTCAACTTTTCAGATGCCATGGCGGCAACTGTATTGAGCAATATGACAGACGGTAAAATCCGCGGCACAAACCTCTCAATCCCGATACCGTGCGGAATCTGCACTCCGTCGGACACTAGCATACTTTTTCCGCTTGCACCTGCTGCCTGCGCAACCATTCGCCAGTCAATCCCCTTTTTGCCCGGGGTTACGTTTATAACCTTATACGGTGCTGCGCTTCTTACGGGACTGAGCAGCATCTCAACCGTGCACTTCCTTTTGCCGAACAAACTTTTTTTTGGCTGAATAACGTTCAAAACAGAAAACATATCAACACTCCGAACTGATAAATTACTTAATGATATGTTTTTGCGCATAAAAAAATCCGCTTTTAAACAAAGCGGATTTTTTAACGTTATTTATTTTCTTCAGCCTGCTGCTTCTTTCTCTTTTTTGCATCGGAAAAAGCAAAGCAGAACATACCTGTCATTGCGCCGGCAGCACCGAGGATGAAATCCCACATCGTGTCAATCAGACCCTCGTTTGTGAAGGGACTTGACACCTGAAGGTTAAATCCGTAAATCTTATCCATTGTGAATTCGTAAAATTCCCAACCGACAAGAATCGCAACAGCCATTGCAAAGCCAGCCATTGCTCCGATAGACGGTGCTAACGGAATCTTCTTTTTTTCCTGCATAATTATAAGCAGCCTTGCACTCCAACCGGAAGCAATAAAGCCTGCGAAAAAGTGTGTCACAATGTCAGAATATGTGAAATCCGTGCGGTTATTAAGTGTTGAGCCGATGCATACACCAAATGTTATGAAAAGTGTCAGATGAGTCTGAAACTGCCACGGAAGCTGCGTGATAAAGGATTTGCCGCCGAGAATCTGGAACATATCCCACAGGTGAGTAAACGCGATAGCGAATAAGCCCTGTAAAAATTCTGACGTATAGCCTCTGAACAAGCCGTTGATGCCCCAGACAAGCAAAGCCGCGCGGCAAGCCCACCAAAGCCATATCGTCTTGTTCGGCATACGGGGAATCGGATTCAGTGTCTTTTTCTTCATTATACAGCCCTTATGCCATTCCTAAATATTCTTCAAAAGTTACGCCTGAAGCTTTGATTTCTTTTGCAGCCTTAACACCGACATATCGCCAATGCCACGGCTCATAAGTAATCTTTGTTATGTGCTTGGTATCGCTTTCGTAGCGGAGAATGAAGCCGTAATCAGCCGCATGCTCACTGAGCCACTTGAAAGCATCGGTTTTTGCAAAGTTTTCGTCAAGAGTATAGTTGCCGTTTGTACCGAAATCCATTGCAAGACCTGCGTTGTGCTCACTTGTTCCCGGCATAAGAACAATCTCCGAAGCGATGCGTGTTGCTTCAGCCTTGCCGTAACCGAGATCAGTGTAATACTTTATCTTGCGCTCAAAGTTATTGTGCTGGCGCTGGCGTGAGCGATAACCCGAAACGGGAATCAGCGATATTCCGTCCGCCTCAGCTGCAGTCACCATATCGTTATAATAAGGCACAACACGGTAATCAAGCGACTGACCGCCACCCTTTACCTCTGCGGTTTTAACAGTGAAATCTTCAGGAAGAATATAATCCTGATTTACAAGCAGAAGATTCCACTTTTCACTGTTAACCACCGCAACGGAAGGATTGAAACCTGCATAAGCATATTCATACTCGCTGACAGGCTCCTGCTTCTTTGTTGCCACGGGAGCCTTAGTAGTTGTCGGTTTTGTTGTTGCAGCGACAGTTGTTGAAGGCTTCTGAGTTTTAGTTTCATCCAACGGTTTGGTTGCAGTTTTTTCGTCCTGCTTACCTTCGGTTACTTCCTTAGTCTCAGCTTCTGTTTCGTCAAACTCTTCAACGATCGCATCAGTCACGAAAGCATCAGCAGCTGTAGCCTGAGTTGTTGTCGGATCGGTAGTTGCTTCATCATCCTTTGAACCGATAGCAAAATATCCGATACCGATAAACGCAACAACTATACACAGCACAAGAACGATAATAAGAGTAAGTCTGTTCAAAAAAATTCAGACCTTCCTTGTTAATTTAGTTATATCAGCAACCGCCTGAGTAGTTGGGAGCTTCCTTAGTGATGAAAACATCGTGAGGATGGCTCTCAACAAGACCTGCGCCTGTGATACGGACAAACTGTGCCTTATCCTGAAGGTCTTTGATTGTGTGGCAGCCGCAATAACCCATACCTGAACGAAGACCGCCGAGAAGCTGGAAGATAGTGTCGGAAAGAATTCCCTTGTAAGGAACACGACCCTCAACCCCTTCGGGAACGAGCTTACGGTTATCTTCCTGGAAGTAACGGTCCTTACTGCCGTTTGCCATAGCACCGAGTGAGCCCATGCCACGGTAAACCTTGAACTGTCTGCCCTGGTAGATCTCTGTATCCCCGGGAGATTCCTCACAGCCTGCAACAAGTGAACCGACCATGATACAGCTTGCACCTGCAGCAAGTGCCTTGACGATTTCTCCTGAGTACTTGATACCGCCGTCGCCGATAACAGAGATGCCGTGCTTTGAAGCTTCTTCCGCAGCATCGAAAATAGCAGTGATCTGAGGAACACCGATACCTGCGATAACACGTGTTGTACAGATAGATCCGGGGCCGATACCGACCTTTACGCAGTCTGCACCTGCATCGATAATAGCCTTTGTACCCTCAGCGGTTGCGATGTTACCTGCGATAAGAGAAATGTCAGGGAATGCAGCCTTGACCTTTGAAATTGAATTGAGGATATTCTTGCTGTGGCCGTGAGCCGAGTCAAGAATAAGAGCGTCAACACCTGCACCGACAAGAGCACTTGCTCTTTCAAGAACGTCGGATGTTGCACCGATTGCAGCTGCACAGAGAAGTCTGCCGCTTGCATCTCTTGCGGAATTGGGATACTGAACTGCCTTCTCAATATCCTTGATTGTGATAAGACCTCTGAGGCAGCCTGACTCATCAACAAGAGGAAGCTTCTCAATCTTGTGCTTCATGAGGATGTCCTGTGCCTCGCTGAGAGTTGTGCCGATGTGGGATGTAACAAGATTTTCGCTTGTCATAACCGCGCCGATCTTAACGCCGAAATCAGTCATGAAGCGAAGGTCACGGTTTGTAAGGATACCGACAAGCTTGCCGTCCTTACAGATCGGAACACCTGAGATGCGGTAACGATGCATAAGATCGAGCGCATCGCGGACCAGATGCTCGGGAGAAAGGAAAAAGGGGTTGGAGATAACGCCGTTCTCAGAACGCTTTACCTTGTCAACCTCTTCTACCTGTGCCTCGATAGGCATATTCTTATGAATAACGCCCATGCCGCCTTCACGCGCAATGGCAATAGCCATACGAGACTCCGTAACGGTGTCCATGGCAGCGGTCATGATAGGCATATTGAGTTTAATGTTTTTTGTAAGCTGAGTTGAAACATCAACATCCTTGGGCAGAACGTCTGACTCTGCAGGAATAAGCAGAACATCATCAAATGTCAGACCTTCTTTGTAGAATTTCTGTTCACGGCTCATCATAATTATCTCTCCCAACTTATTTATAGTTATTAGGATTAATTATATCAAGCATAGAACAAAATATCAATACAATCTTAAAATAAAATTTAGTAAAATATTTACACCATTAGGCTTTATGATTTGTTTAAAAAATCAATAATAGCGGTGAAGCGCAACAACTTTGCCGAGCACAACTGCCTCTTCTACTATAATCGGCTCGTAAGAATCGTTTTCAGGCTGAAGTCTGAAGTGACCGTTTTCTTTGAAAAAACGCTTGACGGTTGCTTCATCCTCGACAAGAGCAACCACTATTTCACCGTTTCGCGCAACGGGTGTGCGCTCAACAACAACAAGGTCACCGTCGTGAATGCCTGCGTTAATCATACTTTCACCCTTGACACGAAGTGCAAAGAGCGATTTATCCTTGGCGGCATAGCCTGTGTAAGGCACATAACCCTCAACCTGCTCTACGGCAAGAATGGGCGCACCGGCAGTAACCGTACCGAGAATCGGCACCTGCTTGATGTTAGCGGCTTCCTCCTGGCCGACAATACGGATTGAGCGTTTGAGAAGCGGATCACGCGAGATGAAGCCTTCACGCTCGAGAGCATCAAGGCAAGCCTGAACGGACGAGGTCGATTTAAGGCCGACATAAGCACCTATCTCACGCACCGAGGGCGGCACACCGTCCTGCAGCCTTTCGAGCAAAAACTCATAAATCCTTCTTTGGGTATCATTCAACATAAGAGTTAACCTCCCTGTAAATTTTCACACTCTTCTTATCAGAACATATGTTTGATTCGATTATAGCACACTGTTTTCAAAAAAGCAAACATTTGTTTGTTATTTTTCGAAAAAATTTTCATTTTTCCGTTTCGCAATCAAAAAAACACGATGTTTTAACAGTTTATTCATCAGAATTACAAAGGCTGCTGGTATTATAAAGTTGCACTTGAGAAAAGCAAAGCCGCATTGTTCTTCTCGTATAAGTGCTTTTACCCCCTCAAATTTGTGAAAAGACGTCCGATGTTATGTCGGGCGTTTTTTCATTTTTGCTGTATAAACCCTCTTTACACAGACAAAAATAGCTGTACGGAGGGATAAATTATGGATATCAAATTTACAAAAACAAGCAAATTTTCACTTCTGAAAACGGGAATTTACACCGTTCTTGCAATCTGTGTTGCGGCATCAGGCATAGGCACATACTCATTTATGAAAAAGACCTATGAAACGGTCACCGAGCTGCCGACTGAGATTGATTGGCACAATCAGGGCGGCAGAATTGAGGCAGATGTACCTGCCACAAAAGTTACGCTCCCTCAGGCAGAGCCGATAACCGAAGAAACGACGCAAAAGCCGGATAACCTCCCCTTTACGGGCAGTTTTGCACTGCCGCTGGGCACAGAAATTCTCAAGGATTATTCCGACGGTGAAATGGTAAGCTCAAAGACAATGGGCGATTGGAGAGTACACAACGGCATAGATTTTACAGGCATTGATTCGGCTGATGTTTTCGCTATCCAGACAGGCACGGTTACCGACGTATATGACGACCCGATGTGGGGACTTGTGGCGGAAATCGACTTTGGTAACACAATGACGGCAAAATATTGCGGACTCAAAAGCGGCACAACCGTAAAAAAAGGTGACACTGTAAAAAAAGGTGAAGCAATCGGCAAGCTCGGTACAATTCCGATTGAACAGGCTGACGGCCCGCATCTGCATATCGAAATCACAGTGAACGGTGTTATTGTTGACCCGCTCGCCGCAATGAACAGAGCATCATAAAGACTTTAACGGCACTTCCTCAATCCGAAGTGCCGTTATTTTTAATATTTTATATCAACTGTTATCAACTTAAATTGTTTAATTTTTATAAATTCACTTGTAAGCAGAGCGTATTTTTGGTATAATGATTTGCATAAAATTATTTAAGGAGAGGCTTCTATGAGCAACAAAGGCAAGCTTCTGTCAAAGGACAAGCTCAGCAGGTTTGTTACCGAAATCAAAACCCACTGGAACACACCTGCCGAAGGCAAATACGTGCCGTACAAGGAATACAAGGATGTCCTTCTGGCAGTAGGCAGCAACTATGCAGGTTCAAAGGTGCTCGAGTACATAGGCTTTTTCTCAGCCTGTTATCTCATTATGCACCACTACAAACTGCCGTATCTTACATTCTCAATCATAGGTATTATCAATATGCCGCTGGGCTACATATCCGCCCTGATGTGGTGGCTCGTCTGCGACAATCTCGGATTTTTGCAGAAAAAGACCGAGCGCAAATTCTACGGCGTATATTTTGCGATGATTGCGTTCGGTATATCAACCATAGTGTTTGACTACTCAACCCTGTTTGATCCGAGCAGCGGATTCATACGCTACCTAAACAGCCTTGAGGGAATGAACGCAACCGCGTGCTTCAAAACGTTCGGCACGCATTTCCTTTATACAGGCTGGGTCGGCGCACGAAACATATTCTGGCGCAAGAAGCTCCTGCCAAAATTCGGCAGATACAAATACTCACTTTATTGCGATGTCGTACCCAAGTGCATAATGGTTATCCTTATAGGCTGGCTGCCCGTATACAATATCCCCGATGTTGCTACACGAGTTTGGGTTGCAAACCTCCTGTTCGCAACGTATAACGTATTCGGCTTTGCAAACAACCTTGAAATATGCACAAAGAGCATCAGCCCCAACCTTCAGGAAAGAATTTATGTACGAAGCTATCCCGTAAAGCTTTCGCACTTTTTCAACACAATTGTCGGCATTGTTATGCCCATTGCAATCGGTATGCTGCGTAACGAGTGGGCAGACATCAACGTTTACCGCTATGTTATCCCGATAACATTTATTATCCTTGCTGCCATGACAATGATTTTTGCAGGCAGAATCAAGGAAAGAATACCGCAGCCACCCGTTGAAAAAAAGGTCCAGATAAAGTTCTGGGACGGTATGTTCGGCGTTCTCAAGAACAAATACCTGCTCATCAAAAACGTTGTCGGTCTTATTGACGCACTCGGTAACGGTATGCTGCCGTTTGTAACGGTTCTCTATTTCTACACGTTCCGACTCAGCGGTCTGCCTTACAGCCTTATTGTTATGCTCATCTCGTTCGCAGGCACTCCGCCCGATTTATTCTCGCCCTACTTCCTCAAACGTTTCTCATACAAACAGATTATGATTTTCTATCAGCTTTCACGCGCATTGGGCAACGCTGCAATTGTTGCGGCAATTTGGTTCTGCGGTGATAACCTCACACTTTGCGGTACAATCTGCGTTGTTGTGCTGTTCTTTATGGAGATGACCAAAACCGTACCCACAACAGCAGGACACGATATGGATGTACGTATTGCCGACTATCAGATGTACATATCAGGCGAGCGCCTTGAAAGTTTTGCAGGCGTTTTCGGCTGGTTTACAGGTCCCGTAGTTTCTTTCATCGGTCTGCTTATTCCGCTGTTCCTGCTCCATTACGGCTTCAACAGCAACTGGGAAGTTCTCTTCGTAGATGCAACAAGAAGAAACATTATTGCAATTCCTCTTATTGTAGATATCATAGGTTTCGTGCTGATGACGATTCCGTATCTCTTCTGGGATTATGACAGCAACAAACAGAATATGGTTATGGAAGTACTCAAAAGACGTGCTGAAGTAACCGAAAAGCACGCCGAAGAAGCTCACGAAAAAGTTTCCGGCGGATATAAGGGTTAAGAAAGGAGGCAGAATCTTATGAGTAAAAAAACAAAAAAAGAAATGCCTCCCGTAAACGAAGCGGAAAACATAACGCTCAATATCCCTGAGGATGAAATATGGTCATATCAGGTGCCGGGGCTTGCCGCACCGCACATCAACAAACCTTACAAGTATTTCACTTTTAAAAAGATAATCTTCATTGTAACAATTGTTATCGCGGTTTCACTTTCGTGCTATTTCAGTATTCTTGCAATCGCAAACAAGGACACCTTCACCTATGAAGTAAAAGACAACGGCACTTATCTCCTTTCAAAGTTCAGCAACACAGGTGAAATGACAGAGCTTACCGTCGACTATGTCACGACGGTTGACTACGATCAGATTACAAAGGAATACGTTTTCACAAAAGACGAAAACAAAAAAGTAACCGAAATCAGGGCATACTCACTCAACTGTGACGATAAGATCAAAACAATTCATATCGGCGCAGAAGTAGAGGTTATCCAGAACAATGCATTTTATTCCTGCTGGGCGCTTGAGAACATTGAGGTTGACGAAAATAACCCTAACTACTGCGACATTGACGGCGTGCTGTACAACAAAGATAAAACCGTGCTTATCAACTACCCCTGCAACCATGACGAATATCTGAGAAAGAAATTCGGTTACGAAAAGGAAATGTATCGCAGCGATGCAACAGAGCAGTACATACGCGACATCCAGACCTACGTTGTCCCCTCAACGGTAACAACGCTCGGCGAACTCTGCTTCAGCTATGTCAACCTGAGAGATATTTATCTGCCCGAAGGTCTCAAGAGAATGGAAACGCTCTCTGTTTTCAAGCTCCACGAGCCTAAGGACGAATGGGGCAACACACCCTCACTCGACAACATCTACACCTACCGCACGGTTGGCGGCAAGGCTGTCACAGACACTGCATACCACGGTCCGGAGTCGCTCGGCATCGTTTACGAGTCACTTCCCGAAGGGCTCGAATATATCGGCTCAGACGCGCTCAGCTACAATCAGGCGCTGACATATATCTATATTCCCGAAAGCGTAACCGAAATCGGACATCACGCATTCTGGGACAATGTTTATAAAGAAAACGGTCAGCTTTGCGGTGTTTCACAGATTAACGTTGCAAGAAGCGAAGAAGACTTTGAAGCAAATGTTAAAACAGGCGACAGCTGGAGACCGCAGTATGACTATATGCTCTTTAAAAAGAGTGTTGACGTAATATATTCGGCACAGCGCCATATATCAGAATAACAAAAAGCGCCGTCAATGACGGCGTTTTTTGTTATCCCAGAAGCACATCTGAAACAAGCATAACACAAAAACCGACAAGCAGCGCGTAGGTTGCACCGCGTTGGTTGCCGTGCGCGTGAGTTTCGGGAATCATCTCATCGCTCACAACATATAGCATCGTACCGCCTGCAAAGCTCAGCGCAAACGGAAGAATTGCCGCCGAAAAGCTGACGGCAAAATAACCTATCAGCGTGCCTATAACTTCAATCACACCCGTTGCCGCCGCACACAGAAAAGTCTTTTTAGGGCTGACACCTGCCGCAAGCATAGGTGCGATTATAACCATACCTTCGGGTATATTCTGCAGCGCAATACCGCCTGCAATCAGCAAACCCTGTGCCGTATCACCCGAGCCGAAGCCCACACCTGCCGCAATACCCTCGGGCAGATTATGTATGGCAATCGCCGTGACAAAAAGCAGAACCTTGCTCAGATTTGCGTTGTGGTGCTTTTCATCCTCGGGGCCGACAAGCTTATGCAGATGCGGCACAAGCTTATCAATAAGGTTAAGACACAGTGCGCCGACAAAAACACCGGCAACAGTTACTATAATGCCGTATTTTCCACCCTGCTCAAGCGACGGCACAATAAGACCGAGCACTGCCGCAGATAGCATAACACCTGCAGCAAAGCCAAGCACAATATCAGAAAATTTATGAGATATATTTTTGAATATGAAGCCGATTACAGAGCCGATGAGTGTTGCACCGCCGACTCCGAGCGCAGTCAATAATACTTCCTTCAATAATCCCGACCTCCCGAACTTTATTAATAACATTATAACATCTTATACGGAATTTGAAAAGACTAAAAGCCGATGCAAAGCATCGACTTTTTTCACAGCGCCGTTTTCCAAAGACCGTGCTTATCACAATAAGCATAAACCGCAGTCGGTTTTTCGCCGCAGAGCATAAACTCCGCAACAGGCTCTTCACCGTCGTTAAGGCACTTGCGCTGACCGCCTCTGTCAGTCTGCATATAAATCCAGCGCACACCGTGAGACGGCAGCATCGGATGCAATTCTTTGCCGACGGTTACACGCACTTTACCTTCACTTACATCAACAACCGGAGTATGCTTTCCGTCATCGGTCAGCTGAGGTTCAAGATGCTCCATCTGCTCACCGCAGCACATCAGCGGCACGCCTGTACCGTGAATAAGTCCGACTGTATTGCCGCATTTATTACATCTGTAAAACCTTGATTCGCACATATTTAACTCCTCCTTACGGGTTTATTATGTGCCTTTTTAAAGCAAAAATACACCAACCGTTTCAGCCGATGTATTTTTTAAAATAGATATTATCAGATACCGATAGTTTCACCGCAGGAAAGGTATCGCAGGCGTGGCATAAACTGCGCCATAAATTCAAACTGCTCAACTCCCGTGCAGTGGCAGGTATAATAATCGGTTTCAAATGAAGCCAGATACTCCGCACAGCTTTTCAGCGTATCATCTGCTGCAAGCTTTGAATAGTGGAATCCGCCTACGAGCACATCAGGCTTAAACCAGCTCACAATATCCATAACACCTTTATGCGAACAGCCGCTTATCAGCACACGCTTGCCGTTTTCTTCGATGAGAAGATACTGCTCGTGCAGGAAATCGTCAGGCACAAAATCGCCGTCTGATTTTTTGTTAAGCCCGAATGAACCGAGCCAGTGCGGTCTTTCGTTTGAGTTGCAGGAAAAGAGAGTGAAACCGTCGCAGATTTTCATTTCGTCACCGACAGTAATAACTCTCTCGTTTTCACAAAGCGATTTATCAAGGCCGATATACTTTTCAGTGCCGTTATAATAATCACCGAAAGCATGTTGACTGAGATAAACAGGTGCGGTTTTATTTAGGTTCAAAAAGCACTCAAGTCCGCCGCCGTGGTCATAATGCCCGTGTGAAAGCACCGCAAAATCAACCTGTGTCAGGTCGACATCCAGCACTTGTGCGTTTGATGCAAACAAATCCGTCTGACCCATATCAAAGAGAAGTTTTTTACCGTTTGCTTCAATATAAAGGCTAAGCCCGTGTTCTGCTGCAACACGATCGTTTGCTGCCGTATTTTCAATCAGTGCGGTTATTTTCATTGTGTGTTCTCCTGCTCCGAATTGCTGTCTTTATACTTTTCTGCCTGAAGGTTGAACATATACGCATATTTGCCGTTCATTGCCATCAGCTCTTCGTGTGTGCCGCTTTCAACAATCTCGCCCTTTTCAAGCATATAAATAACGTCTGCCATAACCGTTGTTGAAAGACGGTGTGAGATAAATATAACCGTCTTATCCTTTGCCGCTCTCGACATAGCCTCGTTGAGCGAATATTCCGAAACCGGGTCGAGATTTGCACTCGGCTCGTCAAGAATTGCAAAGGGACAATCCTTATAAAAAGCTCTCGCGACGGCAACCTTCTGAGCCTCACCGCCCGAAAGAGATACGCCGTTATCATCAAACTCCCTGAGCAGGATTGATTCCGTGCCGTCGGGCAGTTCTTTTGAGAAGCTGCTCTCTTTAAGCGCCAGCAGAACTTTTTCTCTGTCGGGACAATCCTCCATGGCGACGTTTTCAGCAAGCGTTGCACCAAAGAGTGAGAAATCCTGAAAAACAGCGGCATAGTTATCGTGATAAGCTCTGACTTTCCAGTTCTTGATATCTTCACCGTCAACCGTAATTCTGCCCTGGGTTACGTCATAAAGACGAAGGATTAGGTTGGTGAGCGTTGTTTTGCCTGCGCCGTTATAGCCGACAAGAGCAATCTTCTGATAAGGTTTTATTTCAAGATTGATGTTTTTAAGCACCGGTTTATCCGTGCCCGGATAAGTAAAGGTTACGTTTTCAAGCTTTATTGTGACGGGCTTATCAAACTTCTTTTCAAGCTCGCCATCCTTGATTTTCTCTTCAGCCGACATAAACTTCTTGAACTTTTCAACGTAAAGTCCGTTTTCGCGGAAGGTTACCGCAAACCAGGTTGTAAGCGCGAAAACACTTGAGCTGACAACCGTAACACCGTTGAAGGTAGCAACGAAATCACCCATACCGATTTCTTTTGTGACAATGGCTCTGTAGCCCATATAGAGCGTAACACCGAAGCTGATAAACAGCGACAGCGGCAGGCTGTCCTGCGAGAAATAAAGCACCCACTGTCTGAAAAGGAAGGGTGAAATTGTCTTTAAACGGTCAAAGATATTTGCCGTATATCTGCGCTCAATCATCTCGCCTGCAGGGTTAAGACGAAGCTCCTTCGCATAATCCTGAAGATAGAAAACACGCGAGAAGTACATATTCTTGCGGTCAAGCGGAGTCATCGCCTGCTTTTTGGCAACATTTGTCTTTGCAATAAGCCTGCCGACAGGCACCATAACTCCGACGCAAGCCAGCACAAACAGAAGGCTCATCGGGTCAATTGAAGCGACAACCGTCGCAACAGTGAAGATTGAAAAAAGATTGTTGAAAATATGATGCGTGCAGTTGATTACGCTTTCCGCTCTGTCGCTCATCGAGTTCATCGCAAGCACGAAATCATTGTAAAACGCAGGGTCATCATACGACTCAAAGTCCATTTTTGCCGCCTTTTCGTATATTGCGGTGTAGAGCTTATAGTGCAGTTTTTCCTTCTGCTTTGGAAAATAGATTTCGTAAAAAATCGTATTATAAAGATTGCCGCCGATAATAAGCACGGCAAAAACCGCGAACGCGATAAATATGCGGTGGTATCCGTAGCCCTGCTCATAAATATCTATCGTGTACTTGAGCAGCACAACGTTTGACAGCAGCCACGGCAGATTAGTCAGCATATCTGAAAGGATATAGTGCACTAAAAGGAATGGTGACTGCCTGATAATAAAGCGGAGCATAAACAGATAGTTTCTTATGCTGTGTGACTTTTCAGCCTGTTTTTTGTTATTCTTCATCCTCTGCACCCTCCTCTCTGTAGCCTGAGGCCTGCAAGGTGAACATTTCGCAGTATTCGCCGCCGCGCTTCATCAGCTGATCGTGTGTGCCCTGCTCAACCAGCTCACCGTTTGAGAAAACGAGTATGTAGTCACTCTGTGTTGCGCTCGAAAGACGGTGAGAGATATAAATAACCGTCTTATCCTTTGTGCCTTCCATAAGGTTATCATACATTTTAGACTCTGCTACCGGGTCGAGTGCAGACGAGGGCTCGTCAAGAATTGCGATATCAAAGCGTTTTGCAAACATTCTTGCAATGCTTACCTTCTGGCTTTCACCGCCCGAAAGAAGCGCACCCTCATCGTCAAACTCTCTTGTGAGAAGATTATCAATTCCCATCGGCAGAGTTTCAACCTTTTCGTAAACTCCGCTTTGCTCAAGTGCCTTACGTGCACGTGACTTGTTGTTTTCATCAACCTCTTCAATAAGCACGTTTTCGGCAACCGTCATCGCAAACACTCTGTAATCCTGGAACACGCTTGCAAATTTCTCTCTGTACTGCAGCAAATCATATTCCTTTATGTTCACGCCGTTGTAAAGTATTTCGCCTTCACTCACGTCATAAAGGCGCATCATAAGCTTTGAAAGTGTGGTTTTGCCTGCACCGTTGTGACCGACAACAGCAATACTGTCGCCCTTATTAAACTTAAATGAAACATTTTTTAGTGTGTAGTCTTTCTTTTCATTATATCTGAAAGAAACGTTTTTAAACTCAAGGCTCTCAAACTCACCGGGTATGAGTGTGCCGCCCTTTACCTTGGGCTCATAGGCGAGAAACTCACGCATATTCTGCACCCACAGGCAGTGCTTCTGCTGCATGGTGAAATAAAACGCCAGCTGATTGAGCTTATTACGGCAATTAGTTATTGCGGAAACAAGTACAGAGAAATCCGATACGGATATGTTCTCCCTGACAAAAAGGCGGTAACAGCCATAGCCAAGACCGCCTGCAACAGGGATAACTTCGCCGAAGAAATCGCTGAGAGATTCAAGCACCGCAACGCGCCAGCCATACTTATGTATAACCTTGATGTTGTTGTCAATCGCCTCAACAAAGCGTCGTTTGACAACCGCAAAAATATTTGTGGTTTTGATTTCCTTCGCAAAATCCTTGAGAAGCACCGTTCTTTTGGTGTAATCCTTCTGTCGCTCAAAAGGTGTCATTTCCTTTTCTCTTGCAAACTCAACCTGATTGCGTTTGACTCTGAAAATAATAACAATAAGCGGACAAAGGATAAAAGCAATAAGGAACGGGTCAAGGCTGTAAAGGTAAGCGGCAAGAAAAATTATGCTGACAACGCTGCCGAGTGTCCAGCCCGTGCCTTCGATAATACGCTTGAATCCACCCTTTTCAATAACCCAGGTAGCTCTGTTATAGTTGTCAAAAAAGTCGGGATCTTCGTAGCAACCAAGCTCAACCTGCTGTGCCTTTTTGAATATCATCTCATTGAGATAGCTCTCGCACTTGATCTCAAACTTTTCCCTGACGGGATGAAAAGCATAATAGGAAAACAGATCGATAACAAGCTTACCGAAAATAATAAGACCGATTTTAATCGCAAACTCTTTGAAAGTGCCGTTACCCTCGATAATTGAAAGTGCCGTCTGCAAAAACATAACGTTAAACACGACAGAATAGTAAACGTTTTCGCCGATATACGCAAGATAAATTATAATCACCGACAGCGGCGAACACTTCAGACCGCATTTAATCATAAACCACGTATTGCGGAAAACGTGTGCTTTTGCTTTAAAATCAACCGCGCCTCTCATAGCAGTTCCTCCTTCCGGGAAATATTTTAACAAATAACATACTAACAATATTTTTCTGATAATACAAGACTTGCAATAAAACTTATAGTGTGTTATAATGTATATACAGAAAAAACACACTGTCACGCGGCAGTGTGTTTTTTGGTTTATTCAAAGTATCCGTTATATCTGATGCTCAGCTTGCTTTCAGGAAAAAGATGAGCATACAGATCGACAAAATAGTCATCCGTCATACTTGCGATATAGTCGGCAATTATCTGTGTCGGCTCGGTTTCTTCATAGGGAATATCGCGCGAATAATGCACACGGTTAAGCATATCGATATGGTGAGCAAACACAGGTGAATCCTTTTTGCCGCTGACAAGGTCATCAAGCAGGCGGTCATAAAGCTGAGCCATCATAGGTTTGACCGTTTCTTCAATTTTTTCCCTGACCGAATCCTCCTTGTAGATATACAGATAGTTATCGCTTTTTGCGTTTTTAAGTCCCTCAAAAACATCCTCATCCATTTTTATGTACGGCTTGCCGTAGCTGTTTTCAACGATGTTGACGCTCAGGTTATTTATAATTTCGGCATTCGTTCTGCCGAGTCTGCCTCCAAGGAAGATTTCACCTGCAGCAATTTTTGCTCTGTCCGCATCCTGCCTGTCTTTACCGAGATAAGCGATTATATCTGAGATGCGCACAACACACCCCTCAAGCGTACAGGGCACGAGAAGACGAACGTTGCTTTTGTCAAGACAGCACATTTCAATCTGCTCATCAAACTGCGAAAAGCTTTCCGTACAGCGTGGTCTGTACTCGCAAAGCTCCATTTCGCCATCGTGCGCAGCGATGCCGTTGAGAGTCTGCAAGGTTATATTATAAGGAAAAATTCTGTCAAGCACACGAACAGAATGAATGTTATGGCTGAAATGTCTGCCGCTGTGAATGAACATAAGCTCATCAAGATATTCTTCACCTGCATGACCGAAGGGCGTGTGACCTATATCGTGACCCAGGGCTATTGCCTCAATGAGCTCGAGATTAAGTCCAAGTACCCTGCCGATTGTACGGGCAATTCGTGAAACCAGCTGAACGTGAAGAGCACGTCGGGTTATATCGTCATTTTTATAGAAAGAAAAAACCTGCGTTTTGTCGGTGTAGCGATTATAATAAGGACAGTGCATAATCTTATCAACATCGCGGATAAATGCAGGGCGCAGAACACTCGGCACATCGTGCGACTCTCTGCGACGAACAGCATTACCGTCACTGAAGCCGTAATCGGGCACAGTGCCGTTGAGTCTGTCGTTCCTTATTCTGAGTTCAACATCAGGGGAAAGAGTATCGTATCTGAGCATAAAAACACCTCTCGCATATTATAGCACAAACCGCATAAAATGCAAAACATTGACATACCGCGGCACGGTGTTAACGAACATACCCGGCATCATATACTAACAAAAAACAACGGCAACCCGGATGGATTGCCGTTAATTTTTATTTATTGTCTTTCTTTTCCTTAGGCTTGCGGGGAGCTGTTGCCTTGTTGAGTACAACCGTTACCGTAACAATGATTGTTGTAACGATGAAGATACCGAGCATACCCTTGCCCATAATCGGAAGAGACCATTCAAGACCTTCGGGTGTGAAGCCGATGCCGTGATCTTCTGCAACTGCAGTTTCCGCAACTGTTGTAAGCTCAGGAGAAGTGAGCTCTGCCGCGCTTAATATTGTTTCAGTATTCATTGCTCAGACCTCCTTACAGACCTAATGCGCTTTTAGCAAATGTGAGGATAAGACCGCCCGCGATAACAGAAGCAATCTGACCGGAAACGTTAACACCGATTGAGTGCATAAGAAGGAAGTTCTGAGGATCTTCAGCAAGACCCATCTTGTGAACAACACGTGCAGACATCGGGAAAGCAGAGATACCGGAAGCACCGATCATCGGGTTGATCTTGTTCTTCTTTGAGAAGATATTCATAATCTTTGCAAGCATAATGCCGCCGAATGTATCGAAAACAAAAGCTACAAGACCGAGGCCCATAATGAGAAGTGTCTCTAATCTGAGGAAGTCTTCAGCAACCATTCTGGAAGCGATTGTGATGCCAAGGAAGATTGTAATGAGGTTTGCAAGAACGTTCTGTGCAGTTTCTGAAAGAGAGTTGAGAACACCGCACTCACGGATAAGGTTACCGAACATAAGGAAACCGATAAGAGCAACAGCATCGGGAGCAAAGAGACCAACGATGATTGTAACAACGATCGGGAAGAGGATCTTTGTCATCTTGGAAACCTTCTTGCCCTGGTACTTCATACGGATTCTGCGCTCTTTCTTGCTTGTGCAGAGCTTGATAATGGGCGGCTGAACAAGGGGAACAAGAGCCATATAGGAGTAAGCTGCAACCATAATTGCCGACAGATAGCTTGAATTAAGCTGCTGAGCAACGAAAATAGAGGTCGGACCGTCTGCCGCACCGATAATTGCAACAGAAGCAGCATCAGCAAGGTCAAAGCCGAGGATTGATGCCATTGTAAGTGTGAAGAAGATACCGAACTGTGCCGCCGCACCGAAGAACATAAGCTTCGGGTTGGTAAGCAGAGGCTCGAAATCAATCATCGCACCGATACCGATAAACAGAATAAGCGGCATAAGCTCGTGCGCTTCGTTACTGATACCTATATCAAACAGATGATCTATAACAGCCTTAGCACCGGAATTGGGGAGGTTGACGAGGATTGCGCCAAAGCCCATGGGAAGGAGCAGTGTAGGCTCCATTTCTTTTTTGATTGCGAGGAAAATCAGCACACCGCCGATAATCCACATGACAAACATTTTCCAGTCTTCGGCAAGATTTATACCGAGTATGTTACTGAAAATGTCTTGAAAAACTGCGATCAATTTTTACACCCTTTCTCAAAGCAATATTCCATAATATTGTATCACTTCAGCGCAAAACTTGCAACAGTATATTACAAAATTCTTGTTTTTTGTCATTATATTTTAAGTTACAAACTTAATTTGCAGTTTTTTATGGAAAACAGACACGATATATGATATAGTATACTCCAGATATTCAAAGGAGAAAACGGATTTGGACAAATCACTCATAAGCAGAATAAAGCACGAGCTTGACGAATACAGAATACTGCTGCGGTCAATACCCGCAACGGTAGTCACTCTGTTTGTCGTGAGCGTAATAAGCATGAATCTGCTTGCAAACAAAACACTCATTCAGCTTGACTGGATTGCACTTGACGGCGGTATGCTGATATCCTGGCTTTCTTTTATGTGTATGGATATTATCACAAAGCATTTCGGTCCTAAGGCATCAACCAGCATATCTGTGCTTGCCGCGACAATAAACCTGCTCACCTGCCTGATATTCTTTGTGGCAAGCATAATACCGTCAAATGCAAACGACTACACAGCCTTCGACTCGATTTTCGGTGGCACGTGGTTTATTCTTCTTGGCAGCACAACGGCATTCCTCGCTTCAGCAGTAATCAACAACACACTCAACCAGATAATCGGCAAATGCTTTAAAAAGAATCCCGACGGCAAAAGAGCGTTTGCGGCAAGAGCTTACATCTCAACGTTTATCGGTCAGTTTTTTGACAACTTTATTTTCTCGATAATAGTTTTCGTTTTGTGTGCTCCGATTTTCTGGGACGGATTTCACTGGACTTTGCTTCAGTGCGCAATGTGTGCCCTCACAGGTGCTGTGGCAGAGCTGATAATGGAGGTTGCATTCTCACCCATCGGCTACCGCATAACAAAAAAATGGAGAGCAGAATCAGTCGGCAAGGCTTACTTCGAATTTATCGGAAAGGGAAAGAAACAATGAAAGTATTGGTAACAGGCTCTTCGCAGGGCATCGGCAAAGCGGTTGCACAGCTTTTTCTCAACGAGGGTCACAACGTTATCGGCATTGACAGACAGCTTGCAGGTATTAATCATCCGTCCTATACACACTATGAGCAGGATATAAGAGATAAAGAAAAGCTTCCGCAGATTGACGGCATAGAAATTCTCATCAACAACGCAGGCACACAAAACGAGCACGATATCGACACAAACCTCAAGGCACTTATATCGGTAACCGAAAAATATGGTATTCAGAAAGAGATAAAATCAATTCTCAACATCGGCTCTGCAAGCGGACACACAGGCGCAGAATTTCCCGAATACTGTGCAAGCAAGGGCGGCGTTATCGCCTACACAAAGAATGTTGCAATGAGAGTTGCTCCTTACAGTGCAACCTGCAACAGCCTTGACCCAGGCGGAGTGCTGACACCGCTCAACGACTGCGTAATAAATGACCCTGTGCTTTGGGAGCAGATAATGGACGAAACTCCGCTCAGGCGCTGGGCAACACCGGAGGAGATTGCTCAGTGGGCATACTTTCTGACCGTGACAAATAAATTCTGTACAGGTCAGAGCATAGTAGTTGACGGTGGCGAATCAATTAACTACTACTTTATATGGAAAGAATAACACAGACCCCTTGATTTTGTTTCAAGGGGTCTGTTTCTTAAAGCTTTATTCTGACTGTCTTGACTTCCCAGGGTCTGAAGGTAAGCTTGCCGTCGTTAATCTCTTCGGTTACATTGCCGAGCAGATCAGTCTGTGCATCAACCGTACCGACAGACGGTATGAAGGTTGCAGTTGCCGTCTCATCGGAATAGTTACACATACGAGCAAAGACGTATCCGTTTTCGGGATAGAGCGATGTAAGCACAACAGCTGACGTATCACAGTCAAGCTGTGCGGCTGTGAACGAAGAAATATCGCCGTCACCCGCTCTGATAATTGCTGCCTCGGGCTGATAAGCATAAGAGAGAGCCTTTGAGTGAAGCTGAGAATCGCTGACACTGCTGTCAAACGGAAGTATCGCGAACTCATCCTCAAACTCGCCCTCAAGGATTCTCGTGCCGCACATATACTCGTTTGAGTATAGCAGCGGAATAAGCATACGGTTGCCCTGAATTGCAGAACCCATACAGCCGCGGTTAAATACGGCAAGACCGTTTTTGCTGTCGCGAAGACATAGCCAGTAAATGCCGTGCATATATGTCGTCGAATTGAATGATTCCTCTGCGGGAACCTCTGTATCGATAAGAATAAGATCGTTGGGATACCAATATTCTTCTGTTTTAAGAAGTGCACCGTTCCAATCAGATATTGAATAAGGCAGGTCACGCACCATTCTTCTGTCACTGTCGAGGCAGGCATTCATCACAAAGCAAAGCTTATCCTCGTGATGGTGACCGTTTCGTGTAAGCGGAACGGGTCTGCCCTGTGTAACATCCGTTCTGCCTACAAGCTGACCGCACATCTCAAATTTTGTGCGGCAGTCAATACGCTCACTGCTGTCGGTAAGACGCATCTCAAATGTATAGCCGATTGTGCCGAGTTTACCCATCTGCGTTGCAACTGCGCTGTGAGCGTTTGCTTCAACCGTCCACTCACCTACAGATACACGGTCCTCACCGTCTACCCACGCAGTGAAAAGTGCACCCTGAGCGTTATCGAAAATTTTTCTTCCCGACTTATCGGCAACATAGGCAATACCCTTTTCATTAAGACTCAGCTTATAGTAAGGTGTTGTAAGCTCACCAGTAACGCAATCCCAGGAAAAAGCGGATTCATCACAGATAGCAGCTTCACGAAGCAAGTATCTTTTAGTTGTAAAGGGACTTAAATTTACGCAAACACGAAGTTTACCTGATTCATACTCGCTGTCAATTTTTGTATCACCGTCAAAAACATCGTAAGCCTTATCGCATTCGACCTCAACCCATTCATTGACAGCGAATGAATGGAGGTTTGAAACAAGAAGCGATTCGCCGTCTTTGTTTGCAAAACGCTCTGCAAGAGCACATATCGACTGTGCTTTTACACCGTCAGACAGCTCAACGGATTCGGGAATAAAGCGACGTGAAAGGTCGAGCAGACCGCATATTGTAACATCGTGATGCTGTGCGGCAAGCGCATACTTCCACGCATCCTCGCTCTGTTTTTCGAGTGATTCGCCGCCGAGCATAACGCTGAGCGCGTTGAGTTTTTCTGCCTGTACTGCACCGACTTCACTTGCGCGCACACCGTTAAAAATCTCGTTGCCGCAGTAGCCCCACGGCATCTGCACGTGAAAATCGTTATCGGTTGTTTCAAGCACCTGCGTTGCCTCGCCGTAAATTGAGGGAATATCCTCAAGCAGTGCGTATTCGTAATTATCCTTGCTTTCAACATATTCGGTCAGTCTTTCAATCGGCTGACAGACATCGTCATAACGGGATGCAAGAAGCGGCTTATATTTTTTGAATTTCTCTTCAAAATCCTCAAGCTCGTAGCCTGCTTCACCCTCTGACCATCGGGAAAGAATCCAGTTATCGAGGGTTGTGCAGTTGTATCCTCTGCCCTGCTCGGGATAGGTCGGCACGGCAGGCACAGCTGTTTTGTCCTTACCGGTCCAGAGACCCCACGCACAGTCAAAATTCTTCGGATAGCCGTAACCCATAACATGTGAGCGAAGCATTGCGGCGTCGTAGCCGCACTGGTTGATAAGCTGCGGTGTCTGATTGTGCAGCGCAAACTCGGAAATGCTGTAAACGTTGGGTGTAACACCGAAATAGTGCAGGTTTGTCCTGACAGCATAAGAAAGCTGACGTGCATTTGACTCTTCGGAAATTGTGAGAGCAAGCGGCTGACCGTAGGTTGTGGCGCCGAGGCCTACCCTGCCCGGATATTTTTTGAGCAGACGGCCTACCGTTTCGACAATTTCGGGGTCACAGCGTGTATACTCATCAAACGTAAACGATTCATAATCAAGACCGATTTTAAGCTTGGGATATTTATCAAGCCAGCGTTCAATATCCCTGAGTCGGGGTTTAAGCCATTCGCCCCAGAGAACATAACCGCCGTGTTCGTATGTAAGGATATACATTTTATCATCCATAAACAACCGCACCTCCGTTAGTATGTTTGTGTCTATAATAGCACCGCGGTATGACGTTGTCAATTTCAATAATGACCTTTATTTTACATTTCCCAAAGAATATATTCCGAATTTCGATTGACGAAAAAACATAAATAATATACAATATGTTTGATATAAAAAACGGGAGGTAAACCGCACAATGAATAAAAAGCTAATCAGCATCATTTCCGTTATTCTCTGCTTTTCACTGCTGTTGACAGGCTCCGCAATCGGCACGTCAGCGGTGCAGACACAGGAGGAAACTTCCTTCGGCGACAGTGCAATGAAAGGACTTTACAACACACTCAACATCATTGTTGAAGGACTTGTAAAATCAATCTGCTCAATTTATATTGACCCGCCTGATTGGGAAAGCATCGACAATTATGACTCTGAGGAAATCGGCTTCCTGCCCGGCAGAGATACATACCGGACCGAGGCAGCTCAGGACGCCGTATGGAAGCTCGGCTACTCCAAGAAGAGTATCGTGCCCGAAGATATCGACAGCGGCAAGTACAACCTCGGCAGAGATTTACTCAACAAATACGCCAAGGGTGTGTACGATGACCAGTGCATCCGCGTTACCGCAATTGACGACAACAGCGGCGAGGGCATTGTTGTGCTCGGTGCAATTGACGCACTCGGTGTAACCTCAACGGATACGCGCGCAATGCGTAAGGCTGTGCTCGAATACTGCAAGACAAAGGGCATAAAGGTAGCAAGCATCAATATCAGCGCAACCCACGCTCACTCCGCACTTGATACACAGGGTGTCAGCACAGAATTCTTCACAAAGCTCTTCGCTTCATTCTGGCGCAATCTTCTCGGAATCAAGACCACAATGTCGGGTCTTGAAACAGCCGAATCCTTCAAGCAGCATTTCATTTCCGTATCAATCAATGCAATCAAGGAATCCATTGACAATATGGAAGAGGGCAAGCTTTACTTTGCTCCGATTGATATGAGCGCATATTTCAAGGATAAGCGTGATCTTATCGCCAAGGAAGACCTCCCCGAAACAGCAAGCTTCTGCTTCATTCCCTCTTCGGGCAAGGCTCCCACATACATCAGTGACATAACCTGCCACGCAACATCTTTCAGCGCAAGCAACGAGCTTGTCGGCTCTGACTATATCTACTACATCGACAAGTACATCAAAGAAACAAACGGCGGCAACTTTGTTATGGTTCCCGGTGCTGTCGGTCAGATTTCACGCGATATCAGCGTTGACACAAGCGGTATGACAGAGCACGAGGAAAAGGGAGCTGACGCAAGATACCTCGGCACTCAGCTCGGCAAGCTTATCATCGGTGCAGACTACGCAAACGAGCTTGAGCCGATTATCAACGCAAAGCACAGAGAGCTTTTCATCACACCAGAAAACAGCATCCTCACCCTTGCCTGCGAAATCGGACTTGTAAACAACAAGGTATTCTACGACGGCGTTATTTTCAAAAAGTACTGTATGGCAACCGAAATGGGCTACCTCGAATTCGGCAACGAAATCGGTCTTGCGCTCTTCCCTGCTGAGCTTTATCCCGAAGTTTTCTGGGATGATGAGATTACAGGCGGCGCAAACTGGGACGGCACACAGTGGCCTTATGACAGCCTTGCAACCGCAGTTGAAGGTGTAGACACATACGCCGTCAGCCTCACAAACGATGCTATCGGTTATGCGCTGACCGACAACAACTTCGCATTTATGGGGCACATAATCGGCGAAGGAATTGCAGACGAAACACTCTCCGTCGGTAAACACATAGGCTCATATCTCGTAACAGAATATTATGCACTTCTTGATTCACTTAAATAAGATACAACAAAAATTTAACGAGCTGTCTCAATCGGGACAGCTCGTTTTTTCTAACCATCTTATAGGATTTGTCAATATATAATCACGCTTTTCATTTAAATCCTGTTCATCGCGTATTATATGGTCGTAGTAGCTTCGTTGCCATACTTTATTTTCAAACGGTAAAAACAATCCGCTTTTAACACCTCTGATATACTCATTAGTCGTCATGGTTTTTAACCACGATATAATTTTCTCAAGACCCGAACCATTTCTGTTTTGTATAACAATTATTAAATGTAAATGATCAGGCATTATACAAAAGCAGTCAATCCGCACCTCGTAGAATTTGTTTTCAAGTTCATTAATCCATTTTTCAATCATTTTATCAGGATTGTTCGGTCGACCACGCAGGGTCGCCCCTACGGGTAAAGGTTCAATCGTACCAAAAAGTTGTTGTCTGTTATGAGTACACAACGTTACAAAATACGCATTACATTGTGAGTAATCATAATTTTCAAGCCTTAATTTTTTTCGTTGCAGAAGCATAACAACATCCCTTTTATATTTTCGCGTAGGGGCAACCCTATGTGGTTGCCCGTTTCGCAATATAAAGCACACATAAATACGGTCGCTTAATCGTACCACCGAATTTATCAGCTAAGCATTTTATGTCTGTGTAAATCTGTGCTTTTTCAATTTCGTTTTTCTGCAGTATTTTGTTACCTGTCAAAACAAAACCGTAATATTCATCGGCCGTATACTCTTTTATCCAATTCCTTTTAAAAATCTTTACTGTATTAAATTTTTGGCTGTTTTCAATATTAGAACATATAGACTGTATTCTTTCATCGCTTTGTTTTGCAGTAACAAAATCGGCAAAGCCACCATACTTCTTTGACAAAGACAACAGTTCCCTGTCCAGCTTGTTATCTTCAACAATATACATATTATAAATTATAGCCAAACTGCCATTTGGTTTGAGAATATTATGGCATTTTTCAAAACCTTCAGGCTGAGGTATCCAATGGAAAGACTGTGCAGCAAACACCAAGTCAAAGCTTTTTTCAGGCAATTGAATTTGCTCAAAACGTCCCAAACGAAACTCAACAGAATCATTTTTAAAACGTTCATTGCCTATACTGACTAAATCTTTACCAGGCTCTATACAAAGAATATCAAAGCCCTTACCTGTAAACTGTGAAGTAGCTTTACCGCTTCCTGCACCAATTTCAAGCAGTTTTGAGCCTTCAGATATTTCAGCTTCACTTATTAAGGTATCAACAATTTCATGCGGATATGAAGGACGAAACTTATCGTAGTAATCTGCAGCTTTATTAAAGATTTCGCTTTCAGTCTTTTTACTCATTAACAGCTTTCCTTTTCGTTTTAATCGTTGCGGCATAGGCACTGTTGCAAAGTCCGAGCACGGCAGAGAGAATAAACAGAAGTTCTATGCCGAGCACCTGCCATATCCAGCCGCCGCAGAGTGCAATAAATATTGTGATAAGGTGGTTGATTGAAACACCTGTTGAGATTGTTGCTTTGACCTCATCCTGGTTATCGGCAAGATCCTGCACGTAAATATTTGAAGCCATAGAGGCGAGCGAAATAATCGAATCAAGTATATATGCAACACAGCAAACGACGGATGCAACATCGTGCGGAAAAATGTGATGGGCAAAGCCGTAGAAGAAACAGACTATAACAAGAAGCAGCGTATCCGCAACCATAACCGCCTTATAGCCGATACGGTCTATTATTTTGCCGACAATCGGTGAAGCGACAAAGCAGGTAACAGCCGAAATTGCAAACAGTAGGCTGATTTTTGCAGCATCCGCATCGTAAACACGGATAAGCACATAAGGACCGAAAGTAAAAAACACCTGCTTGCGTGCGCCGTAAAACATTTCGAGCATATAGTACTTGGTGTACTTCTTATGGAAATAAAACCTGCGTTTATTCGAGTCTGTTTCGCTCTTACCCGTAATGCCGAAGGACATAAAGGCACTGATTGCCGCAAGCACAGCTGCAATGGCAAAAAAGAGCTTATATGTACCCTCACCGCCTGCGAGGATTGAGAAGGCAAAAACAACAGCAATATAACCGACGAGTGTGCCTATCTGGCTTGCCGAATTCTGTGCACCGAGTGCTGCACCGCCGTGACCTGTACGGGCGTATTTGAGCGAAAGTGTGTTTTTCATACCTATCTGGATATGCTCACCCAGAGAATACATTGTGATAGAAAGCACAACAAGAACTTTACCCGGCGGCAGAATTGCCATCATACCCATACCTGCAAGCAGGAACACTGCACCTGCTTTATACAGCGTTTCAGCCGAAAGCATATAAAACAGTGCCAGTATCAGCACGAGCATTACACCCGGTATCTCACGGAAGAATTCCGCAACGCCTCTGTCCATTTCGCCGAGGTTTACAATTTCTGAAAGGTAATTGTCAAGCATACCCTTGTAAAGTCCGTATGACAGACCCGTTGCAAGGATAGACAGCAGCAGAATCTTATAGTTTTTTCCATCAAGAAAAGTTTCTTTCAGGTTTGGCAGTATACCTGATTTTTTCATCCCGTACCCTCTCCGTTTTTCAACAAATTCAACTGTAAATTTAGCATAAAGCCGCACAAAAAACAAGAGGTCAGAATACAAAAACTCACCTTCCGCTTAACGTGTTGCGAAAAGTGAGTTCAAATCCGTTGTTTATTTTTTCTTCTTTTTCTTTCCCGATGATTTTTTATTTTCCGCAGACTCTTCTATGAGTGCCTTATCATCCTTATGCGGTTCCCACAAAGTGTACACAACAGAAGATTCCTTCTCACCTGCAAAGCGCTGACGGCTGACGGTAAGAAATTTTCCGTCAACTTCGGCAGTATACGGTCGGCGGCAATTATCGGCAGTTGAAATTACCAGAGCACGCTCCTCAAACCATTTATACTGACCGTCAGGACTTACCATACTGCGCAGTGAAACTTTCTTTTCTGGCTGAACATAGCTGAGTGCCGTGACGCCGTCGCTTCTGACGCACAGATTCGGTGATGTGCCGCGCACATTGAGCATATGCGGCAGGCTCCACCTTGAGCCCATATCGTCTGAATAAGAAATAAACAGTTCACCAAGCGAAGAGAAAACGCATATAATTCTGCCGTTCCTTATTTTTGCGCAGCTGACCTGAGTAACAGTACGACCGCCCGGAATTGCAGGCACTGTGCCGCATTTGGTAAATGTTCCGCATCTATCGGTGCTTTTATATGCCACCGCCGCACCGTCACACTCACCCATCCACAGATACTCGTTATCCGAAAGCCTGACCGCGCCCTGGGTTATGTTGCACGGCGCTTTACCGGCAGCCTGCATTGAGGTGACGTTATCGGGAAGAATCATATAATATGTTCCGCCCTGCTTGTCCTCAGCCGAAAGCTGTGAATAAAGCTGTGCGTTGCGTTCGGTAAGAATCCTTGCAACTTGCTTTTCGGTACCGGAAGAAATATGAAGCTTCGAAGGGATTTTTGTGCGCCAGCTTATCAGCAAGCCGTCAGACGTTGATGTTGCGGTAACGTTACCTATCTGCATAGGTGAATCAAAGAGGAATGTGCGGTCTGATACTGATATCTTCTGCGGCTCATCACTGCGTGAAAGGCACAGCGAATATACCGGAACTCCGTCAACAATACGGCTGCACGCAAAGACAACCGCAACCTTGCCGTCACCCTGAAGCGCAACAGCAGGCGAACCGCAGCCGCCGGTAATATTAAGGCTCTTGCGGCAGACAAAGCCCTGATCCTCCAGCTTGACCGATGCCGCCTTATCAGCTTCGGCAAAGCGACGCACAAAGGTTATGACAAGCGCGACAATAACGGGTATCATCCTGCCCGGTGCTTTGAGAGCCTTGATAAAATTCAATATCGTTTTTATTGCTTTTTTATCCATCAGCGCACCTCAGAAAATTTATTCAACCACATAATATCATTTTATTATTAACATTTCAACATATTATTTTCAAACGCGACAAAACACACAAGGTATTTAAAACTGCAATAAAGCTCGGAAGATGTTGATTTTGCGACCCGAAGCTGTATAAAGATACTGCGAGCGGTCACAAAGTCAGCAAACAAAAAGGCACCGACCTCGCAGCCGATGCCTTGTGTGTTCTTACAGCTTTATTCGCAGTTTTCAGCTTATGCGAGCTCAGCGAAGTACTTGATTGTACGAACCATCTGGCTTGTGTAGCTGTTCTCGTTGTCGTACCAGGAAACAACCTGTACCTGATATGTGTCGTCATCAATCTTAGCAACCATTGTCTGTGTTGCATCGAAGAGTGAGCCGTAACGCATACCGATAACGTCAGAGGAAACGATGGGCTCCTCGTTGTAACCGAAGGAATCGTTAGCAGCAGCCTTCATAGCAGCGTTGATACCGTCAACTGTGATGTCCTTACCCTTAACAACAGCAACAAGGATTGTTGTTGAGCCTGTGGGTGTGGGAACTCTCTGTGCAGAGCCGATAAGCTTGCCGTTGAGCTCGGGGATAACAAGGCCGATAGCCTTTGCAGCACCTGTTGAGTTGGGAACGATGTTTGCAGCGCCTGCACGTGCACGGCGGAAGTCACCCTTTCTGTGGGGACCGTCAAGGATCATCTGATCGCCTGTGTAAGCGTGAACAGTTGTCATAATACCGCTCTGGATAGCTGCGTAATCGTTGAGAGCCTTAGCCATAGGAGCAAGGCAGTTTGTTGTGCAGGAAGCAGCAGAGATGATTGTGTCCTCAGCTGTGAGTGTGTTCTCGTTTACGCTGTAAACGATTGTGGGAAGATCGTTGCCTGCGGGAGCAGAGATAACAACCTTCTTAGCACCTGCATCGATGTGTGCCTGAGCCTTTGCCTTTGAGCAGTAGAAGCCTGTGCACTCGAGAACTACGTCAACACCGATTTCGCCCCAGGGGAGCTCAGCAGCGTTAGCCATAGCATAGATCTTAAGAGTCTTGCCGTCTACAGTAAGTGTGCCTGCTTCGTCATCAGCAGAAACTGTGTGTGCGTTCTCGCCGATGTAACCGCAGTAACCACCCTGTGCTGTGTCGTACTTGAGAAGAGTAGCGAGCATTGAGGGCTTTGTGAGGTCGTTGATAGCAACAACTTCATAACCTTCTGCACCGAACATCTGGCGGAAAGCAAGACGACCGATACGACCGAAACCGTTAATAGCAACTTTAACTGACATTTTACATACCTCCGAAAAATTTAGTTGGAAATATTTTTTGTACCTAGGCTATTTTATCCGTTTTTCATCGGATATGCAAGCGTTTTCCAAACTTTTGTAACATAGCACAAATTAACCAAAAACGGCAGAGAATTTTTTGATAATCTGCCCCTATTTTGACAGCAAAACAAGCGCCTTTGCCGCTTCCTCCGGGCTGTATCCGCCGGGAGTACAGTCAAAATTGCGCGGATTGGATTTCCAACGCTTTACAAGCTCTGCCGCCTGAGCTTCGCTGATTACAATATCGGAGCAATCCGCAAGCGTTCTGAGAGTTGTAATAATATTCTCCTTGCTGTCGCCGAGAAGCGAAATCAGAGAATCGGCTCTGTCAGGTGCATATTCGCAGGCTTTTTCTAGCAATCGGTCAAAGAATGCCGCACAGGCTCTGCCGTGAGGAATACCGTAATGCTCTGTAAGGATATAACCTACGGGATGCGGAAACAGCGTGCCGCAGTAATTGAGCGTGAAGCCTGCGCTGAGTGAAGCGTGATAGAGAACTTTTCTGCCCTCATCATCGGGAAGCTCACCGTCGGCAAGAAACTTTTTGAGATAGAAGTATATTTTCGGCAGACATTCCGCAGCAAAAGCCGTTGCGGGCTCGTTGCATTTCGGGCCGAGCCAGCCTTCAGCTGCGTGCATAAAAGCATCCAGCGCGGTTGAAACAGTGACACTCATCGGGCAGGATGATGTATATCGCCAATCGGCAAAGACGAGGTTGAAATAGCCGAAATCACCTTTGATGCTGCGTTTTACACCCTTTGTGTCGGTCAGCACGCTGACAGCCGAAATCTCACTGCCCGTGCCCGAGGTTGTGCCGATTCCGACTGTCGGAAGCGGTGAGTTTTCATAATTCATCAGGTAAACTTCCTCCGCATCAAGCGAGGGATTCGCCGCAAAAACAGCCGCAGCCTTGACAGCGTCAAGCGCACTGCCGCCACCGATACCGACAAGGAAATCCGCACCGGAATCAGCCGCAATCAGACCAGCTTCACGGCATGAAGTGACAAGCGGATTTTCTCCGATTTTATCATAAATTTTATACTGAATATTTTCCTTATCAAGTGCAGCTGTAATATCTGCAAGCGCGCCGCTTTTTTTAGCGCCCGTACCACCCGTTACGATAACGCATTTTTTGCCGAAGCCTTTGAGAAGCGACGACTGAGCCGTGACAACACCCTCGCCGCCGACAACACGTGCAGGCATATAAAAATCGTATGACATGCGAAAGCACTCCTTTGATAACCGATTATTTTTACATCGGATATTTTATCACACCGATATGCAAAAAAACAAGAGTCTTGGCATTTTAATTGATATTGGTATTTTAGTGAGAATTACTATTATTTACTCTTGATTTATAATAACATTTAATATATAATACTGAATTGATGATAATGGACAATGGGGAGGGTCGGCTGTATATGAAGAAAAAGCTTCTTACCTGCATTGCGGTTATATGTGCAGTTGCACTCGTTGCAGTAATCGTTGCCGACTTCTTTCTCAACAAAAACACAGCTGCAAGCTTTATTGCAATGAACACAACCGTAAGCCTTGATATTACGGGATTCAGTTGCGAAAAGGCTGCCGGAAGAATAAAAAGTGAAATCGTCAAGCTTGACGAAAAACTTCTCTCGAGAACAAACAGCGAATCGGAAATATATGCCGTTAACAGCGGCAAAACCGAAGTATCGGATGAACTTGCAAAAATACTGACAGATCTCAAGCAGATTGAAAAAGACAGCAATGGTGCATTCTGCGCAGGAATCGGTGCACTTTCGGATTTGTGGGGCATAGGCACAGATAAAGCAAAAGTTCCTTCACAAGCAGAAATTGACGCCGCAATTAAGAACGCAGACAAATGGAGCATTGACGGCAACACGGTATATATACCTGATGGCGTAAAGCTTGATATGGGTGCAGTCGGAAAAGGCATTGCCTGCGACTATGCAGATGAAATACTAACGGATTTTCTCAGCGATGATATCATCGATTTAAGAGAATCAATCATAACGGTAGGCGGCAGCGTAAAGCTTGACAAATTCGGTTCAGGACCGAACGCCGCTTTTAATATTGGCATACGCGACCCGCTCGGTGAAGTGAACGAGCACTGCGCTGTTCTGAATATTGCGCCCGGATGCATTTCAACATCGGGCAACTACGAAAGATTTTTCGAAGATGAAAACGGCAAGCGTTATCATCATATATTTGACCCTTCAACAGGTTGCCCTGCTGACAGCGGACTGCTCAGCGTTACGGTTGATGCACAGTACGGCTACGTGAGCGATGCGCTTTCAACAGCATGCTTTGTGCTCGGAATAGAAAAGAGCCTGCCGCTGCTCGAAAAATACAATGCTGATGCGGTTTTCATCACAACCGACAAAGAAATAATCACAACCTACGGTGATACTGAAAGCAATCTTATCTCAATAACTAACGATGAATACAGGCTTGGTGAACTCAAATGAAAAAGCTCATCAGACCGCTCGATATTATTCTGATTGCCGTTTTGCTGCTTGGAGCTGTCGGCTTCCATTTTCACACCAAAAACACCACAAGCGGTGCAACCGCAGTGATTTATATTGACGGAGAAACTTTTGAAAGCATTGAGCTTGATAAGGTAGAGGAAAGCTACGAGCTTGCACTGCCCTGCTCACCTGAAGCAACCCTTTATGTCGAAAAAGGTTGCATTTCGTTCAAAAATGCCGCCTGCCCCGACAAGCTCTGTGTCAGCACAGGCAAGCTCAGGCACAGAGGAGACACCGCCGCCTGTCTGCCTGCAGAAGTTGTTATAACAATAGAAAACGGGGAGGAGAGTGAAATCGATGCCCTCGTATACTAATAAAAGAAATGTCACACGCAGGGTTGCTCTTGCAGGCATACTCGGCGCACAAGCACTAGCACTTTCGTGGCTCGAATCTCTGCTGCCTGCGTTTCCGTTTCTTCCTCCCGGGGCAAAACCGGGTATCTCAAACATCGTGACAATGTTTGCTGCATCAACTCTAAAAATTACCGATGCATTGTTTATTGTTATTATCAAAGCAGGCTTTGCAGGAATCACAAGGGGGCTGACAGCCTTCCTTATGAGCCTTTGCGGAGGACTTATGAGCCTTGCGGCAATGTGCCTGATTTTCAGAGTAATCAAAAACAATCCGCTCGGTCTTATCGGCTCGGGTGTCTGCTGTGCGCTGGCACACAACCTCGGTCAGCTCATCGCTGCAGCAGTTATAACCGACACGGTGACAATTGCAGGCTACGCCCCTGCCCTTCTTGTTTTCGGCGTATGTACAGGTATTGTAACGGGTCTGATTTTCAAAGCAGTCAGCCCGCTATTAATAAAACAAAGTAAATACTTTGTTCCCACAACAAAATCCACCAAGGGAACAAATTAACAGGAGATGAAAATATGAAAGGATACTCCGCAAGCGGCGTGCTCTCCGCCGTTGTAAAAGGCAGAGGCGGTGTCAGCGTTTCTCACAGCAAGAACACGCAAGACTGCAAAATAACCCGTATGCCTCCGCCCGAAAAGGTAGTGCTCCCCATGCAGCAGCATATCGGTGCGCCCTGTGAGCCCGTAGTCAAGGTCGGTGACCAGGTCAAGGTCGGTCAGCTTATAGCAGACACCGACAAGTTTGTAAGTGCTCCCATACACTCATCCGTATCGGGTACCGTCACTGCAATAAGTGAAGTCAAGCTTGCAAACGGCTCTGTTTCCAAGGCAGTAACCATCGAATCCGACGGTGAAATGGCTGTATTCGAAGGATTTGAGCCGCCAAAAATCGAAAACGCACAGGACCTTATCAAGGCAGCCCGTGCATCGGGTCTTGTAGGTCTGGGCGGTGCAGGCTTCCCTGCTCACGTCAAGCTCGCACTTATGCCCAACGAAAACATCGACACGCTGATTGTCAACGCTGCCGAATGTGAGCCTTACATCACGGTTGACTACCGCGAATGTATGGAAAACAGCGCAAACGTCATCAAGGGTGTTGTAACGCTCAAGAAATATCTCGGCTTCAAGAAAGTTGTTATCGCTGTTGAAGATAACAAACCTCAGGCAATCGACCTGCTGAAAAAGCAGATCAACGACATTGCAGGCGGCGACAAGGACATCAACATAATGGCACTCAAGTCAAAGTATCCGCAGGGTGCTGAAAAGGTTATGATTCAGTCCGTAACAGGCAGAAAGGTTCCGCCCGGAAAGCTGCCCTCTGATGTCGGCTGTGTGCTTATGAACGTTGCCAGTGTTGCCTTTATACAGCGTTATATCGAAACAGGCAAGCCGCTTGTCAGCCGTTCTGTTACAGTTGACGGTTCGGCAATACACACACCTAAAAATGTGCGTGTACCCATAGGCACAAGCATTCACGATATTGTCGAATTCTGCGGCGGATTCAAAGCAGAACCGTTCAAGATTATTTCTGGCGGTCCGATGATGGGCGCTGCAATAGTCGGCACGGATATTCCCCTGCTCAAGCAGAACAACGCAATTCTCGCATTTGCAGAAGGCACATTCAAAATCAAGCCCGAGCGTGACTGTATCCGTTGCGGACGCTGCGCTCAGGTCTGCCCGATGAGCCTTATGCCCACACTTATTGCACGCTACGCAAAATCCAAGGAAGCCGACAAGCTTACCGAATCAGGCGTTATGGTCTGCATGGAATGCGGCAGCTGTGCTTACGTATGCCCGGCAGGTCTGCCGCTCGTACAGCATATGCGTCTTGCAAAATCAGTTATCAGAGAGGCAGGTGCAAAGAAATGAGCGTAAACAAAAAACTTACCGTCAGTGCTTCACCGCACGTACGTTCACCTCACACAGCAACCGGCATTATGCTCGACGTTATAATTTCGCTCATCCCGGCACTTATCGCGGCTGTTGTAATCTTCGGCTACAAGGTGCTTATGGTAACAATCGTCTGTGTAGGCAGCGCCGTACTCTCCGAATATCTCAGCCGCAAGGTTATGAAGCGCCACCAGACAATAGGCGACCTGAGCGCGGTTGTAACAGGTCTTATTCTCGCATTCAACCTGCCCGTTTCAATTCCGCTGTGGATTGCTGCACTGGGAAGCATTATAGCTATCGTTGTTGTCAAGCAGATGTTCGACGGCATCGGTCAGAACTTTGTCAACCCTGCACTTGCAGCACGAATTATTCTGCTCGTCTCTTTCCCGTCAGCAATGTCAAACTGGGCAGCAGATTCAAAATTCATCACTACTACAGCAACTCCTCTTGCAATCCTCAAAGGTGAGGAAGCTGCGGAGGCAATGCCCTCAATGGTTCAGATGCTCCTGGGCACTCACGGCGGAAGCCTCGGCGAGGTTTGCTCGGTTGCACTTATCCTTGGCGGCGTATATCTCGTAATCCGCAAGGTTATCTCCCCTGCAATTCCGCTCAGCTACATCGGCACTGTTGCAGTATTTATGCTCTTTGCAGGCAAGTTTGACTTCGCATTCGTTGCTTATCAGATTCTCGGCGGCGGTCTTCTTCTCGGTGCAATCTTTATGGCTACCGACTACACAACGAGCCCCGTCAGCTTCAAGGGCAAGATTATTTTCGGTATCGGCTGCGGTCTTATCACATCCGCAATCAGAATATTCGGCAGCTATCCCGAGGGTGTATCCTTCTCAATCATCCTTATGAATATCCTTGTTCCTCATATCGAAAGACTTACAACAGCTAAGCCCTTCGGCACACCGAAAAGGGACAGAAAGGCTGAAAAAGCCGCCAAGAAAGCAGAGAAGGAGGCGGCTAAAGTATGAAGAACTTTAAGATAAGCGACATACTCAAGCCGGTAATCGTGCTCACGGCAATATGCCTTGTCACATCCGGTCTTCTCGCATACACAAACTCACTCACGGCACCGGTTATTGAAGAGAACAACATCGCTGCCGCCAACGCCACAAAGGCAGTTGTGCTTGCAGACGCCAAAAACTTCACCGACGAAAGCAAGGGCGACATCAGCTACTCTGTCGGCACAGATGCAAGCGGTGCGGTTGCAGGCTACGTTTTCACAACCACAGCCAAAAGCTACGGCGGTGAAATCAGCGTAATGGTCGGCATCAAAGCTGACGGTACGGTTTCAGGTGTTGAACTGCTTTCAATCAACGACACACCCGGTCTTGGTATGAACGCAAAGAATCCTGATTTCCTTGCACAGTTCATCGGCAAAATAACAGGAATAGCCGTCAACAAAAATAATCCCGGTGAAAACGAAATCAAGGCGCTCACAGGTGCAACCGTCACCTCAAAGGCTGTCACACTGGCAGTTAACACAGCGCTTGATTACTACGCTGAAGTTACAGGAGGTGTGAACAATGGCTGATAAAAAACCGCTCTATAAAGAATTTACCAAAGGCCTTATCGCCGAAAACCCGGTGCTCCGCCTTGTTCTCGGCACCTGCCCCACACTTGCCGTTTCAACCTCAGTTGAAGGCGCAATCGGTATGGGTGTTGCAGCTTCAATTGTTCTTATCTGTTCTAACATTGTTATTTCTGCACTTCGCAAAATTATCCCCGGCAAGGTAAGAATCCCCGCATACATCGTCATTATCGCCTCTTTCGTTACAATTGTTCAGATGCTTGTAAAAGCATACGTACCTTCAATTGACGAAAGCCTCGGCGTTTATCTGCCGCTTATCGTTGTTAACTGCATCATCCTCGGCAGAGCTGAAGCTTTTGCAGGCAAAAACAGCGTTATCGCATCTGCTGTTGACGGTATGGGTATGGGCGTCGGCTTCACGGGTGCTCTGCTCGCAATGGCAGTTATCCGCGAATTCTTCGGTTCAGGCTCAATCGCAGGCTTCCAGCTTATTCAGGAAAGCTGGCCTGTCGACCCGATGATTATCTTTATTCTTCCTCCCGGCGGCTTCTTCGTATTCGGTATGCTTATTGCTGTTGCAAACAGACTTGCCGAGAAGAAAGGCAAGCCCAAGGCAGAACTCCACGGCTGCGAAAGCTGTCCGATGGCTGCAAGCTGTTCACTTATCGGAACAGACGACAGCTGTGATGTAAAGGAGGCGACCGTAAAATGACAAAAGCATTCCTTGCAATTCTCGTAACTGCAATCCTTACGGAAAACTTCCTGCTCAGCAAATTCCTCGGTATATGTCCGTTCCTCGGCGTTTCAAAGAAGCTCAACACGGCAACAGGTATGTCAATGGCGGTTATCTTCGTTATGCTGCTTGCTACCGCGGTTACCTACCCGATCAACAAGTTCATCCTTGTCGCCAACGATATGGCATATCTGCAGACAATCGTATTTATCTTTGTCATTGCGGCGCTTGTTCAGCTTGTTGAAATCGTACTCAAAAAATATATCCCTGCTCTTTACAGTGCACTCGGTATTTATCTGCCGCTTATCACAACAAACTGTGCGGTTCTCGGTGTTGTTATCCTCAACGTTGACAACGGCTACAACTTCGCACAGTCAATGGTCAACACACTCGGTGCAGGTCTCGGCTTCCTCGTTGCGATGGTAATGTTTGCAGGTGTGCGCGAGAGACTTGAAAGCTGTGATGTACCCAAGTTCATGCAGGGTCTGCCGATAACACTTGTTGCGGCTTCCCTCACATCAATCTCCTTCCTCGGATTCACGGGAATCGTCGAAGGAATATTCGGTTAAGAAAGGCGGTATGAATTATGAATCCGATTATTCTCGCAGTCATAGTCGTATCCGTCATAGGCGTTATCGCAGCGATTATGCTTGCCGTTGCCTCAATCGTTATGGCTGTGCCCGTTGATGAAAAGGCTGAAAAAATCAGAGAAGAGCTGCCCGGTGCCAACTGCGGCGCCTGCGGTTTTTCTGGCTGTGACGGCTATGCCGCCGCACTTTCAAAGGGTGAAACAACCTGCACAACACTCTGCTCACCCGGTGGCAGCGAAGTATCCAAAAAGATTGCCGCCATCGCAGGCCTTGAGGCAGGCACAGTTGCCCCTCAGGCTGCTGTTGTGCTCTGCCAGGGTAACGCTCACAACGCAGGCACAAAGCTCGTTTACAGCGGCGTTAAGAGCTGTAAAATGGCAACTCAGCTTTTCGGCGGTCCGAAGGACTGTGTATACGGCTGTGTAGGCTTCGGCGACTGTATTGACGCTTGTCCCTACGATGCAATTCACATCTGTGACGGTGTTGCAAGAATCAATCCTCTTGCCTGCCGCGCATGTAAGGCTTGTATCAAAACCTGCCCGAAGGGTCTTATCGAGCTTATGCCTCTTCATCAGGCAAAGGCGGCGGTGCTCTGTGTTAACCACGACAAGGGCGCACTTACACGCAAGGAGTGTAAGGCAGGCTGTATCGGCTGTATGAAGTGCGTCAAGGCTTGCGAATACGACGCAGTTAAGGTTGAAAACTTCTGTGCCAAGGTTGATTACGACAAATGTATCGGCTGCGGCAAGTGCCACGAGGTTTGCCCCGTCAAAGCAATTGACGTTATCGAACTCGGAAAGATAGCTCTCAAGAGCATCAACAGAATTTAAAAAAACAGCATAAATAAAATTAAGGCTTGCACAGTTTAATCGCTGTGCAAGCCTTTTTCGTTTTTATTCACTTTCAATTTTATCGTTGATTTCGTTTGCTTTGTCAATAATACTCTTACGTCGCTCGGCAAGCTCGCGGTACATACGCTCTTTCTTTTCACCCGAAAGATCATAGAAGAATTTCGGAATAAGGCCAAATACACTTGTAACGGTAGGAAGAAGGGTACACATCATAAAGAGCAGATATTCCGTACGCTCCGACTGGTTGCCGTAGCCTGCGCCTTCAACATATCCTATTTTACTGAGAATAAACGACTTGATTGTATTACCAAGCGTGCCGACAAGCTTCCTTGCAAGATCTTTGGCAACACCTGTCATTCCCTCTGTTCTGTAACCGTTTTTCCACTCACCGTAGTCTATTGTTTCGTTACGCATTTCCTCAGGTATAACATTCATCAGTCCCCAGCAGGTCATCCAGATGGTTTCTCTTATCATAAACGCGGGGATCATAACCGAAAGCTTTTTATAGTTCTTATTGAATGCACCGATAAGATAAACAAAAATCATAAGGAAGTCGCCGAGATGTGAGCTTGTAATCCACAGCGTTCTTGTCGAAAAGCGTGCACGTGCTTTGGTAACAAAAGCGTAGCTTGTAGGCGAAACAAAGGCACCGGGAATACCGACAACCGTTGTCATCGAAGCAAAGCCGAGAACGTTTATGTAATAATAGTTCGTGCCTGAATTCATACCGAATGCCTGAAGGAATTCCGTAATTGTAAGTATAAGCAAGGGTTTATTGTTAAATATTGACTTGATGCCCTGCCAGATGCTTGGCTTTTCTACGCGTTGAGCAACACGCTCCTTGGCAGTAAAAACAAAGAACAGACCCATAATGCTCACCACAGTGGATGTAAACACACCTGCAGAAACGTATAGTGCCTTCATAGGTATTTTAAGCTTACCGTGATTGATAAGGTCAATCAGCAACCCCATAAATATCTCAGGCCATTTTTCAACAAATCCTGAAAAAAGGCTGGCTTGTGTTATAAGCCTTGTTCGTTCGATAATATTCGGTGTTATTGTCGAAAGCATGCCAGTTCTCGAAATATTTGCAAGGGATCCGTTGAGGTTATTTATCAACTGGAAAATCATATAAAAAGCAAGCTTACCTGTATGATACGGATCGGTGCCGGAAAAGATTATAGGCAGCAGCCAATAAACAAGAGAAAGCAAAAAGCCGGGACCTGAACAAATAAAAAGCCACGGGCGGAATTTGCCGAAACGCGTTCTCGTTTTATCAACAATAGCGGCAAGAAAGACATCGTTTATAACATCCCATATACCGATAACAAAATTTACGACCGTCTGAAAACTCAGACCAATCTGAACGACGTCGGTAATAAAAACATCAGCATATTTGTTAATGTTAAAGCTCTGGGAAATATCGTAAACAACGTAAGCAAGTGATTCTTTTGAGCCTACATAGCGGCGATTGTTTCCCGCAACAGGCTTATTCTTCGCAACAGTGTTTTCACGCACTGCGTCTTTTGCCATAAATAATCCCCCTAACATTGTATTCCACTCCGATTTTAACATATAAAAGCACAGAAATCAAATACTTCAAACAAAAAGAGCTGCCTTCCAAACCGAAAGGCAGCTTTATAACTAAAAATTATTTATCAAGCTTTATCTCAATATCATAATCGGGAACGTAGACACCCTTTGCAAAATCTCTTGCTCTGAATACAACCTTGTTACGGTAAACCTCGGTTACATAGCCTGTTGCAGGCTCATTATAGTCGCCGTCTTTATTCACAATTGTTGTAGAGGGAACGTTAACGCCGTGGATATTACCAATCTTCTCGTATGAATACTGACCGAAGCCTGTGTGAAGGTGGCCTGTGATAAGAATAATGTTTGAGTATTTATTCATTATCTCATAAAGAGCATCGCTCTGTGCACCGACGTGACCTGCTTTTTCGTTTGTGCCGTTACCCCATGTTACGGGAAGGCCGTGAGTCTTCTTAAGCGGCTGATGTACTGCAACGAAAACAGGCTTGCCGTCCACAGCCTTTGCCTTGAGTGTTTCGTCAAGCCATGCAAGCTGTTCTTCGCTGAAATAGTTTTCTTCAAAAACTGACTTGTCATTGCCGAGAACAATGAATGTATATCCGTTGATTTCGTAGGAATAGTTGAGCTTGTCAACTGTAAGCTCACTGCCTGCGTTTTCGTTAAGCTCATTCTGGAAAGATGTGAATCGCTTAACAACCTGCTTGTAGGAGCGAAGGCGTATATCATGGTTACCGACTACCATAAGGTAGTTGTCAACGCCGCTGTCTTTGAGATGACCGCTTACGACGTCATACTCACACTGGAGTCCGTTCTCGGCAATGTCACCGACAATGAGAAGTGCATCAAGATCGCTTGCTGCATTTGCAACATCCTCTGCTGCTGCACGCAGGCGAGGCTCACGCTCGAAAAGGTAGTTTGAAATCTGAGAGTCACCCCATGTTACGAAGGCAAGCTCAACCTTGCTCTCATCAAGCACCTTAATAGCTTCTGCCGTAGACGGAGCAGCATAAGGCGTAATCATATAATAGATTGACAGGAAAAATGCGAAAAGCTTTGCAAACATAACAAAATCCCCTTTTTTAAAAAATTATGCATTTATTATAACACCTTAAAACAAATTGTCAATTCTTCACAACAACAATTTGGTTTATGCCGTAGTGTTCAAAAGCACTGATATGGTTCTCCGTTATAATCTCGCCGCTCACGGCAATCGGTATTGCAGGTGGGCACGACACCGACGGTGCGGCACAGATTCTGCCCAACGCACGTGAAGCGGAAATTACTTCACTCGGCGCAAAGACAGCTTCGCGCACAGACATCACCTGCTCCGACCTTTCGATAGTAAATTCTTTACATACACGCTTGGTCAGACAAATGTTATCAAACGCAGCCTCAAGCCGCAAAAAATCATCCTCACTGTTAAACGGCGAAGCCATAAACACAGTGAAATCACCGTCACAGTATTCAGGCTCGATACCCAGACTTCTGAAATAATCACCTGTATTATCAAAACCGTCAGCTGTGAAGTTTCTGAAATCGGCTGTTATTTTAAGCGGCTCGCACGAAACATCTTCTATACCGTTCCGCCGCATAACCTTTCTCACACGCTCGACGCGTTCAGCGCAGTCTTTTATATCAGCACGGATTCTCTCGGACATATATCTGTTACACATATCGAGTGACTGCATTATCAGATAAGACGGACTTGTTGAGCCGAACACAGCCATTGATCCGACAACACCGTCCGCAAAGCCGAAGAAATCATCCTTTGAAACGTGAAGATATCCTCCGCCCGTGAACACAGGCAGTGTTTTATGAGCCGAATCACAGCACATATCGGCACCGAGATTTATCGGGTGAATGCTTTTATCACAGAAAGCGAGGTATGCACCGTGAGCGTTATCTACAAGCAGCGGCACACCGTGAGCCCTGCAGACAGCAGAAAGCGCGGCAATATCGGTGACTCCTCCGAGATAATCCGGGCTTGTGATATAAACAGCAAACGGTTTTTCGCCGCAAATACTCAGCTGTGATTCGAGCATTTCAGCCGTAACAATACAGCTGCAGATGCCGCTGCTCTGCTCAGGATAAAGCCACACTATATCAAAATCGAGCTTTGCGGCAGCGTAAATAAATGCCTTGTGTGCATTTCTGCCTGCAATCACAAAAGGTTTTCCGCCTCGTTTATCCGCCCTGCAGTATGCTGCAAAAAGCATTGCCTGAATGCTCTGCGTTGAACCGCCTGCAGAATAAACAGTGCAGGAAGTGCCGAAAAGGGTTGCGGCATTTTTCTCACTTTCAAGAATTATGCCCTCGGGCACATAAAGCTCATCCGCACCGCTGATTTCGGTTATATCAAGCTCTTCACAGCCAAAAAATGACACACCCTTATGGCCCGGCATATGAAACCGGGCCTTGCCGCTTTGTGCATAAGCTTTCACAAAATCAACAATCGGTGTGTCCATAATTATTCCTCTTTTTTAAACTTCGTCGGCAATCTGAAGCATTACCGCACATTCGATACGCTTTTTGAAAAGCTCACAGCCGTATTCATAAATACCTGTGATTTTTCCCGTTGCGTGGTATGAGTTTGCGGCACAGCCGCCGGAGCAGTAGAGCTTTGCCCAGCAATCCTCACACTCTTTTCTTGCATAAGCGTTGCAGAGCTTGAACTCATTCTGCACCTCGGTGTTTGAAATGCCGTCATAGATGTTGCCGAGCAGATACTTCTCATCGCCTACGAACTGATGGCAGGGATAGATGTCACCCGTAGGAGTTACGGCAACATACTCCGTACCCGAGCCGCAACCCGAGATACGTTTATAAATGCAAGGGCCGTGCTTAAGGTCGAGCATGTAGTGGTAGAAAGTGAACGGCCTGCCCTCACGCTTGCGCTTTATCATTTCCTTGGCAAGTATCTCATACTGTTCAAAAAGAACGGGCAGATCTTCGTTTGTAAGAGCGCTTGCATCACTCGGAGCACAGACAACAGGCTCCATACTAAGCTCCGTAAAGCCCATATCAGCCATATGGAAAATATCGTTTGTGAAGTCTGTGTTTGCGTGGGTAAATGTGCCGCGCATATAGTAGCTCTTATTTCCTCTGCGCTCAACAAACTCCTTGAACTTGGGCACAATAATATCGTAGCTGCCCTTGCCCGTATAGTCTTTACGCAGGCGGTCGTGAACGTCTTTTCTGCCGTCAAGACTGAGAACAACGTTGCTCATCTCTTTGTTGCTGAATTCGATAACGTCGTCATCAATAAGCATACCGTTTGTTGTGAGAGTAAAGCGGAAATTCTTGTTATGAATCTTCTCCTGCTCACGAGCATAGGCAACAAGCTGCTTTACAACGTCCCAGTTCATCAGCGGCTCACCGCCGAAGAAGTCAACCTCAAGGTTGTGGCGTGTACCCGAATTCTCAATAAGGAAATCGAGTGCGCGTTTGCCCACCTCAAAGCTCATCAGTGCGCGCTCACCGTGATATTTGCCCTGGCTTGCAAAGCAGTATTCACAGTTGAGGTTACAGGTATGAGCAACGTGAAGGCACATTGCCTTTAGCACGGTGTTTCTGTTTTTAAAATCAAACGCCATATCGGCATAGGTATCGGGTGTGTAAAGCTTCTGCATCTGTTCGAGCGACTTAACATCCACAATACAGTCAAGACAGTCCCGCTTTGTGACACCGCTTGATGAATACTTTGCAGATATTTCCTCCGCAATTTCATCGGCACTCTTCTCTTTATAAAGAGCGATTATATCGTAAGCAACATCGTCAACAACGTGAACAGAGCCGCTGCACGTATCGAGCACAATGTTGTAGCCGTTTAATTTATACTGGTGTACCATTTTCTTTTCACTCCGGTTTATTTCAGTGGTTACGAATAAAAACAGGTAATACAGCAAATGTGTATTACCTGTCTGATAGCTGATTATTATATCCGCTGATTAGTTTTCCTGAGCGTTTTCACACTGCTGGTTAGCAACACCGCAGGATGTCTTGCAAGCTGACTGGCAGGATGTCTGGCACTCGCCGCAGCCACCGTTCTCACAGCTCTTAACAAGGTCTTTTGTTTCGATAGTCTTGATTCTCTCCATTTTGAGTATCTCCAATCATTTTAAATTTTGCAGAGCCGAAGCCCTCATCAATACAAAACAAAGTATATCACAAGCTATAAATGCTGTCAAGCATTAAAGAAGCGGAAGGATTGCTTCTTTGAGGTAATCAATCTGCTCATCGGTAAGCTCACCGAAGGGCTTGCGGCAAACGCCGAAATCAAAGCCGAGAAGGTTGAGCACAGCCTTTTCGCCTGCCATAACGCCGACCTTGCAGAGTGCGGTGATGATCTTATTTGCCTGCCACTGAATTTCCTGTGCGCCCTTGATGTCGCCGCTCTTCCACAGCTGATGAATCCTGATAAACTTATCAGCCATAAAGTTGTAGGTTGAGCCGATACCGCCGTCAGCACCCATTGCAAGACCTGAAATCATCATCTCGTCAAAGCCGTTGTAGATTATTGCATCGGGGCAACGCTCTCTGATCTGCTGAAGCTTGAAGTAATCGTTTGATGTGTACTTGACGCCGAGAATGTTCTCGTGGCTGAGAAGTTCAGCAATTTCATCGAGTGTAAGCTCAACACCGGAGAAAGCGGGAATGTTGTAGATGATAAGCGGAATATTTACGCTGTCGGCAATGGCCTTGTAATGCTCAACAACCTGAGCGTTGCTGAATTTGTAATAAAACGGAGCAACAGCCGAAACAGCGTCGTAACCGATGCTTTCAACGTATTTTGCATACTCAACAGCCTGCTTTGTGGAAACAGTGCCTACGTGAGCGATGAGTGTAACCTTGTCGCCTGCCGCTTCCTTAACTGTTTTATAAACAAGTCTGCGCTCCTCCTCAGAGAGAAGGAATGCTTCGCCTGTGCTGCCTGCAACGTAAAATCCGTCAACACCCTGTTCGATATTCTTTTCGACAAGGAGCTTAAGCTGCTCAGTGTTGACATTATCGTTTTTATCAAACGGAGTGAGAAGAGCGGGGAAAATACCCTTAAAGTTTTTCATATAGCATCAATTTCCTTTCATTTTTCATATTCCGATTAGATATTGTACACCATAATAGAAATAATTTCTACAGGTTTTTAAAAAAAGACTTGCAATAATTCAAAAATTTATATACACTCTATTTTATAATCAATATTTGAGGTGATCAAATGGCAACAATGACAAAAAAATACGGTCTTATGACGGCTATAGCAATGGTAACCGGCGTTGTTGTCGGCAGCGGCGTTTTCTTCAAGGCGGAGAAAATACTCAACGCAACCGGCGGCGACCTTAAACTCGGTATCCTTTCATGGATTGCCGGCGGCCTTATTATGCTCGCCTGTGCATACGCATTCTCAATACTTGCAAACCGAATCGAGAAGGTCAACGGTCTCGTCGACTACGCAGAAGCTCTTGTCGGCAAAAAATACGCCTACTTTATCGGATGGTTTACAAGCGTAATTTATTACCCCTGCCTTACAATGGCTCTGGCTTGGGTTACCGCGCGATACACCTGCGTACTGTTCTTCCACGACCAGGCTGACATTACGGGCGGTCTTTGTATGACGCTTGCAGGCTTCTACCTTATTCTCAGCTTTGCAATCAATCTTCTTTCTCCGGTTATTGCAGGTAAGGTGCAGGTTTCTACAACCGTTATCAAGCTTATCCCCCTCTTCCTTATGGCTATTGTCGGCACAATCTACGGTCTTACCAAGGGCTACACAGTTGAAAACTTCACAACTGTTGTACGTGAGGTAGAAACGGGTCCTGCACTTTTCACAGCAATATGTGCAACAGCGTTTGCATACGACGGCTGGATTGTTGCAACAACAATCAACGCAGAGCTTAAGGACGCAAAGAAAAATCTGCCCCGCGCACTTGTATTCGGCTCACTTGCCGTTATTATAATATATATCCTCTACTACGTAGGTCTCGCCGGCGGAATCAGCAACGCCGATATGATGGCAGGCGGCGAAACAGGTGCAAAGCTTGCATTCGAAGCTGTATTCGGCAAAATCGGCGGCACGGCAGTTTTTGTTTTCGTTATCATCTCCTGTTTCGGCACGCTAAACGGTCTTACGCTTGCATGCTCAAGAGGTATGTATGCACTTGCATGCCGTAATCAGGGAATCAAGCCGCAGATATTCAAGCAGGTTGACAAGGCAACAAATATGGCACCAAGCTCAGCAACCTTCGGTATTCTTATGTGCATTATCTGGATGGTTTTCTTCTACTGCTCACAGTTTTCATCTTTCGGCAGCAAGCTCGGCATATTTGCCTTTGACCCGACAGAGCTTCCCATCGTCACAAGCTACTTCCTCTATATTCCCATCTTCGTTATGATGCTTTTCAAGCTCAAGGACGTTAACGGATTCAAGCGTTTTATAGCACCGATTATCGCTATTATCGGCTGTATCTTTATGATGGTCGCCACTATTTATTCCCACCAGAAATTTGTTATAGGCTACCTTATCGTATTCATTATACTCAACGCAGCAGGTATGTTCTTCTCAAGCGAAAAGAAAAAAGCAAAATAAAACAGATCAAAAAATAAGGCTGTCACGCAACGTGACAGCCTTATTTTTTTACCACTTGTTTTCTACGTACTCACAGAATGCGTACATATCTTTAATTTCGAGCTTTGTACCGTCATCGAGTGTTACATCACCGTTCCAGATGCCGTGAACCTGATGTGTATGCATTCTCGCAACGCCAACGTTCAGATCGGTATGGTGGTCAAACGAAGGAGTCATTGTCAGGTTGAATCTGCCGTCCTCCGACACAAACTTCCACGGCTGCATAAACTTATCAGGCTTCGGGAATACCTCAACATCAACAGCGCCGAATTTGTGCGCCTTGCCGTCATAGAAAAGGCAGGTTTCAGTCGCGTTGCTCTCGTCGCCGATTGCCCACGTGATCTCAAAGCCGAAAAGATGCTTTTCGCCATTTTCATCAGTCAGGAATGTTGAGCCGTTACCCCAGTACCATACCATCTCGTGCGGTGTGTTTACTCTGCCCCAATCAAGAGCACAGAACGAATCCGCCTTCGAGAAATTCCACTCCTCACCGTCGATTTTGAAGAAACCTTCACACGGCATACAGTTCTGCTTTGTGGTCATAAAATACTTGGTTTCATCACCCGCAAATGGCAGAACAGTTGTGATATTCTCAAGGTCAGGCATAATATCCATTGTGAACTTACACTCGACAGTCTGCTTTCCCTTGAGCATTTTAAACCACAGGGTTCTCGTGTTTTCTTTTGTATCGAAATCAAACTCTGCCTTGCCGATTTTGTAGCCGAAGCGGTTGGGAACGTCACCCTTTGCAGGCGGAACGTACTTATCCTTGCCGCCTAAAAAGAGCTGTGTTGCGTCCATTATCTGCTTGCCGTTTTCGATATCGATAAGCTTTGCACAGATGAAACCACCGATGCTAATGTTGGCAAAGTTGACCTGCACCATAAATCTGCCGTCGGACACCTGATAGAAATCCCACTCCTTACGGCTCATAAGGCGCGCTTTGACTTTTGTTCTGTCATAGTCAAACACATTCTTTCGCGCCCAGCCTTTTGCAAGGAGCTTGCCGTCAGCACCAAGCAGAGGTGTATTCTGTGTGTACTCGGTCTGCTTTGATTTTTCTTTCCAGTTTCTGAAGGGTATGTAAGTTCTTTCCAAAATTATTACCTCCTGAAGAATCAATTAAAAAAGTTATATATCTTACCAAGGAATTCATAAAGCTTTATTGCATAAGGATTCAGCACATCCCAATAAGGCTCTTCATAAAGTGTTGTCCACTTATGCGGTGCTCTGTAAAGATAGAGCAGATTACAGTCGGAAAGCGCATGTGTTGAAGCCTCGCCGAGCATTGTGATACCCATATCTTTCATATCGTGGTGAAGCTGTTCGTTTGCATTCATACGGATATACGGGAACTTAAGCAGTGAAAACTCTCCTCTGTAGTTGGAGCATTTCCAGTATCGCCAGCAAAGCTCCGAACGATTTATCTGTGCCAGCTGCTCATCGTTCTCGGCCTCCGCTTTAGCCTTAGCCCAAAGCTCGTTACAGCGTCTTACATCAGCACTTGTCATAAAGTAAAGCGTATTCAGCGTCTCCTGATAGATACCCAGATGCTGGGCTTTTGTTACCGCGTGCTCAGTCGCAATATCGATAAATTCACGTATATATTTGCCGCCGGGGCCGTAAACAGCCTCAAGATATCCGTCCATTTCGGCATAGTAATCACAGTAGGGGTCCTGCATAAGCTTTGAGAGGAGATATGTTCTCATCTCCGCAAACTCACCGTCGCTGTTTGCGATATAATAGTTTCCCTCTTCATACAGACCCTTTACGTTATTCTCATAGAATATCTGAACGTTGCGCTGCATTACGCCGAAATTCGGGAAGATGCTGACCGTTTCGCGGTAGTTGTTTACATAATCCCACACATATATGCGGTTGCATATTTTTCCCCATTGCTCAAGGTCGCTCATAAACGAAGCGTTTTCCTTGCAGTCGGGGTCATCAAGTGTGTGACCGAAGCAACACTCAATTGAGCAAAGGCGGACAATAACGTCATCCCTCGGGACAACCTTTGTCGGTGCCTTGCGTGTGTACTGATAAGCAAAGGTATCAAAAACGATATTTTCATAGTCTCCTGCTGCCTTGACACGCTCGGCAACAGTGTTAACAAAGGTAATCATCGTGCCCGAGTGTGAACCGTTGGCATTGTCAAGTGCCTTGCAATTTTCACATTCGCAGTACTCCTGATTATCGTGCTGGGTGAGAGAAACAATCTGAATTGTCGCTGACGGGTCGTGCTGCTGTGCAAGAAGCGCAAGCACCTCGCTGACAACAATATTTATGACATCGGGGTTTGTTAGGCAAAGCTGCTTGGGTATTCTTTCACCGCCTCGGTAAGCATAATACTCGGGGTGAGATTCAAAATATGTTTCGGGCTTGCAGTAATATGTTACAAGCGTATGGGCAAACGAACCTATGTAACCGACGTGGCCGCCCTGCTCCTCGCTGAAGCTGCGGTAAACACCGCCGGTGAGTCCGTTAGCCAGCGAAAACTCCAAATCGCGTGAGCTTGCCGTATCGGTTTCGGTGTATTCAAAGAAAGGATGATATTCATCGTCAATGCCGAGAGGTACGGTAAGAGAAGCGTTTTCGGGTGTTACGATAACACCGCCCTCATACCAATGGCAGCCGCAGTAATCCTCAAGGAAGGCATATACACCGTTGATTGTGCCCTTGTTACCTGCGCCGCAGATAATAACGCTGCTCTCATCTGACTGTATGACGTATCCGCCGTCATCAAAGCCTTCAAGGTTGATATCGGCGCGGTTTGTTTCACCGACGCAGATTTCATATTCAGCCGCAGGCTCGGAATCGGAAACAACGGCGATGTCTGCGCCCGTTATCCGCTCAAGATAATATTCAAGGCGTGATGCGGCATACTGCTCAGTATTTTTGCTGCCTGCAACAATAACGGCATCAGCAACAAGAGGTGGGTTCTCTGCCGCAAAAGCACCGATCGGACAAACAGTCAGCACAAGTACGAGCATAAGACAAATGCAAAGAATTTTTTTCATAATCAACAGCTCCGTTCTGCCGCAAAAAGCGGTCTGAATTATAGCAGGAACACAGAGAAAATTTGCATATCTGAATTATACCATATACTTACAAAAAAATAAAGAAAAAAATCCGCCCGATCTGGGCGGCATTCCATAAGGAAGTTAAGGTTTTTATTGTTTCTTTTTCATTTCCTCTGAACGAAAAAACTGATAAAAACTGCTTCGCACCTTGAACAGAGATAGTTTGATTATAGAACAAAGCAAAAATATCCTGTTTCAAGGCTTAAATTCCTTATGAAACGCCGCCCTTCTCAGGCGGAAAATAATTAAAGGCTGTTGAGAATATTCATTACGCAGCGAAGCTCTTCGGGTTGGACCTTATCAACAGGCTTGTTATTGATAACACAGTCTGCAAAGTAATTGATTTCGTTTGCGTAAGCGTCACTCTTGGGAAGATTTATGCTGCCCGTATCGCCCTTTGTTTCTTTGGAAAGGTCGATTTCTTCGTCAGTGAGATAAATCTTCATCTTGCCGTTTTCGTTGGCAACAATAGCCTGCTCAAACTGGAAACGGAACTGTGCCGTGAACGGATAGCAGGTTGCATACCAGGAGGCCTCGGTGTTGATTGTAAACTTGCCGAAATCGTATGCAATGCTGAGGAAATCCTGCTCGGGGCGCTTTGAACGGTACTGATGAACAACCTTGGGCATACCGAAAGCATAGACCATAAAGTCAAGATCGTGAATATGAAGATCGAAGGGAACAAGGCCGCTTCTCTTTTCATCCATCATCCAGCCGTCCCAGCTCCAACGGGGTTTGTGACCGAGTCTTGTCATTGTGCCTGAAAGCAGCTCGCCGTACTTCTTTGTGTCAAAGATTTCCTTGAGCACTTCATACTCCGGCCAGAAACGAAGCACCTGAGCGACCATAAATTTAACGCCGTTCTTCTCGGCTGTTGAATAAACTCTGTCAATATCCTCTTCTTTAAGTGAAATGGGCTTTTCGCAGATTACGTTGATGCCCTTCTCCATTGCTTTGACAGCAAAATCCGCGTGGAGATATGTGGGCAGACAGATATCGAGAATATCAAGCTCCTCGTTTGCAAGCATCTCATCAAAATCGAGATAATGACGCTTGCCCTCATACTGCTCCATTCTTTCGGGACGGATATCGCAAAGAGCCACAAGCTCGGCATCCTCCCTCTTATCCCACGCAGGGATATGTGCGCCGCTGATTCCGCCGACGCCGACAAGACCTACTTTAAGCATAAATAAGTACCTCCAAAAAAGTTGCTTGTTCTATTTTAAAGCTTTTTTATTTCAATTGCAATATCTTCAGCTATTATTTCTGTATTCCGTATGCATCTGCAAGTGCAGTATACTCCGCTTCGCTGATTGCAACAACCGAGCCGTGGCGCGGCTTGAGATGGTCCATAGAATATGTTGAACGCTGAACACGTCTGAACGTGCTGAAATCCCTTGTCATCTGTGCAAAATATGAATCCTGACCGTACTCATCCATTATCATCATCCAGGCATCGGTGCCTGTAATGCGATACATCGAGCTGCCCTCAACACCCCAATAGTTAAGTGAACAAACTGTATAATCTGTATTATACGGACCCGTAAGATTTTTCGAGCGCACATAGGCGATTTTCTGAGTAATATCCTCTTTGAAGTAAAGATAATAATATCCGTCCTTTTCGTTATACACTATGTCGCCGTCAATGCACTGAATGTTTCTCAGCTCGCCTGTTTCGGGGTCGGGCTCATTCCATCTGCCGTAGAGCACCTTCGGCTCGGTTTCAAACTTTTTGAAATCCTTTGTATATGCATAGTAATGACCTGCGCAGTCATTCTCAAGCGTTGAGGTTGCCCAGTAAACCATATACATCTGCTTATCATTATCCCATATTGCCTGGGGTGCCCAGGCCCTGTTCGTGGTTTCAAAACCGTCAAACTGTCTTATATCAATAACGGTTTCATCAACCCAGTTGACAAGATCATATGACCGCCAGGTAATCAGACAATGGTTAGAAGTCCAGCCTTCCAGCGCATTCATATCGGTTGCGATGATAAAATAGCAGTCCTTACCGTTTTCGTCAACGCCCTTGAGAATATACGGGTCGCGCACACAGCCCGTGCCCTTTGTCTGCTCAATAACCGGCTCATTTCCGTTGAGTGCCTTGAAATTGTAGCCGTCTGTGCTCACGGCAAAATGCAGTGTCTGCTCACTGACCTCATTGCCGACAAAATAGCAGAAAAGGTAAGCACCCGATGTGCTGACAGCAGGATAGGCATAGTCGTTAAAAATGTAGTTAAAAAGGTAGTATGGCACCATAAAGAAAGCCACAATAAACCTCACAATACTTGTAAAAGTCACAAGCTCAACTCCTTTGAATTGAGGAAGTTCTTCCTCAGCATAGAAATCAGCTTTATTTTATCATAAAAGACCGGGTTAGTAAAGGATTGAGTTTTGCAAAAAACTGATATATAATAAAAGCCAATACTTTTGTCGGAGAATTCAAAATGAATGAACTGAGTACACTTTTCAGCAAACTGAACAGCGGCGAAACACTCACACTTGATAAAGACAGAATATATGACGTGCGTCAGGACGATTCGTTTGAGCTTGACGGATACTACTGCACAAACACGGCAAAGCAGCACGAAAACCCCACGGGCAAAAGACACGCCGCAATGTTTCTCAAGAATAAATCGGATATAACCGTTGACGGTAACGGAGCAACTGTGCTTGTGCACGGCAAAATGACTCCGCTGATGTTTGACCGATGCAGCAACATAACCGTAAAGAATCTGACCGTTGACTATGCCTGCCCGACTATGGCAGAGTTCACCGTGCTGTCAAACGACAACGGCAGATGCGAAATAAAGATAAACAGCGAATGCTTATACAGACTTGACGGCAACAATCTGATATGGCAGGGTGAGCCCGACAAAAACGGTAATCCCTATTGGGAAGACCACTACTGCAAAGGTCGCAGACAGGTCAGGATGCTCGACCCAGCAACAAGTCTTTTCCGTGACTTCAGACGTGATGATCTTGAATGCATCACCATTGAAGAATGCGGCAACGGCACATTGAAGGTCGAGCTGAAAAATAAAGAGGTCTATTTCCCTGCAGGTGCGATAATACAGTCGCGCAACATTGTCCGTGACCAGACAGGCAGTATGTTCCAGCGATGCAAGAACCTCACTTTTGAAAACCTGCGCATAAAATTTATGCACGGACTCGGTATGGTTTCACAGTTTTGCGACGGTGTTACTTTCAGAAACTGCGATTTTAACCCTGCAAAAGGCAGGACGGCAGCAAGCACTGCAGACTTCTTCCAGTTCTCGGGATGTAAAGGCAATATACTTGTCGAAAGCTGCAAAGCAGGCGGTGCACACGACGATTTTATAAACGTACACGGAACACACCTGAGAATTATTGACACAAACAACGACAAAAACGGCTTAACACTGCGGTTTATGCACGATGAGAGCTGGGGATTTCAGGCATTTGAAAAGGGCGATACAATCGACTTTATCAGGTGGGATACGCTCATCCCTTATGCATCTGCAAAGGTGTTGACCTTTACAAAAATCAACGATACAGACATATATATTGAACTTGATCAAAAACTTCCGCAAATCGAAATCGGCAAGGATGTTGTCGAAAACGCAACGTGGACACCGAATGTTTACGTACGCAACTGCGAATTCGGCCTTACCTGCGGCAGAGGCATACTCTGTACAACACGAGGCGAAGTAATTATTGAGAACAACCGATTTGAAAACGTATGGGGACCTGCCCTGCTGATTGAGGATGATTGCAACTTCTGGTTTGAATCCGGCTACACAAACGAAATCATATTCCGCAGCAATACGCTTATCAACTGCAGCTATGCAAAGATGTATCCCTGTGCACCTGTAATCAGGTATTCGCCCAAGGTTATGGACGAAAGCTCAGCTCAGTTTGTGCACGGTAAGCTGACTCTTATCGGAAACAGATTTGAAAAAGCTGTCTGCAACACTCATCTGCTGCATTTAGAATATCTGCGTGAGGTTGAAATGCGTGACAATACCTTTGATGCGCCACTTGAAATAAACAAGCTGTGCGTCGGCAATATAACCGAGCGATGAAAAAAGAGCTGTTTCACATTAGTGAAGCAGCTCTTTGATTTATACAAGTTTGTATTCCTTTTTCGTGTAATCGCCTATGATATACTCACCCGTGAGAAATTTTCTTGCGGTAAATACAATTCTGTCAGCGTAAACTTCAAAGTAGTAGCCTACACCGCAATCGGTTATGCCGAAGTTGTTTTCTTTTCTGTAGCCGGGCACGCTTATTGAATGCACGCCGTTTTCCTTGTTAAGGGTTTCAAAAACCTTATCGCAGATACCGCCGTGAAGATGACCGTTGATAAAGAAAACGTTTTTGTGCTTTTCGACAATTGCTCTGACTTCGTCATTCTGCTCGCCAAGGTCGCCCGTCTCCCACACCTCGGGAAGACCGTGAGTGTAAGCAAAAGGCTGATGACACATAAGGAAAACAGGCTTGCCGTCCTTTGTGCCTCTTGCAAGCTCTTTATCGATAAACTCCATCTGCTCTTTTGATATGTAGGCTTTTTCAAGCACGCGCTTTTCGGTGCACATAACAACGAAGGTGTAGCCGTTGACATCGTATGAATAATAAGTCTTGCCGCCGGTTTTGATGTTTAGATATTTTTCAACCTTGTCCATTACGATTTTGCTGTTTTTGTTGAAGAAGAATCTTGCATCGTGGTTACCGAGTGTAATAAACGTATTCTGCACAACCTTCTGGTTATCAATCGGTCTGAAAAATCGCTCATACTCACTGTTAAGACCGTAATCTGCAAGATCACCCGCCATAAGGAAAGCGTCAAACTTTTCGGGTGAATTTGACAGATCCTCAAAAAAGTTGCCGAGGTTAGCCTCCGCAGCCTCTCTGTTGGGAAGGTGTGTATCCGCAATTGCCGCTGCAGAAAGCAAAACGTTTGCGCTGTCCTCAAACTTTATCGGAGTATCCTTTGACACCTTATAGAATATATCATACTTCGGGGACATTGACTTTATCTGCTTGGCATATTTGTCGCAAAAATCTTTAAAAGACATAAAACTACGCTCCGTTCAAATTACTGTTTTATATTGTATCACATATATTCTTTACTTGCAATATGGCTTTATCTTTCAATTTGCTGAGATGCATAAATCCGCCTTGCCTCAAAAAAGGCAAACGTAATACAAACCCACGAATAAACAGAGAAAATCAAAAACGGCCATATTTCGGGCGAATCGTTAACCATAACAGCGTTGAGAAAGATTCCGATAATACCGTTTACAATCATCAGCACAGTGTATTCGACAAACGCAAACATCGTCAGAAAATAGATAACTATACCGAGCAAAGTAGATACGCTGTCGAGGAACACGTATTTTGCGCCCGCCCTGGGCAGCAGTATGCACATCGCCGCCAGTGCAGCGCAAAAACCAAGCGCCAACAAGCCTCGCTTCCCCCACGAAAGCTTGCGCAACAGTGTCGAATTGCCACGCTTGTTCTTATTCCACCTTATAAAGGTCAACATCTGAATCGGACAAGAGAAGAGAAAAGCAGACAAAGCCGAGCCGTAAAGACCGTAATGCACATAGACAATGCCGTAGACAATTGAATTCACACTGCCAAGCAGGCTCGCAAACCTGTTAACACGCGATTGAAGCAGCGCAATAAAAAGCGAAACATAAAGCGGCATTACACGCAGAAAACTCTGGTCATTCTTAACGGAAGAAACCGTTATAAGCACAGCCGTGCACACCATCAGCAATATGATTATTATATTTTTAGCCAACGGTTTGAGTGCTTTACTATGTCTTTCCAAATCCGCAAATCCTCATCTCACATAAATATCCGCTGAATATTATACACACCTCATATACAAAATTCAATAAGAAAGACAGGCAAATGCGCTTTGATTTGTAAAAATCAACGTTTTTTTAAAATAAGAATATATGAGATTAAAAATAAATTGACACCAAGTACTTAATATGCTATACTTACAGCGTAAAAAATAATGGAGGATTATAATGATGAAAACATTCAGAAGAATTATCGCGCTCGTGCTTGTTTTTACTACATTAACCACATTGCTCGGTTTTTCAGCATCAGCAAAATTTTCGCTCAGACCTGCAGCTGATGAGCCTATCGTCGCAAGAATGTATATAGCTCATCTTGAAAAGCCAAGCCCCACAGAAGGTCACACATGGATCTATATTGAGAATCTCACAAGCGGCAGCATTTATGTAGGTGCCTACTATAGAGTTCCTAAGAATCAGGGTGTATCCATCGGCACTTACGGCGAATCCGTCGATGCCGGTCCCGGTCTCTACTACAACGTTGAGGCTTGGAGATATCAGAACGAAGACATTTACGGTCCGATTACTTACAGCATTCACAAGGATCTTACCGAGAGCCAGCTTGAGAAGGTTAACAAGACCATCAGAAGCATTAACAACTGGAGCAAACTTCGCAACTGTGCACATGCAGCTATGAAGATCTGGAATTCAGTGCCCGGCACACATATGGTTTACATCTTCTTACCGGTTTTCCACCTGATGCAGATCCGTTCAAAAAAGAACTGCTATCACGGCTACTTAAAGATGAAGGCTAGCAACCTAAAAAACAACACCTGGAAGCAGGTTGGCAAAGGCGATAACGCAACAATCGAGTACACAGACCCCAAACCGGTTGAGTATCAGGATTAAAATCCAACAAGGTTTGCAAAGGCAACCCCTTTGCAAACCTTGTTTTTTTATGTATTACCAATCAATCTCGCTGTAATTGTGAATGTAAATATCAGCAATCGCTTTAAGCTCATCCGTACAGGGCTCTGTCGGGTCATAAATACCAACAAGATTATATCCGCTTGCCTTTGCCGTTTTTGCGGCATAGAGTGCATCCTCAAACACCCAGGTTGTCTGCTTATCGGTGCCGAGTGCCTCACGCACAACATCATAAACCTTCGATTCGGTTTTGGAAGAGCCGACGGTATATACAGAGTAAACAGCTGAAAAATAATCGAGCATACCGTACTTTGCAAGCAGCGGAGTAAGTGCAAATTCGCTTGTAGCCGTTGCAATGCCCATACGCACGCCCTTTGCTTTCAGCTTATCGAGAAACTGCACAATATCGTTTTTCGGCTCAGCCTCAGCCATATAACACTGCCCGATAAATCCAAAAAAATCATCAAAAAGCTCACGCGCTGTCATCTGCATATTAAAACGTATGTTGGCAAGACCAAGTACCTCCTGCAGGTGAAGGTCCTTAAAAGCCTCATGATCCTCCTGTGTGAGGGTTATTCCGTGATGCGCAAGGTATCTTTCTTTTATACCTGCCCATATTTGCATCGAATCAAAAAGAGTTCCGTCAAAATCAAAAATTGCGCCTGTAATTTCCATTCCTGTCTCCGTTCAGATATCTGTTTTAGGACCGATGTGAAGCTCATCGGCATATTCTTTCATTGCATTAATGCAGATTTCGGCGACCTCTCTGACATCCATACCAAGCATATCACAGCCTTTGCGGATAACCTCGCGGTCGCACTTTGCGGCAAACTTCTTATCCTTGAACTTTTTCATAAAGCTGGATATTTCCATATCCGTGATACCCATCGGGCGCATACGTGCAGCAGCCTGAATAATACCCGTCAGCTCATCAACTGTGAATAGGGATTTTTCGAGATTTGTCAGCGGCTCAACGTCGTTACAGTGACCGTAGCCGTGCGAAAGTATTGCGCGCACCTCTTCAGCCGTAACACCTTGGGCAATAAGCTCTTTTTCCGTGTGCTGAAGATGCTCTTCGGGATACTGTTCATAATCATAATCGTGGAGCTGACCGATTGCCATCCAGTACTGTTCATCCTCACCGAAATGCTTTGCCATTCCGCCCATGGCAACGGAAACGTTATTTGCGTGAAGAAAGAGATGATCCTCGGTTGTTGTTGTTTTGAGTAATTCTTTTGCACGATCTAAAGTAAGCATAATAAAACTCCTGACTTAAATTCTTAACTCAAATATTATACGGCATTAATCACATCGAGTCAACCCGGATCAGCCAAATTCAACATCGAGATAAAACCTATTGACATAAGCTTTTTTACTATATAGAATAAAGGTAAACTATACAGAAACGGAGAAAAGCTATGGATTTTTCAACAGTTTTTACTTTTATCAAACAGGTTTTTTCAACGGTCTCTATACTTTTTGCTATGATTTTTTCGCCTGCCGCCGGCACCGAAAAACTTACCTACGAGGCACAAAAACCCGATGAGCTTAAAATGAGCTTTTCAGCCGTTTCAGACGTACACGTTGAAACAAACAACCCAGATGCCTACGGCGCTTTCGCTGACCTTATAAGAGGCGTAAAAGCAGGCAAGAGCCACAGTGCCGCTGTTTTTCTCGGCGATAATGTAATGAACGGTCAGCTGCTTGAAAACTTCTTTTTCTATATGGGTTTAAAAGCAGTAAACCCCGCTGAGCACAACCTTGTTGCAATCGGCAATCACGACCTCGGTAACGGTGAGGGCGACTACGCAAAGCTGCGCCAAAACTATCTTGACAACAACAGACTTTATCTTGGAAATAAGCTTGAAAACACTTATTATTGCAGAATCATTGACGGCTGTTATATGATATTCCTCGCATCCGAAGACCTTTCGGTCAACGACTTTGTTATGAGTGAGGCTCAGCTTGAATGGCTCAAAGGCATACTTAAAGAAGCGGATGAAGCAAGCGCTACAATCTTCATATTCAACCACCATCCGATAAACTACATCAAGGGAATGGATGCAAACACGCTCTCAGACCTCTTCAGCCAATATGACAACCTGCTCTATATCCACGGTCATATCCACGACCATCTCGGCACAGACAACTTCTACACACGCGGCGGTGTAAACTGCATCAACCTCCCCCGCTCGACCGAAATTGTCGATTATGAACCGGGTGACGGAATTGTTGTTGAGGTCTATGAAAATGAAATCCTTGTCAGAGGCAGAGATTTTATCACTGGCGAATGGATAGAAGAGCTTAATTACACCTACCCTCTCAGCAAATAATTCATTATCAACATAAAAGCCGTCCGAACAATCGGACGGCTTTGTCATTGCCGAAAGCTTTAATACTCAGGCTGACTTTTTAAATTTTGAAAAAAGTTTATCAAGCCCTTTATCCACAACCGGGAAAAGGAATTTCACAATCAGCACGGCGGTAAATCCGCAAATCGCGCCTGCAACAATTCCGCCAAATACGTCTGTGCAATAATGCACCTGAACATATAATCTCGAAAAGCCCATAACTGCTGAAAAAATCATTGTGGGGATGCCCCATTTTCTGCTGTGCCAAAGCAGTGCTGTCGCAGCGGCAAAGGCAGATGCAGTATGTCCTGACGGAAATGAAAAGCTTGAGGGTTTATAAACAAGCTCGGGGAAAACATACTCCACACCCCACACCGCATACTTTTCAGGATTGGACTGAAAAAGATTAAACGATCTCGGTCTTGCAAAAAACTCTTTGAGGAAAAGATCACTGCAAAGAAGCATTACGATAAGGGCAACAAGCACGGCAAGTCCTGCCTTGCGATATTTTTTTGTGAACAAAAGCACAAAGCCGAGAACAATAAAAATCGCGCCTGCATTGCCGAGGGTTGTGATGCCGACCATAACCGCATCAAGAAAACCGTTCTGAATGCTCTGAATCCATTGAAACACGCCAAGATCAAAACTCAAAAGCGAATCAAAAAACACTTCCATAATATCTCTTCTTTCTGTTTTTATGTATTGTATCAAAAAAGGCAACTGACTGCAAAAATCATTAACAGCGATTTGTTTTATCGGACAATTAATCCTCAAGGAAAAATCTATTAAGTTCTGTCAGCTTATCTTTGCAAAGAGTCCGGCACGGATCTTCGGGTCCGCAGCAGGTGCGTATCACCGTACCCCATACGCCTGCTTTTTTGTACAGATCAAGGCCGTATTTTACAAGCTCCCAATACGCTTCGGTATGCTCTTCCCAGAGTATGTCTTTTGAAGCAATATAGCTCACGCATAGCCTTATCAATATCGTAATACGGTGAATTTTCACCCTTTGTACCATAAATCAGCCACAGCGGGAAGCTGACGGTAAGCCTCTTTGGAAGCCTGTCGAAAGTACGACGATTCATAATACCACCTCTTGCGGCAATTATAGCATCTGTAACATCTTTTTACAATACACATCAAAGCCCGACGGTTATTATTTGACTTTGTTTTTAACCTCTTGTGCATCCTTTTCTGCCATATATGCTTCAACATCGTAACCTCTTTGGCGGAGGATATCGGCAATCTTCATATACATTTCAAAAGATTTTTCGTACTCGCCTAAATCTTCGTATAAGCTTGCTTTGCAATAAAGTTCATCGCAGAAATATGAACCTATTTCACCTGCTTTGTTGTAATGCTCCATAGCTTCATTATACTTTTTGAGCTTCTTTGCAATATCTCCGCCGTGGATATAAAGCTCCCATTCATCAGGAAATTTTGCGGCCGCTTTCTTGAATTCTTCGTAAGCTTCTTTATAACGTCCGGCATACATATATGCAGCGAGCAAAAGACTCCACTCATTTACATTGTCAGGGTTGTTCTCAACGATTTTTTGTTGTTCCTTTATATTTTCTTCGTCTTTACCGAGCTGTGAGCAAAGCTTCATTCTCTGTGTACGGGTTTTCCAATAAGCAAATTCATCGGCACTTTCGCCTTGTTCTAAAACTTTGTCAAACCAATAGAAAGCCTTTTCTTTGCCATAGTGCATTAAAAAATAATGAATCATTCCGTATTCCCACATATCGTATGTTGTTAAGGAATTGTTTTTTATCAGCTTTTTAAACTCTGCGTCCGCGCGGATAAAATCTTCAATATCGTGTGTGTCCTCAAAAACAGAAGCAAGTCGCTGTGCGTAGTTATCGTAAGCAACGGGGCTCTTTTTGTAGAAATCATCAACAGTTACTTCGTAGAGTCTTGCGAGTTCGGGCAGGGTCAGAACATCGGGCAGAGTTGCTGAGCACTCCCAACGGGAAACAGTCTGAGAATTAACATTGAGCTTTTCCGCAACCTGCTCCTGGGTCAAGCCTTTTGCAAGACGAAATTTTTTGAGATTGTCGCTGAATATATTGTTCATCGTTTTCACCTTTTCATTTTTTCTCGAAGCTTCTGATATGATTATATCATTCAAACTTAATTTTGATAAGGTCTTATTTTGTGAGCAGACTATTGGTTTGTGTATAGTCAGATATATGTAGTGTGATTATCATTTTCAAACCAGTAAAATATCAGGATATAAACATCACAAAATCACAGTGGAAAATTCAGACTTTCTGTGATATGATTAGAATTATAAATAAAAAAATTGCAGGAATAAAAGCTATGATTAATGCTAACGAATACGGTTTTTTACCCCAAAACAATGCACATAAAAACTCCGAAGCCTTGCAGAAAGCGGTTGATATGGGAGGAGTTATTCAGATAACCAATCCCGGTATTTATAAAATTTCCGAACAAATTGAAATCGGCGATAACACAAAGCTTGTTTTCTGCGAAGGTACGATTCTTCAGCGTGAAGCGAGCGAGAGCGGTATCAACAGATGCGCTTTTATCAACAAGGGCGCACTTAAAGGCGAATATAACCGTAACATTAAAATTGTCGGCTTGCATCTTGAAGGCAACGGTGTCGAAAGCAACGACTTTGGTGTAAACAGCAGAATTGCAGGCTTGCGTGCACAGGTTGCTATGATTTATGTTAAAAACCTGAAAATTGATAAATTCGAGTGCCACGGGCTGCTTGAAAAAGACTATGCAATTCAGGTCAGCGCATTTAAAAATATCAGTCTTAATGATTTGTATATAACAGGAAACAAAGACGGCGTTCATCTTGGGTGGGGTGACGGCTTTGTCATCAGCAACGGCAGGTTCCGCACATTCGATGACCCGATAGCCCTTAACGCCTTTGATTACGCCACCTCAAACACTCATGTAGGCTGGATTGAAAACGGAATAATCGAAAACTGTGTTGATCTGGATGATAACTCTACCACAGGCTTTTTCTGCAGAATTCTCGGCGGTGCCTGGTGCAGATGGTACAAGGGTATGCAGGTTCAGCATTCTGACACCGTTGCTGTTAATGGCAGAACATACCGTGTTCTGATGAATCCGAAGGACGGAAAGCTTTATACTTCCCACACTCCGCCCTGCCACGAAAAAGGCATTATGCAGTACGACGGTATAAACTGGACCGTTGTGCGTGATACGGAAGAATTGAACTGCGGCTGTCGCAACATAACAATACGCAATTGCTCACTTCAGAAAAAGCGTAACATAGGCATTGCGATAAGCCTTAATTACGACACCTATGCACGAAGCTATTACCCCGGATGCGTTTGCATTCCCCAAAGCGGAATCACACTTGATAACATCGTTCTTGAAAATGATGTTGACACTCTGTTACATTCAACTTATCCTTCAGAAAACATAACACTTAAAAACATCGATTTCAAAAACTCAAAGCTTTGTTTTGATGCCGTGTCAAAAGCAGACGGAGCTGTTTATCCCGAGGTTGAGATTAAAACAGAAAACGTTATTTTTTATGAAAGCACAATACAAGCAAGCCCCAAACACCCGATAAAAATATGCGTAATAAAATGATAATTAAAAAAGTCCTATCTACAGAGGTAAAACAAATTATGTTCAGAGAAGTTGCAAGAAAAAAACAAGCTCTTACATCAGAGCAGATTGCAAAAATATTGAAGGCTGAAAAAAGAGGCGTTTTATCCGTTCAGGGTGATAACGGTTATCCTTACGGTTTGCCGATAAATTTCTGGTATAATGAAGAAAACGGATACATCTATTTCCACAGCGGCAAAAAGGGACACAAAACCGATGCCATATCATCCTACAATAAAGTTTCGTTCTGCGTATATGATGAAGGCTACAGAAAAGACGGAGAATGGTCGCTTAATATCAGCAGCGTAATTGTTTTCGGCAGGATGCACACTGTTGAAGACTCAGAAAAAGCTACCGAAACATACCGCAGTATGAGCCTTAAATACACTTCCGACATTGAGTATATTGATTCCGAAATCCGGAAGTTTGCAAAAGATACTGTCTGTTATGAATTACAGCCCGAACATATAACAGGCAAAATCGTAAACGAATCATAAAACGTAAAACCGCTTCACCGACGCTTGGTCGTACAGTGAAGCGGTTTATTATATAACTATCAAAAAAGCCTGAAATAGTTTTTATCGAATGCAATCAGACCTTCATCACGCATTTTGCACAGTTCATTTGACATTGCGCTGCGGTCAACGGATAAAAAATCCGCAAGCTGCTGACGGTTGAACGGTATTGTAAAACTTGAGCTGTTTTGCTTTTTGGATTCTTCGGATAAATAAGAAATCAGCTTTTCCCGTGTGGTTCGCTTGGACATATGCCCAAGCTTCTGCACGAGTTTTCTGTTTTTATCGGATATTGCAAAAAACATATTCTGCACAATCAAATAATGGAAACGGCAGCCCGAAGAACAGGTTGTAATAATCTTTCTGACATCAAAGAAAATAACGGTGCTGTTTTCCGTTGCAACAACATCATTTAATAATGCTCCGCTTTCGGGCGCAACATAGGCTTCGCCGAACATTTCGCCAACCGCAACCTGACCGAGAATACTTCGGTTGCCCCAATAATCGTCTTTCTGAATATGCAGATTCCCTTCGACAAGCACAATAATATCACTCAGATGCTCGCCCTGACGCAGCACATATTCACCTTTTTTGTAGTTATATAACCTTGCACCAAGGCAGGAAAGCATAGCGGATATTTCATCGTCGCCAACACCCGCAAACAGCTTTGTTCTTTTAAGAATATGAATATAGTTTTTCATAAAAGCTTTCTTTCTGTTGTAAATACAACCGTAATGTTATAATTATTGTACTATAATTAAATCACAAAAGCAAGTGAGGAGAGTTTTTATGATAAGAAAAATAATTAAAATTGATGAAGATAAATGCAACGGCTGCGGTGCTTGTGCTGCCGCCTGCCACGAAGGCGCAATTGAAATGATTAACGGAAAAGCAAAGCTGACCCGAGAGGATTACTGTGACGGTCTTGGCGATTGTCTTCCCGCTTGTCCGACCAATGCAATAACTTTTGAAGAAAGAGAAGCTCCCGAATATAATGAAGCTGCCGTCCTTGCGGCAAAGGCAAAGAAAGCACCACAAAATCTTCCTTGCGGCTGTCCCGGAACGCAATCCAGAGCTATCAACAGAGAAAGCCGTGATTCCGATGCACATTACTCACCTGTTAACAGTCAGCTTTCACAGTGGCCTGTGCAGATTAAGCTTGTTCCTGTAAACGCACCTTACTTTGATAACGCAAATCTTTTGGTGGCGGCCGACTGCACCGCTTTTGCTTACGGTAATTTCCATAATGAGTTTATCCGTAATCACGTAACGCTTATAGGCTGCCCCAAGCTTGATGATGGCAACTATGCCGAAAAACTGACCGCTATTATCGCAAACAACAATATCAAAAGCGTTACCGTAGTCAGAATGGAGGTGCCTTGCTGCGGAGGAATTGAGTTTGCAGTTAAGAAAGCATTGCAGGAAAGCGGCAAATTCATTCCTTGGAGAGTGGTTACAATTTCTACAGACGGCAGAATTTTGGATTGACAGAGTTCAGATGAACGATAAAAATAACAAGATCTGAAAAGACAAGGGAACAAACTGTACTTTTCAGTCGGCTTGTTCCCTATTTTTACGCTTCTATAGTAGCCCTTTCATTCTTGCGTTAACATATTGGCTGTGATATACTTGAAACAGATAAATAAGATTTGACGAGGTACATTAATGGATTCAAGTAAGGAATTTTTGGAATTCATTTTAGAACAGTTATCCGAACTGGATGAAATAACATACAGAGCGATGATGGGAGAATATATCCTCTGCTATCGAGGCAAAATCATCGGCGGTATATATGATGACAGACTGCTTGTAAAACCCATCAAATCGGCTGTTGCTCTTATGCCCTATGCAACGGTTGAACTGCCGTATGAGGGTGCAAAAGAAATGCTGCTCGTCGATGATGTTGACAACAGAGATTTCCTTGCAAAGCTTTTCAACGCTATGTATAATGAACTTCCGATGCCGAAAAAAAAGAGATAGATAAATAAGAATTTGTGGAGGTAATTATGAGATTTAAAAAACAAATTTCATTGCTTCTTTGTGTTGTAATGGTATTTTTATCCGCTACACTCTCATCTTATGCTTCTGACGGAACAAACGCATGCACACCTGCAATAATAAACACAGTGGAAGAAATCACAGGCTTAGTTATCAATTATTTTGCAAAATTGATCAACAACATCAAAGGCACAGATGAAACTGCTATACCCCCTGCAGCGGTAAATCCTCACTCGTGGATTGAATATAACGGCGAACCGATTGAGAATCCCGAACAGAGATTGAACGCAGAAACATGGGTTGCAAATGAAATTGCTTTTGAAAGCGAAAAATCATATACCAACCCGTTCAATGACGTTGATGTGGAACTTCACCTTTGGGGCAACGGCAGACTTTATAAAATCCCTGCTTTCTGGGACGGTGGTAATGTTTGGAAAGTCCGGTTCGTTTGTCCCTCCGAAGGTAATTGGCATTTCAAGACCGTCTGCACGGATGCCGAAAACACTTCGCTTGACGGTAGAACAGGTGCTGTTATCTGCACCGGATACAGCGGTGAGCACGATATTTATAAGCACGGTTTTATCACAACAAACGCAGGTGAAAAGTATTTCACTTATGACGACGGAACACCGTTTTTCTGGCTCGGTGATACTCATTGGAGCCTCGGCAACGAAACAGTTGATATGGTTGAAACAATATGCGAAAAGCGTGTTTCACAGGGTTTTACCGTGTATCAGAGTGAACCCATCGGAGCAAAGTTTGATTTTACAAACGGCATAACCGAAGAGGATATGGCAGGTCTTGCGGACTATGATGAAAAGTTCCGCATTATTGCAGAAAACGGGTTCGTTCACGCAAATGCACAGTTTTTTTTCTCCTATTTTATTGAGCCCCTGATTTCAAACAACGGCGGTTTCAACGGCAATGAGCCGTCTGATTCTGCAAAAGCTTACCTTAAAAAAGTCAGCCGTTACTGGATCGCAAGATACGGAGCTTATCCCGTTGTCTGGACACTCGGTCAGGAAGTTGACAATGATTTCTATTGGAGCGAAACAAACCATCCCGAATGGGGATTGGATAACAACCCTTACAAGCTTGTTGCGGAGTATTTAGCAAAACACGATGCATATGACCATCCGCTTTCTGCTCATATGGAAAACGTCGGTTCAACGTCGGTTTACGGCAACGGTGAGGGAGCAACGGATAATTGCAAGGTTTATTTCAAAGATGCAATGCCGTCCTGTTTCAGAGATATAAAAGCACACAATTTCTATGCCGTTCAATGGCACACCGACAAAACAGAGCAAAGCGATTTCCGAATTGAAAAAGACTGCTGGTATAACTCACAAGGCAAACCCGCAATCAATTATGAAGGACAGTATTGCTATCTCTGGACAAAGAACTTCGGTTCAAGAATGCAGGGCTGGACAGCGTATCTTAACGGCATGTACGGCTACGGTTGGGGCGGTCACGATACCTGGAGCTACCTCAATGTTTATGATGAAGAAAACGACAGCTCCGACGGCGTTGACACAATAACGAGCGAAGAAAAAATCAATGCAACCTGGCAGGATGCGCTCGAATACGAGAGCTCATATCAGGTCGGATATATGCGAGATTTCCTTGAAAACACAGAATGGTATAATCTTATTCCCAGATTTGACAACAAGGCATATTTCGTTCCCGCAAACAATGTTTATTATGTTTATGCAGGCAACGAAGATAACACCGAAATCGTTATTTATTTCTATTCGTTCACCGATGAAACCGTTGCGCAGAATGTAAACACCAAGTTTTACGGCGGAATAAAAACGGGTACAATCGGAAGCCTCGTTCCGAACGGAAGATATATCTATCAATGGTTCAACCCCATCAGCGGTGAATTTTCCGAAGAATATGAATTTACCGCTACAAGATTCGGCACATATTATATCGGCGACAGACCGCAGGCAACCGATATGGCTCTGCGCATAAGAGCTGCCGATAAATTCTGAACGAGTAATCGTATCTGCTAAATTCCAATATATCTAAATAAACAATCAAGGGAACAAACCGTATTTTTACAGTTTGCTCCCTCTTTTTATGTCTCATATTTCCGGTACAATGTAATTCTTATTTATAAGAGCTTGTCCAATTTCGTCAAGCACCGATTCTGATTCCGCACGTACCGTGTGATAATGATAACCGCCTGTTATGTTCATAAGCTCGGATGATTTGCCGCTTCTTACACCCTCAATAAACTGCTTTATATGAAGGCTTGAAAAGATGTTCAGCGGTGCAGTCATTTTGCCGTAAACCTTATGCCAGACAAACACATCAACTACCGTGCCGCCGAGATTTACAATGGTGGTCAGTTCATCTTCGGTTTCTTCTGTTGTATGATACACTTTGAAAACACGCTCTTTTAAAGGTGATTTCTGAATAATGTATCCGTTATGGGTAGAGAGAATGTCATATCCCGTACCTTTGAGCACGGTTATATCCTGAACAATAATCTGTCTTGATACTCCGAATTCTTCGGAAAGTTTACCGCCCGATATTGCTTCGCTTGATGATAAGAGCAAATTAACAATTGCTTTTCTTCTGTCAGCGGCTTTCATTGATTCACCCCTTTATACAGCGTGCAAATTTTTAAGCGAGAGATCTAAAATAGGAGAAGAATGTGTAAGAGCTCCGCTCGAAATATAGTTTACACCAATATCGGTGAGTTTTGCAACATTTTCTTTTGTAACATTTCCGCTGCACTCTGTTTCAGCTTTACCTGCACAGAGTTCAACCGCTTTTGTCATATCCTCAATGCTCATATTGTCAAGCATAATTATATCCGCGCCCGCTTCAAGTGCTTCTTTGAGCATTTCAAGATTCTCAACTTCAATTTCAATTTTACGGACAAAGGGCGCATATTCCTTTGCCATTGCAACAGCCTGCTTTACGCCGCCTGCGGCACCGATGTGATTATCCTTGAGAAGAATGCCGTCACTCAGATTAAAGCGGTGATTATATCCGCCGCCAACCTTAACCGCATACTTTTCAAATATACGCATACCGGGGGTAGTTTTACGGGTGTCGAGAAGTTTGGTGTTTGTTCCTTCAAGCATATCAGCAATGGTGCGTGTGTATGTTGCGATACCGCTCATACGCTGTAAGTAGTTGAGTGCAGTTCTTTCGCCCGAAAGCAAAACACGGATATCGCCGCGGATAACACCGAGTTTCTGTCCGTTTTTAACCTTGTCACCGTCTTTAACGGAAAATTCAGCTTTTGTTTCCGCATCGAGAAGTTCAAACACTCTTTTGAAAACTTCAAGTCCTGCAATAACGCCGTCTTGCTTACAAATCAGTTCAACCTCGCCAAGCTGATAATGGCGCATAACAGAGTTTGTGGAAATATCCTCGCTTGTAATATCTTCCTTGAGCGCATTTAAAACAAGGTCATCTGCGTTTAATTTCATAGTAATATTATTCATGGCTTTTTTTCTCCTTTTCAATAGCGGCTAAAACTGCTTCCTTATATTTTTCTGCATAGCCGTCGTATTGTGCAGTATCTATAATAACTTCTTTTTGAGGTTCGGTTTCTGTATAGTTGTTTGTAATATGATTTGCTGCTCTTTTGGCAAAAACAAGGCTTTCAAGCAGCGAATTGCTCGCCAGTCTGTTTCTTCCGTGAACACCGTTGCAGGCAGTTTCGCCAACCGCATATAATCGTTCCATAGAGGTTTTGCTGTATCGGTCAACATCAATGCCGCCCATAAAATAATGCTGTGACGGCACAACGGGAATCGGCTCTTTTGTTACATCATAGCCTTCTTCCAGACAGTGGCGATAGATATTCGGAAAATGACTTTTAATTTCTTCTTCGGGAATAGGAGCCATAGAAAGCCAGACGTGTTCGCTGCCTTCTTTTTTCATTTCATCAAATATTGCTTTTGCAACAACATCACGGGGAAGAAGCTCATTGACAAATCTTTCGCCCTTGGAATTGAGCAGAATTGCTCCCTCACCTCGCACCGACTCAGAAATCAAAAACTCACGACCGTGCTTTTCCGTGTAAAGCGTGGTGGGATGAATCTGTATGTAATCAATGTGCTGCAGCTTGATATCATATTTGAGTGCAAGCGCAAGTGCATCGCCCGTCAGGTGACGGTAGTTGGTGGAATGCTTGAACAAACCGCCGATGCCGCCCGTTGCAAGAACGGTGTAATCTGCGGTTATGCCGATATATTCACCGTTTTTATTATGCCCGATGATACCGTAGCAGATATTGTCCTCGCAAATCAGATCAACCATTGTGAAGTTTTCTATGAGTGTTATATTGGGTCTGTTTCTTGCAGTTTCAAGCAGATGTGAGGTAATCTCCTTACCTGTTTCATCTTCGTGAAAAAGAATTCTCGGTTTTGAGTGCGCACCCTCACGGGTGTAAGTAAATGCTTCTCCGTCCTTTTCAAAACGAACACCGAAAGAAACAAGGTCACCGATTATCTCCTGAGATGAGCGAATCATAATCTCTACGGAATCGGGATTGTTTTCGTAATGCCCCGCTTTCATCGTGTCTTCAAAAAATGATTTGTAATCTTCTTCATTTCGCAGAACGCAAATACCTCCCTGCGCAAGGAAGGAATCGCTTTTCGGAGCTTCGTTTTTAGTAACGATAGTAATCCTTTTATCTTCAGGCAGGTTCAGCGCACAGTAAAGGCCCGCAACTCCACAGCCTACTATTATAATATCTGTATTCATTTCACTTTCCAAGCTCCAACATCCTTTCAAGCGGTAAAAGTGAACCAATGCGAACCGCATCATCAACAATAACTTCTTTGTCTTCATTCAGCAAAACCGAAAGAACGGATTCAAGGGCGTTAAGCTTCATATCGGCACAGCAGGGATGAGGATTCGGAAAATAAAACTTTTTATCGGGGTTATCCGTAACCAACTTATAGTTCACTCCGTCTTCGGTGCAGATAATAAATTCATTCACATCACTCTGCTTTGCATAAGTAATTATATCTGCTGTGCTTCCGATATAATCGGATAGTTTCAGAATTTCAGGTTCACATTCGGGATGTGACAAAACAATTGCACGAGGATATTTTTCTTTTACTGCCGTGAGCTGATCCGCTGCGATTTTTGCGTGAATCGGACAGTAGCCGTCATTAATGATTATATTTTTTTCAGGTATCTGTTCGGCAACAAATCTGCCGAGATTTCTGTCGGGAATAAAGAAAATGTTTTTGTTCGGAAGTGCTTTAACAATTTCTACTGCATTTGATGAAGTGACACAAACGTCGCTCTGACATTTCAGCTCTGCTGTTGAGTTGATATAACACACAACCGCAAGGTCATCGTACTTATTACGCATTTCATCAATAATGCCGTCGGCAACCATATGAGCCATAGCACAGTCAGCCGTAAGGTCCGGCATAAGCACTTTTTTATCGGGGTTGAGAATTTTTGCACTTTCGCCCATAAAATAAACACCGCAGAAAACAATGATATCCGCCTTGCTTTGCTTTGCAATTTTAGCAAGATAGAAAGAGTCTCCTACATAGTCAGCAATCTCCTGCACTTCGGCAGGAGCATAATAATGAGCAAGAATAACTGCATTTTTTTCTTTTTTCAGTTGTTCAATCTGATTCTTCATCTGATTTTCCTCGTTATCAACAAAATGTCAGCATAAATTTTATCATTAACGTTTACATCTGTCAACTTATCTGTAAACCATTTGTTGTAGATTATTACTGATTTATAACAATCTCTTTTGTTTAACTTGCACATTTTGGAAAATATTCTGATATGCAAGCAAACTATTAGTTGACAAACAGCTCATTCTCTTTGTCAGCGAGTATTGATGTCAGCTGTTCTTCCTTGCCTGCAAGGTCGCTCAGGCTCTTTTTGACCTTTGCTGTCAGTTCGGTGGTACATTCCTGCGGCTCGATGTTTCCGTAGTAAAAATCCTCTATAAAGTCTGACACGGTATCACCTCTTATCGCTCGGATTTGCTGATGATTTTAATGAGCAGGTCGTCAACATCCTCTGTGGTTATGCCCTCTGCAAGAAGCATATTGCGAAACTCGTTCATTCCGTTGATTAAAAGATTACATTCAAAATCCGTGAGCTTAAGTTTTGTTTTCTTACTGAACATAAAAATGACCTCCTTGTATTTGGTAATATGCTCGTGGTCAAGGTGAGTTGAAACAACAACCTCAAACCTATCACCCCACATTCTCTCGGCGAGTTTGATTCCAATTTCGCGTGCCGTTTCGGGTGTAACCTCGCCGGGTGCGAAAGCTTGAATTACGTGATAAGCCATTATCCCGTCCTCTTTCCCGTAGCGGTGCTTAACTGACATCATACTTTTCTCCGCTGTTTCGGGAGTTACGTTGATGCCGTCAACATAACTCCACCCGTCAGCCTCAACCGTCTTTTCGGGATTCATTACATAGTTGATACATTTGCCAATCCTGCCTTTTACGGGGAATATTTTAGTTACTGCCACGCTCTTTTGGGTGCAAAGGCTTCGTCAACCTTTTGTGAAACCTCATTGAAATTTTTGCAGGCTTTATCAAGCTCGGCAGTGTTCAGATAACCGCCCGAATGGACGATTCTTGCAAGCTGATTGAGATTGTTACCGACTGCACGCAGTTCTTTTATCAGCACAGAATACTCGGCAGGAGGAGCCTGTGCAGGTAAATATCCGCTGAGCAGAAATCTTATCAGCTTTGACATTGTGAGTTTCGTTGCCTTACACATCTCATTGAGCCTGAGGTGTTCTTCCTCTGTAAGGCAAACGGTTACTCGGTGGATTCTTTTCTGCATAATGTTCATTCCTTTCTTTTTTGATTCTCGGGGTTTACCCCGCAAGCGGATTTATTACAATAAATCCAATACTTGCTAAGACTGAAGAAACAGATATTTTTCGGATTTATCCGTTTCTCAAAATGAAGCGGACTGTTTCGTTTAGGAGGGCGGTTATCAAAACAGTCCGTTTCGGGTTGGCGGCAAAAGTGCCGTCATAGTTTTTTCGGCATAACAAAAGTGACGGCAAAAATGCCGCCACTAAAAGCTGTCGAGGAAATTGAAGACGATATCATCATTTTCCGCTTGTTCAATCTCGCTTATTTGTTTTTCTTCGGGTGGTACCTGAAGTTTCATACCGATAAATTTTTCTTCAATGAGGTCAGCAAGGTCATGATTCAACAGAGCATTGATTACTGTTTCAGTGTATGACTGACCTTTGACAGAGCGAAGATAGTGCCAAGCTTTGCTGTCAGCTTCTTTATCAAGGTTAAATCGCACAGATATTTTCTTGATATTCATTTGTTGCCACTTCTTTTTCGTTGCCTCGTTGCAAGCCGTTCATAACCCTTTGCGGTTGCACGGATATCATCAATAACGGTAATTCGAGATTTGTCGCAGTCGGCAAAATTCTTAATCAGGCATCCGCCACCGCCCACAACCGTCAGTCGCATCATTCTCGGGTCGTAGCCGTGTTCGCGAAGATTGCGGAAGATCTCGGCAACATAGTTCTTTGCGGATTTCGTAATCGTTTCAAGAAATTCATCCGCAATATCCGCTTTGCCGAAACGAAGCACACGGGTGATAACCGATTCGTCAACCGTTGCGTGGTGAGTGCGCATCATATCTTCTTTTGCCTGAATCACGCATTGCTGAGTGCCGAATTTCTCCGTGAAGCATCTTCGGTTTTCGGGTTTCTTCTCATTGATAAGCATAACGTTCATCGTACCGTTGCCGATATCGCAGAGCATATTTGTTCCGCTGAATTCGTGAATTCTGTCCGCAATAGCGGCAAATCCCTGCGGAAAAACATCCGCACCCGTAAACTCGACCCTGTAGTCAATGCCGTTGAAGCTGAATTCAACCTCTTTGTTCTGCAAAAGGTAGCTGCGGAAAGCTTCCTTCTGTGCAGTGAGCCAGGTCAGAGGAAGACCTGCCGCCAAGTGAACTTTAGCCTCACGCAGTCCACGTGCACGAAGCTCGTAAGCGACAGCTGCCAAGGTCAGAACATAGTAATCCATATCCTGTATTTTGTCGGCAACGAACTCCTTGTGACCTTCACTGATTGTGTAATATTTACCGTTCCACGTAAGCAAATTGTCTTTGAAAGCAGGCTCGGTGTCGCTCACATAAACACCCGTTCCAAAAGTCTTGTTTGCTGTTTTGATATTCCCGTATCCGTGGTCAATGCCGAGAATAAGAGAGTCATTTGAAGTTTGCATAATTTTCACTCCTTTTTTGATAATGATTTTGCCCTCCAACCATATACGACACAAGAAAGCCAAAATGTTCCAAAGGTTGGAGGAAAATTTTATAATAAATCCAAATAAGCGGAACAAAAAGAAAAAGCCCCGCACGAAGCGGGGCAAACAACAAGGGCAAAAATCACTGTGGAATTTTTATTTTTACTGTGGTATGATTAGAGCGATAAATAAGAAAATATTAAAATTCTCACTTTGTGTCGTGTTTACGATCTCCGTTTTTTGATAGTATTATTGTGAAAGGAGATTTAATCATGGATATGCAGAAAATAGGCACTTTTCTAAAACATCTACGTAAGGAAAAAGGACTAACACAAGAACAGCTTGCTGAGGTGTTTAATGTAGCAGGCAGAACCGTGTCAAGATGGGAAACCGGATCCAATATGCCCGATTTAAGTATGATTATTCAAATAGCAGATTTTTTTGATGTTGAAGTTAAAGAGATTCTGAACGGAGAAAAGGATGGTAAGAAAATAAATTATGAGCTAAAAGAAACTCTTGAAAAGGTAGTAGATTACAATAAAGCTGAAAAAGAGAAAAGAATAAAAATTTTTGTGACATCCTTTTTAATAACAATAATCATCGGAATAATAACACTTAACCTTCAATTACTTATTTTTTTGGATGTCAGATACATTATAGGAGAAGCAATAATTCTGCTGGTTGGCAGTATTACTGCAATTGTTATGACTGTAAAAAACGGTTTATGGGGAAAATCTGACAGCACATCTACCGCTAAAAATGATGTAATTATAAGTGGAATTATGGCTGCGTTGTTTGCGTGTGTTGCATCTTTTTTAATTTACAAATTCACAAACAGTATTCAAAAAGCAATTATCTGGGCCATTGTATTCTTTTTCATAATTTATATTATTGGATTTGTTGTTTTGCGTTTTCTTGCTTTTTTGAGCAATAAAAGGAAAAGATAAAAAAATAATATTAAAAAGCGATCATAACGGCTAATAATTACAAAGAATTTTCTAATTGGCAAGGAACAACAGCTCCAATTTATCTAAATAAACATTTGAGGGAACAAACCGTATTTTTACAGTTTGTTCCCTGTTTTTATGTCTCTATAGCAGACCATTCATTCTTGCGTTAACATATTGGCTGTGATATACTTAAACAGATAAATAAGATTTGACGAGGTATATTATGGCTTCAAGTAAAGATTATCTGGAATTCATTTTAGAACAGTTATCCGATTTGGATGAAATAACATACAGAGCGATGATGGGAGAATATATCCTCTACTATCGAGGCAAAATCATCGGCGGCATATATGATGACAGACTGCTTGTGAAGCCCGTCAAATCGGCTGTTGCTTTTATGCCCGATGCAACTTTTGAACTGCCGTATGAGGGCGCAAAAGAAATGCTGCTCGTCGATGATGTTGACAACAGAGATTTCCTTGCAAAGCTTTTCAACGCTATGTATGATGAACTCCCGTTACCGAAGAAAAAGAGATAGATAAATAAGAAGTTGGAGAAGTGTTTATTATGGCTATGTGGAATCCGTGGCGAGGTTGTAAAAAATGCAGTGAAGGATGTCTGCATTGCTATATACATAAAGGTGATGCAAAACGTGGTGTTAATACAAACGACATTATAAAAACAAAAGATTTTTATAAGCCTGTTGAGCGGTTAAAAAACGGAAACTACAAAATGAAAGCAGGAATGGTTTACCTTTGCTTTTCAACGGATTTTCTGATAGAAGAAGCGGACGAGTGGCGCAAAGAGTGCTGGGATATTATGATGACAAAATTGCGTGCATATATCTCAATAATGGTGTTTATGATTCTGATAAACTATTAAAAGATTATAATCATGAAGTCATTGAAGGGATTCATGGGAAAGTGCTGCTGCAGCATAAATGTGATTGGACTTTTTATAACTATATAGACAATGATGAATGGAATATCCTACAAAAAATAATTAAAAAAAGAAAACTTACAAATTACAAATTGTTATGTCAAAGTAATCGATTATACATTATCGCAGATAATGAAATTTGGATTATAACCGGTTGGTTTCATCATGGTATTGCCGATTTGGAAAAAGAAGAAATATTAGAGCGTAATCAAAAAGAGCGAGCTCTTTTATTAGCTAATAGAGATTTTTCATGGAAATATCCTATTAACTATTCAAGATTTGAAGAATTATGCGCAGATCTGTTGGAACAATTATATCCCACATCAAGAGTTCGTCTTGCGGGAAATGCTAATAATGCAGACGGTGGAAGAGATGTTTTAGTATATAATTCGGACGACACTCTTTATATTTGTCAGTGTAAAGCATATAACAAGAGTGTTGGTAAAGGTGATGTCAAAGATATTCGAGATACAATTGAATTTCACGGAGCAACGGGATTCTTTTTAATGGTATCCTCTACGGTTACTAACCCGTTAATTAAACACTTAGAATTGTTGCGACAAAAATATAAGATAGAATGGTGGACAGAAAGGGAGATATTCAAATTGCTTAGAAGATATCCGCTTTTGGCAGAATCATATAAAGATATTTTAGATATACATTAAACCACAAGAAGCAAAAACCATAAAAGTTTATGTTTATCCGCCTTATGATAAATACAAAAATTAAACAATGATATTTAGATTATAAATTTTCATTTTGACGGAGCGTTGATATGTTAGCCTATACATATAAAGAACACTGGAAATTCGAGCTTACGGACAAGCCGAAGCCTGAGATAATTGACAGTCGTGATGCGATTGTGAGAGTAACTCTTTCGAGTATCTGCTCAAGTGATTTGCACATCAAACACGGCTCTGTGCCCCGTGCCGTGCCGGGTATTACAGTCGGTCACGAGATGGTTGGTATTGTTGAAAGTATCGGCTCCGACGTTAAGAATGTCAAGGTCGGCGACAGAGTTACTGTCAATGTTGAAACCTTTTGCGGAGAGTGTTTCTTCTGCAAGAAAGGTTTTGTAAACAACTGTACCGATAAAAACGGCGGTTGGGCACTCGGTTGCCGTATTGACGGCGGACAGACCGAGTTTGTCCGTGTGCCTTATGCCGATATGGGGCTCAACAAAATCCCCGATACCGTTACCGATGAGCAGGCTTTGTTTGTCGGCGACGTGCTTGCAACGGGATTCTGGGCAACACGCATTTCGGAGATTACACCCGATGATACTGTGCTGATTATCGGCGCAGGTCCGACGGGTATCTGCACTCTGCTTTGCGTTATGCTCAAAAAGCCGAAGAGAATTATCGTCTGCGAAAAAGACAAAAACCGCATTGATTTTGTGAAGTCGCATTATCCCGACGTGCTTGTCTGCGAGCCTGAAAACTGCAAGGATTTTGTGTTTCAGAATTCCGACCACGGTGGTGCAGACGTTGTGCTTGAAGTTGCAGGCGTAGAAGATACTTTCCGCCTCGCATGGGAATGTGCAAGACCGAATGCGATTGTAACGGTTGTTGCGCTTTATGATAAACCGCAGAGTCTGCCTCTGCCCGATATGTACGGCAAGAATCTTATCTTTAAAACGGGCGGTGTTGACGGCTGTGACTGTGACGAAATCCTCTCGCTTATTGCTGAGGGCAAGATTGACACCACACCTCTCATAACCCACAGATTCGCTCTTAAGGATATCGAAAAGTCTTATGATATTTTCGAAAATAAGCTCGACGGGGTTATTAAGATTGCGATTGTGAATGAATAAATTTGTGCCACCCGTAAGTAAGAATTTGACGAGGTAAAACAATGGTTATTGAAACAGAGCGTTTATACTTGAGAGAAATGACGGATGAAGATTTTCACGCACTTTATAAGGTGTTAGCTGATTCCGGTATAATGCAGCATTATCCCTATGCTTTTGATGATAACAGGGTAAGAAATTGGATTGAGCAAAATATTGAACGATATCGGGTATTAGGTTTTGGCTTATGGGCAGTATGCTTAAAAGAGACGGGTGAAGTGATAGGTGACTGCGGCTTGACAATGCAGCTTATAGGCGGAGAGATAAAGCCTGAAATCGGATACCATATCAGAGCTGACAAGCAACGGAACGGATTTGCCAAAGAAGCTGCGATTGCGGTCAGGGATTGGACTTTTAATAACACATCGTTTAATGTTATTTATTCCTATATGAAATATACAAATGAGCCGTCTGTAAAAACTGCTATCTCATATGGCTGCAGACAAGTAGATGAGTTTTCTGATGAGATAAATGAAATTACAAAGGTATTTGCGATTTCAAGAAATGAGTGGATTAACCGATAAATTCCAATCGGACTGAAACCTTAGATACAACATCCTGAAAACTGTTACTTTTTGTTATGTGTGGGTGGTATAATTATTTTGTAAAGGAGATGTTACCATGAAAAAAATACTGTTATTAATCATTCCCGCTGTTTTAATAGCGGCAAGTCTTGTTATTTCATATTTTTCCCCGCTTTTATTGTTGGGAGATTTGACTATGACACCATTTGTAAATGATTACAAAATTCCTGAAAGTATTCCGCAATATCAAACAATTTCTACTGCTGATAAAACTGATTGGAAGGCTAATTGGATTTGGGATAAGGAAAATCTTACAGAAGAGAATACATGGATGTGCTTTAACAAAAAGGTTACTCTTGAAAATGATCCTGAAGAACTTATTGCTCACATCTCGGCCGACTCAAAATATTGGCTTTACATAAATGGTGAAACTGTTGTTTTTGATGGAAGCGTGAAGCGCGGACCTTCTGAGAACAGTTGTTATTATGACAGTATAGATATTGCACCATACTTACAAGAGGGCGAAAACACTGTTTGTGCTTTGGTGTGGTATTGGGATGATAAAACAAGTTATTCGTATAACAGCAGTGGTCAGGGTGGATTTATTTTTGAAGCCATAAATGATGATATTACTATACTTTCTGACCGGAGCTGGAAAGTAAAAAAACACAGTGCTTACGGAGACAGCATTCTTTTCAAGCCTAATTACAGACTTCCCGAACATAGTATTTATTACGATGCAAGGGAAGATATCGGTGATTGGACAAATGCATCTTACGATGCTTCTTCCTGGGAAAATGCAACCGAATATGGTGTCGGTGGCGAGGGTGCATATGGTAAGCTTTACCCCAGAGGAATACCGTTTTTTAAGGATTACGGTCTTAAGGCTTATGAAAATTCAGAAGAATATGAAAACTATACTGTAAAGAATCTTTTTGGCAAAAAAATAACCGTAGATGTTCCATATAACGCACAGCTTACACCATATCTTAAAATTATAGCACCTGAAGGTAAAAAGATCCGCATGATAACAGAGAACACTCCGCTCGGTGCAGTTTCAACTACCTATGTAACTAAGGAGGGCGAGCAGGAGTTTGAGGCCTTGGGTTGGTTTAACGGAGAGCATATTTCTTATTACATACCACACGGTGTTACAGTTGTTTCTCTCATGTACCATGAAACGGGATATGACAGTGAATTCTCCGGCAACTTCATTTGTGATGATGAATTTATGAACACCTTGTGGCAAAAGTCATTGCGTACACTCTATGTCAATATGCGTGACAATCTTATGGATTGCCCCGACAGAGAAAGAGCTCAATGGTGGGGTGATGTCACAATCGAAATGAATATGCTGATGTACTCAATGGACAGCAATTCATATTTGTTGTATCAGAAGGGCGTTGAGGCAATGCTTTCCCACGTTGACGAGTCAAAGGTGTTACAGACAGTTGTGCCCATAAGCGGCGACTATTTTGAGCTTCCGGTTCAGGGGCTTGCAGGAATTGTAGGCTTTATGACCTACTATGAATACACCGGTGACAAGGCATTTATTAAAAAGGTTTATGATGCATCACTCGATTACCTGAAGCTTTGGGAAATGGGAGAGAATAATCTTGTTGTTCACCGTGAGGGCTCATGGGATTGGGTTGACTGGGGATACAAAGCAGATGTGACCGCCATTGAAAATGCATGGGTTTATTATGCTCTTTCCGCCACAGAAAAAATGGCGAAAACTTTAGGAAAAGATGAAGATATCGCATTTATTACTGAAAGAAAAGAAGCAATCGCAAAGGGCTATAAATCACTCTGGACAGAAGATGGATTCAAAAGTGAAGACACTAAAAAACCCGATGACAGAGCCAATGCTCTTGCAGTTTTGTCAGGCCTTGCAACAAAAGAGCAGTATGAAATCATAACAAAGGTACTTGCAGCTACTCAAAATTCAGGTCCGTATATGGAATATTATGTTCTTGAAGCTCTTTGCAAAATGGGAGAATATGACCTTGCCGAAGGCAGAATAAAAGACAGATATGAAAAAATGGTAGGCAAGGATTGTTCAACCTTATGGGAATTCTGGGCCGCTTGGCAAGGCACTAAAAATCACGCATCAACCGGTGGACCTCTTGTTATAATGAGTAAGCATTTTGCAGGTATCACTCCCCTTGAAGCAGGCTATGAAAAGGTTAAAATCGACCCGCAATACACTCTTTCCGATAGTATGAACTGTACCGTTCCGAGCGTAAAAGGGTTAATTACTCTGGACTACGAAAAGAATTCAGATAATTACATTATCAACCTTACTCTCCCACAAGATATGAACGCTGTTTTATATGTTCCGGCTGGTGCCTTAGTAAATATCAATTCAACACCTTATCACCAAAACGGTGAATATGTAAACAATGAAATCGGCAATGTCGAGATTGTGGAAAAGGCATTTTGAGAACTTAACAAATCAACAATAAAAGAGCAACGCCTGTGAGGTTAATCACTTAACCTCATGGGCGTGTTTGCTTGACTGTAATGCTTTGTAAAAAGGAATTAAAGTCAATATGAGATTGAGTGTTATAATAAGAATATCCCTATAATTCAAATACTGTCTTGTCTAACCTTTCCGCCAACTCCTTAAACTGTGCCGCACCGCCGTAGGTTCGGATAACATAAGATACAACAGTATCCGCCTGCTGTATCATCCACTTGTTGCGGTAAGAGATTGCAAAGCGTTTGGGTACGTTTTCGAGGCCTTCGGGGTAGATTGTATTTGTTAGGTTATCGTACTTGTTTTTCTCAGTTGGGAGATAGGCTAAAACTACACTGTAGGTTATGGGGTAGGTTTGAGATAAATCTTCAAGCTGACGGCGCACCATATCATCGAAATTGCCGTGGTTGCCGACGTAAAACACAGTTGCATTTTTATTTTCAATAAGGTCTATCAGAGTCAGTCGCAAGGCTGACTCTATTTCTTTTGGGGTATCTCTGTGACCGAAAAAGGTTACGGTTTGTTCTTTCATAATATCACCCTAATAAAAAATGCCCGACGGACTTTAATGTTCGTCGGGCTATCTTAATGACCTCGCTATCTGCAGCATCTCCACTTAAGGAGCATCCGAGCGGGGCGTTAATTCAAACGCGCAGCCCATATAAACATATTGTATGTGTATAGCGGTCATTTAAGATTTGTGTTGGTTAATTTCCGTTGTTTTTGTTATTATATCATCTATAATCCGTTATTGCAATACTATTACAGCCTCACAACAAATATTTTTACACATTGTATGGGTTAGAATGTTATAAAAGGATGGTGACGGTGTAATGGAAGAAAAAGATTTTGCATTAAGACTTGCACAGCTCAGAGAAAAGAAAGGTGTGTCTGCCCGAGATATGAGTTTATCAATAGGACAAAATCCAGGATATATCAACAATATCGAATCCGGCAAATCACTTCCATCGTTGCCGGGAATATTCTATATCTGTGATTATTTAGGTGTGACTCCGAGTGAGTTCTTTGATTTGGAATCAAAGAATCCTACAAAGCTTGATGCAATTATTAAGGATTTGAAATGCCTTGATGATAAACAGCTTGATACGATTTCGACACTTGTAAAAGATTTAATACGTAAATAAGCATTAAGAGCAGACCAACGGTCTGCTCTTGTTATTTGTCTGTGCGTATGCTATACTATTTTTACAGGCAAAAGCCTGAATAGATTTTTTAGAGAATGCTGTTTGAAAATGAACAACACCTTGGAGATTGTTATGTAAACCGTGAGGTTTGCAAATACTTCTCCGCAAGCCTCCGGTGATTGAAAGTCAACAATTTTTGGAGGTTTAACAATGAAAAATGACTGCATCATTCGTTTGGAAAGAACAGAAGAACACCGTGAAACCGAAACTCTCGTCAGAGAAGCATTCTGGAACGTTTACCGTCCCGGCTGTCTTGAACATTACGTGCTCAATCAGCTGAGGAACGATGAAGCGTTTGTGCCCGAACTGAATTTCGTTATGGAAAAAGACGGCAGGCTGATTGGTCAGAATATGTTTATGAGGGCGGTTATCAAAGCCGATGACGGCTCAGATTTGCCTATTATGACTATGGGACCGATTTGCATTACTCCCGAACTACAGAGTAAAGGTTACGGCAAGATTCTGCTTGACTATTCTTTGGAAAAGGCGGCAGAGCTTGGCTGCGGAGCACTTTGCTTTGAGGGGAACATCAATTTTTACGGCAAAAGCGGATTCACATATGCGAGCGAGTTCGGTATACGTTACCACGGTTTGCCCGAAGGTGCGGACGCATCGTTCTTTCTGTGCAAGGAGCTGAAAAACGGTTATCTTGACGGCTTTACCGGTGAATATACTCCGCCGAAAGGATATTTTGTTGATGAGGCTCAAGCCAAAGAATTCGACAAACAGTTCCCGCCGAAAGAAAAGCTGAAACTCCCCACACAACTGTTTTAATCTGACCGAACAAAAAGAGCCGTCCGAGCAATCGGGCGGCTTGATGTTTAAAAATCGGTTGACTTAATGTATAATTTATGATATATTGATACAAACTGATACTAATTACTATTAATTTGGAGCTTGTTATGGATATAAAGCTTTTTTCAAAGATGCTCAAAGACAAGCATTTTTGTAATCTTGAAAAAATGAAATACAAATACAGTGGGGATTTTGCGGAGTTTATGCAGACTCTTTCCGAGCTTTATTACAAAGAACTGCCCATTTTGGATTTCAACGGAAACAACCTTGTTTTCATCGAAAATCATGCGGCGGTCAGTCAGAATGCGGTAAAATTGCTTTTAAAAAATCGGAACAATTATTACGGTGTCAAAACAGCCGAAGATGAAATTGTGGCTACTTCTGCTATTGAAAACATTGATTTCAGCCGTGACAGCGTGCGTAATATTCTTAAAGGCTATGCACCGAAAAACGATCAGGAAAGCAGAATTCTTGGTATCAAAAAGGGATTGGAATTTATTGCCGATACTTCCAACAAAATCACGGAAGAAAATTTGCACAAGCTCTATATGATGACAGTCGGCGATTTCCTTGAAGGCGATGACAGGCTGAATGACGGTGAATTCTACCGTCACGATACCGTTTCTATTGTAGGAAATCAAATTGAGCATATGGGTGTTAACTACAAAAAGATACCGGGGCTTATGAAGGTCCTGATTGAGTATATAAATACTGATGACGGCATTAATGACCTTGTTAAAGCAGCTATAATTCATTTTTATTTTGCCTATGTTCATCCGTATTTTGACGGCAACGGCAGAACGGCAAGGTTAATGCATCTTTGGTTTCTCATTCAAAAGGGTTATCAGTCAGCTCTCTTCATTCCGTTTTCGGGTTTGATTGAAAAAAGCCGCAAGGCATATTATGATGCGTTTTCGGCGGTTGAAGATAACCAGATATTCAGCGGTGTAATCGATGTAACACCGTTTGTGCTTTATTTTATTGAAAACGTTTACAACAAGATGAACAACTCAACGGATACCCTTTCAGCTTATGATGAAGCAGTGAAATCGGGAGAGCTTACCAAAAAGGAAGTTGCATTGTGGCAGTTTGTTATTTCGTGCTACGGAACAGAAGAATTCTCAACTAAACAGCTTGAAAAAGACTTTGGTAATGCCGCTTATGCAACAATCCGCAGTTTTGTTCTCAAACTTGAAAAGCTCGGACTTCTTACATCGGTCAAATACGGAACAAGAACTAAATACAAGGTTGCAGAGTAAAGCAATAGCCGTCCGAGATAATCGGGCGGCTTTAGTGTTTATACATATATAAGTTCTGCGTTTACGATTTCGGTGGCACGGTGGCAGATGTTATTCATTCGCTGTACCCATTCGAGTTGGTTTTGCTCTTTGAGTTGTTTGGTTACACCTTCGGTGGTTGCCATTTGCTCTACCAGCCGAGAGAACATTTCCTCTGCCTGACTGTCGATTTCAGCAAGGTGAGAAAACAGAGTACCGGTCATCAGCATTATGTTGAACTGCACGCTTTTGTTGTGCCTGAGATAATCACGGTGAGCTATTCCCCATCTGCCGATGGGATTGCTGTCCTCGGGTGAAAGTGTGATGTTCGGGATTTTGTAATCACCGACGGTACGGTAACTGATATTCATTTTGTTCATCCTTTCTTCTTTTCAATAAATGTATCATATGTAAATCTTGCACCGAGTCTAAAGCCTGCTATAAAGCTGTCGGCATTACTTACACAAAGAAACTCGCTTGACTGACTAATATACTTTATAAACAGCTCTTTTTCTTCGTCGGTTAGTTTGGATGTCAGTTCTTCTTCGGTGTGTGAAAGCAAATCCAATTTTCTTTTAAGTTCGGTGCTGAACGTTGTGCTAATCTCCTGCGGCTCGATGTTGCCAAAGTAAAAATCCTCAATAAAATCTGACACGGTACCACCTCTTATCGCTCGGATTTGCTGATGATTTTAATGAGCAGGTCGTCAACATCCTCTGTGGTTATACCCTCTGCGAGAAGCATATTGCGAAACTCGTTCATTCCGTTGATTAAAAGGTTGCACTCAAAGTCCGTGAGCTTCAGTTTGGTTTTCTTGCTGAACATAAAATTTGACCTCCTTGTATTTGGTAACACCATTTTACAAGGAGGTCTGTGTTTTGTCGAATGTGCGAAATCATTACTAAGTTATTATTTAGCCAAAAGTGCAGTTTAATCTTTTTTAATCAGCATTTAAAATATTCTCTATAATTTCAACGATTTTCCTTTCTTCTTCAACTTTTTGCTGTTGTTCTAAAATACTCAAACTCATACTTTCGTGCTACAACGTTGAGAATGTCATAGAAGGCTTTTTCTTCGTAGTCAATTCCCATATCTTTAAATGAGTCTTTTTCTTTCTTGAGTTCTTCCAAGAGCTGAGCAAGCTGCTCGGCCACGTC
>JAGALQ010000014.1 GCA_017625095.1 Clostridia bacterium | reverse complement strand
TTGTTGAATTGATTGCCCCGTATGGATATGTGCTTGACAGTACACCCGTATATTTTGATGTATCCGCAGACAATTCCGAAATTGCCGAGGGTATCACAGTTGTAAAAACCGAAAAGAAAAATGCACCGCAAAAAGGCGTAATTAACATTTATAAAAGCGGTGAAATTTTCTCCTCTGTAACCGTTAAGGACGATAAATACACCCCTGTTTATGCAGAGGGCGGTCTTGACGGAACAGAGTTTGATGTTATCGCTGATGAAGATATTATCACACCTGACGGTACGCTCCGTTACAGTAAGGACGAGGTTGTAGATCATATCGTCACATCCGGCGGTAATGCCACAAGCAAAGCCTTGTATCTCGGCAAGTATCGTATTGTAGAAACCAAAGCAAGCTACGGTATGGTTTTGAACAAGGATATTCTTTATGCGGAACTGACCTATGCCGGACAGGAAATCGAACTGACTTCTACTTCCGTTGCTATGTATAACGAAAGACAGAAAGCAAGTATCACATTAAGCAAGATTATGGAGCAGAACGATATTTTTGGTATCGGCAACAACGGTGAGATTAAAAAGGTATCTTTCGGTTTGTATGCTGCCGAGAAACTAACGGCGGCTGACGGCACGTTTATTCCTGTTGACGGCTTGCTTGAAGTGGTTTACTGTGACGAAAACGGAAAAATCACTTTTAACAGCGATATTCCCGTAGGTGCAAAGCTGTATGTTCAGGAATTGACAACGGACGAACATTATATCGTATCTTCTGACAAACACCTGATTCAGTTTGATTATGCAGAGCAGACAGTAACGCTGGTGGATATTAAAGTAAACAACGATACCGCCATTGATAACAAACTGATTTACGGCAGCGTTCAGGGATTAAAACTTGACGAGGATGGCAAGCCTATTGTCGGCGCCGTGTTCGGTTTGTTTGCAAAAGACGAAACCGAGTTTACGGAAGAAAATGCACTTATGACGGCTGTAAGCGGTGAGGACGGAGTGTTTATCTTTGAAAAAATCGCTTTTGGCTCTTGGGTTATTCGTGAGATTAAAACCGCATCCGAAGAATATGTGCTGAATGATACCGTGTACTTGGTTGAGATTACCGAGGACGGTGTAGTTATTGAGTACGAACTTGAAAACCGCTTTGTTAGAGGTAGTGTTCAGGTAACAAAGGTAGATGCCGATTATCCTGATACAAAACTGACAGGAGCAGTATTTGAAATCTATCTTGATGTTGACGGAAACAAGGAATACAATGCAGACATTGATACGCTTGTAGGAGAAATGAGTGAAACCGAGCTTGGTGTTTACCGTATGGACGAACTGAAATACGGCGGTTATTTCCTCTATGAGAAAATCAGCCCGGATAACTTCGTTAAGGTTGACGAATATTTCTATTTTGAAATCAAAGTTGACGGCGAAGTGGTAAGGGTTGAAAATCTGGAGGGAGTCGGTTTTGCGAATAAGCCTGTGGTTGGAAGTTTGAAGATTGTCAAGACTTCTTCTGACGGAAAAATCGAGGGCTTTTCGTTCCGTGTTACAGGAGAGAACGGTTACGATCAGATTTTCAAGACCAATGCTAACGGCGAAATCATTATTGAGGGATTGCGACTTGGCAAATACACCGTAAGCGAAGTTTCGGATGATATTTCCGCAGGGTATATTTTGGCAGAGGATGTTACGGT
>JAGALQ010000013.1 GCA_017625095.1 Clostridia bacterium | reverse complement strand
TTGGAGGTTAAATCTTTTCTCTACGTTTTCGTGGCTTGCCTTTGCTCGCCACGTTTTGTTTTTACTAAAGCTTTTTTATTCCCCCGGTAGAACCGGGGGTTTTGTCTTTGCTGAAGAGACAATAAAACAAAAGCTTGCATCGTAAAAATGCAAGCTTTTATCATTTCTTTTTATCAGTCAAACAAATCGGAAATCAGGCGAGATATTGCAATGAACATACTGACGAGGATATCGCAGATTGTCGGGTGCTCCTTTTCACCATCAACACCGTCACCCTCGTAACAGCCGATATTGTGCGTACTGTCAAGGGAATTACCGAAGAAGTCATGCTCACCCATATTTTCTTCAACCTGAACGCCTGCACCGATGCACGGTGAGCAGGCTTTGAGTATAAAGCTGTTCTTATCTGTTAAATCCTCACCTGCAAACTGTGGCAAGGCGATGAAGGAGTTTTTGTCATTTATAGGCTTTGTAACACCCCAATAGCAGTTGTTTGACATATCATAATCGTATTTCCGGTTAAACTTCATAAGGTAACCGGGTTCGAGGATGAATATGTTGTTTTTAATCACGGCATCTTCATACATATAGAAGTTATACGTGCTGCCGTTGACAATGGTATTATTGTAAAACTTGAAATCGTGCTCTGATGTTTCGTTACCGTTTCCGGCACCGTTTGAAGTTATATTATCATTTACAGAAAGGCAATAACGGACAGTGTTGCCGTAATGGTCATCGTGAACGGGGCAGTTCCACATAAATCTTACATTATCGTGAGAGTAAATGTATTGGAATGTGCTGTGGTCGGTATGGTCATCAAAATCAACCGCCATTCCGTCAAGCACATTTTTTGCACCTGCAATCTCACAATTTTCAACAAGACCGTTGGTAACACCCCACATCCACACGGGAGCAGTATAATAAATACCGGAGCTCTGACAAGTGTTGATAATTGAAGAATTGCGCAGGATAATTGTATCCGTATCCGACATTATAAACGCATCATCCCACAAATCGTGAATATTGCAGTTTTCAACAATTATATTTTTATTGTACGGCGTTTCGGGAGTGTTTGGGTAGTTACTTCCCGTGAAAATACCGTAACCGCAGTCATATATTTCACAGCCGTCAACAGTTATATTCTCAAGGTGAGCGCCCGGAGTTACGGGTGAACCCATCAGACGGATCGCAGCTCTGCCGCTGCTATAGTAATTGTCTGAAGGATAATTCTGTATATCGTGAAGAGTAACATTCCGTATAACTACATCTTTTACGCACGCATTTCTGTAATAAACGAGAATACCCGTACCTTTCGGAGCAGTTATTTCAATGTTTTCAATAATCCAACCCGAAGCATCATAAAGAGCGATAACGGGATCATTTTCCTTTGAGGAGGTAAGCAGGGGCTTCGCACCCTCACCGTAAGAGCCGATAGTTATCGGATTTGAGGCGTCGGAAGTTCCCATAACACCAAAATTACCTATGTAAACACCGCCTGCCTTGAAAAGAACGCTGTCTCCACCGTAATATAAAATCGAAGCAGCTTTTTCGATTGTCTTAAAAGCCTTGTCGGGAGACAGTCCGCTGTTGGAGTCATCTCCGGTTATTGAATCGACATAGTAAACCGTACCCGCGTCCGCTGAAGCAAAGGCCGCTGTCGAAGCTACTATGCACAAGCAAAGCAAGATACAAAAAAATTTATTGAGCATTTTCATAAAAACACCTCCGCCAAAATTTTAACACGCTACTAAAGTATAGTCAACAAATGAATAATAGTTTATAAAAATTAAGTATATCTTCAAATCACGGTACTAATACACACAAAAGGCTATGCTTGACACTAACCAAGCATAGCCTTTGCTGGCAGAGAGGCAATACAAAATGTTTCTTCTCCGTAATATTTAAAACGGATTCTTCAAACATATCGTTATTTATTTTTCATATACCAATTTCCGAAGAATGCAATTATTCTGTAAAGAGGCTGCAGAATGCGGTAAATCCATTCGCTTTTATCAAGCTCATTTAGCTCTATGTTTTCAATTACAGGATGTTCGCAATATGCCATATCAACAGACTGGCTGGTATATGATTTAAACCTTGTGCCGTTTTCAATTGAATAAAAATTGTAGCCCTGCTGACCATCGGACGTTGAACGCTTGAAATTGAGAAAAGTGATTTCACCACCCGACATAATGAGAGCAGGCTCTGTTTTTGATGAACCGTCGTGACCCGTATTGACAAATATGGCTTTGCTGTCAACCGAATTCAAGAAGGATTTTCCGCCGTAAATAAACGTGTTGAACACAGTAACATCATCGCAGGAATCGAGCCTTATATAATCGGTATGAATTCTCGTAATGGGAATGAAAACATAATCAAACAGTTTGTCCTCTGTCAGACGGGGTATGCCGAGCTTTGCGTAACCGTTTCTCGGCAGAGTATTTGCGTTTTGCAGACAACCCTCAATAAAAGTGTTACTGCAACCGCTTAAATCAAACATCGATTCAAAGCAGCAACCGATTACTTTTTTTATAAAAGCACCATCGGAGTTTTGGAGCTTTATTCCGCAGCTTGCAAGTGTTAACGCACAGTTGATGATATAAACATTATCATACTCGCTGTAGATAATGGGCATGGTTTTCATATATTTTCCGCTTTCATCAACGGGATTGTTGATAGGATAATCAACTCTGATTCCACTGATACCCGAAGCATTTCCGCCTAACGTAATAAGCGGTTTATCCGATGCACCGAAACCGTAATATGAAAGGATGAGAGTTCCGCTGCTGTTCTCTCTCTGGCAACGGGTTGCAACAGATGATGAGCCTCTGAATTCAACACCGGCAGGCACGGTTACGGGATTTTCAAAGCGGTAAAGACCTGCAGGCAGATAAACTATTCCGCCCGTTTCAGCCGCTTCATTCAGCTTATTCTGAACCGCAACAGACGCATCGGTTTTGCCCGTTTTATCTGCTGATACAACATACAAAACGTCAGCAGGCTTTGTGTGCTTATGCTCATAATCGGGAGTATATTCGCTTGTATCGGCATTGTATATACGGATATTTTTGCCCTTGATTTTGCCTTCGGTTTTAACGTTTGTCAGAATCATTGCATTTTCACCGGGGTCATATATTGCACATTTGCTGCCTTCGATGACACCGTTACTTATACCCGTACCCCACGAATACTTTCTTGAAATTATATTACCTTCGGGAATGTAAATGCCGTAATCACAATCGGTTATGTAAAGGTCGGTAAATTCACCGCTGAAGGTGTAACGTATACCTTCTTTGACAAACATTCCGTAAAGCATATCGGAGATTCTGACATCGGCAAATTCGGGCCATTCAAGGTCGCCAATCACAAAACCGCAGCCGTTTTTACGTGTGTATTCATCAAGCTTCTGCCTTTCAGGTGCGTTGAACCCATCACCCGCCTTGCACCAATATTCGTTTGAGATATAAAAAGTTTTAACAGTATCAACATCGGCTGAATTATGGGCATTCAGACCCTGATAAAGACAGGTTCCTTTGACGTTTTCGACCGTCAGCATTTCGTGGCACTCATAAATACCGTTTTCGCATTCCGCACTCGCACCTATTCCTCTGTAAGAATTGATGAGGGTGCAGTTTTTTATTGTTTGGAGCATATAGTCGCCGTTACCGACCACATAAAAGGTGAACGGATACGGCTTTATGCTATCAATGCCCTGTTCGGGGTACCAGACGGTAAGACCGACTGCACCCGCACTTGCACCAACCGTAAACAAAGCAGGATTCATTGCATCGCTGCTTTCAACGTCGGCAATTATTATTGTTCCGTAGTCTGTACCGATATCGGGGTCCTGATAATCACCCATCAGCGTTACAAACTGACGGATATAAATATTGCCCGTTACTCTGTATCTGCCAGCAGGAAGCCAGACTGTACCACCGCCGTTTGATGCACAGTCGTCAATAGCCTGCTGAATAATCGCAGTAACATCACTCTCACCACTTGAATCGGCATTGATAACAATATCGGCTATTACAACCTCATCCGTCGGATAAACGGTTTCAATAATCTGCGGTGTATTTACTTCACCAATCGCAAAGCACGGAACAACCGTGTTGAATGCAATCAAAATGCAAAGCAACGAAGAAAACAGTTTTTTCATCTTATCAGCTCCGATTTGTTAATAAAAAAGTTATGATGCAATAATTATAATTCTCTTTCAAGATTATGTCAAACATACTGTAGAATTTTATAATCATATATGATATAATATTAGAGAATATTGCGAGGTAAATGCTGTTTAGTATTTTAAAATATCCGTTTAATTTATGGAGGTATTGTTATGAAAAAGCTTTTATCGGTAATTCTTGCTGTTGTAATTACCCTGAGCATAACACCGCTTGTGTTTGCCGCAGGAACGACTTATTATATCGACAGCATATCTGGCAACGACGAAAGATCAGGCTTATCCGAAGCCGCTGCCTGGAAAACTGTTAATAACATTGCCTCTTTAGCTCTTGAAGCAGGTGATGAAATTTTGTTCAGAGCAGGCGGCGACTATGACTGTGCCATTACTCTTACCTGCTCGGGAACACAGGATAACCCCATTGTTATTTCATCCTACGGTGACGGCGAAAAGCCGCATCTTAACATCGATGAAAGAAATGCGGTTATGAAGCTTTTTGACTGTTCCTATGTAACCGTTTCAGGCTTTGAAATCACGGCGCACAACGGCGGCGGCATCTGGGTTGACGCAGTTACGAAAGAATCAAAGGGTGTCAGGATAGAAAACTGCGAATTCCACGATATGCAGAACTACACTGTAACAACGCGTGACAATTATACCGAAGGTCCGATTTCGGGCAGAGCTGCGATAGTTATCAAGCGTTACGGCGGCTCACCTTATCCCGTCAACGATTTTCAGGCGGTGAACTGCAAAATATACGATGTAGGCAACGGTATATTTTTCACAGGCAGTCAGGATCTGAACAAAAATGCACTTGTACAGAACTGCGATTTTTTCAATATGGACGGTGAAGCAGTCGTCCTTGAAGGCTGCGACGGTGCCCTGGTAACGCATTGCCGTGCGATAAACTGCTGTCAGGGTGTCGGTCTTGATGAAAACGGAAAAATCCTTTATTTTACCGCCGCAATGTGGACCCATTATTCCTCAAACTGCACGTTCAGCTACTGCGAAATAGCGGGTCAGAAAAACTACGGTGACGGTATGACGGTGGATTTTGACCACGGCTCATATAACTGCACATACGAATACATATATTCACACGATAATATGCGCTTTATGTGCAACAACCCTGCCAGCGGCGGCAACAGAGGCAACACGGTAAGATACTGCCTGTCTGTTAACGACAATCAGGGCAGAAGCAAAATCGGTGTGTCCGACGGTGAATGGAATTTCAGCTTTTATAACAATACCATAATCAATTCCGCGGAATTTCAGATGACTCAGATTTATGATTCGCTGTTTGTAAACAACATTATAGTTTTCAAAGACGGACATAAGTTTTATCACATAAATGAAGAAGCTAAAACTTGGAATAATGTGTTTGCAAATAATTGTTACTACAACACTTTTAATCCGTCTTTTGATAAAGAAGCCTTGAACACTCTTCCCGGCTTTGTGGGCGGTGACGACCCGATAAAAGCATATCAGCTTGCAGAGGGCTCACCGTTAATCGGTGCAGGCTATGAGATCAAGGACGGCTGTATGACAGATTTCTACGGCAATAAAATAACAAGCAACAACATCGGCTGCTATTCTGCTGACGGAGAGAATGCTGAGCTTGAAACAGAAAACTTCTTTGAAAAAGCCATAAGATTTATCCGACAAATATTTAATATAGCAGTTGAAGAAATACGCAAATTAATTATTGATATTTTTGATTGATAAGACAACGAAACTTTTCCTGTAAGTTTTTTCAACGGAATGTATCGCAAGCGGCTTCTTCCGAAACGAAAAGAAGAAACATGCCTCCGACGCGAAATGAAAGAAGACAGATTGATATATGATTAAAGTAATTCACCCGACATTCAACATCGGATTCGGGCTGCAAGTGATTAATTTTATATATGTCTTACTTTTCGAATCGGGTCAAGCATCACACTTGCAAAATTACAAAGAAACTTAATATTATGTCCAGTTCCGCAATATTAAAGATGGGAAGAATGAATTATGAGTGGATTTGAAATGTTTATAATCCGTCAAATAACGGCAGTCATACTGTTTTTTATGACTCTGATAAACATCATTACAGGTGTCGGGACAATCACCGAAAAGCCTGCAAATATCAACGGTTCACTTGCCTGCACAGATGCTCTGGGCAGAAGCGTTGTTTCCGCAGGTGAAAGTGAAAAGCTTGTCGGTGTTTTCTATTTTCTCTGGCAGGGTCAGCACGGCAGCACACGGATTATTGACAACGCAAAGCTTGTTAAAGAACATCCCGATGCCATTAATTCGGAAGAAGAATGGATTGCAGCAGGCGGCGGAAATCAACAGGAATTTCATTTCTGGGGCGAACCGCTTCTCGGATATTATTCTTCAAGCGATGAGTGGGTTTTCAGAAAGCACGTTCAGATGCTGACAGATGCTGCGGTTGATTTCATAGTCATTGACGCAACAAACGCATTTACATATTCCCAGTCTGCAAAAATACTTATCGGCGTTTGGTACGAATATCTTCTTCAGGGCTTTGACGTTCCGCAGATTGCATATTACACCAATTCCTATTCCGCAGATACTGTCAACAGAATTTACGATGAAATTTATAACAATACTGAGCTCAAGGCAAAATATCCCCGACTTGATGAGCTTTGGTTCCGTCTTGACGGTAAGCCGCTTATTATCGGCAACGAAAATGACGGTGAGATAAAACCCGAAGCCAAAGAGTATTTCAGAATTAAGCAATCTCAATGGCCGAATGCAGACAAGGTTGATGACGGTTTCCCGTGGATGGAATTTGACCGCTCACTCACTTATAAGTCTGTTTTCAAGAAAGACGGCATTAAGATAATGAATGTTTCTGTAGGTCAGCATTCGGACACATGTGCATTCAGCAAAACCGCATGGTACGGCGCAAACGATCGCACACGTTCGTGGCATAACGAAGGAAACGATTCATCCGAAAACGCAATGCTTTACGGATATAACTTTGCAGAGCAATGGGAGTTTGCAATAAAAATGAATCCCGATATTATTTTTGTAACGGGATTTAACGAGTGGGTTGCACAAAGACAATTACCTGAAGAAAACTACCCCGTAGTTTTCGTTGACTGTGCCGATGAAAACACTTCCCGCGACGTTGAACCCTCTGCAGGTGTTCTCGGCGATAATTATTATCTGCAAATGGTGAATTATATTGCAAAGTTCAAAGGCACAACAGGTAAGATTGCAAAAAGCCCTAATGTAACCATAGACATTAACGGCAGCTTTTCTCAATGGAATTCGGAGAAAATCAAATCTGTTTACAAAGATTATCATAACGATACAGCTGACAGAAATTCGGTTGATTTTGCTCAGAATCCGATAACCGATTCATCGGGAAGAAACGATATTGTCAATATGAAGGTCGCCGAAGATACGGAAAACTATTATTTCTATGTTGACACGGCCGACGCACTTTCTTCTCCTGACAGCGGAAACTGGATGACGCTGTTTATTAACGAAAACGCTGTTATCAACCGCACTGCACCAGTTAACGGCAAAACCAACGTCGAGAAAAACGTCAACGGAGTTTTCACCAAAACAGGAGAAGCAGAAATCCGTTATGAGGACAATAAGATGATGCTCAAGGTTTCAAAAACTCTTATCGATTCCGCTGACGGCTTGAGCTTCAAATGGGCAGATAATTATATCGAAAACGATGTAAATTCGTTCTACACAAAGGGTGATGCCGCACCTTACGGCAGGCTTTGCTATTGTTATTAAACACAGCATTGAACCGTTAAAACACAAAACCGCTTCATATCTCTGCCTTTATCGGCATCGATTGAAGCGGTTGTTTTTTACTGTCAATTATTTTTTCATCAGCATTCTCATAAAGAGTCCGCCCTGTACGGTTCTGTGGCGGAACGAAACCCATCTGCCGCTGACGGTATCGTACCAGTCTGTCATAGGAACTCTTGACGGACTTTCGTTATACGCTTTCCAGAGAGGAGCTATGTACTCCTCAAAAATCTCATCTGATGAAGCCATAGACGCTGTCCACACAAGCCAGTCCGACTTTGTGTAATCTGCTCTGCTGTCAAGAGGCATACCGTACTCATTAAAATGCTTCATATTGTCCGCAATCTCGGCATCCATAAACTCCTGACCGAACAGACCGCTGTTCCACACTTTATCCCATACCATGTTATATTTCATTGAATACGAATCAGGTTTATCGAAGGCAAGCCTTGTTGTGCCGTCGGGATTGACAGCGGTATCCTTCCATATTTCAGCCATTTTAACAGCTTCTTCACGGTAGTATGCCGACTTATCGCTGTTGCCGAGCATATTCATTAATTCAGACATACCCTGAAGGCCCATAACAGCCTTAAGAGAAAGGTTGCAGTTGTGGGCAAGGTGGCCTGCAAAGTCATCCGTACAAAGCTGATGACCGGGGTCTGCACCGTGCTTAATGAGGTAGCTGCACCATTTTTCGAGAAGCTCAATATGTTCACTCGCAAAGTCTGCATTACCCGTTGCAAGGGCGACGTTTGCTTCCATTATCAGCATGTTTCCGCATTCTTCAACGGGCATCTGCCACTTTTCTATATCCTTCTGATTGTTTGCATAGACCTGACCGTTGAGAAGAGGATACTGTCCTACATCGTGCGGTGCAAAATCAAATTTCCACGCATCACTCTGCGCAAACTTATAAACCGGGCGCATCATACCTTTGACAAGCTCAGGATTATAAATAAGGAACATAGGTATTGAAGGATAGGACACGTCAACCGTTGCGGCGCAACCGTTGGAATAACACTCCTTTGAAATAAAAAGTATCTCACCGTTTTCATCAAGCACGAGCTTGTGTGCAGCAATAACCTGACGGTAAGCAAGTGACAGAAGCTCAGCATATTTTTCTCCGCCTGCCTTGAGTGCATCACCGTAAAGCTTATCCGAAAACTCCTTGCATCTGATTTTAAGTGTATCATACTCCCCTGCAGCTTCAGAAATTGCCGCTGTTATTGTCTGACCGTCTTTATTCCAATATGAGTTAAGATGTTTACCGAAATACTCGATACTCTTTATATCATCGTAAGCAAAATAATAAACAGCTGATTTGTTTTCTTCAAGAGGCACGGTGATATTGATATGCGCATCGCCCCATATCTCGTTTGCAAAGCCTTTTGCGTTTGCATCATCACAAGCCAGATAGAGATAACCCCAGTCAATTTTAACATCGTCACCGCTTTTGTTGAGCGGTTTCTGTATACGGTTGCCCATCTTCATTACCGTAATTCCGTCAAAGGATACATCTTCGGTATCGGCAATATCGTCATTCGGCTCATCCAGACAGAGTTCTTCGCTTGCGGCAATATTCACCGAAACATCGTGCTCTTTACCGTCCTTTGATTCATAGGCGACTTCCATGTAGGAAACAGGACGCGTGAGAAGCCTGTAATCATCGGGAATGAGAGGAGTAAGGAATTTTATTTTCAGAATGATTTCGTCATTTTCAAACACAGCTGATGTTGAAAGTGCGTCAATATCAAGCGAAACCTGTTTGATTTTACGTATATCTCTGTGATATCCGAGAAAAAGATATTCTTTTCCGTCAACATTGACTGTTCCGATTATGGAATTGCCTTTGCCTGACCAATGCTCGGTTTTGGAATGGTTAAGATTTGTATCGGCTGACCAAACCGTAAAAAACGGGTCAACCGTAATAAGAGGTACTGCGGGTGCTCTGAGCTTCATTTTTATCATCCTTTCGGTGTGGATAATTCAATTATAAAACAGATTGCTTTATTAAGCAATAAAAATAATATGTTGATATATACTGTTAACTGTGATAGTATTATCTCAAATTAACAAAAAGGAAAATTGATTATGCTTTTTGAAAAGACTGCAATATCCGGTTTGACAGTTAAAAACAGAATAATACGCAGCGCGACACACGACGGACTCGCCGACGAAAACGGTGCACCGAGCGACAAGCTGATTGCAAAATACGAGCATCTTGCAAAAAGCGAAGTAGGCTGTATTATCACAGGCTATGCAGCTGTAAGCAGAAACGGAGTTTCACCCTATCCGAGGATGATGAAAATATTTGACGACAGCGTAATCGACAGATATAAAGAGCTGACCGATGCTGTACATAAATATGAAACGCCCGTTGTTTTGCAGCTTGCACACTGCGGCAGACAGACCTCTTCAAAAGCAATCGGCGTGCAGAAGGTTGCTCCGTCAAACGTGCTTCACACATTTTATCCCGATAAAGCGAAAGAGCTGACAGACAGCGAGATTTACAAAATAATTGATGACTTTGTTACGGCTGCCGTCCGAGCAGAAAAGGCGGGTTTTGACGGCGTACAGCTTCACGGCGGTCACGGATATCTCCTACACGATTTTCTCTCCCCTTTCGGAAACAGAAGAAACGACAAATGGGGCGGCACACTTGAAAACAGATGCCGCATCGTTGAGCTTATTATAAAGGGAATCAAAGAGCAGACAAGCTTGCCCGTATGGATTAAGATAAGTGCACAGGATAACCGCAAAAACGGCATGAGAATCGATTCATCCGTTCAAATTTGTAAAAGGCTTGAAGCCGCAGGATGCGATGCGATTGAAGTATCGTGCGGCACGGTACAGGACGGTATGAACACAATGCGCAGCAGACTTATGCCGATGGATGCCGTCTTCAAGTACAGAGAGCCTTGCGCGTCCTTCCCGAAGATTCTCAATAAAATTGCATTACCTGCCGCAAACCTTATAAATCCGCTTATCAAACAGCCGTCACCGCTTGAAAACTTCAATGTTGACAATGCTGAAGCAATCAGAAAAGCGGTTTCAATTCCGATAATTGCAGTTGGCGGAATACACAAAGTGAGCGATATGCAAAGCATACTCGCAGACGGCAAGGCTGATTTCATTTCGATGTGCAGACCGTTTATCTGCGAGCCCGACCTTGCAAAAAAGCTGATAAACGGCCAGCCCGAAGCAAAATGCATAATGTGTAACTATTGCGGACTTGTAATTGAAAAAGAGCCTACAAGATGCCTGTACGGCAGAGTTAAATAGCTCGCAGCATTCAAGCATATACTTACGGATGCTTTTTTGAAAAAATGCTGCAAGCAACTATCATTTTTTGCTGTTGCCGCAATAATTAATCCTCTGCCGCTGACCTAAAAAAGCACAATGACACTCCCTTTTAAAGGATAAGTTTCATTGTGCTTTTTATTTTGATATAAATTATTCGGGAAGCTTATGCTCTTTCAGAACAATTTCTTTGTCATAAAAGTTCCAGCTTTTCTTATCAAACAGATTGCCCGAAACAGATGCCCACTTTGTGGGAGGGAACGTGTTACCTCTGTGCTCGTCGATATTCCATATCGTTGACAGAACCACAATCTGATCGTGTGCATATTTTTCGTCACTGTTTATAGCCTTGCCTGTGAACGGATTGACAGGGTTATTAATAATCCCCTGTGTCGCAAGCGTCGGAACGTCTGCATTGGTCATAAACTCATCCGACATCGCAAAGCCTTTACTGTCAAAATCTTTGACGAGGAGCAGCGGATAATAGGTCTCGGCGGTTCGATTAAAATAATTGTAATTCTCAAACTCAAACACATCAGAAGAATGGAACCCGCGGCCGTGGTCGGCTGCAATTATGATTCTCGTGTTATCATAAACACCGTTTTCTTTCAGATAATCCAGCCAATTGCCAAGCTGAATAAGAGCAGCCATATTGACGTGATAATGCGACATCTGATAAGTTGTGGTTATGTTTATCGATTGCCCGTTGAGCGTAAATCTGTCCGCGTGCTCGGCATCATACTGTGTGTTATCAACCAAGTCTGCGGGGACATACTCAGGCGCTTTCAGAATCGTAGGCTCGTGAGTTATATCGTTTGATATAAAGAGATACGTGTTTTTGTTTTCCTGCGTTATCTGAGTCATATTTGCCATATTATTCAATACTGTATAATTCTTCAGAAACGGCTTGCTGTGACCCTTGGCAACAGAAATGCTTTCGATAACGTGAGTAGAATAAAGCACCTCACCGAAAACCTCGGCTTTCCAATAAATACCGTTATTGTAAGCATACGGCTGTGCCGCAACAGGCATACATTTCATAAGACTGAAGAAAAAGATATTTCTTCTGTTCATAATGTTGCTCTGTTCTTTTTGCTCGTCGGATTCAAATTTGCCTTTTGTTATATACCTGTCAATTTCGGGATAATCGTCAAAAATTGACAAATCCGGCGACAACTGATAATTAGCGTAGACAGGATCACAGACGGTTACGTCAAACTTATTCTGAGAAAACAGAACAGGCATAACAAGCAGCGATTCATTGTGTTTCTCAGCCATCGACTCGGTGTCTCTCTTATTCATTTCAACCGGAGTATATTCATATCCGCCAAACAAAGGCGGACTCGCATAGTTTGTTGATTCACCAAACGAAACCGTATTTGAATAAAGCGTAAATCCGTCGAATTTTTCTTTCAGCTCCGGCTTTTCATTAAATATATACGGAGCATACGAGCCGGCAGCACGGTCAAGCATAATAACAACAACGTTTTTGCCGTTTTTGTTGAGCTTAAAGTTCGGCATTTCAACGCTTGCATTTAAATCTATAGAATCAACGGATTTTTTTATGGTGTACATATTAACAGCAGACATCACACCTATTGCAAGTGTCGCAACAACCAACACGCTTGCCGCCGCTTTCTTCCATTTGGCTACAACCAGCATCAACACCGCCGCCAGAGCAACCAGAACCGCAATATTAATAAGCTGTTCAGCGGTTTTGAAAGACATTTTTTCGCTGTATATAAGGTTTGAGGAAATAGTGCCGAGTTTTCTGCCGAAGAACATATAGTTGACAACCATCAGACCCGACATTACCCACACCAGCCTGTCAAAAATCACCTTGACGCTCGGCTTGGACAGCCAGTAAAAAACTCTCAACCATATAATAAAAGTGCCTACAGCATAACAGAAAGAGCTTAAGACAAACCATAGCGGATGATAAAAATAAGTTACATCCACAAACTCCTGCGGTGAATCGGCAATCAGCGCTGAAGAAATCAATGCACCGCAAAGCACCGCCAAGAAGCACGAACCTGCCATAAACAGTTTCCCATCCGGCTTAGCCGTTATGGGTCTGATATGCTTTGATGCAAACTTCTTTATAACAGGAAGGAACAAACCTACCTGCAGCACCACACCTATTGCAGCAATAATACTCTTCTTAAATGCAGAACCTTCAAGTTTAAATAAAGCAAACGCAAAAATTGCAATTCCGGCAAGTGAAGCAATAATGCTCAAAATTCTTTGCGGATTCTTCACCTTATAAAGAATGGTTTTACACAGGGAGAAGAAGTTATTACATGTCCAGTAAAAAACAAGACCTGATGGCGAAGGATAGAGGAAGATAAGGAAAAACACCGCCATTCCGTAAATCTGAATCTTGTTCTTGAGAGGAAATCCTTTGAGATAAATGGTACTTGAAATAAAGTTTATGGCGGTCATTATAATCGGCAAAACATTTATTGCCATACCGCCTATGACAAGCAAGCCATCAGGCTCTCCAAGGTCTGCAATTGGACCTAAGGATGCGTTTTTGAGTGCCTGCAAATTTGAAAGGAAGCCGTATGCCGCCATAAAAAACGGTACCTGAAGCAGCAATGAGGTTGAACCCTTTATGGCCTGCGTAGGCTTGTAATTGTTCTGCCTGTAATATGTCTGGAGCATCATCATTTTTTCGTCGCCCGAAAACGACTTTTTAATGTGATTGACTCCGTCGCGCAGTTTTTTTTCAATATCGCGTGCTTCTTCCTGCATTACATCCGCGCGCCTATACAGAGGGAATACTAAAATATTGATAACAAGGCTCATTGCAATTATAGCCAAGGCGGGATTGTTAACTATTTTGTTTGCGACCTGAAAAACACACTCAAACAGCAGCTTCAGCGGCCCGAGAATCAATGTTTCCAGTATTAAGCCGATTGTCATTTTTTCCCCTCCTCTTCTGTCGTAAGCTCTTCGTATTTATTTATCAGATACTCTGCAACCGCTTTTGCCCCTTCTCCGATATTAGCCCACGCTTCGTTCTTCACGGCCTGTATTCCTTCCGAATAATGCTCATCGGTCAGGCACTTGTCTATCAGCTCCTTGATATTGTTCATACTGTCTTCCGTCAGCTCACAGCCGATTCGCGGCAAAGCTGAATAGACCCACATATCGTTATCCTTGAGCCACCAGGCATCGTATACACCCAAATCAAAATCAGGTGAAGTATATATTACCGGCTTATTGTGAACCAAAGCAAAATCAAAAATAACGCCCGAAAAATCAGAAACCAGAATATCCGATCTGTGCAACGCATTAAAATTATCCGTGTCACTGTTCCACTCAAGCTGATCGGATTCAGGGAACTCAGCCATAAGCTTATCAAGCATTTCCTTTTCCGAAGTGAAAGACTGCGGATGAGGACGGACAATAATGTGATATCCGGTTTTTAACAGCTGCTCAATAATCTTGCCGCCGTAAACCGAGAAAATGGCACTCGGACCCCATGTAGGCGCAAGTAATACCGTACGTTCATGTTCACCTATCGGCTCCGCAGCATCAAGTGTTTTTGCCATTTCATCAAGATAAGGTACGCCGCCTTCGACAAGCTCCTTTTCGGGCAGATTACGGAGTTTCTCTAAAGCTCTGATATCATTTGCCTGAAATTCACCGGAATAAAGAATTGAATCGTAATAATCAATTCCGAACATTCTGTAAAGTGTAATTTCGCCCGCCGCATGAGGAATATGCACATAATACATAACGTCTTTTGAGCGTTTCCACTGATAGACCTCAAGACCGGGAGTAGTTGATAACAAAACACCTGCATTAAGATAATTAAGCCTTGTGAACATTTTGTTTTTGTCAGCAATACACTCTGTCTTTATACACTTGTAATCACACTTCAAAACGGGATCATCAGGCGAAGCCGTTATATACAGAACTTCTTTACCGCGCTTATCCATCTCACGGCAGATAGGTTCAAATATTTTCCAGTATCTTTTATCATCGGAAAAAATTACAAATGGCTCTTTCTTAAGAGATTCGTCAACTTTGCCGCCACCCAGCTTATATCTGAGCTTTATAACCATCATCCTCACAGCATAAAACGCTGCGCCAAGCACACCTATCAGCACCGTAAAGAGCATACTTCCCGTACCGGGATCGATATACAGCAACATATAAAGCGCCTCACTATCATTTTACAATTTTATATCACACAGAATCAGACATACTAACCCATTTTCTTTATTATATTTCTATAAATCAGCGGTGTCAACCTTTTGAGCGATAAAAGCGTCAAGCAAAGTTCATATTGTTTATGTAAATATAAAAATCACGGCATATGTTGTTCACATATGCCGTGATGAATCTGATCAAAGATTTGACGTATACGGAATAACCCAGAAAACAAGAAGCACACCTGTTACAACAGCACCTAATACAATGGAAGCAAGCACTGTTCTTTTGGTTTTTTTGATTTCTTGAGGATCTTTTTCAGTTTCAGGAATAATAAACAGTGCCTCACGCCTTTCCTTCTCTTCCGGAGTTACCTTGGTGAGAAGCGTACCGACAAGCATACCTATCAAATTTGCCGCTAAGCCGATAAAGAACGGATCAAGGAAAACGGGCAAATCAAGTTTTGCAACAGACGCAACGATTTTCATTCCGCCGCAGCCAAGGAATCCAAAAAGCATTCCGCAGAAAGCACCTGTTTTTGTCACCCTCTTGCTCCATACGCTTGCAATACAGACCGGAAGCCATGAGCAAGCAACAACAGTAGCACCAAGGAACATAATCCAGAAAACCTGAGGAGGATTGAAATATGCCAGCAACATAACAACAGCTGCAGCCACTACAACAGCAATTCTGACAGCATTGAGCTTCTTGCGATCGTTCTTTATGCTGAAGAAATCGTTAACAACCGATGTACCTATTATTGAAAGGAAGGTTGTTGCGGAAGAAATACCTGCTGCAAGGATACCTGTGACCATTATAGCACCCAGCGCAGTAGGAACAAGATTTGTGGTTGCCCAGATGATGATATGTGACTGGTCTGCAAGCTCCGGCGAAAAATGGTTGAGAAGAGCAGCGCCGCACTTTACGATAAACTCAAGAACAAAGACAAAAAATGCTGCCCAGATTGAAGAACGGATTACTGAATGCTCATTCTTTGCCATAAGATAACGGCTTGCCTGCCACGGTGCAACCATACATACAGACATCCATACGATACCGTAAGCGAATGCCCAGATCATATTCTGGCTGCCAGTCGGATACAGATAATCAGGGTTGCCTGCCCAAGAGAGAATTTCAGGCTTTGTCTGAGCAAGGTTCTCAATAATATTGAACCATCCGCCGCCCTTGGCAGTGCATATGAATATTACAACAACGGTAATAACAGTGAATATACCGAACATTATTGTGTCTGTAATCAGAACACCCTTTGAACCTGACGCAACGGTGAGAATTGAGAACGTAGCCAGTGCCAGGATAATACAAAGCTTATAATCAAGACCGGTAACAAGAGACATAAGTGTGCCGATTCCCTGAATTGTGGAAAGAAGATAAACAATAATTGTAATCAGCTGAGTTACCGCAGCTAATTTACCAAGAGCAGGAGAATTGAACCTTTTCTCAAAAAATTCGGGAATTGTGCTGCATTCGCTTCGTCTGAGGAAGCGGCCGAAGAATACACCGCCAAGCACATATCCGACAATGAGCATTGCACCCAACATCATAAGCGGCGAAAAAATGCCTGCAAAGGATTCACCCGCATCGCCGAAATAAAGACCTGTGCCGCAATAAGAAGCAACAAGCGAACCGACAAGTAAGAAGGTCGGCGCGCGTCTGCCGGCAACAAAAAAGTCACTTGTGTTCTTAACACCCTTGCTTATAACGAAGCCTATTACTATGTATGCGATCATCGAAATGATCATAGCGATTAAGAATGCATTCATTTTTTGTCACCATCCTTATCCTCTTTATTTTTATGGCTGTCAACGTCAACACCCGCAAAATCTTTTTTTATTCTTAAATACGCCAATATACCGGCTGCAGAAATCCACACACCTACAAAAATTGCAATTACATATTCCATAGTTTTATTTTCCCTCCGATAATCTGAAAGTTTCGTCATAGTATTTGTTCATTTTCTCAAACCATAACAGTTTCCAGTCAGAGCAGTCATTACCCGATCTGTCCTGAAAAATTGACCAAACGAACCAATAGTAGTAGTTTACCGTCGCACACCTCATAATGTGCAGCTTTTCCTCCTTGGTGGGAAGTCTGCCGAAATAAGCCGAAAGATAACCGTCAACGGCATCAAGAGGTGCGTTGTTGGAAGTGAAAAGCTTGCTGATATCATAACCCTTGTCAGAATCTCCGGCGTACTCCCAATCAATTATGTACAAACTGTCCGCAGATACAAGCAGATTCGGCTCATAAATATCGTTGTGGCAAAGCACTGACGGCCATGCGTCTTTTTTATTTTGTTCGTTGAGTTTCTTTATGCGTTCCCTGAGTGACGAGAGCTCATCAGTTGCCGTATAATCAAGAATTTTCAGCCTTTCAATCAGCATATCAGCTTCATCGAAAAACTCAAAAGCTGTTCCGCATCTGATTTGTGAATTATGCAGGGCTTTAAGATGATCACAAAGCTTTTCTATATGAACCTCATTCGTAAAATCAAAAGGTTCCGTAACATTTATGTAGTAAGAAATTTTCCAACCTTCGTTTTCATCTTCATATAGATAGGAGTTGTCAATGCCAAGACTCTTTGCTGTTTCCAGGGCAAATTTTTCCTTTTTTCTGTTTATATAGCCTATTGTATTTTTACCGGGATTTCTGTAAACATATCTGCCGCCGCGTACAGTAAATGCAAACGAGTTGTTTGTCAGACCCGCTTGTATCGGAACAATATCCTTTATCTCTTTTGGAACGGTTTTCAGTGTCTTGCAGATATTCTGTATTACAGTCAGATCATTATGCTCAAGATAACCAGGATCAAAATCCCTGAGATTTTCTACAGAATCAAACTCAAGAATATCTTCGGGAGCGCATTTGACAATATACATCTTAAGCTTATCCAGGTTCTCCGCATAGATACCTTCCCAATACATATCCTTTGTGCCGGGTTTGTCGTAATAATCCTCCAATATATGTGTAAATACATCACTGAAATCTCTGCTCAAAAAGGCATGCCCCTGCATTGTCCACATATCGCGGCAGGGTTTTGCTGTATCAATTATCAGATCCTGCTTATCACAGATAAGTCCGCGCTCTGTTCTGCTGAAGCCTTTAAGGAACTGGGCACAGTAATTGCTGCGATATTCATGAGAGTTGAAAAGATTATTCGGATAATAGTTATCCGAGCAGCAGATATATGTGCTCTTAAGATAATCCTTTGCGGCATATACACTCGAATGCGTATTCTTAACCTTGTACTCTTTATTTACAACAAGCTTAACATTGAATTTTTCCTTGAGATACAAGAACTTTTCAAGCATATGACCGACAACAACAATAACCTCTTCCACACCTGCTTCCTGCAGCTGTCTTATCTGCCTTTCAATAAGCACCTCGCCCTTGACAACAGTCAGTCCCTTTGGGAACTCGTAAGAGATGGGCACAAACCTTGTACTCATACCGGCAGCCAGAATAATGGCATTGTCTACCTTATATCGATCAAGCTCTTTTTTTCCCTTGTCGGTAAGGCAACACTTTTCAGTTAGCAGACCGTTTTCTTTCAGATACCTGAGAACTTTATTTACTGTTCCGAGAGAAACATCAAGAGCTTCAGATATTTCTCTTTGCGATACATATCCCCGCTTGTACAGCAAATAAAACACATCAAATTGAATTTTAGTTAACATATCAACCACTTCACTGTTCATTTTTAACATTTTTTCGCTTGTTAATGAACATTTTACTACTCATTGAATGAAAAGTCAAGCGACTTCAGCTCGTTTTTTCAAAAAAGTAAAAATCAGCCAACTGATATCAGGTAATCAGAATGCGTGATATAGTTCACGAATTTGATCCGTCTGCTTATATAACAATCAGCGAAGTTGCAGATGTTTTCTCAAATAACAATAACGCTGACAAATAAACATCACATACAAAAACCGCACGGTGCTTTAATCGAAATATACCAAAAGTCCCGCAGTGTCATTACCTGCGAGACTTTTTTAATCATCTGAAGCTTTACTTATATCACACTTGAATTAAGATTTGATATGATATATAATTTTCGTTATCAACACGAAAGGAGAAAATATGAAGGTTATAATAGCTTGTCTTAATTCAAAATATGTTCACGCTTCGCTTTCTCCCTGGTGTTTGCTTGCAGGCGTACGCGAATTCGCAAAAGGCAAATATGACATCGCTGTTATGGAAAGCACAATCAACGGTGACATACAGGCGTTTGCAGACAAAATTGCAAGCGAAAGACCTGATATTGTTGCTTTTTCGTGCTACATCTGGAACATTACGAAAACGCTTGAGATTTGCAAATCCGTCAAAGAAAAGTGCGGCTGTGTGATTGTTCTCGGAGGTCCTGAGGTGGCTTACCGACCTGAAGAAATGCTTGAGCAATACAGCTTTACGGATTACGTTCTTTCAGGTGAGGGCGAATGGACTTTTTCTGATTTTCTTGACAGTATAAACGGTGATCTGTCATCAGTCGCGGGTCTTACCTACAGAGAAAACGGAGTAATAAAAACTGTACCCGAAAAGGAATACACCGCCACTCCCCCATCACCTTACACAAAAGAATTTTTTGAGAATCTGAACGGCAGGATAACCTACATCGAAACCGCAAGGGGCTGCCCATACCGCTGTGCATTCTGCCTTTCCGGAAGGTGCTCGCCGCTTCGCTTTTTTGATATTGAGCGTGTAAAAAAAGATATAATCAGACTTGCTCAGAGCGGCACACAAACGGTGAAATTTGTTGACCGCACATTCAACGCAAACGCTGAAAGAGCCAATGAAATTCTGCTTTTCATCAAAGAGAATTACGACAAAGAAATACCGCAGGGTGTATGCTTTCATTTTGAAATTGCAGGTGACATATTAAGAGAAAGCACAATAGAAATTCTCAGATCAATGCCTTACGGTGCGGTACAGCTTGAAATCGGTATGCAAACTTTCAACGAAGAAACACTGAAAAAGATAAACCGTAAAACCGACACGAAAAAGCTGATTCAGAACGTAAAAAAGCTGATAGAATTCGGCAATATGCACATCCACATTGACCTTATTGCAGGGCTTACGGGCGAAAACCTTGAAAGCTTTAAAAACAGCTTCGACACCGCGTATTCATTGGGCGCACATATGCTGCAGCTCGGATTCTTAAAACTGCTTCACGGTGCGGATATGCGTGAAAAAAGAGAAGAATATCCCTGCACTTTCAGTGATGAACCTCCGTATGAGGTCACCTCTACCCCGTGGCTTTCGCAAGAAGAAATCTGTGTGCTCAAAAGCTGTGAGGATGCACTTGACAGACTTTATAACAGCGGGCGTTTTTTGCTTACTCTCGATTATCTGACAGAAAAAGTCGGTATCACACCGTTCGACGTTTTCTGCAGCTTCGGTAACGCGGTAAACGGCTGCGGAATGCGGCTTTCGGAATATTCAGAAAAGCTGTACAGCTTTTTCAGCGATAAATGTAACAAACAAATACTCAGAGAAAAAATCCTCTGCGATTTGCTGTGCTGTTCATCCTCGGTACAAATCCCCGAAATATTCAAAACCAAAGATCCGTTATATAAAAGAGCAAAAAAGCATCTACTTGAGAATGTTGACAAAAACATAAAAATCGCAATTATTTATTCGGAAAACAAAATCTTTGCGGTATGTCAGAACAACGAAAAAGACCTTCACAACAGGTACAAAGGTCGGTTTTACGATATTGACACAGTAAAAAATCCCTGAGCCGTTAGCCGAGTGTTCGTAAGGGCGCTCGGCAGTTTTATTCGCCATACGGCGAGTGATATTGCTTCGCAGTTATATAATGCTACGCATTGTGTTATTTTCCTTCAGACAGTTTTATGCGAATAAAATAACACTGAAGCCGTAATGCTTCAATATAACTTTTGATTTCTCAAAAATATCACTGCAAATTTTAATTTGAAATATCACTCATACATACTAAAAAACACATTTTAGATCGGCTTGCTTTCAAAGTATATAACCAACTATGACACTTTCAAGCCGAAAGTGTCATTTTTATAAAAAGAAAAATGGGAGAACATTTCTTTACAAAATGTCTCCCAATGGTCTGTTATTTCTGTCCTTAGCAACCCTTTGCATCAGCTCAGGGAGCTTTCTATTATATTATATTTGTCAGAAAGATGCGCCTGAGCCGCCGTGGCTTCTGCCTGAAGAGCTTCTGTGAGTTGAACCGCCTGAACTGTTGTTCTGCACCTTGGGAGTGACTGCAACACGCGAATAAGCAAACATATCCCGTGAACCTGTAACAGTCATACTGCCCTGACGTGTATATTCTCTTGCGTTTCCACGCAAAATGACAGATTTGTTTTTAGATATAACTGCGCTCATCACAATGAAACCTACAACTGCACCTGCAAGCATAAGACCAAACAGCCAGGTTAACTTGACACCGGGTTTAAGCTCATCTTCAACCATATCAAGATAGCAGCTGAATGCACCGTCATAATCCTCAACGAGAAGATAACCTTTCATTTTGTTTATTATAGAGTCGAGTGCCGGATCGGAAAATTCGGAAACACCTTTACCGTGAGTTGTTATATGAATTTTTCGGTCGCCTTCCTCACCCGGCTTATATACAACAAGAATGCCGTCATCGTTTTCGCCGTAGCCGTAGCCTTTGTAATCATAGAAATCATCAGCAAACTGCTCTGCCGTGAGATAACCGATATCGGGCGTTGTGACAATTGCAACCTCTATCTGATATTCTGAAGTTATTTCGTTGCATCTTGCAAGAAGAGAGGTTTCAACATCGTCCGGAATAATGTCTGCGTTATCGACAACCAGGGGAAGTGTTCTTTCAACAGGAGAAAAAAAGCCCTCCACAGATGCAGATGCGGAAAACGCCATAGAAAGGCAGATCATAACTGCAACAATAACAGAAAAAATCTTTTTATTCATAGATTCCGCACCTCCTTAAAGAAACGATATCAGTGTAGCTATGGCATAGATAACCGCGCCTGCGACAGCACCGCCGATTATGCCGATAAGGCTTGCTTTTTTTGTTTCTGTGGGAATATCGCCGACAAACTTACCTGTCTGTCCGTTCATCGCGTATATATACGTTTTATCGTTCCACTTGACGTTGAGAAGCCATACGGGATAAAGCGCATATTTGCAGGAGCCGTTTTCAACGTTCATATTTGCACCGATAGGCGAAACGTTGGTGTAGCCCTGAACGGTTTGCTGAAAGCTCTCAATCGCACTCTGCTTGATACGCTCATTTGCTCTTTTAATACTGTTATCGGAATCAACATCGTATTTATCTGCAAGATAGCCTGCCAGATAAGCTGTATTGAAAGGTACCGCATCGCCGATGTCAAACGGCTCAATCGATTCCATAAGATCATCGGGCATCTTCGTAGAGCCGTCGACGGGAACGTTGTCAAATCCGATGATTCCGCTTCGGTAAATATCATAACCCGATATCTCGGTATAGTTATTTTTGCTGTCAGACCAACGTCGGATTCTTTCGCCCTTGTAGGCGGTATCGACAACCGCATCACAGCTGAAAAGCCAATGCGGCACATAAACACCTTTGATTTCATCAAGCTTGTTTTCCGTCAGGAAGCCTTTGGGAACAAACTTTTTACCTTTGAAGTGCATTTTAAGCGCTTCCTTGGCGGCTTTTTTATCAAGCTTGAAAGGAATTACAAGGTCAGGCTTGAGCGCGCCCGAAAACTGACCTTTCATAACAACCTGATTGCCGCAGTAAGGACAGCTTGTTGCACCCGTTGTTTCATCCGCAACAATTTCACCGCCGCAGGAATTGCATAAATAGACGTTCATTCCGTCCGTCTCGCCTGATTCCCACTGCGAATTCTGAGAATTCCAGTTTGCCTGATCCACCTGATTGGATGCAAAATCCTCTGCCTGCTGCACTGTGGCAATGTCAAACTCGGTATCACAATACGGACATTTCAGGCGTTGCGCTTCGACATTAAATTCAACCGCACCGCCACAGCACGGACATTTCTGTTCGGTAATTACTGACAAATCCAATTACCTCCTTGCGTATTGTATTCAATTATTTTACGTCGTTCTCATTGAAGATGTCACCGCATTCGGGACAAAACTTGGGCGGATTCTTGGGGTCTTCGGGCTTCCAGCCGCATTTGTCACACTGATAAAGAGGTGCGCCTTCGGGTTTCTTCGCTCCGCAGTTGGGGCAGAACTTGCCTTTGTTCACTGCGCCGCAGGAACAGGTCCAGCCTTCTTCTGCAGGCTTCTTTGCTCCGCACTCTGTGCAGAAGTTACCGTTT
>JAGALQ010000012.1 GCA_017625095.1 Clostridia bacterium | reverse complement strand
GGTGACCTTTTCTTTTCTCCTCGCAGCCTTGATTGTTTCCAATACAAGCTGTACATTCTGTGTCGTGCTTGTCTTGTATGCTACAATGCTGCCATCATACAAATCTCTTATAATAGAGAGGTACAATACTCCTTGCTTTGTTTGTATGTATGATATATCTGTAACCCACTTCTGATTTGGCCTTTCTGCATTAAAATCTCTGCTCAGCAGATTTGGATATCTATGTATATACTCATCATATGATTAATTCTCATTGTGCACAAACCCAAGCAGATTTATGATTTTGTGAAATTCATCAATAATACAAAGGTAACCACCACATACAGAAGGAGGAAGTTTTTTACGCAAAAAAATTTTCATTTACCTATTGACAAGGTGGGTAAAATGTGGTATTATAACATCAACCTACTACATAGATAGGAGTTAAACGAATGAAAAATATATTTGAACAACTCGTAAGAGCCAATTTCCGCTTCGGGCGAATGTGTCGATGTTTTTGACGAAAATAAAACATTTAAAACATACTTTAACGATGAAAGGAAATAAATATTATGGCAAACTATAAATTTGAAACACTCCAGCTTCACGTTGGACAGGAAACAGCCGACCCCGCAACAGATTCCAGAGCAGTACCGATTTATCAGACTACATCCTACGTTTTCCGCAACTGCGAACACGCTGCCGCACGCTTCGGTCTTGCAGATGCAGGCAACATCTACGGCAGACTCACAAATTCCACACAGGATGTTTTTGAAAAGCGTATTGCAGCACTTGAAGGTGGCGTTGCGGCGCTTGCACTTGCTTCGGGAGCGGCGGCTATCACCTACACAATTCAGGCTCTTGCACAGAACGGCGGTCACATTGTTGCACAGAAATCCATCTACGGCGGAAGCTATAACCTGCTTGCGCACACACTCCCAAACTTCGGAATTACAGCAAGCTTTGTGAATATCCACGATTTAGCTGAAGTTGAAGCGGCAATAAAGGACAACACAAGAGCAATCTACATTGAAACCCTCGGCAATCCTAACAGTGATATTCCCGACATTGACGCTCTTGCTGAGCTTGCTCACAAGCACGGTCTTCCTCTTGTAGTTGACAATACCTTCGGTACACCTTACCTTATCCGACCTATTGAACACGGTGCAGATATCGTCGTTCACTCCGCAACAAAATTTATCGGCGGTCACGGTACAACTCTCGGCGGTATCATCGTTGATTCGGGTAAATTTGACTGGGAGGCAAGCGGAAATTATCCTGCAATCGCTGCTCCGAACCCAAGCTACCACGGAGTATCCTTTACAAAGGCAGTCGGCGCGGCGGCGTTCGTTACTTACATCAGAGCAATTTTGCTCCGTGACACGGGTGCAACCCTTTCTCCGTTCAACGCATTTCTGCTTTTACAGGGCGTTGAAACGCTTTCTCTCCGTCTTGACAGACACGCTGAGAATACGAAGAAGGTTGTTGAGTTCCTGAAAAATCATTCGCAGGTTGAAAAGGTCAACCATCCTTCACTTGCTGAGCACCCCAACCACAAGCTGTATGAGAAATACTTCCCAAACGGCGGTGGTTCAATCTTTACCTTTGAAATCAAAGGCGGAGTAAAAGAGGCGCACAAGTTTATCGACAGCCTGCAAATTTTCTCGCTTCTTGCGAATGTTGCTGATTCAAAATCTCTCGTTATCCACCCTGCGACGACCACTCACAGTCAGCTTACCGAGGAGGAACTTGCCGAACAGGACATCAAGCCAAACACAATCAGACTTTCCATCGGTACCGAGCATATTGACGATATTATCGCAGACCTTGAACATGGTTTTAACGCATTAAAATAAATTTTAGGGAGATAATTACTATGTCTAATATTTATACATCAGCTGACCAGTTAATCGGCAGAACACCACTGCTTGAACTTACACACATTGAAAAAAATCTGGGACTAAAGTCGAAAATTCTCGCTAAGCTTGAGTACTTCAACCCGGCAGGCTCGGTCAAGGACAGAATTGCAAAGGCTATGATTGACGACGCGGAAGCAAGCGGAAATCTTACTCCCGACTCGGTAATCATTGAGCCGACCTCGGGCAACACGGGTATCGGACTTGCGGCTGTTGCGGCGGCAAGGGGGTACAGAATTATTATAGTAATGCCCGAAACGATGTCCGTTGAACGCAGACAGCTTATGAAGGCATACGGTGCAGAGCTTGTTCTTACCGAGGGCGCAAAGGGAATGAAGGGCGCAATTGCAAAGGCGGAGGAGCTTGCAAAGGAAATTCCCAACAGCTTTATTCCGTCCCAATTTACCAACCCTGCAAACCCCAAGGCGCACGTTGAAACAACAGGCCCCGAAATCTGGGAGGATACCGACGGAAAAGTTGATATTTTTGTAGCAGGCGTCGGCACAGGCGGCACTATAACAGGCGTAGGCGAATATCTGAAGTCCAAAAATCCCGACGTGAAAATCGTGGCGGTTGAGCCTGCGGCTTCGGCTGTGCTTTCGACGGGTGTGGCAGGTCCGCATAAAATTCAGGGTATCGGTGCAGGCTTCGTTCCCGAGGTGCTGAACACACAGATTTACGATGAAATTATCCCCGTAACAAACGAGGATGCTTTTGAAACAGGCAGACTCATCGGAAGAGGCGAAGGAGTGCTTGTGGGAATTTCCTCAGGTGCGGCGGCGTGGGCGGCAATAGAGCTTGCAAAGCGTCCTGAAAACGCGGGAAAGAATATTGTTGTGCTTCTCCCTGATACGGGCGACAGATATCTTTCCACGCTGCTTTTTGCTGAATAAAATCTTTACACCGCTGTCTTTTTCAAGGCGGCGGTTTTTTGAAGAAAGGAAGTTTAGCGTTATGTCAACTGATAGAAAACATAGGCCTAGGCGAACTACATATTGGCTTTGCATCACCGCAGTTTTTATGGCGCTTAATGTGGCAATGAGCTCATTTGGTGTTCCTGTTCCCGGCGGTCATTTATATCTGAATGATATTATTATCTGTACCGCTGCGATCATACTGGATCCGTTTGCCGCCTTTGTGGTAGGAGGTGTAGGTGCGTTTTTAGGAGAT
>JAGALQ010000011.1 GCA_017625095.1 Clostridia bacterium | reverse complement strand
TTTCTTTCATTTAGTGTAAAATGTGTGTAGGACATCATAGCTTCCTCCTGTAACTGTTTGTTTGGTCACTTACATTTTACACTAAAGAGGCTATGGTGTCTCTATTTATTTTTTTTGTTGCACTTCATATGATAATCTGTCAACCTCCCCTTACACAGGGGAGGCCAAAGGAGCTTATATGGAAAGTAAACACAACAAAAAACTTGTCCCGACAGCAAAAAATCTACGAAAGAATATGACAAACGAAGAACGGCATTTATGGTATGAGTTCTTGCGCAATTATCCCGTAAGATTTACAAGACAGAAAGTTCTTGGTAAATACATCGTAGACTTTTACTGTGCAAAAGCAAAACTGGTGATTGAGATAGACGGATCCCAACATTATGAAGAGAAAAAGATAAAAGAAGACACCGAAAGAACAGGATTTCTTCAAGGCTATGGACTGACTGTTATCCGTATACCAAACAACGAAGTCAACAGTAATTTTTACGGCGTGTGTGAATATATAAATGCTGTTGTCAAAAAGAAATACCCTTTATGTCAGGAAGGAACCCAAACAGGCTCCCTTGTGTAAAGGGAGCTGGCTTTTGCTTTAGCAAAAGGCTGAGGGATTGAAAAATAATACTTTGCGTTTTTCAAACGCGTTTATATCTTACACAAGAAAGGAAAACCGATTATGAAAGTTTCCGAAATTATGAAAGCACTCAATGCCGAGCTTATTTACGGCGAAGATTTTCTCGACAGAGAGGTCTACTCAGCCTGCGGCAGCGATATGATGAGCGACGTGCTCGCCTACGTCAAGGAGCAGGCTGTGCTCCTGACGGGTCTTGTTAACCCCCAGGTTGTACGCACCGCTGAGATGATGGATATGAGGTGCATCGTTTTTGTCAGAGGCAAAAAGCCTGACGAAGGTATGATTGAGCTTGCAAAAGAAAAAGGCATACCGCTGCTCGGATCAAAGCGCGAGATGTTTACCTCCTGCGGTATTCTCTACGAGCACGGTCTGAGAGGAGGAGGGCACCCCTACAATGGATGAGATTATCAGACAGCATTATGACGTAGACGGCTCCGATTTCACAAGAGCTGGTGAAGCATCAGGCAAAATCAAAAAAACACTTAAAGATATAGGCTTCACACCCGAAGCTGTGCGCAAAACCGCAATTGCAGTTTATGAGGCGGAAATCAACCTTGTAATCCACGCAGGCGGCGGCGAAATTGACGTTGAAATAACACCCGAGCACGTCAGAATCGTGCTGACAGACCACGGCCCCGGCATTGAAAACGTTGAGCTTGCAATGCAGGAGGGTTATTCGACCGCACCAGACCGCATCCGTGCTCTCGGCTTCGGCGCAGGTATGGGTCTGCCCAACATCAAGAAATACACAGACGAAATGGACATACAGACCGAGCTCGGAGTCGGCACTGTGATGACACTTAAAATCAACGCATAACAATTTTATTACCACAAAAAGATACGAAGGAGGCAGACTATGGCTGATTTCTTTCACTCCGTAAGACTCGACAGAGATAAGTGCCGCGGCTGCACCAACTGCATCAAACGTTGCCCGACGGGCGCAATCCGCGTGCGCGGCGGCAAGGCACATATAATCAAAGAGCGTTGCATCGACTGCGGCGAATGCATTAACGTGTGTCCGCACCACGCAAAATATGCCGAGCAGGAATCGCTCGAGATAATCAACAATTTCAAATATAAAATCGCTCTGCCCGCCCCCTCACTTTACGGTCAGTTCAACAACCTTGACGATGTTGATTACGTGCTGACCGCACTCAAAAAAATCGGCTTTGACGATGTTTTTGAGGTTTCAAAGGGCGCAGAGCTTGTAAGCGACGCAACAAGAAAGCTTTTCGAACAGGGACAGATAAAAACTCCTGCAATCTCCTCCGCCTGCCCTGCAATTGTAAGGCTTATCCGCGTCAACTTCCCCAACCTTATCGACCACGTTGTGCCGCTCAACTCACCTATGGAGATTGCGGCAAAACTCGCCAGAGAAAAGGCAAAAGAGGAAACGGGATTAGACGATAAAGATATAGGTGTTTTCTTCATCACACCCTGCCCCGCAAAAATGACGGCTATCAAATCGCCCGTGTGTCTGAACGGCTCACAGGTAAACGGTGCATTTGCAATCAAGGAGATTTATCCTGCGCTGCTCTCACATATGAACCACCTTGAGAGTGTTGACAGTATGCAGGATTCAGGCATAATCGGCGTCAGCTGGGCAAGCAGCGGCGGTGAGGCAAACGCACTTCTGCGCGACAACTGCCTTGCGGCTGACGGAATTGAAAACGTAATAAAAATCCTCAACGAAATTGAAGATGAAAAGCTTGAAAACATTGATTTTATTGAGCTTAACGCCTGCACGGGCGGCTGTGTCGGCGGCTCACTGACATACGAAAACCCGTACGTTGCAAAGGCAAGGATGAAACGCCTGCGCAAATATCTTCCCGTTTCCTGCACACATCTTGAGAACAAAGAAGTGCCGGACGATATGTACTGGACAAAGTCACTTGTTGCAACAGACGTTATGAAGCTTGCAGACAGCGTGCCCGAGGCAATGAAAAAAATGGCAGAAAGGCAGGCAATTCTCAAGCGTCTGCCGGGTCTGGACTGCGGCACCTGCGGTGCACCCTCGTGTGCGGCACTTGCAGACGATATCGTGCGCGGCTTCGCAACGGAAACCGACTGCGTTTTCAGACTCCGCGATCAGCTCAGCGGCACAGACCAGGAGTTTATTCCCGCGCCTTACCGATCCGAAAAATAAAGGAGCAAAAATATGACAGTTCAGAATCTTATAGATGATTTTTCACTTGAAGTTCTCTGCGGCGGCGCAGATGCCGCACAGAAAGAGGTCACCGGCGGCTACTGCGGCGATCTGCTCAGCTGGGTAATGTCCAAGGCCCAGGAGGGCGATTGCTGGCTGACCGTTATGGGCAACGTAAACTCAATCGGTGTTGCGGTTATGACAGACGTTGCCTGCATCCTGCTGACGGAAAACGCTGCGTTTGATGAGGATGCAAAGCTGCGTGCAGAGCAGAACGGCGTAATCGTGCTGCGCAGCAGTGAGAACGCATTTGATCTTGCAGTAAAGATAGCTGAAAAATTATGAGCCTTTTTTATGATTTTCACATTCACTCCTGCCTCTCGCCATGTGCCGAGGAGGATATGACACCGTATAATCTTGTCAACCTCTCTGCGCTGATGGGAATGGAGGCAATTGCGCTGACCGACCACAACTCCTGTATGAACTGCGGCGCGGCAATGAGAGCAGGTGCTGAAGCAGGAATTACGGTTATACCCGGTATGGAGCTGTGCACAAGCGAAGAGGTTCACGTGGTGTGTCTGTTTGAGGAGCTGAAGGCGGCAGAGGAATTTTCCGATTACGTGCTGAGCACAATGCCGCCGATTAAAAACCGACCCGAAATATTCGGCACACAGCTGATTATGGACGAAACGGACAAGGTGCTCGGCAGTCAGGACATTCTGCTCACTGCGGCAAGCGGCATCTCAATCGGCAGCGTTGAAAAACTGGTTGACGGCTACGGCGGCGTGTGCTACCCTGCACATATAGACCGCTCATCATACAGCGTTATTTCAAACCTCGGTATGATAACCGAAGAGATGGGTTTTGAGGTTGCGGAGGTTTCACCGATGGGTAACGTTGATGACCTGATTGAAAAGCACCCGATACTCGGCAGAATGAAAATACTCACCTCATCCGATGCGCACAGGCTCGACGCCCTTCCCCCTGCAAACCTGAGCTTGCACACGGATAACAACATAAAAAGCATAATCCGCCATCTCAAAAACAGATAAAAAACGGTTGTAACACACAAGGTAAAAACACATTTTCGCATAAAAACAACACAGCAGCAATGAAACGAAAGCTTCATCGCTGCTGTGTTTTGTCTTTGTTTTATTGATTATACTCAGCTATATACGGAAGGTTGCGGTAATACTCGCCGCAATCGAGACCGTAGCCGATAACAAAAAGGTCTTCGATAACAAAAAGTGACATATCGGGATCAAAATCAACAATACGTCTTGACGGCTTATCAAGCAGAGTTACAACCCTGAGTGAAAGCGGATTGCGAGCCTTCAGGAGCTTGACAACGTCGTTGAGAGTTCTGCCTGTGTCGACGATATCCTCAACAATAATAACGTGGTAGCCGCTGATATCCTGCTCAAGATCCATTGTGATGTTTACGATTCCGCTTGAGTTTGTGCCGTTGTAATAGCTCTTGGCACACATAAAGGCAATTTCACAAGGCACCGTAATCTCACGGCAGAGATCCGCCATAAAGACAAACGCACCGTTGAGAATGCTGACAAGAAGAATCGGCTCACCGTTGTATGAGTCGCTTATTTTTTTGCCTGCCTCTTTGATTGCTGCCTTGATTTCTTCCTCGCTTATCAGCACACGCTTGATTTTGCTGTTATACTCTTCAATTGCTTTTATTTTATCCATAATCGTAACCCCGCAAAAACCAGATTTGTTTTATTATATAATCCGTTGAAAATTTAATCAATTGTTTTTATGTAAAAAATTTAAATAATTAGTCGCTATTATGTAACATATAAAATCGCAACACAACGGGCGGTTATAAGTTTTACTCTTTATGCGGCAGAGGCAAGTGAGATATGACATTATAAAAACCTCCTTTTGAAAGGAGGTGGCGCGGCGATAGCCGTGACGGAGGATTGCAGTGTAGAGGCGGCTACCTGCTGCCCGAATTGTATTTATGCGGCTAAAGCCGCAGTCACTTTTGTCATTCGTTGTTGGATGTTGTTTTTACGTTTTTAACCTCCCTCTGACGATGGAGGTGGATTTTGCAAAGCAAAAGACGGAGAGAGAACATATCGTTTATAATTGTGTATTTTTTCTCTCCCTCAGTCACTTCGTGACAGCTCCCTCATCAGAGGGAGCTTATAAACACCTGCCTCCCGTATAAAAAACAAGAGACCGTATTGAACGGTCTCTCTTTTTATGCTCAGAAAATTCTGAATGTTTTAACTTCAAACGGACGGTAGGTAAATTCGAAGCTCTCGCCGTCGAACTCAACGGGTGTTTCGTCCTGCTCGATCATATTACACTCGACAACCTGCTTGCCGCCGAGCTTCCAGGTGAGCTTTGCCTTACCTCTGCGGCGCTCCTCCTCAGCAATACGGACGATGACACCTCTGCCATCCTGCGCTGCCTTGATACAGTCAACAGCGAAGTTATCGCTGCTTAAGGTCAGGAAGCTTGTGCCGCTCTCAATTGCGCCGTCCTGCTTTGAAGCCGTTGCGCTGAGCACGGGCACGTTGAGGCAAAGACCGTTCTTGACGGTTTCGGCATCCTGCCAGCTGTTCTTATGCGGATAGTAAGCATAGATAAATGTGCTGATGCCGTGGTCGCCTGTTCTGTCGGGGCAGGTCGGTGCACGCATAAGCGTAATTCTCATACGGGAGTTGTGGATATCATAACCGTACTTACAGTCATTAAGAACACTGACACCGTAGCCGCCCTCTGAAAGGTCAGCCCACTTGTGTGCGGCAACCTCAAAGCGTGTGTAATCAAAGCTTGTGTTCCAGTGTGTCGGGCGCTTGATTGCACCGTGAGCGATGTTGTATGTAGCATCGGTATCAATAACGGCAACGTTGAACTCTGCCTTGAGCACCTTGTCGCTCTCGTGCCAGTCAACTGATGTATCAAAGAGCACCATATCGCTGTCGCGGTTGAGGATAACCTTCTGTGTGATGACGGATTTGTGGAACTTACGGACGATTTCGATTACGCCGCGCTGCTCATTTGATTCAAGCACACGGATGCTCTCTGCCTCGCGGAGCTCCCAAACCTTTTTCTTGTAGTTGATTTCAAGGTTCCACGCAGTTTCGTGGATACATTTATCGAGTGCGACTGTGAGCAGATTGCCCTCACCCTCAAGTGATTCACGGTCGTTGACCTTATCGTAAACGCTTGTGATGATGCCGTTTTCGTCAAACTCAACGCGAAGCTTTGCGTTTTCGAGCAGAGCAGCCGTTGCGACAACTGCATCAAACTCGTTATCCTTCTTGCCGAGTGCAAATACCTTGCAGCCAAATGCAGGCAGAGCCTCATCGGGAGTAAATGTGACATAAACTTCGCCGTCAACGGTTTCTAACGTGCAGGGCAAAGCCTTGCCGTCAGCACCGAGAGGTACAAGCGAATCGGAAGCGAGCTTTGCGGTGATGGGCTGTGCGTTTTCGCAGCTGAGAAGATTCCAGCAGATAAGGCTGTCACCCTCGGTCTTAACGTTTGCGTTAAGTGCGGACAGAAGATCATCCTTGAGCTCACCGTTCATCTGACGAAGCTGAGCATATTCCTTCTTGCAATCCTCAAACACTTCGTGGATTGATGTGCCGGGAAGAATATCGTGGAACTGATTTGTAAGGAGCATTCTCCATGCCTTTTCAATCTGCTCCTTCGGGTAATCTGAACCGAGAAGCTTGCCTGCGATAACGCTGAGCATCTCGTTACGCTCGATTGCGTACTCACCCTTACGGTTGTTTTTCTTTACAAATGCCTGGCTTGTGAAAGTACCTCTGTGGTTTTCGTAGTACATTTCACCGTTCCATACGGGAAGCTCTTCCTTCTTCTCTGCGGTAACAGCGAAGAAATCGTCAACGTGGCCGATCTCTGCCTTGGGAAGTCCGGGGAAATTCTGAAGGCGTCTGCCGCGCTCAAGCATCCAGTTGGTCGGACCGCCGCCACCGTCACCGTAACCGTACATCTGCATAGCGGTGTCAAGCTGCTCCTTGTTATTACACTCGCGGTCGGATGTCATAAGCTCGGAAACGCTGAACACGCCGTTGTAACCGGGGTGCATCATATGCGCCATAACCTGTGTGCCGTCGTTACCCTGCCAACGGAACATATTGAAGGGGAACTTATTTGTATCGTTATATGAAAGCTTGGATGTGATAAAGTTTGTCATACCGCAGCGGTTGATAATCTGGGGAAGTGCCCAGGTGAAACCGAAGCAGTCGGGAAGCCAGTAGGTCTTGGAAACCTTGCCGAATTCCTTCTCGAAGAACTCTGTGCCGTAGAGCACCTGACGGATAAGTGCCTCACCGGAAGCTACGTTTGTGTCAGCCTCAACCCAGACGTTACCGCAGATATCCCACTGACCGTTGGCAACCTTCTCTTTAATCTTTTCGTAAAGCTCGGGGTAGTGATCCTTTGTCATCTGATAGAGCACAGCCTGACTCTGACCGAAGGTCATTTCGGGATACTTATCCATAAGCGTTACAACGTTTGAGAAGGTACGTGCACTCTTGCGGATACTCTCCTGCACTCTCCACAGCCAGGCAACGTCAATGTGACTGTGACCTGTGAAGATAACTCTTGATGTAGCTGACCACGGGATTTTGCCGAGCTGCTCACCGTATACCTTACGTGCCTGAGCAATAGATGCGCGCACTTCAGCCTCATCAAAATCATAATCGACAACGTGAAGGCTGTCGTCAATTGCTTTATATACAAGTGATTTTATATGTTCATCCTTGATAAACTCGAGAGCCTGGAAAGCAACCTCAAGGTCATACCAATAGCCCTCGCAAGCCTCGTCGGGAGTCCAGACATAAGCTGTGCTGAAGGTGTATTCCATACTCTTTGCGCCATCCATTGCGGGGTCGCAGAATTCCATTGAGTTTACGGCACCCTCAAGCTCAATATTGAGCACTTCACCCTCGCCGAAGGTATCGCCGAGAATAATCGTGCCGCGCTCAGGTGCATATTTTGACGATGAAACAGAGCCGCAGAATTTGCCGTTCACCTTTACAAGGGCTTCACCGCCGATGAAAAACTCGAGCCTGAGCTCTTTGTCTGCCATCTCTGCAGGCACTGTGAAAGAGGTGCGGAAAAAATGAGCCTCATCGTAGCCCGTGCTCCAATGGTCGCCAAGGCTGATTGTTCCGACATCGGGCTGCATTGTGTAAACGCCTGCCTCATACATACCCTGCTCGTGTGACCACTGTGCGAGGTCTGCTCTGTACAACGCGCAGTACTTGCGAAGCTGGTTGTACATATCCTTAAGGACGCCGATTTTTGGTGTTAACATAAGCTTTTGCTCCTTTATGATGTAAAATATTTATCTGCGGATATCTGTGAATTTAAACTGCCTGATTGATTTGCGGCTTCTGCTGCGTTTGACGTAGATATATGCAACACCGCCGCCGACAACCAGAACAACTGCCAGAATAATCAGGACGAGCAGAAGATAACTCAGTTCAACATCCTCTGCGGCAACAAGGTCAACGCGTGCAATTTCACTGTTTGCATATTTTACGATTGCCTTGCCCATCACTTCGCCCTTCTTTATCGGTGCCGCTACGGATTCAGGCAGTGTTTCGGGAATCGGTTCGATTGAAACGCTTGAGGAATCAACGTTATCGGGCACAAGCGCAACGCAGTTTTCGGCAGGAACAAGCCTGAGGTGGTCAACCTTGCGGGCGCGCTTGACCTTGACAACGGTGACTATTTTTGTCGGCTCGGCAACCACCTTGAGTCTGATATTGTCAAAAATCCAGTTGAGCATCGCCTTGCAGTCCATAAACGCAAAGTTTTCGTCATAGCCGTCTTTATCATAATCGTAAAACGGACCCTTCATCATAACTGCAAGATAGCTGTAGCCGTTTTTGGTTGCAGTTGTGACGATACATCTGCCTGCGTTTGTGGTGGAGCCTGTTTTTATGCCCTTAACCTCGGGCACATAATACTCTTTGACGTTTTTCATCTTCATCTTGTTTGTCGTGATTAAATCACGCTCATCCTGAAGATTGGTTGCGGGAAGAGTATATTTTTCGGTGTCGGTGATTTCATTGAAAATCGGAAATTTCATTGCATACTTGGCAAAAGCCGCCATATCCTGCGCACAGGAATAGTGACCGTCCTCATCAAGACCGTGAGGATTTTTAAAGCTTGTGTTTTTACATCCGATTTTTTTTGCGGTGTCGTTCATCATCTGAACAAAGGTTTCAACCGAACCGCCGCCTATATAATCGGCAATAACCGTTGAGGCTTCGTTTGCGCTGCTGACAAGCAGACAGTAAAGCAGATTTTTCATCGAAATTTCTTCGCCGGGCTTAAGACCTGCCAAAGAGCTGCCCGTGCCGTCGAGCATACGGATGCACTCCTCCTTGACGGTTATGACAGTTTCAAGGTCGGGACAGTTTTCGAGTGCAACAATTGCAGTTACGATTTTTGTAAGCGAAGCAGGAGCAGAGCGCATAAGTGAATTCTTTTCAAAAAGCACCGTGCCCGTATCCAGACTTTCGATATAAAATATTTCTGTTTCCGTTTCAACCTGGTCATTATAGAGTGCACTTGCGCCGACGGGAGCAAAAATACCCATAAACACAAGGATAGAAGTCAAAAAAATTATCGCTTTTTTCATAGACAAAGCCTCACTGAATGTAGTATATTATATAAAGCATCGTTTTTCGTTGCGTATTTTCAAAATTTATTGCGCAAAGGTGAAATTATGATTTACATAACCGGTGACACACACGGCGATCTCAACAGGCTTGATTCAATCAAGCTCAAAAAAGGTGACACGCTTATAATATGCGGTGATTTCGGTTTTATATGGGACGGAAGCGCCAAGGAAGAAAAAATACTGCGCCAGCTCGGCAAGAAAAAATATAACATCTGCTTCCTCGACGGAACACACGAAAACTTTGACCTGCTTGATGAATATGAGGAAACGCACTACTGCGGAGGCAAGGCACACCACATCTCGGGCAACCTCTATCACCTGATGAGAGGTCAGGTCTACCGCTTTGAGAGAAAGAAGTTTTTTGTAATGGGTGGCGGCGAAAGCCCCGACATTGATATGCTTTTCGACAACGGTGCATGGTCACGCCGTGAATTCCCCAGCTCACAGGAGCTTGCGGAGGGTGCGGACAACCTTGAAAGGCACGAGTGTAAGATTGATTACATAATCACTCACGAGCCGCCCGCAACAATCAAAAACTTTTTAAAGCTCAAAACTGAGCTTTCCACAAGAATTACGGGACTCAACGCTTATTTCGACGAGATGAGCAAGGCTTGCGAATACAAGTGCTGGTACTTCGGCAGTATGCACATCGACAAGCACATATCCACCTCACACGTTGCCGTTTTCAAAAAGGTGCTTAACGTTGAAACGGGCGAAATAATAAAATAAAACTTTTTCAGCAGGGCTCAGGCTCTGCTGATTTTTTTATCTGCCCCAGAATTTGCGGTCAAGGCTGCGGAACTGGATTGCACGGCTGACGTGGCGCGTGTCAATATCCGCACTGCCGTCAAGGTCGGCAACCGTTCTTGCAACACGCAGAACCTTATCATAAGCTCTGGCGGAAAGACCGAGACGCTCAAACGCATTTTTGAGAAGCTCGTCCGCCTGCGGTGTGACGGTGCAGAATTTTCTGGTCTGGGCAGGGGTCATCTTTGCGTTGCAGGTTGTTGACGTGCCTCTGAATCGCTCGCGCTGAATCTGCCTTGCGGCATCAACACGCTTTTTGATTTGAGCAGAGCTTTCTGCCTTTGTCTTTGCAGACAAATCCTCATAGTCTACGGGCGGCACCTCAATATGAATATCGAGCCTGTCCAGTAGCGGACCCGAAACCTTGTTAAGGTAACGCTTTGCCATACCGTCAGAGCAGGTGCAGGGCTTGGTCGGATGACCGTAAAAACCGCAGGGGCACGGATTCATCGCGCACACAAGCATAAACGAGCAGGAGTAGCTCACCGTGCCTGCAACACGGGTGATATTGATAACGCCATCCTCCATAGGCTGACGCATTGATTCGAGTGTGGTTTTTGCAAACTCGGGCAGCTCATCGAGAAAAAGAACGCCGTTGTGTGCAAGCGACATCTCACCGGGTCGCGGCATTGTGCCGCCGCCTCCGCCCGAAAAGCCTGCGGGCGAAACAGAATGGTGAGGTGAACGGTAGGGTCTGGAGCGAATCAGCGAAACGCCTGAGGGCAGCGTACCTGCAACGGAGTGCACCTTTGTTGTTTCGATTGATTCTTCAAAAGTCATATCGGGCAGAATAGAGGGCAGACGCTTTGCGAGCATACTTTTGCCCGAGCCGGGAGGCCCGATCATCATCACGTTGTGACCGCCTGCCGCGGCAACCTCAAGCGCAAACTTTGCCTCAAACTGACCCATTACGTCGCTGAAATCGGGAGCATCGGGTTCAAGCCCCTGCTCGGTATAATTCTCAGCTTCGGCAGGTGAAATAATTTCTGTTCCCCTCAGGTGTGAGAGCAGCTCAAAAACGTTGTTGACGGGATAAACTTTTATACCCTTCACAACGCAGCCCTCAGCCGCATTGACACAAGGAACGAAAATCTCTTCAATGCCCTTTTGCTGTGCCTCAATAACCATCGGCAGAACACCGTTTACGCGGCGGATATCACCGTTGAGCGAAAGCTCACCGATAAACGCTTTGCCGTTGAGATTACAGCGCAGCTGACCCGTTGCCTGAAGAAGCGCAACAAAAATCGGCAGGTCATAAAGCGGACCCTCCTTGCGCTTGTCGGCAGGGGCAAGGTTAACGGTAATTCTGCCCACAGGGAACGAAAGCCCTGCGTTTTTCATCGCAGAGCGTACACGTTCACGTGATTCACTTACCGCCGTATCAGGCAGACCGACAACATCGAAGCGGGGCAGACCGTTTGAAACGTCTGCCTCCACCTCTACCATATATGTTGCCAGACCGAAGACACCGACACTGTTAACCTTTGAAAACATAAGTTTACCTTCTTCAAATGAATTGATTTTCATCAATTCAAATCATGGAGCGATAGCGAGAAATCGCGATTTGCTTTTTTTCAAACTCATTATTCATACCCCATTTTATCGCTGATTCTCTGTGCATCAGCTTTACTGAGGTATCGGGTGCAGCGTCACGCTGCTTACTTGTTCTTCTGCTTGGAGTACTTCATCTTATAAACAAGGTGCATAATTGTGGAATCAAGGCGGCTGATGTACTTAACAGCATCAAAAGCATCCGCAGCAAGGTAAGCCTTGCAGTTTTTGTCAACAACCATCTCAACAGCCTTTGCATCATCCTCATCGGGACCGCAGCAGAGAGCCGTGCCGTCAGGCATAAAGACAGCGTTTCTGCCCTTGAGTGCCTTAACTGTGCCGGAGTAGTTTTTAGCAACGCGGACTGTTGTGCCTGCAATCTGAGCGAAGTCATCAAGAAGCGGTCTGAGCTTTTTGCCGCACTTCTTTGCAGCACCCATAATATCGGGTGTGCCCGACTGTACGATTGCGTTGATATCGTCACGAGCCATATATACATCTCTGTGGACACCTGCCATTACGATTGTGCCCATATCGCCTCTGTCAGAAATAAGGAAGCCTGTTTCTGTGCCGTCATCACCCTTGAGGATGAAGTTTGAACCTGCACGGACTGATGAATAGCACACGGGCTTGTTGTTTGTGCAGATGTTGTACTTCTTTGCAAGGTAGTTATAGCAAGCATCTTCAAGAGTCTGTGTGATAAGGAAGGTATCATCGCTGTCCTTACCCATGCAGACTGCACCGTGGTTTGACATAATGACAGCCTTTGATGACGGATAATCCTGGATTGCGGTGAATACGCCCTTCTTGAGCTTCTTTGTGCTGGGCATACCGTAAGCTGCAAGCGGCACAACGCTGCCGAGCACATTTGCATAAGCCTCATCCTCAACCGGCATATCCTTGCCCATTACGCTGACAACGGAAGCGTTGAGCTGGTGGGTGTGAATAACAAAATTACACTCGGGTCTGAGCATATAGGCAGATGCGTGAACACCCTTCTCTGATGAGGGCTTTACGTCGCCTTCATAAGAGAGGTCTGAAATTTTAACTGTGACAATCTCGTCGGGTGTGAGATCCTCGTATGATCTGCCGCTGGGAGTAATAACAAACTCATCGCTGCTGATACGGCAGCTGACGTTACCCCAGGTTCTTGCAATAAGACCTTTTTCGACAAGCTTTTTACCTGCTTCAATAACTGCGAGTTTTGCCTGCATAATATCCATTGTTTTTTCCGCCTTTCATATCTGAAGTTTTATTTTAAACCTGTTTTAGCTGAGCAGCTCGCCCTCACACTGAGGTTCATCGAACGTACCCATTTCGTTGAAATAATAATCGTAAACCTTTGCAGCGATGGGAGCCAGCGAAGAACCGCTGCCTGCACCCTCAGCCGCAATGCATATTGCAATCTGCGGGTTTTCAACCGGTGCATATGTGATAAGGAAGCCGTTGTTTGTTGTAACGGTTACGCCGTTTATCTTACGGTCAACCTGAGACGTACCTGTTTTTGCCGCCGCCTTTACGGGAAGGTGGGCAAATGCATATTTACAGTAACCCACCGAGCCGACAAGCTCCATTCCGCGACGGACTGTGTTGAGCGTGCTTTCCGAGATTCCTGTTTCAAGCAGAACTTCCGCTTCGCTTTCAATAACCGTTGAGCTGTAGTCCGAAGTCTTTACCGTTTTGACAAAGTGCGGTCTGTATCTTGTGCCGCCGTCTGCGATAGTGGAGCAGTAGTTTACAAGCTGAACGGGCGAGAACATACTGCCGCCATTACCGATTGCGTTCTGCAGTGTGAAACCGGGCATCCACTCCTGATTGATTGATGCACGGTATTCGGGGTCATCAAGTCTGCCGCTTGCTTCGGGCAGCTCGACTCCTGTTTTCTGACCGAGACCGAGAATGGTTGCGTACTTGTTTATGGTCTGTATGTCCGTGTTCTCGGCAACGTTATAGAAGAAAATGTTACACGATTCGTTGATTGCAGACACAACGTTCATTGTCAAGTGATCGTGCGGCTGCAGACACTGGAACTTATGATTGAGATAGTTATGGATTCGTGTACATCTGAAATATGTTTCTGTTGTGATGATTCCCTCTTCAAGTGCGGCAATCGCCGTACAGGGTTTGAAGGTTGAACCGGGTGAATACGTACTCATCAGAGCTCTGTTCCAAAGCGGTGAGTTCGTTGCCTCGCGAAGCTCGTTGTAATCCTTGGAAAAAGTTGAAACGTCATAGCTCGGATAAGAATAGCTCGAGAGAATTTCACCGCTGTTTACGTCCTGAATAACAATGGCTCCTGCGGGGTCAACCATACTGTCTTCCCTGAGCTCTTCAAGACCGTTTGAGAGTGCATCCTTTGCAACTTCCTGCAGGTTTTTATCAACCGTCAACACAACCGTGTTGCCCTGCTCGGGGTCGATTGTATAGTCGGTCGTAACGTTGCCGTCGGCATCGGTTGAAACGGTTTTGATGCCTCTTGCACCTCTCAGGTAGCTTTCCATTACGCTTTCAATGCCCTCTTTACCAACTACGGCATTGAGCGCATAGGATTCGCCGTTTTCTTTTTTCTCTTTATATTCCTCTGCGCTGATAAGTCCGACTCTGCCGAGGATGTGCGGCATCAGTGCGCCGTCGGTATATTCGCGGTAAGAGACGATCTCAACATCAACGCCCAAAAAGAAGGCGCTGTTTTCTTTAATCAGTGCGACAACTTCAGTCGGCACGTCATCCGCAAAAGTATAGGGAGCACTGACGGAGAAAAGAATGCGTCTCATTCCGTAGCAGACGGAAGCAATTTTTCTTGCCTTTATCGGATCAAATGACTGCAGCTCATATTTTTCAATAAGTGCATCCATACAGTTCTGTGCCGTTGCGTAATTCTGAAGATCGAGAATCTCCGTTTTCAGCTCGTTGATATCTTTCTCTCTGTCTGCTTCAAAAACATAGGCGTTTCCTGCAGGCGAAACTTTAATCGGCAGGCTGTCAATCCATACGAGACCTCTGCTCTCAAACATATCAATCAGCGCGCTGATTATCGTGTTGCGTTTGCCCTGCTCCTTTGAGGACGGGAAGAAAGAATAATCAAAAATTATTGAGTTGCCCTGTCTGTTTGTGATGAAGGGGCTTCCGTTACGGTCAAGAATATCTCCGCGTGCACCCTCAACTTTTACTGTTTTTACTTTTATTGAAGATCCTGCTGCGGCATACTTTTCGCCGTCTATAACCTGAATCTTGAACAGCACGCCTGTAAAGACCGTGAGCACAAGGCTGAGAGCGATTATCGCAGCCAGCCCACGTTTGGTATATTTAGATTTCTGTTGCGTATCGCTCACTCCTTTCCGTTTTTAAAAAATCAGAACGATATCTCATCGTTTTCCATAAGTCTGAACGGTTTCATTATCGAACGCACAGCGTAATAATAAAGCGGAATCATAATTATATTCAGTAATGCCGTGGGCAGATAATCCGCCATAAGTACACCCAGGCTGCCGTCGGCACATTTTGACACGACAAAAACAAGCCAGGTTACCAAAAAATATATCAATGTCCATAAAGAGCCGAGTATTGTTGCGGTGATGAGATTATTCATCATCAGATAAGTCATAAGCAAACCGCAGCTGAAGCCGACAAGCGAAAAAAAGAACGCATTGAAGCCGTCGCCCGGACCGACATTCATATCCCAGATTATGCCTGCCATCAGACCGTAATAAAGGCCGTAGGTTTCACGCTCAAACATACCGAGCACAACCGTCAGCGGAAGCAGCGGCAGAAACTGTAAACCGAAAAGAGTCGGCAGCACGTCAGAAATCTGAAGCACACCGGCAAAAAGCACCAACAGGAAAAAAATTCCGCGGCGCATAATTTTCGGTTTGTTTTCTTTCCACACCTGCGGAATCATTTCTCGCTCTCCTTTCATTTTATCTCTTTTCGATATGTGACCTGTCGGTCACTCGATATATTTTGTTTCACAAAATGCGATATAGGCTCGTTTCACTCGCCTGCGATATGATATAAATCCCCGCGCACCGCAGCACATGTCGCGTTGCAAAGCAACATATCGAAAATCCTTAAGGATTTATATCACTGATAATTTCTGTTTTCAGAAATTATCAATTGGTATCCCCGACGCCCATACCTCTGAACTGAGTAATAATAAACACGTCGCGCAGCTGAGAAAAATCAACCTGAGTTTTTACAACCGCATAAGACGAAATATTTGTTGTATCGTTTTTGATTTCTTCGACTGTGCCGATAATCAGATCGGCAGGGTAAATACCGCCTCTGCCCGACGTGCAGACAATTCCACCGGGGGCAATTGAAGTTGAACGCTCAAGACCCGAAAGGCTGCAGAAGCCTTTCTTTGAAAGCTCGATGTTTGTTGTAACGTAGCTTGATTCACGGGTGCGTACCTCGTAAGCGCTGACATTGACAGACGGGTTGAGAACCGTGTTTACAACGCAATAAGTCGGCGCAGTTTTAACCACCACGCCGACAAGATATTTTCCGTAGATAACGGGATTATTTACACGGATTCCGTCGAGCTCACCCTTATTGAGCGTAAAGGTACCAAACGCATCCGTATTATCCATACCGATTACGGAAGCGCTGGCAAATTTATAATCTTCATTTTCTTTTTTAAGCTCAAGGAATTCAGCATACAGATCAAGCTGCTGTTTTGTCTTTTCGTAGTCAACCATCTGTGCGCGGCTGTCAGCAAGCTCGGATTCAAGCTCTTTGACACGCTCGGAATAGCTGTGGGCAGAACGGAAGTAGATTGAAAAATCATCCACACTGTCCGATATTGCGGCAGATACTCTCTGGAGCGGAGAAAAAATTGTGCCCAGAACGGTTGAAGCGGGAGTTGAACCGCTTTCGGTTGCCGCAGCAAAAACTATACCGAGAAGCAAAACTGCAAACACGCCGACAAATCCTTTAAAGCGAGCGCTTTTGAAAAAGCTGCGCATTACGGATTACCTCTTTTTCTTCTGTCCGCTGAGTGTGCCGAGGGCATCGTTCTCAAGGCAGAGACCTGTGCCGTCTACAACGCAGTCAAGCGGATTCTGTGCAACGTGAACGGGCATTTTTGTTTCAATCTCGATAAGCTTATCAAGACCTCTGAGAAGTGCACCGCCGCCTGTGAGCATAATGCCGTGGTCGATAATATCGGCTGCAAGCTCGGGCGGAGTCTTTTCGAGAGTTGAACGGATTGCATCGATAATCATGCTGACGGGATCAGCCAGAGCCTCACGGATTTCCTCTGAAGTGACCTCAACGTTCTTGGGCAGACCGTCCATAAGGTTACGGCCCTTGACGTTCATTGCGCCTTCACCCTCATAGGCATAAGCTGAGCCGATGCGGATTTTGATGTCTTCTGCCGTACGCTCACCGACAAGCAGATTATATTTCTTTTTGATATAGGCGATTATTGCCTCGTCAAAATCGTCGCCTGCAACTCTTGCAGAGCGGGAAGTAACGATATCACCGAGTGAAAGAACGGCAACCTCTGCAGTACCGCCGCCGATATCGACAACCATGCTGCCTGTTGCCTCACTTACGGGGAGACCTGCGCCGATTGCGGCTGCCATAGGCTCTTCGATAAGTGAAACGTATTTTGCACCTGCGGAACGTGCAGCATCGTGAACGGCTCTGCGCTCAACCTCTGTAACGCCCGAGGGAATACAGATCATAACTCTTGCCCTGTTGAAGGGTGAACCGCTGATTGCACGTTTGATAAAAGCCTTGAGCATATCTGCGGTAACGTCAAAGTCTGCAATAACGCCATCCTTAAGAGGACGAACTGCAGTTATTGATCCGGGTGTACGACCGATCATTTCCTTTGCCTCTGCACCGACGGCAACAACCTTGGGCGGCTGAGTACGCACGTCAACAGCAACAACGCTCGGCTCTCTGATAACAATGCCCTTGCCTTTTACAAATACAAGCGTATTGGCGGTACCGAGATCAATTCCGATATCCTGTGAAAAAAGCATATTTCTTTTTCTCCTTCCGATATTCCTTTATATTCTGTATTCGATTGTGTCGAGGATTGCCTTGAAATCAAAGGTGCCCTTGTCTGCAGGATCTGTATATGTGCAGTTGAAGGTCATAAGGCCGTCGCCTACTTCTACACAGTATACCTCCATATATGCGGGTGCATCACCAAGCATATTTACAGTAAGAAGCTCTGCATCACGTCCGCCGACCTGAGTCTTTGTGCGTGTAACCGAGGATGAGCCGAAGAGAGTTTCAAGCTTTTCAAGCTCACCGTCAACAGTTATCTTAGCCTCACCTTCTTCAGCATCGGGCTGAAGGTATGAGTAGTCAATCTGAAGACCCTTGTCAACGTTTTTGAGCATAATCTTGAAGTTGCCGATATTTTCCCAACCCTTGGGGCACTTGATTGTAAACTGCTGACATTCAATTGTCTTGCCGTCCTGGATATAGTAGGGGAAAGAAACGGGGTGAGTGCCCTCTACACCGTTTGCATCGGTAACCTTCCAGAGCATATTTCCCTTTTCGTCAACAACGGTAACACCGTTTGCATCTGTTACAAGCTCGTAAGCATCGTCACCGGCTTCTTTGCGGTAATAAACCTTGCCGCCGTCCTCATAAAGAAGTGTGTTTTCATCCTCTTTTTTGCAAGCTGCAAACACTGTAATTATTGACACAAAACAAAGGACAATTGCGAGCATTTTAAAATAATTCTTTTTCATAGTAAATTTTCCTTTCTTTTTTTAATATTTATATTCATACAGATAAAAGTATAGCATTATATGTTTTAGTTGTCAATGTATGTCAGTTAATATAAACAGCAAAATATTGCTGTTTTTTTCACTTTTTTCACGCAATAAAAATGATGTTTTTGATTGCTGAATTTTTTTCACGGTTTTTTTGCCGTGTAAAAAAAATAACAGACGTTGTAAAGGCAAATTGATGTAAAATTCAATCCTCCGTCATCCTGAACGGCGTAGGGGCGACCATTGGTCATCCGAAAAATTTCCCCTATGAAAGTTCTTATGCTTTTTTGTACTTTAAGATTCTTCGCTGTCGCTCAGAATGACACTATTTTAGTGAGGTTAAAAACGTAAAAACAACATCTATCAACAAATGAAAAATGTTGTGACTTTGAACTGAGCAGGCTGACCGATTTTTTATAAAACGGGCGGCAGATTGCCGCCCCTACTGCGGCTTTTGCCGCATATTTTTTTCAATCCTCCGTCACGGCTTCGCCGCGCCACCTCCTTTGAAAAGGAGGTTTTATAATGTCATCCTGAACGGCGTAGGGGCGACCATTGGTCGTCCGAAAATTTTCCCCGATGAAAGTTCTTATGCTTTTTGTACTTTTAGATTCTTCGCTGTCGCTCAGAATGACACTATTTAATGTGATATAAAAGCTTCCTCTGATGAGAGAGGCTGAAAAATGACATAATTCTTATAAATGATGATTTGGCTTATCGCTATGATTTGCTCAACGCATGATTTGTTGCTGCAGCAACATGATTTGAATTGACAAGTCAATTCATAAAAAAACCTGCAACCCATTGCTGAGCTGCAGGTAAAAAACAATGTTATTTTTATCAGTCGCTTGTGTAGGGAAGAAGAGCGACGTAGCGTGCACGCTTGATAGCTGTTGTAAGCTCTCTCTGGTGCTTTGCGCATGTGCCTGTTACACGACGGGGAAGGATCTTTGATCTCTCCGATGTGAACTTGCGAAGCTTGTTAACGTCCTTATAGTCGATGTAATCAACCTTATCAACACAGAATGTGCAGACTTTTCTGCGGCCTTTTCTGTTGGGACGTCCGTTATTTCTCTCGTATGCCATGATGTTATTTCCTCCTTATAGATTCTTAGAACGGAAGTGAATCATCGTCATCCTCAATGGATTCAAAGTCACCCATGCTGCCCGAAGCGAATGAAGCAGCGGGAGCTGCTGCAACGGGAGCTGCGTTCTCGTAGGGGCGGCTGCCGCCCGATGTGCCGCTTTCTGCCTTGGAGCCGCAGAAACTTACGTTATCTGCAACAACCTCAACAGCTGTGCGCTTGTTACCCTGCTTGTCCTCGTAGTTGCGTGTCTGGATTGAACCCTGAACGGCAATCATTGAACCCTTGCGGAAATAGCGGCTGACAAATTCAGCTGTCTGTCTCCATGCAACGATGTCAATGAAATCTGCCTGACGCTCCTCGCCCTGACGGACGAAGCTGCGCTCAACAGCAATACGGAAAGAGGTAACTGAAATTCCTGAAGTAGTAGTACGGAGTTCAGGATCGGCAACAAGGCGACCCATTAAAACTGCGCAGTTGAGCATTGCGGTTTTCCTCCTTATTATTACTTGCGGATGATCATTGTACGAAGAACACCTTCAGTGATCTTAAGTACACGGTCAAGCTCTGCCTGGAACTCGGGAGCACTCTGGTAGTTGAGAACTACGTAGAAGCCCTCTGCCTCGTCGTTGATTGCATATTCGAGCTTACGCTTACCCCATACATCAACATTGTCGACAGTGCCGTTTGCCTCGATCATACCCTTGAATTTCTCGAGAAGTGCGTTTGCACCCTCTTCGCCGTTAGCGACTGAGAAAACCATCATGATCTCGTAATTGTAGCTTGCTGACATTGTTTTGCACCTCCTTATGGTCTTTGGCCTCAGATTACATACCTGAAGCAAGGATTTACCGCTTACATAGTGCGGCAACATCGGATTATAGCAGAATTGCCCAAAAGTGTCAAGTGTTTTTTGGCTATTTTTTCGAAATTTCCTTTTTGCTTATTCTCTGTTTTTTTGTCAAGAAAAAAATTCATTATTTTTCGCCAAATATCAATTTTCGTTAAAAACAAACAAATTTCAGGTGATTTTTCCTACAATAATTTTTTTGAATTTTTTGTAAAAGTTTGCGCCGAATATCTACTGTTTGCATTGAAAAAACGGGTATTTTGCACTACTTATAGGAGGACTTTTTCACATTCAATCAAGATGTTGTTCAAAATTCTCCGATATTTCAAAAGTTGAAAAGGAGCGCAAAATATGCTATACTCTTATGGTCTGTACGGATGCAGTAACATACCTTATAACGACTACTATCTCAACTGCGGTTACCGCAGCACTTATAGTAAAATCAAAAATAATAAAAGAAAGGAAGTGGACAATTTGGATCTTGTTTACCAGTTATGGGAAAACGTTAAGGCAGAGTTGAAGAAAAACTGTTCCGAAACTATATATTCAGTCTGGTTTCACGAGCTTGCACTCGAAAATTTCGACGGCGATTCCGTTGTGCTGACGGATGATCCGTTCCGCTGCAAGATTATCAACGAAAAATTTATACCTCTGCTTGAAGAAACCTTCGAAAAGGTTATGGGCTTTAAAGTAACGGTATCGGTAATGCCCAAACAGGAAAAACCAAAAAAGAACGAAACTCAGAAAGAGTTTAAATCATCCGACAGCAACGAATGCACCTTTGATAACTTTATTGTAGGTGATTCAAATAAATTTGCTCACGCTGCTTCACTTGCAGTTGCTTCCGATCCGGGTAACACATACAATCCTCTTTTTATCCACGGTAACTCCGGCCTCGGAAAAACACATCTTCTCAACGCAATCTGCAACGAGATACTTAAAAACAATCCCGATGCATACATTATATATGTTCGCAGTGAAGATTTTATGAATGAGCTTATAGATTATCTTCAGAATAAAAAAGATACATCTGTATTCCATAATAAATATCGCAACGCAGACGTACTTCTTGTTGACGACGTTCAGTTCATTGCAGGCAAAACTTCAACCGAGCTTGAATTTTTCCACACCTTTGACACACTCGTAAAAGCCAAGAGTCAGATTGTTCTCACCTCAGACCGTCCGCCTAAAGAGATGGCAACGCTTGAGGAAAGACTGCGCAACAGATTTGAAAGCGGACTTATCGCTGACATTCAGCCGCCTGACCTTGAAACAAGAGTTGCAATCATCAACAGCAAGGCTGAATCGCTCGGTATCGAGATTCCGTCTTCACTTGTTCTTTTCATTGCAGAAAAAATAAAGAGCAATATCCGTCAGCTTGAGGGTGCAGTTAAAAAGATGAAGGCATTCATCGAGCTTGGCGAGGGTGTAAACCTCGGCACTGCCCAGAAAGCAATACGCGACATATTCAGCGAGGGTGACCCGACACCGGTACTTATCGATAAAATTATTGATGAGGTTGCCCGCACTTACGGTGTTACCGTTGCTGATATAAAAAGTAAGAAGCACGACGCAAAATATGTTTTCCCGCGTCACGTTGCAATGTACATTATCCGTGAGATGACACCGCTCACCAATAAAAAGGTTGCCGAAATTTTCGGTCTGAGCGATCATTCATCCGTAATGTACGCATCAAAAAAGATTGCTGCAGACAGAGAAAACAACTATTCTCTCAAGACAATTATTGCAGACATAATGAAAAACGTACAGGCAAACTGACGGCAAAAGTTTTCCACAGTTTTCTTCACATTTCACATCAAGATTTCCACAAAACCCGCATTTTGGTTTTCCCCGTGAAAGCTGTGAAAATCTTTTCATAAAACTTTCACAATCAAAAATTACGGTTTTTCCAACTGTGTCAAAGCTTTGGCGGTTTTTCCACAAGTTTCACGTGCTCTACTACTACTACTAAATAATCATTTATTATATTTATTCCGGAGGCTGATAAAGATGAAAATTTATTGCGACAGCGCTGTGCTCAGCGAAGCCTGTTTAAATGTTCAGCGAGCAGTTTCAAACAAAACAACAATACCTGCAATTGAGGGTATACTTATTAAAGCAATAGGTAACGAGCTTCTTCTCACAGGTTATGACCTTGAGGTAGGCATTACAACCTCTATTCCTTGCCGTGTTATTGAGCAGGGTGCAATTATCCTCAACGCAAAGATTCTCTGCGACATCGTGCGCAAGATTCCCGGCGAGCAGATTTATATTGAAACAGATGAGAGACTCCTTGCAACAATCAGAGGAGGCGAGGCTGAATATTCACTTATCGGTATAGACGGCAATGAATTTCCCGAGCTTCCGACTGTAACAGGCGGCTATCCCGTAGTTGTCGAGCAGAAGCTTCTCAAAGATATGGTACGTCAGACAATCTTTGCCGTTTCCGTAAATGACAGCAAGGTTGTTCACACAGGCGTAAAGTTTGAAATTAATCAGAATCTTATCCGTCTTGTTGCTGTTGACGGATCACGTCTTGCAATGAGAACAGAGGCTATCAATTATATGGGCGATGAAATCAACTTTGTTGTGCCTGCAAAGACACTTAACGAAGTAACAAAGCTCATAGGTGATGATGAAGATACCGTCTCTCTCGGTATAGGTAAGCGTCACATTGTTTTTGAAATCGGCAATTACAGCATTGTTTCCCGTCTGCTTGACGGTGAATTCTTAAATTATAAAAATGCAATACCTCCGATGTGCTCTGCAACGGCAATTGTAAACACACGCGAGATGATTGAAAGTATTGACAGAACAAGTCTTATTATTACAGATAAATTCAAGAGCCCTGTAAGATTTATTTTTGATAACGATATTGTAAGAATTTCTTCCGTTACGGCTCTCGGCACTGCAAACGACAGCTTCCCCTGTAAGTATGAAGGCAATAAGGTTGAAATCGGATTTAATAACAAGCTTCTTCTCGATGCGCTCAGAGTATGTGACGCAGACGAGGTAAAAATTGAGCTTAACAGCGGCTCTGCTCCGATTCTTATTCTGCCGACACAGGGCGATAATTTCCTCTTCCTTATTCTTCCGATGAGATTTAAAAAGGACTGATAGATTTTGGCAATTAAAATAAAAGCAAGAGTAAAAGAAAAACCTGTAAAAGAAATCTTTATCGATACAGATTTTATCCGTCTTGATTCTGCTCTCAAGCTTGCAGACGTTGTACAGAGCGGTGGACACGCAAAGGTTGTTATTCAGGACGGTGAAGTTAAGGTCAACGGTGAAGTATGCACAATGCGCGGTAAGAAGCTGCGCGACGGTGATATGGCAAGCGTGCCTGGTCTTAATATAGTTGTTAGAAAAAGATAAAAAGAGGGAATAAAAATGGTTCGTGTAATGTCATTTAACCTGAGATGTTCAAATGTAGGTGAGCGTGAGCAGTGGGACAGAGTTGATGACTGTATCAAGACAATTCTTGATTCCGGCTGTGAGCTGCTCGGTGTTCAGGAGGCTACACCCGAATGGATGGCAGATCTGACAAAAAATCTTGAAGGTTGGGATTATATCGGTATCGGCAGAGGCGACGATAATGGCGGTGAGAGCGAGTACAGCTCTATATTCTATAAAAAAGACCGCTTTGAAGTAATTGAAAGCGGTAATTTCTGGTATTCCGATACTCCCGATTTTATGTCAAAATGCTGGAATTCAAGGCATAACCGAATCTGCACATGGGGTATTTTTTACGATAAGGCAGAAAATAAAAAATTTGTACATGTAAATACTCATATGGATTGTGATTTTGACCTTATATATAAGAGTATTCCGATTCTTCGTGAGAAAATTATGCCGATGATTGAGCAGTATCCTCTCTCATGCTCGGGCGATTTCAATTCATTCCAGAATGGCAGAGAGTATAACGAAATCGTAAAATTCCTCAAAGATTCAAAGTTTGAGACACCTGATACTATGGATTATCTTACATATCATGACGATTGTCCCGAAAAGCATGAGGGTCATATTATTGATTTTATTTTTATTAATGATAAGGTAAAAGCATATAAATACAGAGTGCTCAATGAAAAAATAAACGGCAACTACGCTTCAGATCACTTTGCAATTTATGCAGACCTTGAGTATCTTTCATAAAAAGGTAAAAATGAAGAGCTTTCGATTTTACTTCGGAAGCTCTTTTTTATGATGTAATTCACTATGTCATCCTGAACGAAGTGAAGGATCTTAAACTTCCTCAATTAGGGAGTTTTAAAAGGTTCTTCGGATTTGCTCAGAATGACATTTTTTTAATGTTAAAACAATATCTCAAAAAAAAAAACCCGGGTGAAAACACTCGGGTTTAAAAATTTATTCTGATTAGTTTTCGCTGTTTTTCTTTTCAAGCTCGGCCTTACCCTCGGGTGTGTCGCGGTAGTAATAGGTTTTGCTTGGCTTGTGAGGTGTGGAATTCCATACTTCTTCAGCAACGGGTGCCCACTCCTCAGCAAATTTTCTGCACTTTGCACAGAGATCCTCTGCCGATTCCTGATCAATAAGGTCAGTTGATTTTGCACCGGTTTCTTTAACGATTCTGCAAAGATAATCGGGGTTTTCAAGCATCGGACAAGGACGCATATGATTATCGTTAAACGGCTGATTCTTGTAGAATGACATAAACAGCGGATTCTGAAGAGCCTCAAGAAGCGTGTGAGTGCGGATGTTTGAATCCGAGAAGTGAATGAAAACACAGGGCTCGATATCGCCTGCAGAGTTGATGTGAAAATAGTTTCTGCCGCCTGCAATACAGCCGCCGACATATTCGCCGTCACCCTGGAAATCCATTATAAACATAGATTTGCCGCTCTTTGAGTTGCGCAGCTCACGAACACGCTTGTACATATATTTTCTCTGCTCGGGGTCGGGAATAAGCTCGGGGATAGCACCCTTGCCAAGAGGCATATAGTTGAAGTAAAGGCCGAACATTACACCTCTTGAAATCATATCATCAAGGAATTCATCACTTGTGACAGAGTAGATGTTTTTGCTTGTGTAGCAAACGGAGATACCGAACATACAGCCGTTTTTCTTAAGCAGCTCCATAGCCTCGATTGAGGTTTTATATGCGCCGTCACCTCTGCGGAAATCGTTGCTCTCTTCATCGCCTTCAATGCTGATTGCGAGTGCAAGGTTGCCGACACGCTTTAATTCGTTGCAAAATTCCTGATCAACAAGTGTTGCGTTTGTGTATGCGAGGAATGCACACTGCGGGAATTTTTCACAGAGCTTGAGAATCTCTTTTTTGCAGATGAGAGGTTCGCCGCCCGTGAACATATAAAGGTGAGTGCCGAGCTCTCTGCCCTGCTCTACGATTGACTCCATCTCTTCATAAGTGAGTCTGAGCTTGTGACCGTATTCTGCAGACCAGCAGCCCTTACACTTGAGGTTGCATGCGCTTGTGGGGTCAATCAGAGTGATAAACGGTATATTACAGTGATATTTTTCTCTGTTTTCGCGGACTGTCTTTGTGCCTGCGGCAACGCCGAGACCCAGCGCCATAGCCATACCGTTGAATATATCGGGATCGAGATCGTTTATTGCACGCATTAACAGCTGAACGTAAACGTTATCGGGATCTGTTGCAGCTTCACGGAATTTATCAAAATTCTTTTCAGGAAAAACCGTGCCGGCAAAACGCTGTACAGCATCAACCAGCTTTACAAGATTATCCTGAGGATTCTTTTTGACATATTTAATTAAAGGCTCAAGCACTGCCAATGCAGCGGCACGCTGTGCTTTTTCTTTGAGAGTCATGATATGTGGACTTCTCCTTTGCAGAAAATTGGATGTAGATAGAATTACACTAATATTCTCCATTCTATCACAATATAGATAAAAAGTCTACTAAATTATTTATTGCCATTTATTAAATTATTTTTTTAAAATTGTGTTTTTATTCAATTTATCCGTTATTTTTTCTTCGATATAAATTTTACTTGAAAAACTACCTGCTATATATTATAATCTTTATTTGTATAATTATATCTTTTTATAAGGTGAAAAATGTGAAAAACTCATCAACTGTTGCCGCTGTTTCAACGCCTGTTGCCGCCGGCGGAATCGGAGTTATCCGTATATCCGGCAGCGAAGCAATCGATATTGCGGCAAAGGTGTTCAGACCCGGCGGAAAAAAGAATATAAATGAAATGAAGGGCTACACAGCTGCACACGGCACCGTTTATGACGGCGATAAGGCGATTGATGAGGCTGTTCTGCTCGTTTTCCGTGCACCTCACAGCTATACGGGCGAGGATGTTGCCGAAATTTCCTGCCACGGCGGTGTTTATGTTGTAGGCAGAGTACTCCGTGCGATACTTAATGCAGGTGCACAGCCTGCTGCACCGGGTGAATTCACAAAGCGTGCATTCCTCAACGGCAAGCTTGACCTTACAAAGGCAGAGGCTGTTATGAGCCTTATTTCCGCCCAGGGTGAACAGAGCGCTGGTGCGGCTATGTCAGCACTTGAAGGTGCGCTGAGTAGTAAGATCCTTGCTGCCGCACAGACTCTTATCACCGATTCGGCCTATCTTGCCGCCTGGGTTGATTATCCCGATGATGAGATTGAAGAAATTTCAACAGAAAAGCTGCTTGCCGATTACACCGAAGTGCTTTCACAGCTTGAAAATCTGCTTTCAAACTATGACGCAGGCAGAGCAGTAACACAGGGTGTAGACACTGTTATTGCAGGCAAACCGAATGTCGGCAAATCAACGCTGATGAACTATCTTGCAGGCTTCAAACGCTCAATCGTAACCGATATTGCGGGCACAACACGCGACGTTGTAGAGGACACGGTGCGCTTAGGCAACGTTGTGCTTCACCTTGCAGATACCGCAGGAATCCGCGAAACAGGCAACGAGGTAGAAAAAATCGGTGTCGATTTTGCTGTCGGCAGGGTTGAAAGAGCATCGCTTGTGCTCGCCGTATTTGACTTATCGCGTGAATTTGATGATGAAGACAAGGCTGTTATAGAGCTTTGTAAAAATAAATGTGCCGTTGCGATTATAAATAAGGATGACCTTGACCCGAAATTTGATAAAACACAGCTTGACTGCTTTAGACATCAGGTAATTATCAGCGCAAAGGACGGCACAGGTGCGGATAAGCTGGCTCACGCTGTTGAAGAAGCACTCGGCACAGACAGTATTGACACATCTGCCGCACTTCTTGCAAACGAGCGCCAGCGTCAATGCTGCGAAAAAGCCGCAGAATGCCTGCGTGAAGCGATTGAAGCACTCAGAATGAATATTACACTCGATGCCGTTACGGTCAGCACAGAGGGCGCAATTACAGAGCTGCTGACTATGACGGGTGAAAAGGCAAACGAAGCGGTTGTAAATGAAGTGTTCTCACGCTTCTGCGTAGGTAAATGACAAAAATTGGTAAAAATGTAAAAAACTGACATAGAAGTGAAGTTATGAAATATTTTGCAGAAAAACTCGATATCGCAGTTATAGGCGCAGGTCACGCAGGAATTGAGGCGGCGCTGGCGGCAGCACGCCTTGGTTGCAAAACTATAATTTTTGCAATCAACCTTGATTCTGTCGGCAATATGCCCTGCAATCCGTCAATCGGCGGCACGTCAAAGGGACATCTTGTTCGTGAAATTGATGCACTGGGTGGCGAAATGGGTATTGCGGCAGATAAAAACACGCTTCAGACCCGTATGCTCAACACCGGCAAAGGTCCTGCCGTGCACAGCCTTCGTGCTCAGATTGACAGACGCGGCTACTGCGCATATATGAAAAATGTTATAGAAAACCAGCAGAATCTTCAGCTCAAGCAGGCTGAAATTGTATCTCTCACCCGTGATGAGGATGGTTTATGGCATCTTTTAACCCGACTTGAGGCAGAATACACCGCAAAATGCGTTATTCTTGCAACGGGCACATTCCTTGGCGGCAGAATTTTTGTCGGCGATATTTCATACGACAGCGGCCCTGACGGAATGTTTCCTGCAACTGAGCTTGCTCAGTCGCTTAAAAATCTCGGAGTGCAGCTGCGCCGCTTCAAAACCGGCACACCCCCGAGACTTAACCGCAACAGCATAGATTTCAGTGTTATGGAGCCTCAGTACGGCGATGAGCACAAGGTACCGTTTTCATTCGGCTTTGACGGTGAGATTGTTAACAGCGAAGCATGCTATGTAACATACACAAACGACAGAACAAAACAGATAATACTTGATAATCTCCACCGCTCTCCCCTATACGGCGGCAAAATTGACGGTGTCGGTCCGCGATACTGTCCGAGCATTGAGGATAAAATAGTCCGCTTTGCCGAAAAGGAACGCCATCAACTCTTTGTTGAACCATGCGGTGCAGACACGCAGGAGATGTATCTTCAGGGTCTTTCATCCTCTTTACCCGAGGATGTTCAGCTTGAGTTTCTGCACACAATTCCCGGTCTTGAGAAAGCACAGGTTATGAGAACGGCTTACGCAATAGAATATGACTGCGTTGATCCGCTCTCACTTCGCTCAAGCCTTGAATTCCGCGATTTTGACGGACTTTACGGCGCAGGTCAGTTCAACGGCTCCAGCGGCTATGAAGAAGCTGCGGCTCAGGGTCTTGTTGCAGGAATAAATGCCGCACGAAAGATAAAAGGCAAAGAACCTGTAATTCTTGACCGTGCAGGCAGTTACATCGGCACACTTATTGATGATCTTGTCACTAAAGGCTGCACAGACCCGTACAGAATGATGACCTCGCGCTCCGAATACAGGCTTCTTCTGCGCCAGGATAACGCAGACCGCAGGCTGACACCCCTCGGCAGAGAGATAGGTCTTATATCCGATGAACGCTGGGAAAGCTTCAACAAAAAGCTTGAACTTATAGAGCAAGAGGCTGAAAGAGTCCGCAAGGTTGTTATTCATCCCTCGGACAAGCTCAACGAGATGCTTGTTTCACGTGAAACATCAGCGCTCAACATCGGTGTGCGTATGATTGAGCTGCTCAGACGTCCGCAGGTCAGCTATGCCGACCTTGCCGAATTTGATACGGAAAGACCCGATCTGCCCTACGAAGTTTTTGAGCAGGTTGAGATTTCAATTAAATATGAGGGTTATCTCAAGCGTCAGGAAGCTCAGGTTGCCGAAATGCGTCGGCTTGAGGTAAGAAAACTGCCTGAGGATATAGATTACTCGAAAATTGTCGGCTTAAGGCTCGAGGCAATTGAAAAACTCAACAAGGTGCGCCCCGAAAACATCGGTCAGGCTTCCCGTATAAGCGGTGTAAGCCCTGCGGATATATCGGTGCTTCTTATAAGATTACAAGGAGAATAAGGCTATATGGCTATGATTAACTTAAAGCTGCTTAAAGAAGAGGCAGAAAGAATCGGTGTTGAGCTTGATGAAACGGCTCTTAACAACTTTGATATGCTCGCACAGATGCTTGTTGACTGGAACGGCAGAATCAATCTGACCGCCATTACAGATCCGTTGGGCATCGTTTACAAGCATTTTGCTGATTCGCTCACAGCCTTTGCTGCAGTTGATATCCCTCAGGGAGCTTCATTTGTCGATGTCGGTACGGGTGGAGGCTTCCCCGGTATGCCGCTGTTGATTGCACGTCCCGACCTCAACGGTGTTCTTCTTGACAGCACAAAGAAAAAGCTTATGTTCGTTGATTACTGTCTGAATAAGCTTAATTTAAATAATCAGGGTAAAACCTTACATATGCGTGCAGAGGAAGCAGGAATCAAGCTTGAGCTTCGCAATCACTTTGATTTCTCCATCTCCCGTGCGGTTGCCAACCTTCGCGATCTTTCCGAATACTGTCTCCCTCTTACTAAAGTTGGCGGCACGTTTGTTGCCCTCAAGGGTGCCAAGGCACAGGAAGAGATTGAAGAAGCAAAGTCTGCAATCAAAATCCTCGGCGGTGAAATTGTTGACGTAAAGCAGCTTTTCCTCAGCGATATGGGCGAAAGAAACATTGTTGTCATCAAGAAAAGTTCGCCAACTCCTCCCAAATATCCGCGTGCTTCGGCAAAAATTGCAAAAGAACCGCTCGGAATGCCCAAAAAATAATAACTTTACGCACTTTTGTGTCGTACTCTTTTGCTGGACAAGCTCCTGTTTTTCTGCTAACATCGTGGCAGAAGGCAGGAGCTTACTTCATTTTTTGAGAAAGGAACGGCTACAAATGAAGCAAAAACGACAAATTGCCGGGCAGATAATACTTGTTGAGCAGGAAAGCATACTGCCGAACCCGAACCAGCCGAGACTGCGGTTTGATTTTGATGAGCTTAACGGTCTTGCGGAAAGCATACGCAACAACGGCTTATTACAGCCACTCACAGTCAGACCGTCGGAGGATGGCAAGTTTGAGCTGATTGCAGGTGAACGAAGGCTGATTGCCGCACGTATGGTCGGCATTCCAAAAGTCCCCTGCATTCTGATGAATATTGACGATGAAAAATCGGCTCTTTTTTCACTCATCGAAAACATTCAGCGTCAGAATTTAGGTTTCTTCGAGGAGGCACTTGCCATTGAAAAGCTTGCAAAGGATTTCGGACTAACCCGTGAGGAGATATCCAGAAAGCTCGGCAAGGCACAATCCACCATCTCAAACAAGCTGCGATTGCTCGGTTTAACTGAAGAAGAACAGCTCAAAATTGTTCAGGCAGGTCTTACCGAGCGTCACGCAAGGGCTTTATTACGCCTTGATGACCTCAAACTGCGTATGAGAGCACTGAACATTATTGCTGACAAGCATCTCACCGTTGCTGAGAGCGAACGTATGATAACCCGTATGCTCGGCAGAAAAAGGAACAACCGAAGCATTCCTCTCAACAGCATCCGTGATGTCAGGCTCTTTGTAAACACCCTCAATCACGCGGTTGACACAATACGCCGCGCAGGAATCGAAGCAGACTCTGTAAAAAGCGAAACAGAAGAATACATAGAGTATGTTGTCAGGATTCCGAAACAACCGGGAACTACCCCTGTGCTCAAAACAAAGACGCAGGCGGTTTCCATATAAAAGGTTTCGGCTGCACGAAACCGACCCATATCTTTCTCTTTCACACCCCACATCCGGCAAGGGAGCAGGCGTTTACCGTCTGCTCCCTTGTCCTTTTAATACCTCAGGAGATGGCATATACGCAATGGGTGGCATAAAAAGGGTTGAGGCTGAGCCACAAAGATAGGCAAGCCTTTTGAAAGAGGGATAAAAACAAATTTAAAAATGTTTCACGTGAAACATTGATGATGCAAAGAAGCTAATTCTTTTTATAATCGTGAATAAGAAACTGCGAATTTATAGTTGCTATTATATAATCGATATAAATTATTTTCATTATACAATCACCTATTTGCCGCAAATAAGACGTTTTTATCGGCTTGACATAAACTTTGTCGGGGTTGTATAATAAACGCATATAAGGAGGAATTTGAAGCTATGAGCATAATTGAAAAACTTAAATCCACTCCAAAGGGTTGGGAAACAGCCAATTCCGAGCGTAAGAGCTATTATCTCTACTTTGCGGGACAAAATGCCATTTACTTCCTGCTTTCCAATTATCTTGCAACCTATCTCCTCTTCTGCGGAATAGATCCGCTGAAATCAAGCGCGGTTATGCTTGCCGTAAAGGTATGGGATGCCGTTAACGATGCTATATTCGGTGTAATATTTGATTCAGTTAAATTCAAGAGCGGCAAAAAATACACTCCGTGGCTTAAAATATCGTCTTTACTTATCCCTGCGGCAACGATTCTCCTCTTCTGCATCCCTGCAAGCTCAGGTGAAATGCTTAAGCTCTGCTGGTTTGCAGTTGCATACATAATCTGGGATACTGCATACACTCTCTGCGATGTGCCGATTTACAGCGCAATCACCTCAATGACACGAAATATTGAAGAGCGCAACACAATGCTTTCATACAAGAGCATCTGGGCAGGTGTCGGCATTGCGTTTATTACCGTTGCAGGCACTGTTCTTCCCGGTGAGCACGTCGGTTTAAGCTGGAGCTGGGTTGCCGTAATTACTGCGATTTTTGCAATTATTACGATGCTTCCTATCAATCGCACCCTCAAAGAACGTCACGCAGCGGATCAGGATGAAAGCTTCACCCTGCGCCGTATGTTCAGCTACCTTTTCAAGAACAAATATCTTCTCATATACTACATAGGCTATTTCTTCTATGCTGCAGCAAATATCAGCGCTGCGCTCAGTCTGCTTGTATCCTATTATCTGTTCAATGATACCCTCTTCTCTCTTGTTGTAGGTGCCTGCGGCACGGTGCCCTCGCTTATCTGTTCACTTCTTGTGCCTGCAATGCTCAAAAAGATTGACAAAATGAAGCTTTACAAGCTCTGTGCAGTCGCTATGGTTGTTCTGAGCGTTGTAATGTGGCTTATCGGCTACAACAACATCATTCTCCACATTGTTCTCTACGTTATCCGTTCAATTCCCCTTGCGATTATCGGTGTGCTTATGTTTATTTTCACACCTGACTGTGCAGAATACGGCAGATACAAATCGGGAATTGAGGCAAAAGGTATCACCTTCGCCATCCAGACATTTATGTCAAAGCTGACGGGTGCCGTTTCCGGTGCTCTTTCGCTGTTCCTTCTCGGTCTCAAGTCCACCGGCTGGATTGATGTTGAGGCTGAAAGCTTCGAGGAGCTTCAACAGCTCGGAGTTGTTCAGAGTGACCACGCACTTTCCGTTCTCTGGTTCAGCTACGTTATGGTGCCTGCAATCGGCTGCCTGATAGCTTTCATCATCTGGAACTTCTACAAACTCAACGATAAAGACGTTCAGATAATGGCTGACTGCAACGCAGGCAACATCTCGCGCGATGAAGCAGAGCAGCTTTTAAGCAGAAAATACTGATAATAATTCTAAAGGAGCACTATTCGACAGGGAATAGTGCTCTTTATTAAAACTCTGTTAACAGATTGTTCATTTTTAACAGAAAAAAGGGCCTGTTTTCGTGAATTTGTTTAAAATTTGACCCATAATATGTCATTAGTACCATAATATGTCATTTATAATTCTTAAAACGATATAATAACGGACTTTTGTAACCGTTTGTAACTTTTTAGGTTTTTCACAAAAATCACGGGCTTCCGATGTGGTGGAGGCGCGCTAAAAAGCATATATTTAGTGTTATTTGCAAAAAAAGAAGTATTTTTTTTGGGTAAAGTGCATAAATTGTGAACAAATTGAAATTTGACACTTTTATCGATTATCACTATAATTGCAATTGTCACGGTCGATAATATAACCATCAGAGGGATATTCAGCCCGAAATCCCAACGATCATACAGCATTATGTATGAAAAAAGTTAAGGAGCGATTAGATGATAACAAAAATCAAGACTAAGGCAGGATCAATGACGACAATTAAAAAAGCCATTGCTATTGCCGCTGTTCTTGTGTTGCTCGGCACTGTCACCGCTTTTGCTGCTGACGATGCAGACTACAAGGTAGTGCTTGATGACGGAGAAACAAAAACCACTTTATATACTACAGCAACATCTGCTCAGGACGTTATCAAAGAGTCAGGTGTCAAGATCTCCGCTCTCGATGAAATTAATCTTACTGGTTTCATCCCCGGTGAAGAAAGTGTAATTAAAATTGAGCGCACATGTCTCGTTGGTGTTAATGACATTGGCGGAACAGTTTATTTTGCTTTTGACGGCACAGTCGCTGAGGCAATCACCGAAGCAGACGTCACCGTAGGCGAAAACGATCTCGTAAACTACGACACAGAAGATAAAGTAACAGACGGTATGATTATCTCTGTTGCACGTGCATTCTCGGTTGGTATCTGCCACCACGGCAAACACATTGATGTCGAAATGGCAGTCGGTACAGTTGAGGATGCCCTCAAAAAAGCAGGCATAAGCCTCGGTGAGCACGACGTTATTTCACACGATCTCACAGAGGTTGTCAGCAGCGGTATGGTTGTCTTCATTGACGAAGTTGTCTACAAAGAAAAGACAGAAACAAAAGAAATTCCTTTTGAAAAAACAACCAAGAAGAGTGACGATTTCACAGTCGGCACAACAAAGATAACAACCAAGGGTGTTCCCGGCGAAAAGAAAGTCAACTATAAAGAGAAGTATATCAACGGCAAGCTTGTTTATACTGTTGTTCTCGGCGAAAAGGTTGTCAAGGAGCCTGTAACACAGGTTACATCCGTCGGTACAAAGAAAGTTGAAACAGTCAAAGCCAAGGGCAAGGCAGTTTCTTCAATCGGCACAGTTTCACTTGATTCAAACGGCGTACCCAAGGATTACACACGTGTTGTATCGGGCAGCTCAACCGCTTACTACGGTGGCGGCACAACTGCATCAGGCAGACCTGCAAAGGTTGGTCACGTTGCTGTTGACCCGAACGTAATTCCCTACGGCACTCCCCTCTACATTGTTGCAACTGACGGCACAGTTTACGGCTATGCTATTGCAGCAGATACGGGCGGATTTGTTCACAACGGCACAAACACTGTTGTTGACGTCTATCTCGACACTTATGATGAGTGTGTTCAGTGGGGCAGAAAGGACGTAAACATTTACGTTCTCGGCTAAAAGCATATAAGGCTGTCAACCAATGCGGTTGGCAGCTTTTTTTGTTTTGTACAGCTGCTTATGCGTTGCGTTATCTTATATCTCCAATTAACTGCTGCTAAAAACAGGCTTATTTGTAAAGTTTTAACCTTGACAAGACCCACGCGGTAATATATAATACACAAGCAAACTGAATACACCCTTATTAAGAGTGGCTGAGGGAACAGGCCCGATGAAGCCCGACAACCTGCTTTGGTGCAAGGTGTCAAATCCTGCGGTGTAAACCGGAAGATAAGGTCAGACTTATTGCGCCGGTAATTTGCGGCGCTATTTTTATTTGTAAAGAGAAAGGTAAAAGGAAATGAGCAAGAGATTATTCACATCAGAATCCGTAACAGAAGGACATCCCGACAAAATCTGCGACCAGATATCCGACGCAGTTCTTGACGCTATTCTCGCAGCAGATCCCAACGGCAGAGTTGCCTGCGAAACAACCTGTACAACAGGTCAGATTCTCATCATGGGTGAGATTACAACAACAGCAAATATTGATATTCCCGCAATTGCCCGTCAGACGGTCTGCGAAATCGGCTATGACGATGCAGCAAAGGGCTTTGACGGCAACACGTGCGCCGTTCTTCTCGCTGTTGATAAGCAGAGCCCTGACATTGCAATGGGTGTTGACCGTGAGGGTGCGGGCGACCAGGGCATGATGTTCGGCTTTGCCTGCGACGAAACTCCCGAGCTTATGCCTATGCCCATCGCTCTGGCACATAAGCTTGCGCTCAGACTTACCGAGGTGCGCAAGAACGGCACTCTCGCCTACCTTCGTGCTGACGGCAAGACTCAGGTAACTGTTGAATACGACGGTGACAAGCCTGTGCGTATTGATGCGATCGTTGTTTCTTCACAGCACAGTGCTGACGTTGAACAGGAGCAGATCAGAGCTGATATAATCGAGCACGTTATCAAGCCCATCGTACCTGCAGATATGCTCGATGAAGATACAAAGTTTTATGTCAATCCGACAGGCCGCTTTGTTACTGGCGGACCTCAGGGCGACAGCGGTCTTACAGGCAGAAAGATTATCGTTGATACATACGGCGGATATTCACGTCACGGCGGCGGGGCATTCTCGGGCAAAGATCCGACCAAGGTTGACCGCAGCGCAGCTTATGCAGCACGCTATGTTGCAAAGAATATCGTTGCAGCCGGCCTTGCAAAGAAGTGCGAGGTTCAGCTGGCATACGCAATCGGTGTGGCACAGCCCGTATCCGTTCGTGTTGATACCTTCGGTACAGGCGTAGTTACCGAGGAAAAACTTGAGGAAGCGATTGTAAAGGTGTTTAATCTTACACCCTCTGCGATCATCAGCACGCTCGGTCTTCGCAGACCGATTTATAAGCAGGTTGCTGCTTACGGACATATCGGCAGAACAGACATTGAACTTCCCTGGGAAAAGACAGATAAGGTTGACGAAATCAGATCTTTGGTGTTATAATAGAAAAAAAGAAGGGGCGATCTTTCGGTTGCCCCTTTAACTCGTTATAAAGGGGGGCAAAAAATGATCGATCTGCATTGCCATATTCTGCACGGAATTGATGACGGTGCCCGCAGCCTTGAAGAGGCGGTGCGACTTTGCTCAATTGCTGAGCAAAATTCAATCCAAACGGCGGTTCTTACACCGCACCTTATCCATCCCGAAAACGTTGATGAATTTATTGCGGTGCGTGACAGACACATAGACGAGCTGAAAAGAGCAATTGAAAAAGAGAATATTCATCTCGAACTCGTGCCGGGTGCAGAGGTTTTTGTCAACGACGATATTTTTTACGCTCCATCGCTCGATGCAGCTACACTGGGCGGCACAAGATATATCCTGATTGAGTTTGATTTCAACGGTCTGAACATCAACAGAATAATCAAGTATATAAACGAATTTGTTTCAAGAGGTTATCTTCCGATTATTGCTCACCCTGAAAGATACCGTTTTATACAGTATGAATACGATATCGCAAACCATCTTGCAGATATGGGTGTTTTATTCCAGATAAATTCCTCGAGCCTTGCCGGCTTCGGCGGATTAGAAACAAGAGAGCTTGCCTATGCAATGGCTTCGTCGGGTATGGCTTCGTTTATCGGCACGGATGCACACTCTGTTGCTCACCGCCCTAACAATCTTCTTGAGCAGCGCGATATGTTCCCAAAAACAATTGATTTTGATACCTACGACAGATTGCTCAGCAAAAACGCAGAAACAATTCTTGCTGACGGAACGCTTGACAGAGGAGCGTTATATCCCATCCGAAGAAAAAGATTGTTTAAATAACAGGCATTCTCTTGCGGTCTCAGAATAGACATTTTGTGACGAAAGAAATAAAGAAAATTACAGGCACAAACCTTGAGGTTTGTGCCTGTAATATTTACTAAATATTATAATATAACTAGAATATTAATATTATATACATTATTATTGGCAATATAGAATGATAAACCGGTTGATTTGAGCAATATCAATTGTGTGTTTCAAAAAGCAAACACAATATATAGAGAAGATAAAAAAAGCATACCATAAAGTAATTGTATATGTGCACAAAAAATCTTTTTTTCCATTGTGCAAAAAAACTAAACCGAAGTAATTTCTAAAATGTAGTTGACAAAACCCCTAATAAAGTACTAATATAATAATGACTACCAGAATGACAAAGGGGGTAGTGCCCCCTCTTGCCATTTCAGATTTAGTTAAATTGCTTCTGCCAATTAAACCCGCCGTCGAAACCGGTCATGCTGAAAAGCAAGCAGTATGCCGACGGTAGCCAGATAATGTGCAAAGCCATCGGCTTACCTTTAAACGGCAGATTGGTTTTTGCGGCAAGAAAGAGAAGGAGGTATGCGGCAAGCAAAAAGCTTTTTCCTCAGGCAACTGGTCGCCCGTCAAGGCGCCGCAATATAAGTCGGGGCAACCCGCAAAATTTTATGGAGGTGTACATTTTGAGTAAATCCAAAAAGCTCCTTAGCTTACTCCTTGCTACAATCATGGTATTCTCAACCTTTGCAGTTGGTGCATCGGCTGCATACGCAGATTACAAGGACGACGCTATCACAAGCTACGACAGCATTGACAAGCCCATCTTCACAACAGAGCAGCTTGCTTCAATCGCACTTGATGCTATCGATGCATTGCTTGCAGACTTGGATGAGACTTCAATCAAAATCCCTGTCATCAACGTTACAATCAACTACTCCAGCATCGACACAGCACTTGACTCACTTGAAGATATCTATAACGGTGGCGTTTGGAACACTGTTAAGTCTATCGCAGGTGAAGTTGGTAAACAGCTCACATTCGCAGCGCTGAACACCAACCCCAACGGTAACTTTGCTGCTAACGGCTGCAGAAGAACAACTCCCGGCAAGTCCGACGTTGATGTTCTCTACTCAGTACTTGCATTCGTTAACGACAACAGTGACCTTCTTGCTTCATACGGCTACGGCACACTTGACCTTGGTCCCACACTTACAGGTCTTCTCGGTGATTCCGTTGCAGAGTATCTTGATGCTCCCAACCTTATCAGAGGTCTTCTCTACGATCTCGCTTACGACGATGAGGATCCCAACTACGTTGAGTATGAGGATCTCGCAGTTAAGCCCACAATCGATCAGATGCTTCAGATAATCATCGATGATCTTCTCATCGACCTTGAAGATGAGCTTGAAGAGTCCTTCGAGTATGGTGTTACATATGACTTCTCTAACCTCATCGATATCGACAACGGTTCTTTCTACGATCAGTTTGAGAGCGTTCTTCAGTACGCTTACAACAACTTCCTCGTTCCGTGGGGTAACACAAAGATCAAGGAATGGATCTATGATCTTGCTCAGGCAGAGTATGACGAGTCTCAGAAGATCTACAGATACGAGTATGATGCTGACGGCAATCAGGTATTCAACGAAGACGGCACACCCGTTATGATTAAAGTCGGTTACTACATGGATGATACAGCAGCCTTCACAAATCTCCGTAAGGCTCCTTACATCTATGATGAAAACGCAAAGAGCGTTTACGCAGCAAACATAGAGAACGGCACATTCAATGAGCTCGCTGACGTTATCAACCTCAACTACGTCATCCCGACTCACAACTTCCAGCCCGGCGAGCAGTTCTTTGCTAACTTCAACAACATCCTTAAAGAGTGGCTCGATGTCATGGTTACAGCTAAGACTCCCGACCTTGTTTGGGAATCCGGTAACAATGACATGATCATCACAAACCTCTTCAACAACGCTAAGAAGCTTCTCAAGGTTTACGGCGAAAGATTCCTTAGCGAATACATCACAATCCCCAGCGATGAAGAAATCGATGCTATGACAACACTTGAAGATGCAGTTCTTTACTTCGGTAAGGACGCTATCTCAAGATATGCAACAAACATCCTTCTTCCCGATGATGTTGATTCATTCCGCGAGGTTCTTGCTTACGCACTTTGCGAGCTTATCGCTGACCTTGTTCCCGAAGAGAATGTTTATGCAAAGCTTCAGTCCGGTGAGCTTAATCCCTCAACAGACGAAGGCTGGCAGGCAGTTCTTGCTATCGTTGCAAGATACTATGCTAATGCATTCACAAACATGAACATCCCCGCAGGTCTTGGTTTCGAAGAGACAATTACTCATGCAGTTAATTGGGCACTCGACAACTACGGCAGCATCCTTTACTACACAAGCCAGATTGATCCTAACGCTACTGCATGGCAGAAGCTTGACGATGTCCTCTTCACACTTATCCCCCTCAACTGGCTTCCCGCAACCCTTCGTGTTGTCAACGACAACGGAGAGGTAGAAAGCAAGCCTGTTACAGGTTCTCAGTTCCTTCTTCTTGACTTCATCCTTGGTAACATTCTTGATCTCAAGATTCAGCACATCTTTGATGTATTTGCAAGAAATGCAACAGGTGGTCTCAACGCCACAATGTCCAACGTGCTCATCAGCCTTGTTACCAATATTCTCAACTCTATTATTCCTGAAGCTGTTCCCACAGGTCTTACAAACTTCGATTCTATTGCTACAAACAATACTCTCGGCGCACTCATCAAGGGTCTCCTTTCAGGTCTTTACAGAGTAAGAGAGAACCTTATCCCCGGTGCTCTTCCGCTTGTTAACATGATCCTTGGTCTTACAGGCGATCAGGAGCTTGAAGATCCCACAATCAAATACGAAGACGTAATCATCAAAGCAGACCGTTCACTTTCCGGTACAGAGTTTGTTGTTCGTAACAACTCCACCGGTGTTAACACAGGTTACACAGACAAGAACGGTGTCTTCCATCAGGACGCTCTTTATCAGATCAAGATCAAGAGCATCACAACAAACGTTACCGGTGTTTCTGTTACTTACACAGCTGACACAGTTCTTAACGGTGGTGAGGCTAAGACCTTCCCCGTAACAGGTGCACTTTCAGCTGACGGTCTCGTTCGTTTCGCAGTTAAATACGAAATCCTTAACGAGTTCGGCGAGTCACTCACAGCAGAGCCCATCACAACATACCAGTTCACATATGTTGCTGATAAGATTTCTGACGAAGATGCAGACGCAATTTCATACGAAGAGTACATTGACTCTGACGGACTTACAAAGCTCAGACCTATCGTTTGGGTTGACGGCAGCGGTGTTAACGTACACTATATCGTAAACAATCCCGCATCATTCATCGGTTCTTCAAGAGGTTGGGGTGCTGTTGAGGATCTCAGCTTCGGTTACGGTCGTGAAACAGCAGGAGAAGGCAGTGCTCAGACAAAGGATGCTACAACAACATTCGTTAAGTTAGAGACAACAGCCGAAGGCGTTCTCGTTCCCAATGCAGACTTCCAGCCCATCCAGACTCAGGCCGGTGGTTATGAAAGCTCCATTGATTTCTTTGACGTAAATGTTCCCCAGGTAACAGTTACTGATGAGGAAACAGGCGAAGAGCGTACAGAATATATGCCTCTTGAGGATTGCGCAGGTGTATATGACATTGCTCTTACACTTAACGCTTCCGAAACATGGGATGGCATGGGCAGCACAGAATTCACAGTTGCTCGTAAACTCTACATCTTCAACGACTACAACCTTCCCAATATCGTTTCCTCTGCTCTTGGTTCAAACCGCCAGGAGAACAACTTCGCTTCCAGCGGTACATTCACATACGTTGAGAAGGACGAAGACGGCAACGAAACAACATACACAGTTAATGCTGCAAACGCATGGGATAACTACCTCAATGCTCTTACAGAAGCTCAGGCAATCGTTCTTAAGCCCAAGAGAATGGATACATTCAATGCATCCGTTTACGAGGCAGCAGCAGAGAACCTCTCCAGAGCTATCGCAGACCTCGATGCATGTGCTGAAGGCGCAGGCGTTGACTCTCTCGTTAATGATCTTGAGGCAATAGAAGGCAACAATGGAGGCCTTGTATACACAGATGACGGTTATACATTCTTCGCAGATGCTGACTATGTTCTCTACACATACAACAGATATAAGACACACAGAGACAGAGTTAAGTCTCTCATCGATTCTCAGATCATTCCTGAGCCCGGTGAGGATGCAACAGAAGAAGAAATCGCAGAGTACGAAGAGAAGATTGCAAACATTCCCACTCTTACACTCTTCGAGATCACTTACAGAGGCCATATGTTCAACATGAACGCTGACCGTCTCATTCGTAAGGATGTTACAGCAGCTTCCAAGAACTACCTCAACAACGCATACAACCTTATCAACGCTAAGTACCTTGAGCTCAATCCCGAGGATTACTCAGCAGAGTCTTGGGAAGCACTTGAGACAGCTATGGCATTTGCAGTTGAAGTTCGTTCAGATACAAACTACGCAGAGCTTCGTCAGTCAAAAATCAACACAGCTCGTCGTGAGCTTATCCAGGCTTATAAGGGTCTTACAGTTAAGGGCGCAGATCCCGCAGATTACACACAGCTTGATGATGCTATCGCAGCAGCAGAGGCAATCTTCGCAGAAGATAACTACGAAGAGAAGTATGCAGGTATCGAAGATCTCCTTGCAGCATACGAAGAGGCACTTGCAGTTGCAAGAGATCTCCTCGCTGAGGACGGTCAGGCAATCGTAGACGCAGCAGCAGCTCTTCTTAACAATGCTCTTGAAGCTCTCGAGCAGCTCGAAGCAGGTCTCAAACTCTTCGATACATCAGAGCTCGGCGGTTACTCAGACCTTGAAGGCAACTACGGTTACTCCTGGACAACAGCTATCGGCGAAATGGCAGAGCCTGACTATGATACAGGTGAAGTTTACAACTACATCTACGGTCTTGTATACGACTACTACGATGGTATCGAGACTCTCATCGGCACACAGGGTGGCGCAAGCTACGAGTACGAAGCTAACGCAAACAGCACAGGCGCACTTTCAACAGGCGACAAGATCACTCTTGATGATGGCACAGTTTACTATCTCGTTCTCTTCGGTGATGTAAACGGTGACGCTATCATAGACGGTGCTGACATTGGTGACGCAGCTGATATGTACAACTGGATTTCAGCAAACAGCGGATCTAACAATCCATACTTCTATGGTGCAGACCTTGTAGCAGATGGTATGGTTGACGCAGTTGACATCGGTTATATGGCTGACCTTTACAACTGGATTATCGATCCGTATTCAGTTCCTCAGGACGGCACATACTCCGGCTAAAATTAGCACGAACATCCAGCAATAACTTCAATAAACCCCCGGAGGTTCCTCTCCGGTATCTCCGGGGGCTTTTATTCTAACTCCCAAAGGGGGCTACACAATGACTAAGAAACTGAATAAAATTGCAGCGGTTATTGTTGTCGCTTCTATGCTCATCTCCTGCTTCTGCTTTGGCGGTAATGCTATCGATTCAACATTCGGCGGCACACCCACGGGTAATGAGGCGATGAGCATCGGCCTCACAGCTTCAGCTGATTCGGTTGAGCCCGGTGACGTGGTTACATTTACCGTTCGTCTTTCGAACAACTATAATGCAATCACAATGTTCTGGCCTGTTCTTTACTCAACAGACTTTTTCGAGCTTGTCGATGGCAGCGTTACATCACCTATTGATAATGTGACAGCTGCAGCTGGCACAACAACCACAACAACCGACGCAAGTTTTATTCCTTCAGCTTATTCAGCTACTCACAGTGTCATCGGCATCCAGTGGGTTGCCGGCGGTACTGCTGACGGCGGCGTCGCAGTTTTTAATTCCGGCGTAGCTGCTGACTGTTTCACAGTTCAGCTCAAGGTTAAGGATACAGCAACAGGCACAGGTACTGTTCTTATCCCTGCTGACTATGACGGCTACTACTATTCAGGTGTTAACGATCCTTCCGATCCTCTCACCTACTACAATTCAGCAACACCCTTTAATTTCACATTCGCTGATGCTATCAGCTATTCTCTCGCTTCTGCAGCAGAGCCCGAGCTTGTAGCCACAGAAGGCTATGAAGTTCAGTTAATCAGTTTTGACGGTAATGAAAAACAGTATCTCTGCGGTTTTGATGTAGTTGATATTATTGATAATGGCAACGATTTTAGAAATCAGTTCGTTGTTAACAACGGCACATTTACGGTTTCGCAGGATTTGTTTGCCACAGGTACAGTAGTAACGGTATATGATTCAACCGGTGCTGTTTTCGCTGAGTATGAGATTATCTTCTTCGGCGATGCTAACGGCGACGGTATCATTGACGGTGCTGACATTTCTGTAATGGCAGATACATACAACTATATTATAGAACCCACAGGTGCTTCATACTATGCATCAGATATTTATGCTGATGACAAGTATTCAGTTATTATAGACGGTGCTGATATTGGTCTTGCAGCTGATCTTTACAACTATGTAGTTACATCCGATATCGATATGCAGACACATACACCGTAAACTTTTCTTTTTTGTAGTAATCTAACCGCATAAGCGGCTAAATTAAAAAATTTTCAAGGAGGACTACAGCAATGAAACTCACAAAAAGACTGCTTGCAATTGTTCTTGCAGCAGCAATGCTCGTTGGTATGGTTGTTTTCAGCTCAAGCGCTGTTCAGCTTGATGACGCTGTCGCAAGCCTTACCTGGGAAGATTGTGAAAACATAAATCCCGAAACCAATCCTTACACAGTAAGAATCGGCTTCAAGGTATATGAAATTGACACAGCTTCCGGCGAGTACTCACTCATCGCAGATAGCAATACCGCGAATGATGTTTACGATGTAAATGTCACACCCGGTAGTGTTCTTCGCGTTGAAATGTGGGCTCAGACCAACTTCCACACACTTGGTATTCAGCTCACACCCGCTTACACAAACACATGGCTCCTTCCGACAAAGATGACGGACTACTCAACCTTTGCAATTAAGGCTGCTAAGCCCGCAGACAAGCTCTCTGTCGATGACGGTATGCCTGCTGTTGAGAACTTTGATGACAGCTACGGCGCTGGCGACGGTACTTTTGAAGCACCTGTTTACAGCAACGAAGCACTCGCAGTTCTTAAGGGCCAGACAAACCACAATTCTTACAGTGGTCTTAAGGCTATCCTTCCCGCATCATGGAAGGGTACAGGTACAACAGCTGCTAACTGGTTCAGCAAGACTGCGACAGACCAGTGGGGCAACAGCATTGTAGATGCTGACGGCAACTTCAAGTACAATGTTTACCAGTTCGGTTGCGGTAACACAGTTGGTGCTCCCCAGGCTTGGCTTGGTTATGCAACAATTCTTAATGTTTACCAGCCCATCTGTGCATTCAACCTTACAGTTGCTGATGACGCAACAGGTTCTGCAAACCTCTTCTTCCCCGATGGCACATACGAGAATGTTGCTTCTCCCATGACATACTTCCAGGCTGTCGATTATGATGAAGTAATTGCAAGCCCTGACGCTAAAGGTAACTGGGATCCCTCAATGCCTCAGGTTTGTTCATCTGGTCTTACAACCTATAAGAACACAGTAACATATTCTGACGGTACAGTCGCTGATAAGAAGTGGATCGTTGAAAATGCTGTTCTTACAGTTGACGACGGTACAGGCGGCGAAGACGAAACAACAACAGAGCCTCCCACCACAGAAGCTCCCGTAGAGTATGCAGACCTTGCAGCTCTCCAGGCAGCAATCGCTAAGGCAGCAACAGCTGACAAGACAAACTGCACATCTGCTTCTGTAGCAGAGTTCGAAGCAGCTCTTGCAGCAGCTAACGCTCTCAACGTAGAGGGCACACTCAAGTCAGAGCAGGATGCTGTTGACGCAGCAGCTACAAGACTTGAGAACGCTATCACAGGTCTTACAAAGCTCGGTGCTTGTAACTATGCAGAGCTCGATGCAGCTATCGCAGCATACGAGGCAAAGGTAGCAGACAGCTACAAGTACGCAAACTGGGCTGATTACACAGCTCTTTACGAGGCAGCTAAGGCTGTTACTCGTGATATGATCGCTGACGAAGCAGGCGCTAACCAGAAGGTTATCGACGATGCAGCAGCAGCACTCAACAACTTCGCTCTCGTTGAGAAGACAGTTGATTACGCAGCATGGAACGCAGCAGTTGCTAAGGTTCCCGCTGATCTTTCCGCATACACACCCGCTTCCGTAGCAGCTTATGAGACAGCTAAGGCAGCAGCAGAGGCAGCTAAGGACGCAGCAGTTGCAGCATACGATCAGGCAGCTCTCGATCAGGCAGCAGCAGATCTTGAAGCAGCTATCGCTCTCCTTGCACCTAAGGCTGACAAGGCAGCTCTTCAGGCAGCTATCACTCGTGCATCAGCTCTCGATGCAGATGATTACACACCCGATTCTTGGGCAGCAGCAGATCTTGCAACAGTTCTTGCAGCAGCTAACGAAGTAAATGCAGATCCTAACGCAACAGCAGCAGCAGTAGCAGACGCAGTTGCAGCTATCGAAGCAGCTGAGGCAAAGCTCGTTGTTAAGGCTGACAAGGGTGCTCTTGCAGATGCTATCGCAGCAGCTAAGGCTATTGATGCAGCTGAATACACACCCGATTCATGGTCACTTGCAGGTCTTGAAAACGCTATCGGCTCAGCTGAGACCGTTTACAACGATGGCAACGCAACAGCAGAAGCAGTAGCAGGCGCTATCGCAGCTCTTGAAGCAGCAGCAGCTAAGCTTGTTAAGCTTGCTGACAAGGCAGCTCTTAAGGCAGCTATTGATACACTTCCCGCAGTTACAGAAGATAAGGCTATCGCAGCAACATGGGAAGCATACGAGGCAGAGCTTGCAGAGGCTAACGCAGTTTATGCAGACGCTAACGCAACTCAGGGCGCTGTTGATGCAGCAGAGGCAGAGCTTCTTGCAGCTATCGCAGGCGTCAAGGCTCTCGGCAACTGTGACTACACAGTTCTCGATGAAGCTATCGCAGCATACGAAGCAAAGCTTGCTGACAAGGATCTCTATGAGAACTGGGCAGCTTATGAAGCAGCTTACGATGCAGCAAAGGCTGTCGCTCGCGACATGATCGCTGACGAAGCTGGCGCAAACCAGAAGGCTATTGACGATGCAGCAGCAGCTCTCAATGCAGTTGTTCTTACATACAAGGCAGCTGATTATGCAGCAGTTGAAGCAGCTATCGCTACAATTCCTGCAGACCTCAACGACGGTAAGTACACAGCAGCTTCTGTTAAGGCAGTTGAAGATGCAGTAGCAGCAGTAGTTTACGGTCTTGATATCACAAAGCAGGCAGAGGTTAACGCAGCAGCAGCAGCTATCGCTAATGCAGTTGCAGCACTTGCTCCTCTCGGCGCATGTGATTACGCAGCTCTCGATGCAGCTATCGCAGCATACGAGGCAAAGGTAGCTGATAAGGATCTCTACGCTAACTGGGCAGACTACGAGGCAGCTTACAACGCAGCTAAGGCAGTCGCTCGTGACATGATCGCTGATGAAGACGGTGTAAACCAGACAATCATCAACGATGCAGAAGAAGCTCTCACAGCAGTTGTTCTTGAGTACAAGGCAGCTGACTACTCAGCAGTTGATGCAGCTAAGGATGCAGCAGCAGCTATCGACGCAACTAAGTATACATCAGCTTCTGTTAAGGCTGTTAACGACGCTGTAGCAGCAGTTGTTGAAGGCTACGACATCACAAAGCAGGCTGAGGTTGACGCAATGGCTAAGGCTATCAACGATGCTATCGCAGCTCTTGTTGATCTTGAAGCATGTGATTACGCAGCTCTCGACGCAGCTCTTGCACTCGTTCCCGCAGAGGCAGAGGATGCTTACACAGCTCTCACATGGAAGGCTTATGCAGAAGCTAAGGCAGATGCAGAAGCAATCGCTCGCGATCTCCTTGCTGACGAGGCTGGCGTAAACCAGGCTAATGTCGACGCAGCAGCAGCAGCTCTTGTTGATGCTTACAACGCTCTTAAGATTAACGTTGCTAACATCACAAGCGTTGACTATGACAGCGAAGGCGTATTTGCACAGGCTTCTCTTGCATACGCATTCAAGGTTAACGGCGCTCCCTCAAAGATCCAGGTTATCACAGCAGGCGGCAGCACAATGACATTTGACAGACGCAGCACAAAGGTTTCTCTCGTTTCTTACAACGAGGCAGGCGAAGTTGTTGACTATGCAAATGAAGATCCCGCTTACGAGATCTGGACAATCAACCTTGCTCTCAAGGCTGGCGATTACACAGTTAAGGCTAAGTACGGCTACGTATGGGATACAGAGGCATATGCATTTGCAGTTGAGTACGATGAGTACGAGGCAGAAGCAGAGGCATTTACAGCATCTGTTGGTGAGTACGTTGACGCTACTGAAGTAACAGCAGCTAAGGGCGAAACAATTACATTCAAGGCTATTACTGACACAACAGTTACAAAGATCCAGATGGTTCTTGCCGGTGGTAGCACATCAACATACACAACATCCAAGGCAGTTAACAATGGTGATGGTACACTCACATGGACAATTACCAGAACATTCACTAAGAGCCAGGATATCAACCTCAAGGTTAAGACACCTTCCGGTTGGGGCACTGAGTCTGTTGGTAATGTTAAAGTTACAATTGGATAATTGACTGTCGTTTCTCCAAACTAACCCTGCGCCCCAAGGCTTCGTGCCTTGGGGCGCTTTCCTGTTGTCTCTTTAGCAAAGACAAAACCCCCGGTTCTACCGGGGGAGAAAAAAGTGCGAAGCTAAAACAAAATGCGCGAGCTCGAAGCCAGCGAAAAAGGAAGCCTCCCCTTGTCAGGGGAGGTGGGTCATCGTAAGATGACTC
>JAGALQ010000010.1 GCA_017625095.1 Clostridia bacterium | reverse complement strand
GGGTAGCAGTGCATATAGATGCAATAATAATTCTTTGTGGCCCCTTTTAGGGGCTGAGCCGGTATTAACCCCTTATAGGGGTGGAGCAAACCACCGGTTCAACCGGTGGCTTTGATTTGTAAAACTATTGCGATTGTTGATAAAAATATGCTATAATAAATTTATTGCATACGCGAAAAATACAAATTCTTCTACAAGAACAGTGAAAGCTTTCAAAAAAGAAGATTGGAGATTTTATTATGACTGATTATTTTGATATTTGTGGTACTCCCATTAAGTATTCTGAAATAAAGAGTTTCAGGTTAGTTCAAAGAGAGTATATTTACAGACCTACCTATATGGAGGGTGAAAAACAGTTATTCTCAAGAAACAGAAAATATAATTTTTTTGGTATGCAACCCTATGCTGCTATTTATGATGAAAATGAAAAGCATTCAGCGCTAAAGGAATACAAAACAAAGGATTTCAAAGAGTCTGTAGGAAAAGATTTTATTGAAGGTGTTATTACAACTATCGGTGACAAATGGCATATCAAAGCTATTACATCACGAAAATATGTATGTGTCAATCAAGCAGGAAGAAAGTTCACTACGTATTTAGAAGATATTCCTGCTCTGCTGATGAGACAGGACGGTAAAGCATCAGACATATACAAGAATGATGAATTGTATCCGTTGTTAGGTGAGCCTATTGCCCCTGCAATTAACATAGTTCATGCATTACAGATAGTAGCAAAAGAAACTCATGTATTCTTTGGTAATGATATTCACCTTCATGATGTCGGTGCAGAATATGAGCGACTTAAAGCAGAATTAAATGCATACAACGAAGAAACCAAAGCTTATAAATCATTAAAGGCAAAAATAACAATACCTAAATTTCCTGAGATAAAATTCAAAAAGGATAAACCTAAAGAATTACCTGAAGATATCTCAACCCAAAATAAGTTGGCGGAAATCAAAACTAAATTTTCAAATGGTGAGATAACAGAAGAGGAATATCAGAAACTTATCAACCAAGTAATGGAAAGTATTTGATAGTAGCAAAAAATCAACTCCGTTTATCGAGCAATCGGTAAGCGGAGTTTTATGTTGAAGGTTGAGAAGGTTGATATTATATGCTATAATTACGCTAAAAAATGATAGCATATAATACTCTAATAATCAACGCAAGCAATAAGTCTGTCACCATAGATGTTGTTTAATTTGATAATATTGAAACTGCATTCTATAGTGAAAAGGTGCCATCCCCAAAAGAGACTTTTAAATTACCTTTTTCAAAGTGAAGAAAGGAATTACTGTTATGAAAGAATTTGAAAAATATAAAGCGGAGGCTCAGGAGAAATGGGGAGTAACATCCGCATATAAGGAATATGAAGAGAAAGCAAAGCTTTATTCTGAGCAGAACCGGAATGGACTTGTTGAGGAAATGGACAGCATTATGGCGGATTTTGCCCTGTGTATGAAAAAAGGTGCACAGCCTGATTCTGATACAGCGCAGAGCCTTGTGCAAGTTCTTAAATCTCATATCACTGAAAGATATTATAATTGTACGGATGAAATTCTGGCAGGTCTGGGTCAGATGTATGTTGCGGATGAGCGCTTCAGAAATAACATTGACAGGCACGCAGAAGGCACGGCAGAGTTTATCGGCAAAGCGATTGAAGCGTATTGCCGTTGAAACGCACGGTCGGATATGATATAATCTGTAAAGACAATAACCGCGGAAGTGATAAAATGAAAAAAATTCTGGTTATAAACGGATCTGCACGCAAGGATTCGGTCTCGACCGCACTTTGCAAATCCTTCATTGGCGAAAAAAACGGCTTTGAAACAAAAATATATAATGCTTACACTCTTAATGCCAAGCCTTGCTGCGGCTGCGGTCTGTGCGGCAAAACCGTCGGTTGCTGCTATGATGACCTTGATGAATTTATGGCGGATTTTGAGCAGGCAGATTATTTTGTTATCTCAACCCCCGTTTACAACGGCAGTGTGTCTGCACCGCTGAAAGCTGTTACCGACAGGTTTCAGCGCTATTACGCGCTGAGGTTTGAGCACGGCGTGAAACCCGCTGTTGCAAAGCATAAAAAGGCGGCTCTGATTATTGCAGCAGGCAGTAAGGGCGAGGGCAAGGAAGAAATCAAAACGATGTATGAGCGGATGTTTACCGTGCTGAACACTTCGCTTGAAGCCGTAATCTTTTTTGATTCAACAGATCAGAGAGTGCCTGATGAAGCTGCACACGAATCTGTAAAACAAGAGGGCGAATATTTTTTTGACAGTTAAAAGGTTAATAAAAAAGCCATTCTCAAATGCTTTTTGCGTTTGAAAATGGCTTTGTTTTTTTATTCTCTGCCAAACAGCGGCAGAATTGCGGCGATTGCCATCCACAGTGCCTGACATAAGCATACGGACAGCGCTGTAAGAGAAAGCGGACCGCTGAAGATAATTACCAGTAATGTGAGCAGCAAGCCTGCCGCCATACACGAGGTCTGAAGTGTGCTGATTTTTCCGGCTGTTGCGCACAGTCTGCCTGCGGAGCTTACCGCATGGAGGAAGGCTGTTGCCGTGCCGTTGTGTATCAGCTTTGCATCCTCGCGGGGTTTCACGTGCTCGGAATAGTTTTTGAGCACTTCACCTGCGGTGTTGCTGACAACCTTGACTGAGTTGAGCGGTATATCAAAACACTTTGAAATGAATTTTTCGTTGATGTTTGAATCTGTTGTGCGAACGAGGATGTTTATGCCGTTGCTTTCAATACGGCGAAGATATTCGGCGATTTTCTTGTTTCTGCCGTAGCTTACAACGAAGAAAGCGGCAATTTTGCCTGCATCGGCAAGATAGATAATCTGTCTGTCGCCCCGTGCGTATTTGGATTCGTCTACGCTCATCGGAATTTCGATGTTGTGGTTTTCAAGCAACTTACGGTTTCCGACGAAAATTCTTCTGTCTCTTATCCAGCCCGAAAGACCGAGGCGTTCCTCATATTTGAGGTCTTCAACCTTGAGAAGAAGCTCGCTGTGCTCCATAATGACGTTTTTAAACAGGCTGCTTGTAGGTCCGCCTGCGGCTATCAGCATGGATGCTGCTGTAAGTACGGCATCATCAACGCGCAGACCGTTAAATGTTTTCATACCGTGAATGTTACAGTTTTCGCCTGGGAAAAGGTCAGAAGCGTCAAGCGCAATAGCGTTTGTTGATTCGTATTCGTATGCGGCGGCGTAGCTTGATATCATTGCGCCGTCAGCATTCATACGCTTGTTTTCAATCAGCAGGGGCAGGTTGGCGGCTATCAGTGCACATACGGGTGAACCCATGCAAAGTGCACCGCAGAACAGCGATATGCCTCCCATAAAGCTCTTGCTTATAATTCCCGCAATCAGACCGATGACAGCAGCTGCTATAAGCGAAATAGGCACAAGCTTTGCGCAAAGGTCGTCGGTTGAGTTGCTTGAAAGTGAATATGAAATAAAGCGTGTGGCAAATTTGAGCTTGCCGGAGTAACGTATTTCTGCATCGCCCATAACAACGTTCTGGCTGACACGGTTGGCATCGATTGCGTTGTCGATTGCTCTTACGCTGTACAGTCCCTCTTTGCCCTGCTTGAAAAGGAAGGCAAAGTTAGAAAGAGTGCGTTTATATATGAGCATATTGCCGATACAACAACAGCACAGCAGGAATACCGCGGCAAGTGAAAACAGCGGATAAACCGTTTCACTGTATGTGGTGATTGCCAGTATGTTCTGAATCAGTGCAGCAACCGTGGCGATAATTACGGGCGTTTGCGCGTTGGGCTTGCCTGTGCCGTTAAAGAAGCAGGTGATGCCCGAAACACAGCTCGGTATTGCGGCGGCTGCTGCGACGATGAGAAAAACGAGAGAGAGTATGTAAGTTGTCGGAATGTCGGCAGAACGCATATTGATTTTATCGGCGACAAAGGGGATAGCTGTTGTGATAATCAGCACCAATGCGCATACGGCAGATATTACCGTGCCGATTAATGCAGTAAGATTTTTGTCTTTTATAAATCCGTGCACTGCTCTTCCGTCAGAGGGACGTGAAAATTCAACACGGTGATTTGAAAGGCGATGACGTGTTTTTGTTTTTGAGAATCTGCGGTTTTTGAGGACGGTGTTTCCCTGCTTGAGCTCACGGGAAACTTCTTCATCCATAAAGGGTTCATCAATATCCGCACCCTCAAGTTTGAATGAATCGACCTTGCGGCTTCTTGTTCGGCGGAGCTCTTCTTCAACTTCGGATTCGCTTACACGAACAACCTCTTCAAGCTCAAAAAATCCGGGGAGCATCATTTGCTCATCTTCTGCGTCATGTCTTACAACAGGTGTTTTCGGCTGTGACTGAACCTTGGGAATCTCACCCGTTCTGTGGAATTTTTTCGGTTCTTTATTAATAAACTCATCAGCAGGCAGAATATGCGGCATTGCGTTAAGGTCTGCGGTTTTGTCGTATGCACTGCTTGTTGTGACAATACCGGGCCTTTCGAATACGGGAGAGTAGCTGACGGTTTTTGTTTTGTCGTTGGTGACTTCGGGAGTTGCTTTGTTGATTATCCGTGTTTTTTCATTTGTTTCAGGTCGGCGAGAAACAGGGGGGGCAACGATGCGGGTTTTATCGTTTGTCTGATTCAGCGGTGGGGGCTGAATATCTTTTTCTTCCTCAATATCGAATAAAGCTTTAGTGCCTGAATCAAAGCTGAATCCGTATAAATAATTGTAATCCTCTTTTGAATCGGAGGTTTCGTTGACTGATTCAACCTCTTCCTCCCGGACGATTTCTATCGGATCAGCAGCTTCAGCGGAATCCTCCATACTGTCAAGAGCGAGATGCTGAGGAGGCTCGGATGTTTCAGCCGGAATATCATTCTGCGGCTCCTCTTCAAGAGCAACGGGTACATAGAAACTGTCTGACACTGTCGGTGCTTCCCAGACGGCAGGCTCTTCATCAGTATCCTTAACAACCTCAAACAGGCCATTGATATCAGGGAGTGACGATAAAGATTCGGAGTTGCCGAAGTCTTTGCTGTCAGCTTTCTCTGTGGCATAAACCTGAGTGTCGGTATTCACGTTGCTGTTTGTGTTCTGAAAAAGCTCATCAATAGCATCGAACATTGGGACTGATACATCGGATTTTGCATCATCACTGACGTCTGTGAGCGGAAAAAGCTCGTCGATGGGAGCAAAAATGGGGACAGATACATCGGGCTCGGTATCCTCGATGTTGTCTGCACTCTGAAAGAGCTCATCAATGGAATCGGGTTTATTAAAACGGATTTCATCACCGCAATGATCTGCAAACGGAGCATAATCAGGTCCGGATTTGCTGATGGGTGTGTTTTCTTCAGTGCCCGAAGAGATATTTTCGGCGGAATCTGTTACGGGTTCTGGAATTGATGTAGTATTTTTTGGGGGTTGTTCTTTTTTTGCCTGAGCGTTCCGATAGCCACTGTCGCTTCTAATCGCATCAAGCAGTTCATCAAATGTTAAATTGTTAAAATCCATGCCTGGTGTCAATCCTTCCGGTGGTTATCTTTGTCTTGAAACTTCAAACATAAGTATGCCTGCCGCAACGGAGGCGTTAAGAGAGTTAACCTTGCCTTTCATCGGGAGCGAAACTATAACGTCGCACTTTTCTTTTACAAGCCTGCCGAGGCCCTTGCCTTCGGAGCCTATGACAAGTGCAACGCCGCCCGAAAAATCGGTGTCGGACCAATTCTGTCCGTCCATATCGGCACCGTATACCCAAACGCCGCGCTCCTTGAGCTCATCAAGCGTGGATGCGAGGTTTGCAACACGTGCAACAGGTACGTACTCAACAGCACCTGCGGAGGTCTTGCCGACAACGTAGCTGAGTGTTGCATTTCTGCGTTTTGGAATAATTACGCCGTGAGCACCTGCGGCATCTGCGGTACGGATGATTGCGCCGAGATTGTGCGGGTCTTCAATTTCGTCACACACAATGATAAACGGCTGCTCACCCTTTGCTTGAGCGGCGGCAAATATATCGTCGACGTCAGCGTATTCGTGAGCGGCTGCATAAGCGGCAATGCCCTGGTGGCTGCCACCGCCGCACATAAAGTCGAGCTTTTTGCGGTCAACTTCTTTAATTACAATGCCTTTTTCACGGCATTCACCGATTATCTTACCTATACTGCCGCCTCTGTCACCCTTGGCAACAAGCAGTGTATCAATAGCACGGTTGCTTTTTAAAGCTTCCGAAACGGCATTTCTGCCGATTATAAGATCATTGTTTTTTTCTTCCATAATCACAAATCTTCCTCACACACCATAGATAGATATATTATACCATATATATAGTAAAAAACCAACAGTTTTTCAAAAAAAGACACAAAATATCGACGTTTTTTTATTTGCTGATAAAGTACCATAGATGTGTGGTTGAAACACAGTGTAAAACAGTAAAAAAGGACGTTGAAAATGAAAAAAAGAGGAAAAAACAGGTCGAACGCCGGTGCGGTTTTACCGTTTATTGATAAAAATTCTGCGGGTCACGTGCTGACGTTTTTTTCAGCCTTTGTGCTCGCGTGGGCAAGGCTCGGTTTTGATATATCTCCGTTTGCCGCTGCTTTTGCCGCATCCGTGCCCGGAAAAAGAAGCGTTGCGGCAATTCTCGGCAGCTGTTGCGCCTGCCTGCTCGATCTCGATGGTACATATACGGCGCGGCTGGCTTCGGTAGCGGTGTGCACAGGGCTGATAAACTACTGCCTGTCGTGTTCGGATTTCAGAATAAACAGACACATTGTTGCACCTGTCAGCTGCGGTGTGTGCGGCTTGCTGTCGGGTATCACGGTGCTTGCGGCACAAGGATTCAGCGCAGACGGTCTGGTTACATACTTTTGTGAAAGTGTTGTCAGTGCAGGCTGTGCAGGTTTTCTGAGCAGGCTTGAATTTCCTAAGGGCTTTTTCAAGGGAAATGAACCGCTTGATATGAAACAGCTGTCTGGTGTTACCGTTTTCTTTGGTATGATGGTTATGTCAGCAGATAGGTTTCTGATATGCGGGGTAAGCGTTGCCCATATTGCGGCAATGGCAATTATACTGATTGCATCGCGGCTTGTCGGCCTTGCGGGAGGATGTATCAGCGCAGGTGTTATGGGCTTTGCGGCGTGTCTTTTGCCTGATGCATCACTGGTGGGAATTATATATACCTTTGCCGGCATAGTATGCGGAATTACCGCGAGATTCGGCAGAGTTGTGCAGTGCGGTGCGTTCCTAAGTATGAGTGTTGTGGTGCTGTTTGTGAATGCAGGCGAATTCAGAATGTTGCCTGCGCTGTTCGAGCTTGCTGCAGCGGTAATTATATTTGCGGTAATACCGGGACGGTTCTTTGATATTAACGAAAAATATTTTGCAACGGGTAACACAGTGCCTGAATTTGAAGCAATGAAAAAAGCATTGATGATGGAGCTTGACAGTATCAGCGGCGGACTTGATGAGGTCGCTGCGGCTGTTGACAGAATCGCAGATGAAATACAAAAAATCGAAAATGGCAGCGAAAGCGTAATCAATACGGAAATGCGACAGCTTGTGCGCGATCAGTTTTCGATACTTTCTACCGCTGTCAGAGAGATAACGGGACGCTTTGCGGACGAAACGCGCTTCGATACGCAGACAAGCGCAAAAATTCACGCGGTACTTTCATCTTACGGAATCAGAGCAAAAGAGGTGGTCTGCTCAAATACGGGCAGAACAGAAAGAATAAATATTACAGCCGAAAGGATAAACGGAAAAATCAGCAGATCTGCACTGACAGATGATATAGAGAACGTGTGCGGTTACAAGCTGAATATCCCTGACATTGTGCAGAATGAAGACCTGACACATATCACTTATGAAAAAAAGCCGAGGTATAATCTTCGCACAGGTTGTGCGCAGCGTATTGCACAGGGTAAAATGTGTGGCGACAGCTGTGACGATTTCAGCGATAAGGACGGCAATAGAATCATAATAATCAGCGATGGTATGGGTACGGGAGCCAAGGCGGCAGTTGACGGCACAGTTGCTGCGTGGCTGTTCTCAAAACTGATTGCAGCAGGTCTCGGATTTGAAAGCTCATTAAGGCTTGTTAATTCCGCGATGATAGTAAAATCCACCGAGGAATCGCTCGCAACAATTGATGCGGTAAGGATAAATCTCAACAGCGGAAAGACTGATTTTTTCAAAGCAGGGGCAGGGATAACGCTTGTGTGTAAAGGTAAAAAGGTTTACAGAGTCGGCAATCCGTCGATGCCTTTGGGCATTTTGCGTGAAATTGAGTCTGACCGTCATTCGCTTACGCTGAAAAGGGGAGATAAGCTGCTGATGATGTCTGATGGAGTGGCTGTGTCCGCGCACGCTGAGATTGCTGAAAAACTAAGCAGATTCAACAAAAACGATCCCTCTGAGCTTGCCGAAGAGGTCGTTGAAATTGCGGAAAAATATTCAAAATCAAAGCATCCGGATGATATCACAGCGGTTGCTGTTATTGTCGGATGATGTGCCACAATTCGTTTGAAAGTGCGGCTAATTCGTCAAGTGTAAAGCTTTCTGCCCTTACGTTTTCGCTGTAACCGGCAGCTTCGATTGCCTTGTAGACAATATCCTTCGGGATTGACATTCCTGCGCTGATTGAGTTGGCGGCAGTTTTTCTGCGCTGGGCAAACACGGCTTTCACCATTCTGAAGAACAGTTTTTCGTCACAAAGCTCAATCGGAGCTTCTTTTCGGACATTGAGTCTGATTACGCTGCTGTCAACCTTGGGCGCGGGCATAAACGAGCCTGCAGAAACATCGAACATTTTCTGCGCATCTGCGTAATAATCCACCGCTACGGTAACTGCGCCTGCATCCCTGCTGCCGACGGGTGCGCACAGCCTTTGAGCTGCTTCCTTCTGCACCATAACGGTGATGTTTTCTACGGGCAGCTTGCTCTCGAGCAGATGCATTATAACGGGTGAAGTTATATAGTAGGGGAGGTTAGCGCAGACGGCTACATTCATACCGCTGAATTTTTCTTCGATAAGCTTATGAAGGTCAACCTTGAGTACATCGGAATTGACAATTTCAACATTGTCAAAATCAGCAAGCGTTTCATCGAGCACAGGCAACAGCCTTTCGTCAAGCTCTATTGAAACAACCTTCTTTGCTTTTTTTGCAAGCTCTGCCGTGAGTACACCAAAGCCGGGACCGACTTCGATAACGCCCGTGTTTTCATCCGCACCGCATACGTCGGCCATACGCGGACATACGGTGGGATTAATCAGGAAATTCTGACCGAGTGCCTTTGAAAATTTAAAGCCGTGACGGTTAAGCAAATCCTTTACAACCGAGATGTCTGATAAATTCTTCATAAAACTGCTCCCGAAATTTTTTGCTTTGCCTTTACTTATTTCATAATTAGTTATATAATAAAACTCAAAGAAACAAATAGTGAGGTAATTGATATGGCAATTCTTGTAACCGGCGGTGCGGGCTACATCGGCTCTCACACCAGCATTGAGCTTATTCAGAGCGGATACGATGTTATTATACTCGATAACTTCTATAACAGCAAGCCTGAAGCGCTTAATCGTATCAAAAAAATTTCCGGCGGAGATTTCAAGTTCTACGAGTGCGATATCCGTGATAAGGCAGGGCTTGATAAAATCTTTGCAGAAAACGATATCGAAGCCGTTATTCACTTTGCGGGTCTTAAGGCTGTCGGCGAGAGCTGCCGCAAGCCTCTCGAATACTATGAAAACAACATCGGCGGCACTGTAACACTGTGCGAGGCTATGCGTGATGCAGGCTGCAAGAAGATTGTTTTCAGCTCATCCGCAACTGTTTACGGCAGCAATAATCCTTCTCCTCTGCGTGAGGATATGCCTGCAGGCGGCACAACAAACCCCTACGGCACAACAAAGCTCTATATCGAAACCGTTCTTTCCGACCTCTATGCATCCGATAATGAGTGGAGCGTGGTTATTCTCCGCTACTTTAACCCCATCGGTGCTCACAAGAGCGGACTTATCGGCGAAGATCCCAACGGCATTCCCAACAACCTTATGCCTTATATAACTCAGGTTGCCATCGGCAAGCTTGACCATCTCAGCGTTTTCGGTGACGATTATCCGACACCTGACGGCACAGGCGTACGTGATTACATCCACGTTGTTGACTTGGCTCAGGGTCATCTTTGCGCTGTAAGGAAGGCTTGCTCAGGCACAGGTCTCAATATCTACAACCTCGGCACAGGCAACGGCTACAGTGTGCTCGACGTTGTCAAGGCATTTGAGAAGGCAAGCGGTCAGCAGGTTAAGTACGTTATCGGTCCCAGACGCGACGGAGATATCGCAACCTGTTATTCCGACCCCTCAAAGGCAAAGGCAGAGCTCGGCTGGGAGGCAAAATACGGCATCGAAGAGATGTGCGCAGACAGCTGGAACTGGCAGAAAAACAATCCGCAGGGACTTTGATAAATTGAATTGCATCGGGCTGTACCGGAAAATCGGTGCAGCCTTTTTATTTTGATTATAAGCATTAACTTGCTTTTTATATAAATAGATGTTATATTATAATCGGGAATATATCCTGACAGTTCAAAGGAGGACAAAACAATGGATATTGCAGATCTCGCAACCAAATTGCTTAAAAAGGTTGCAACAAGTAAGGGTAAGAAGTTTGCGAAAATGGGTAATGCACCCGTTGTCGAAGCAGCTCAGCCCATCAGAATGAAAAACAAGACGGATAATTGCTATAACGCAGGCTTTGCGATGAAAGAGATTATGCCTGCCGATGTTACGGCAAAGAAGTACTACATCGCAGGTTACAGGATGGATCATCCCGTTACCGGTGTCAATGATCCGCTTACAGTGCGTGCAATGTGGCTTGACTGTAAAGACGGCGGCGGTATTGTGCTTGTCAGTGCCGATATTATCGGTCTTACGGGTTATGACGTAAAGGTTGTGCGTGATTCTCTCAGCGATTTTACAAAGGAAACCGACTGTAAGCTTATCAGTATCAGCTGCACACACTCTCATGCAAGTATCGACACCGTCGGCTACTGGGGCAGACTTATGCCTCCTCAGAGCGGTATGGATAAGGAATATATGCAGCTTGTTTTTGATTCAATCAAGCAGGTATGTATCGAAGCTTACAAGAACCGCAAGGAGGGCAAGCTCTATATCGGTTCCGTACGTGTTCCCGAGGCAATAGGTGAGGGCAGAGCGGCACACAACGACAAGCTCACAAGACTCCGCTTCGTACCGACAGACGGCAGTGATGAAACCTGGTTCCTCAACTTCGGTGCACATCCCAACACAATGGGTGGCGACTGCACTGAGGTCAGCGCAGACTATCCCTACTATCTGCGTGAGGCAATCAATAAGGTCAAGCCCGTAAACGTTCTCTTCAGCGTCGGTGCAATTGCAGCAGTAAACATTGAGGATGTTGCAGAGGACAGGCTTGAGCGCACAAAGCTCGGCGGTGAAATTCTTGCAAAGGCAGCACTCGGAATTGACAATGACGAAGAGCTTGACGCTGAAATGACAGTTGTTCATCAGCCCTATTACGCTCCGATTGAAAACTACGTTCTGGCATTTATGTTCATCCTCAAGCTCTGCCATTCAAGAGCTTATCACTGTGCAGACAGCTCGCTCGGTCTTGGCCTTCTCACTGAGATGAACTACATAAAGCTCGGCAAGCAGAAAATACTTACTCTCGGCGGTGAAGCATTCGCTGAGGGTGTGTACGGCGGCTATTTCGATGCCGAAAATTCAGGCACGGGTATCGGTCCTGAGGTCAACGCAACACCTCTTGCAGAGATTGCGAACGATCCCGACCTCATCCTCTTCGGAGTTTCAAACGATATGACAGGCTATATGGTGCCTGCCAATAATGCTGTTCTGCATCCGACCCAGGCTTATCTTTCAAGCTACAGAGATAATCTTGACCGTAACCACTATCACGAAACAAACGGTCTTAGCGTTGAGATAACTCACGTTATCGCAAAGGTGTTCAAGGGCATCATCGACCGTACAGAAAAGTGAAAAGGGGAACGTTTAAGATGAAGAAAAACGCACTCAAAGTAATTTCCGTGCTGCTTGCTCTTGTGCTTCTTGTGGCTGTTGTGCCCACAAGTGCATTTGCACAGAATACGGAAACAGGTCTATTAAAAATCGGTGTTATGACCGACGTGCATTACTATGCACAGGAGAATATTGACGATAAAGATAAGTGCACTGAGGTCTGCGAAAAGACCATATGTACATCTCACCTTGCCGATGCGATTCTTATGACTGCGCTTGATTTCTACAAGGTGCAGGCAGAGCAGGGCAAACTCGAATATCTGCTCATTCCCGGCGACCTGACAAAGGATGGCGACTACAAAAGTCACGTCAAGCTGGCAGAAATCCTTGAGGCATGGGAAAAGCAGACAGGTGTTTCCGTTATCGTTACAAACGGTAATCACGACGTGAATAACCCCAACGCACAGACCTTTGAAAACGGAAAATTCGTAAAGGGTGCACGCTCCACGACACCCGAAGAATTCCGTGAGATTTACGATCAGCTCGGATATGACCTTGCTGTTGAGGAGTTCACTCCTCCCTCAGGCGAAAAAGCAGGCGGGCTTTCATACGTTGCTCAGCTTAAAAACGGCTACCGCATTGTAGTAATGGACGGCGGTATGTACACGGCAGACAACACCGAGAGCGGTCTTGACGAAAAAGAGACCGGCGGTCAGTACTCCGAAGCTGTTTTTGAGTGGATTATAAAACAGATTAAAGACAGCAAAAAGCTTGGCTACAGTGTCATCGGTATGACTCACTGGAATATGGTTCCTCACTATCCCGAGAAGGAGCTTTCGGTGTTTACCGATTTCTGTATTGAAGACTGTGAATATGTAAGCGAGTGCCTTGCAGACGCAGGTATGCAGTATGTGTTTACGGGTCACCTTCACATCCACGATGTGGCGCAGCATATTACGGACAAGGGTAACATTATTTACGATATTGCTACTGCTTCCGTAATCAACTTCCCCAACCTTCTCAGACTGGTTACATTTGACAACACACAGGACGGTGTTCTCACAGCAGATATCAGGAGCCATGCTTTTGATGAGCTCAAGCCTCTTGAATACAACGGTGTAACTTATGAGCAGCCCTTCTCGAACTACTGCTTCGGTATCAACTTTGTCGGTGATTCCGCAAAGGGTATGCTGATGGATCTTCTCGGCTACTATGTTGATACTTATTCGGTAGAAATTAAAGAGGCAGGCGGACTTTACAATTTCCTTTGTGAAATGCTCGGCCTTGAAGATTTGATAGACGGTCTGCTTGGCGGCGGTATCGGCTTTGCAGGCATCACGCTTATCGGCACGAAGAACGTTATGAGCCTCATAAAGGATCTTTGCGGACAGCTTGAAAAAGCTTATCTTGCTGATCCTGATGTTCTTATGGATATCGTAAGCGATCTGCTTGACGATCTTCTCAACATTCAGTTCTCTGAAGTTCCTTGCACAAAGTTTATTGATAAATACGGCTTTGGCGATGCAGGCAAGGGCGGCACATTCGGCGATTTTGTTTCAAGTGTGCTTGCATATATGTACGGCAACGAGGGCACGTTTGACGATGATCCGTTTATGCAGGATATGGTCAAAAAGCTTGAAACAGGCGACGTGTCGGCACTTCTTTTCGATAAGATAATTGAGTATGTGCTCAACGATTTCCTTCTCGGCGAGCTTCTTTCAACCCTTAAGCTTAACATTCCTGCAGCGTTCCCGTTCGGCACTTTCGGTGCGCTTATCATCCGCGGACTTGACGTTGTTCTTCGCATAATTCTTCTTGGTGATACATCGTTCACTAACGTTATAAACACGGCATTCAAGCTCTTAGGTATGTTTGGTGTGCTCGAGCAGTCAAGCCTCAATGAGCTGCTTGACCACCTTATAGCGGAGTATATCACTGTCAGCCAGATGCAGACAATTGACTGGGAACTCGGTTCATTTGTTCAGGCATTCTGCGTGGATGAAGCTCCGTCTGACTACAACCTTAAGCTTTCCGCAAATATAAACGGCGGATACGATGTTGTTGCAACGGCTGATAATCTCCGGCTTCCCGCAACGGTTGCCGTTACCTTCGGTGAGGATGCCGCAACATCAAGAAACATCAGCTGGTACACAAAGAAGGGTGTAACAGGCACCGATATCCAGATTTCTCTTGATCCTGCAGACCTTACTGCAACACCCGACGGTGTGAAGATTGATGCTTCTGTTAAAACCGTCAGAAGAACATATCCCGGTATTGATATCGGCCTTGCAGGCATTCTCAACTATGAGTTTGACGTAAACCGCCATATCGTAACAATCGAGGGTCTCAAGCCCGACACAACCTACTATTACCGCATAGGTGATGCAAGCTACGGCTTCTGGAGCGATGTTGCAACAATCACTACGGCAGATAATTCCGATTCGTTTACGTTCTTCCACGTCAGCGACAGCCAGGGCGGTTCTGAACGTCACTATGACAAGTGGGCAAACCTTGTTGATACAGCTTTTGAAATGTATCCCGATGCAGCATTCCTTATGCACACAGGTGACCACGTTGACCACGGCGACAACTTCAAACAGTGGAAGTGGCTGTTCAACTCTGCTTCCGAGCAGCTTATGAGCAGCGTGCTTATGCCCACAGCAGGCAACCACGAGAACCACGGCGAGTATGCGCTTGACGATAACTTCGTTCTTTCAAACGTACCCGAGCAGGATACAATGACAGGCGTTTACTATTCATTCGATTACAATAACGCTCACTTTATCGTGCTCAACTCAAACGATGATGAGGACAACGGAATTTCTCAGAAGCAGATTGAGTGGATGAAGGCTGACGCGGCGGCAAGCGATGCCGACTGGAAGTTTGTTATGCTCCATAAAGCACCCTATTCAAACGGCTCGCATTATGACGATGATGACGTAATTGCATTGCGCAAGGTGCTCTCAACGCTTATGCCTGAACTTGGCATTGATATGGTGCTTCAGGGTCACGACCACGTATACCTGAGAACAGACGCGATGAACAACAACGAGGTTGTTGAGGTTTATGAAATGAGCGTTGACAACAACGGCAAGACCTATACCGCAAAGGTCAACCCCGACGGCACAATTTATGCAATCAACGGTTGCTCAGGTGTAAAGTACTATCAGACCAAGGACCCTGCAGATACAGACGAGCTCTTCCCGAGAGCAGAAGCTATTGTTGACGCAACTTATCCGATTTTTGCATCAATCAGAATCGAGGGCAATTCGCTCTATTTCGATTCCTACGGCGTAACGGATAAGGGCACAGAGTGCATTGATTCGTTTGCAATCGTAAAGGATTCAACAATCGACACACCCAAGTACAAAGGCAGCTGCTCAATTAAACTTCCCTTCGCAGCATAACGCAGAGTGAATAAAACAAAGAGGTTTACGGAGTGCATCCGTAAGCCTCTTTTTTATGTATAAAAGGCAGCTGCTTGTTTGCAGCTGCCTGAATGTTAAGGTTTTATTTTAATTTATATAAGCTTTTCGGGGTCGACTTCGTACTTATCTGTCAGGATTTTGATGAAATCAATAAGAGCAAGAATACCGCCGAGGTAGAAGCATAATGATGCAACAATCTTAACGATGCCCTTCTTGGTTTCGCCCATCATAAAGTTATGGATGCCTAAACCGCCAAGGAAGAAGCAGATAAGAGCGATTGTGATTTTATCTTTGCCGCCAAGATAGTCGCTGCCGGAAGTTTTCTTGTGAGCTACACCGCACTGAAGACAGTACTCTGCGTTAGGGTCTGAAACAGGATTACCGCAATTTGCGCAGAATGTTGTGCCTTCGCCTACTTTAACGCCACACTTGATGCAGATTGCCTGGTTGTCGTTCATTTCTACGCCGCAATTTTTGCAAAACATAATCTTTGTCCTCCTATTTTAATTTGTTAATTGAATAGTAACACGCAATAACCGTAAAGTCAACATTTTATCTTCTTAAACGACATTTTTCAAAAAATTCCACACAGCTTAATAATCCAGAAAACAATAAACCCTGCCGCAATAAATATAAAAACAGTTCTGTTAATCAGCTTGTTGGTGAACAGCTTGCCGTCAAACAGAAAATAAAGATAAAGAATCGGAACAGACCAGAACATTTTGTGGTAATGAAACGCCGAAATAAAATCAAGTTTCATTGCCGAAAGAATCGCTCTCGTCATTCCGCAGCCGGGGCAGGGGATATGTAAAACGGTTTCAAATACACAGGGTGCGCCCAGCTTATATAGAACCGCTATGCACAGCAGATAGCCGAGCGTAAATACAAGCTTGGTTTTTATGTTTTTGATATTCTTTAGCTTTTTCATCAAAGTTCCTTTTGAATCGGGTTTTTAATTATCTTAACACAAATGTATTTTTCAGTCAATTAAACCGAGTTTTTAAGAAAAAAGAAAAGGGGCTGCAAAAAAGCCCCAAAGCATAATGAATGTGTTTGTATAACAGTTGCCTCCCTCTGACGAGGGAGGTGGATTTTGCGTAGCAAAAGACGCAGGGAGAGAACGGCAAAAACCATAGATAACAATGGGCTTTCGCAAAAGCATTAATACGTTAAAAAGAAACTCAGGTTCGTTATTGTCGGCAGTATTACGGTTGATTGTTCGAGTGGTCAGATTGACCCCATGACAAATGCGTTCATTCAGATGTCGGGAGTGTTTGCGGAACTCGAACTGCGTATCATCCGAGAAAGAGTGCGTTCAGGGATGCGGTCTGAGAAAATTCATAAACAAATGAAAAATTGTTAACAGATAATACCGTTTGACAAAGGGTTGGATTCGATACGATGGCGCGTCGACATATTCTTGTTTTATAGCATATCTAATGAAATATTGCTGCGCAATATGAAATAATCCTTGCGGATTATGAAATTTTCTGCTTAAGGGAAGAAAGTGAAATAAAATAAATCCCCATACGCCGCAGCGTATTTCACATTCCGCAGGAATATTTCACTGCCGAAGGCAATTTCACAAATCCCATAAGGGATTTATTTCATTGAAAAAAGCACTTGCAAATTTTGCAAGTGCTTTTTTCTGGAGCTGCTAGGCGGACTCGAACCGCCGACCTCATCCTTACCAAGGATGTGCTCTACCACCTGAGCCATAGCAGCAAATATGGCGACCCGGAACGGGCTCGAACCGTCGACCTCTAGCGTGACAGGCTAGCGTTCTAACCAACTGAACTACCGGGCCATATTGTTTTGTTGCGCTGAACACAACATAACAATTATAGCAATTATCTTTGTTTTGTCAATACCTTTTTGAAAAATGCTTATTTGTGCTTATTATTTTTAATAAGTATTATAACACCTGCCGCAGCGACACAAACCGCCGTGATGGCGATTGTAGTGCCTGTGCTGAGAAAAAACGGTTTTGTAACAATTCTAATTGTTTGTGAAGTTTGTTTGCTGAATTTAAAAAACCATATTCCGACAAGAGCCGGAATATGGTTTGAGTAGTCATATAAGCTTTATTCAGCGTTTTTTACCGAGAATGATGAGGCATACACCTGCACCGATAACTGCTAAAACGATAACAGCAATAATTACAATTTTCTTGAAATCTATGCTCTTCTTTGCGTTATCCTCGGGCTCTGTCTCTTCCTCAGCAAATGTCCATGCATAAGCTGTGGTTTCTGCAAGGAGCTCATCAATATAAATATCTGATGATGTTTCTTCTACAGTTGTTTCAAGAGCGTTGATGGGAGCTCTCTTTGTTGTCTTCTTAGCAGGAGCCTTTGTTGTCTTCTTAGCAGGAGCCTTTGTGGGAGCCTTTGTTGTCTTCTGGTTTGCGAAAGAACGGTCGTCAAATGTAACTATGTTGTAATCGGAATCTTCTTCATCAATTGCTGAACCGTGCTCACGCGGTTTTGTTGTAGTTTCAGCAACGGTTGTGGTTTCGGAACCTGTTGTGGTTTCGGAGCCTGTTGTTTTCTCGGAACCTGTTGTAGTCTCGGAGCCTGTGGTTTTTTCGGAACCTGTTGTGGTCTCAGCAGCTGTTGTGGTAGCTGTAGTAGTTGTTGTGGTTGCTGTTTTGTTGTCAGGTCCTTCTTCAGCAGAGAACATCAGGGTTGTAGAGCTGAAAACAATAACACTGACCATAAGTAAAACGATTGACTTAAGTAATTTCTCTTTCACTTTTATTTTCTCCTTTAAAATTATTTAGCTGATTAAACAGCTTGCTCAACCATTATACCATAAAAGTTAATATAGTCAACACAAAAAACGTTGATTTTATTCAAAAAAAGTTAATATTTCAGCTTTTTTGCAAGATTAATGAGAGATTTTTTCTCGTTTTCGGCTTCTCCGTCAATTACTTGCTCAAGCAAGCCGTGCAGCACCTTGCCCGTGAGCTTGGCAGGGAATATACCAAGGGATGATATATCGCTGCCGTTTACAGCGAGTTTTGAAAGTGTGTAGCATTCGCCGGATGTTATGATATCTTCTATGTTTTCAATCATAATACCGTATTGCTCAGCTGTGATTTTTTCGCTGTGCAGCGAATATTTCAGCACGGCTTTTGAGTTTTTTTCGCCGTATTTATTGAGGAGGCGTTTCAGCTGCGGACGTTGAATACTGAGGCTGTCGTCGGTGGAGTTGAGCATAACAGAAACGGTGTTTACCGTTGCGTTATCGTATCTGAGGTTTCGCAGTCTTTTAAATGCTTGCTGTGTATCGGTCTTGCCGAAAAGAAGAGCAAGCCTGAGCATTGGCTCGGCTGGAGAAGCGGCAATGCGTTGCAACGTGTCGGTATCAGTCTGAGCTTCCGGGATAAATACCTTTATTACATCGCTGAATTCTGAGAGAATATCGCGGCAGCTGCCTGTGAGCATTTTTGTGAATTCTTTTTGTATTCTTTCGGCGGCAATATTCTCAAGCAGCTGCTTTTTTTCGTGGATTGCTTTTGCGGTTTCAGGCTCGATTTTAAAGCCGAGTGTTGCAGCGAAACGCAGGGCACGCATAATGCGCAGAGCATCCTCGTCAAATCTTGTTGCGGCATCGCCGACACAGCGGATGAGCTTTGCTTTAAGGTCTTCTCTGCCGCCGTAAAGGTCGGTTATTTCGCCTGATGAGCTGATTGCCATAGCATTGACCGTGAAATCGCGGCGGCAAAGATCATCCTGCAGGTTTCGAGTGAATGAAACCTCGCTCGGACGGCGGTTGTCGAGATAATCGCCATCAATTCTGAATGTGGTTATTTCAAGCGGTTTATCGATGATAACTGTAATGGTTCCGTGCTTTACACCTGTGGGTATAACGCGGAAATTCTTGAAACATTCCGACGTTTGCTCCGGGAGAGCAGAGGTGCATATATCCCAGTCATAAGGCTCATATCCGAGCAGGCTGTCGCGCACGCAACCGCCTACAGCATAAGCAGAATAGCCGTTTTGCTCCAATATGCCGATGGCACGCATTACGTTATCGGGTATTGTGATCTTCATCTGTCTGCACCTCCTTGACGATAATTATATCACAAAATGAAATAATGGGCAACAGCAACTTATTTGTAAAGCGATTAAACTTTACAATAACACTTTGCGGCTTTTGGCATAGTATGTTTAAAGGAAACTTTTTGTAGGAGGAAGAATCTATGCCAAGTGTATATTTAAGTCCGTCAACTCAGCAGAGCAACCTCTATGTCATTGGCGGCACGGAAGAGTATTATATGAATCTGGTGGCGGATGCCGTTGAGCCTTACCTTGAAGCGAGCGGAATTGATTTCGGACGAAACACACCTGATATGACAGCGGCAAGCTCAATCCGTCAGGGCAATGCAGGGGGATATGACCTGTATCTTGCGATCCATTCAAATGCATCACCTGACAGGATATACGGTCAGCTTATGGGAACTGATGTGTTCTATTATCCGACAAGCAGAAACGGCAAAAGGTTTGCGCAGATAATTGCGGATAATTTCAAAGAGATTTATCCGTATCCTGAGCTTGTAGATGTCAGGGCAACAACCGCTCTCGGCGAGGTGCGTCAGCCGACGATGCCCAGTGTGCTTGTTGAGGTTGCTTATCACGATAACGAGGACGATGCAAACTGGATTGTTGACAACATAGACACGATAGGCAGGGCGCTTGCCGAATCTGTAGCAGAGTATTTCGGTGTGCCCTTTGTTTCACCGATCGGCGGTCAGATCGGCACGGTTAATATTTCCTCAGGCTCACTCAATATCCGCCGTGAGCCGTCGCTCACTTCTCCGATAATTGCCCGTGCGTACAACGGTGAAAAGGTGCAGGTGCTGGGTGAAGACGGCGATTGGTACAGGGTTAATTACGGCGGCAGACAAGGCTATGCCGCAAAGCGTTATTTGACAGTGTGAAGTGATATTTACTTTTTTTTAACATTGTTGTATTATAATTTAACACAGTAAATAAAGAGGAGGATTTTTATGAAAAAAGCAATCTCAATTATACTGGCTGTTTCAATGCTGTTTGGTATGGTTGCAATTCACGTCGGTGCCGAAGGCTCGGTTACGGTTGACGGAGTAAAATACACAACCGACTATCTTTATATTTTTGTTCACGGTATGGGCGGTTGGGGCCCTGATAACGAGTTTTATGCCATGTCACCTTACTGGGGTGGCGGACTCGGACTCAGCGACACCGATATGATAAAGATGCTCAACGAAAAAGGCATCGAAGCGTACGCTCCCTCAGTCGGTCCGCTCAGCAGTGCGTGGGACAGAGCCTGCGAGCTTTATGCTCAGCTCATGGGCACTGTTGTTGACTACGGTGAGGCTCACGCTGCCGCACACGGTCACTCAAGATACGGTTTTAGTTATGAGGGCAAGGCTGTAATGGGCGAGCCCTGGGATATGCAGGAGAAGATCAACCTTGTCGGTCATTCGTTCGGCGGTGCAACGGTGCGCCTTTTTACTTCGCTTATGGCACACGGCTGTGAGGAGGAGATTGCCGCAACAGGTGATGATACGAGCGAGCTTTTTAAAGGCGGACACGATCTTGTTCACTCCTGCATTACGCTTTCTGCACCTCACAACGGCTCACAGGTTGCAAACATACTTGCTGACCCTCAGTTTACAATTCTTCTTATCTCTACGGTTATCAATTTCATAGGTATGATGCTCGGTAACAACTTCCTTGTGTTCTCGTTTCAGCTCAGCCATTTCGGTCTGACACCTGCTCAGGATCAGTTCAGAGCATTGCCGAGTATCAGCGGCATATGGAATTTCTACCGCTCTAACGATAATTGCGCCTATGATATGACTCTCAGAGGTGCGTCCGAGCTTAACGAAACAATCAAGCTCGCTCCCAACACATATTATTATTCCTACACAACGGCTGATGACAGCGTTAAAACACTCAATCCGATTTTCTTTATTTCGGGTGCAATGCTTGCAATGACAAAGGGTATGACAATTGATGGAATCAAAATTGAGGGTGACTGGGCAGTGAATGACGGTATTGTTCCGCTTGCATCTGCGCTTTATCCCGATGTTGATGCCGCGACGGCAAAGGATTATGAAGACAGTGTTGCCGCAGGCGAAACAATCGAGCCCGGCAGATGGTATTATTTTGATACGATGTACGGTATGGATCACTTTGATTTCTGCGGAACAAAGGATTATCCCACATCGTTTGAAGATTTCTATTTCGGCATTGTAGAAACAGCCAACTCAAGATAAACTAAAGGCACGGTGGTCAGGTTGCTGACTGTCGTGCCTTTTCTTGCGTCAGTTTGCGTTTTATGGTATAGTGAAACCGTAAAGGTAAAAATTATTAGGGATGATAAAATGATTATATTAATTGCAGGTGCATCGCATACGGGTAAAACGCTGCTTGCCCAGAAACTGCTTGAAAAGTATAAGTATCCTTACCTGTCAATAGATCATCTTAAAATGGGACTTATACGCAGCGGTAACACGGACCTTACACCGATGGATGATGATAAACTTACGGCATATCTTTGGCCGATTGTCAGGGAAATCATCAAAACCGCAGTTGAAAACAGGCAGAATCTGATTGTTGAGGGCTGTTATATTCCGTTTGACTGGGCGAAGGATTTTGATCAGGAATATCTTGAGCATATAAAATACCGCTGTCTGGTGATGAGCGAAAAGTATATACGGAATCATTTTGACGATATAAAGAAATATGCGGATATAATAGAAGCACGTCAGGATGATGAGGGATGCACGTTGGAGAGTGTATTGGCTGAAAACGCTGAAACTCTGAAGCTTGCAAAGCTGAATAATGTCGATTATGTGCTTATTGACGGCTTATATGAAGTTAACATTGATTAATATTAAATGGCAAATATAAATTTGTATTAATACTGAAAAAGGGGATGCAGTAATGGCAAAGTTAGAGCAAACCGTAAATGCTGATTTTGATCAACTTCTTAAAAGAATTGAAAACGGAATACTCGAAGGCAGCTTATCTGCATCGCTTGAAGATTCGGGCGATGTTTGTGACGGTGATGCACGGTGCAGCGTGCGTGTGTTTGACCGGTACAGCTATGCAGGCAGCAACCGTGTGAGCCTGAGTGTCACATTGTTTAAGAATGCCGACGGTCCTGTTCATATTACTGCAATTACGTCGGGTGGAAGTCAGGCGATGTTTTTTAAAATCAATACTCTTGGTGAAGAGGCTTTTCTGGATAAGCTCAGAGAATTGCTGTAAATAGATTGTTATGTATGAGGAGAACGGTATCTGTATGAAAAAAAGACTGTTATATTTACTGTTTCCTGTAATTGCGCTGATTCTGGAGATTCTCCCTTTTGGTGCGGTGTGCAATTTTGCAGTTTCACCGGAGAGGACGCAAAGAAAGACTTTTTCGTATTTCAGCTTGGTTCCGTACGGATATGCAAATTTTACGCCGTTCATAACGGCGCTGATTACGTGTGTTGTAATTGTTTTGCTGTTGGTTTATTGTTTTAGGGGTAAACACAGCATTGCCAAGGCTTCCAAGGTGTTGACGGGCGTTGGTGCCGTTGCTTCATTTGGACAGTTCTTTCTTGGACTTAATTACATTTCTATTGTAAGTGTACTGATTTCGCTTGCTCTTGCAGCCGAGTTTATTCTGCTTCACCTTAAATTGAAAGTTGATTAAAAACAGTGATCTGAAAATGAAAACCTCCGTATGACCGATATCATACGGAGGTTTGATTGTTTTATCAGAACAGGCCGGTGATAACGCCTGCTTCGTCAACGTCGATTCTTTATGTTTAAAAAGCAAAGCGCCGTAAAAAACACGAGCCGCAGATTTTGTCTGCGGCTCAGTTTTCATTATATTCAATTCCGAGAACATAGTCGGCGGAAACACGGTAAAATCGGCAAAGGGTGACAAGGTGATGTATTGGCATTTCGTTAATTCCTTTTTCATACCGTGAGTAAACCTGCTGAGTTGTGCCGAGTATGTCAGCAATTTCCTTTTGCGTCAGGTCGCTGTCTTCGCGAAGCTCGCGAAAAATTTCATAGTACTGTTTCAAAAAAATCACCCATATTTATCATAATACACTTGATGTAGTGTATTGACATTTACACTTGATGTGGTGTAAAATGTGTTTATAATATTTCCATACGGGGTGATTTATATGAAAAAAATGTTTAAAAAGGCTATATCTGTATTTCTTGTTGTAGCGATGTTTCTTTGCGCTGCGCCGTTCGGTGGATTAGTCGGGCTTGATTTGTCAAATCTGTTCGATTTTGAGGCGAGAGCAGAGGATTATGGCTGGGAATGTGATAATCATGAATATTCTTACAGTGAATTTGAAGATGCGTATGGTGTAAGATTTGAAGGTAAAATGTGTGTAATGTGTGGTGCTTCAGTAGCAAAAATAGTAGGTTGTTCAGAAAAAAAGGCGGGTGAAATTGTAATAGACCATCAAGTCGGTTATTATTATTTTTTTGATATAAATGACAATGCCTTCAACAATTGTGATAGCTTAACAAGTGTATTAATCTCTGGATTTATATATTTTATTGGAGATAGTGCGTTCTATGATTGCGATAACATTACAAGTTTTTCATTTACTAATACCAGCGAGCTATTAACCATCGGAGATAACGCATTCTATAGTTGCGATAGCCTCACAAGAATGTTAATCCCCTATACAACTACATCTATTGGAAGCGGTGCATTTGCTGACTGCAAGAGCCTTGAATATGTACACATTCCTGCAAGTGTTACGGATATAGGTTCCAATATTTTGTCCGGTACTTCGGCACATATTTGCTCCGAAACCGCAGACTGCTATGCGAAAACTTACGCTGAAAATAACGGAATTGAGTTTAGAATATGTAATGGCGATTGCCCTTCTGCTAACTTAGACAACAATCCAAATGACGACCCCGCGGATACCCCTGATGACAATCCTGATGATAATCCTACAGATGACCCCAATGACAACACAACAGATAATCCCAACGACAATCCTGATGATAACCCAAATGACAAACCTACAGACACTCCTACAAACAAGACATATAAGTTTTACAACAGAGAGTTTAAGCACAATTTAGATTATTTTGCTAAAAACGGCGATTCGTCAAAATATGACCCCGAGCTTGCAAATCTTTTGGCGGCACTTTCTGCAGCTGCTTATGACGAAGAGACTATCAAAAATGCGTATAAAGAATTAGGCTTTGATGACTGCGAAACCTTTAATTATGACGGCTTTACTTTAGGGAAGGTTGCTTATTCGTTAGCTTTCAAAAAATCGGATAATAGTGACGAAACTATATGTTTGGTAAGCGTTAGGGGAACTGTTAACAATTCTGAATGGTTCGGTAACGCTAACATATCCACTACAAACGGTAAACACGACGGATTTTTAAATGCTACCAACCAGATATACGACAACATACAAAATTACATAGATTCCAATAATATAACGGGTGATGTGAAATATTTTGTTACAGGTCATAGCAGAGGCGCAGCTGTCAGCAATCTTCTGTCTGTTAATTTGATGGAGGATGGCGTAGCTTCTTCAAATGTATATAATTACAATTATGCATGCCCTGATGTCGCGACCAAGGCAGTTTTTCCGGATTACTTTAATATATTCAATCTGTGCAACACGGCAGATGTTGTTCCTTTTGTGCCTGGAGAGCTTGGAAACGCACTTGAATCTGACTCTCATTGGGGCAAATACGGCAGGACACATTGGTTTACCGTAGATATTCCGAATACCGGAGATACGGTGCAAGATGTTGTTAACGATCACAATGTAAATTTGTATTTAGGGTATATGGACAAACAACTTGACACGTCAGAATTTCACAGAGAGCCTACCGATAATGGTGTTATCGGCCACAATGCCAAGATTCAGTGCCCGGTTGATGTGGTAATCACCGATGAAAGCGATAAAAATATAGCATCAGTTATTAACGGCGAAATAAATTATTATGACAGTGCATTTGGTGACGTGATAATTCTTACTGACGGGGATAAAAAGTTTATCTATATAAATGGTGATAATGATTTCAACATAAACCTTGTCGGCACAGATAACGGCAAAATGACATATTCCATTGAAAAATATAACATATTTACAAAAGAAACTCTTGAATCAAAAACCTTTGAAAACGTAAAGCTTGAAAAAGGCAAAGAAATGTACAGCCCGGTAAGTGATGCTGAAAATACTGATGAGGTTAAGCTTTTTGTCGTTGATGACGGTGCTATTACTCACAGAATTACCGAAGACGGAACAGAGATAGATTACAGCTGGGTAAATGAGCATAGTTTTGAAATGAAATCTCCCTTGAATGCAACCGTTAAATACGGTGACACGCTTGTACTGCAGGCTGATCTTGGTGAGACTGCGTTGCCCGAGGGTTGGTCAATCAAATGGGATGTTGACGGTGCAGGCTTCAATATGACACCTGCCGAAGACGGATTGACTTGTAATATGACATCCGTTGCTAACGGTAATGCAACCGTTAAGGCAACACTTGTTGACGAAACCGGTGAGGTTGTGCTCAATGCTGAAGGCAACGAGATTTCTGCTGAGATAACACTTAAATCCAATGCAAGCTTCTGGCAGAAGATCGTTTCCTTCTTCAAAAATCTCTTCAGAATTAACAGAATAATTTATTAAAACATAATCAATCAAAACCACCGGTTGAACCGGTGGTTTGCTCCACTCCTATAAGGGGTTAATACCGGCTCAGCCCCTAAAAGGGGCCACAAAGAATTATTATTGCATCTATATGCACTGCTACCCGTAAACAGGTAATACACCTATCTCTTTTCAGCTCCCTCTGACGAGGGAGCTGGCAAAACCGC
>JAGALQ010000003.1 GCA_017625095.1 Clostridia bacterium | reverse complement strand
GAAAGGATCCGAGTAAGTCTCACCGTAAAGCGACTGCATAAATGCGTCGGGCGAATATGGACTCGTTTTCATCGTCTGCTCCTCTTAAATCTCAAGCGTTCCGACCTGTGTGACGTTTCTGCTGCTGTTGCCGACAAAAACGTCGTAGCTGTTATCAAGCTCCCATAATTCTTTATCGGGGTTGAAGAATTTTATATCGTCAATATCAAGCGTTATATCTGCAGTAACAGTTTCACCTGCTCCGACACTCACTCTCTTAAATCCTTTGAGCAGTTTTACGGGGCGGTCAGCCTTATCATTATTGCCCGAAACGTAGACCTGAACGACCTCATCGCCGTCAACAGATCCGACATTTTTAACCTTTACCGAAACGCTGATGCCGTTTTCATCCTGACTGACAGAGGAATCGGACAGCTCAAAATCAGTGTATGACAAACCAAAGCCGAACGGATATTCAGGCTCGATATTCTTTTTATCAAACAGAGTGTAGCCGTGATAGTATCCGTATTCGATACGCTTATCCTTACATCCGATATGAAGGAATGGCGGATAATCCTCCTCGCGCTTTGCAACTGTAAACGGCAGCTTACCGCCGGGGTTTACATCGCCGCTGATAACATCGGCAAGTGCATTGCCGCCCTCAAGACCGCTGTAGAATGAGCAGATAATGGCATCGGCAACACCGTGCCACTCGTTTATAACATAGGCACTGCCGCCCATAATATTGACCACAAGCTTTTTGCCGAGTGAAGCCATCGCTCTGATAAGCGCAACATCCTCTGACGGAATGCGCAGATTCGCTCTGTCACCGCCTGAGCCCTTGGGCTTTTTCTTGATATTGCCGAGATTCACGAGGAACTCACCCTCCTGAAGCCAGTCGCTGCCGACACACACGACAATATATTCGCTGTCTTTCACAGCAGCTGTCGCCTTCTTCGTATCGCAGCCGTTATATACGCTGACGTTTGCTTCGCCGAATCTCTTTTGTATTCCCTTGAATGCTGTTACGGTATACGGACTGAACACGTTACTGCTTCCGTGGTCACCGACGTTGACCTTATCAGCATATCTGCCGACAACGGCGATTTTTTTGCCTTGCGGTATCGGAAGAATGTTACCGCTGTTTTTGAGAAGCACCGTACCCTTGCCTGCAACCTTGCGTGAAAGCGCGGTATGCTCGGAACTCAGGATAACCGACTTCGGATAATCTTTATGCTTAGGAAGAGTTGTGATAAGCGCAGTGAGCACACGACAGACACTTAAATCAAGCTGTTCCTCGGTGATTTTGCCTTTTTTGAGTGCAGAGTGAAGAGTTGCATAGCGGAATGTGTAAGGCATTTCAACATCCATACCTGCCATAAGACTTCTCGGACCGTCATAAATTCCGTAGAAGAAATCAGACAGTGAAAATCCTTCAAAGCCCCACATATCTCTGAGTATATCAACAAGCAGCTCCTTGCTCTCGCAACAGTATGTTCCGTTAACCTTGTTATATGCGCCCATTATTGACATTGCGCCTGCGTCAACACACTTTTTGAAGTGAGGCAGATAAACCTCGTGCAGTGTACGCTCATCAGCAATTGCATCGGCTGAAAAGCGCAAATCCTCAATGCTGTTGAGCGCATAGTGCTTGGGGCATGCGATAATGCCGTTATCCTGCATAGCTCTGGTAAGTGCTTCGCCCATTTTGCCGAGCAGATACGGGTCCTCGCCGTATGTTTCCTGCGCACGTCCCCACATCGGGTTACGCAGAAGATTTATACATATGCCTGCAAAGAGGTTGGCTCCGTGCGCACTCGCTTCCTTTGCAAACACCTCACCGACCTCATACTCAAGCTCATCATCAAACGCCGCACCCCTGAGCATTGAAACGGGAAAACATGTGCACTTGCCCATAACAATGCCTCTCGGACCGTCCGTAAAGAGCACGGGCGGAATTCCAAGACGCTTGCAGCCGCCTGCAGGATAAGCTTCGCCGTTATAGAATCTGCCGTTTTTCAGCGTATTCTTCACGGTTATGCCCATTGCGTGCCCCCGAAGCATACGCACCTTTTCTTTTGAAGTCATCTCGCCTGCAAGCTCCGCGGCAAGCAACTTAGCCTTTTCCAACGTAGGCTCAGCTTTGTAAAGTTCAAGTGCTCTGCTGAAGTTCATATCTCTTCCTCCTCGACAAGGTTTACAACAAATCAATATTTTTTCAGTTTGTCAATGTCTTTTTTAAATGCTTTTTCGCTTGAGTTCTGTGTGAATTCGAGCATTACTATACCGTCAAATCCCTTTGAAATCATTTTATTAAGCAGAGTATCAAGATAATTTTTATCTTTCTTACGGAACATCTGCTCACGCTTGAGATCGGAATATGAAACGTGCATATCCCTGATAAAGTCAAAGGTTCTGTCGATTCTGTCAAGATCATATTCCATACGGAAATATCTCGACTGAAAATATGTCCTGAAATTATCTCTGTCAAGATCGTTTCTGAAGCGGATTATTGCATCTGTATTATTGTTAAACGTATTATCGTGACACTCGGGACATACAAGAATGCCGTATTCCTTTGCGACGTCACAGATACTGCGGCAATCGTTTAAAAGCACCTGATACTCTTCATCGCTTGTTTTTTCGCTGTCCTTTGTGCCGAGCCACACACGGATTGACGCCGCGCCCATAACGCTTGCATTTTCGCAAAGCGCGCGCCATTCTTCAGCAGTGCCGCTGCCCACACGGTAGTAGCTGCCGTAAGAGCTGACTGTGATGCCTGCTTCATCGCAGAGCTTTTTCGCATTCAGCGCATCTTCACGTGTTTTGACGTGAACATCCGAGCCCCACTCGATATAATTTACATCTTCTCTGCGGCAGATTTCAACAACCTCCGCTACCGTTTTGTTGCGGAAGGTTACGCTTGTCATACCGATTTTAAACGCACTCATATTTTCACCATTACTCTCAAAATTCTGATTCGTCAATTCTGTTGAGATATTGCTCAAAGGGTTTATTAACGATCGGTACAGGGGTAACCGCCCTGAATTCAACCGAATCGCCGTTTGTTACGGTAAGATATCTGCGATATTCTTTGTTTTCGGGCACAGGATTTCCGTCACGGATAAACACCGCTCCGCCTCTGCTGCCCGTAAGCTCCATCTCACCGAGTATCGCTGTAAGAAGTGACTTCACGCTGACCAACATATCATAATCATAAAAATAATCGCTCATTGATTTATGAGCAAAGCTGATGTTTCTGAGGATCGCTTCAACTTCTGCAAGTAAATTGACACACTCATTTTTATCTCTTAAAAATCCTGCGCAAGCGCTCATCTTATGAGGGATATGAGAGTAATCAACCGACATATCAGGTTTGAAAGAATTAATCAATTCAGCATACTTCTGCTCATACTCTGCAAAAATATCTTCGCCGTCAAAGCTGTTATCAGACTTCTGCGCGATACGGTTTGCGCAAAGCAGACCGCCAACCTGCGTATCGTTAAGCGCAGTGCCGCCGGGACGCGCAAGACCGAATGTGCCTGCCGCCTCACCGATTGCAAAAAGCCCTTCCACATCGGTTTCATACCCGTTATCTGTGCTGACACCGCCGTTGTTATGCTGTGCACATACGGCAATCCTGAGTTTTTCACTGTAAAGGTCTATGCCTTGACGAGCATATACATCTATAGCCTTGGAGTTGAGAAGCACAAGCCGCTCAATCGGAGTAGCCGCAACGGCATTATTGGCGAGCAGATATTCCTTCGCCTCATCACCGAGCAAGCCGAAATCAAAACCCGAAGGATTCTTCGTATAATCGAGGTATACTTTTCTGCCCTGACAGATCTCGTTATGTACGGCAATATCAACCTTTGACGAGGTGTTAAGCCGTTCATAGCTGAATGGCCACTGATAACCTTTCAAAAAAACGCTGTCAAACATTTCTCTGCTATCGGCAAAAACATCACGCAGGAACTCACGCTCTGCACCGTTTTCATCAACACTTACAAACCGCGGAACAACCTGCATAAAGCTGCCCGAAACATTCCAGCGAAAATCGACGGAAGCCATACCGTATTGCCACTGCGTAAAGTTGCACAACTTTACACCAGCATTAATCATGACACCCGTCATACCGTGCTGCGAATGAGGGTAAACCGAGTTTTCGTAGATACAAGCAGGTGCACCCGTAGCACAGATAACGTTCTTCGCCGCAAAAATCTCAAAATCCTGTGTGTCTGTATTAAGTGTTACAACACCGTACGCTCTGTTTTCTTTAGTTATTATTTCGACAACCTGTCTTTTGTCAAAAAGAACGGTGCTGTTTGAACCGAGCACCTTTTCTTCAAGCTTCTGTGTCATCACCTTTGACGTAAGCGGACCTACAGAAGTTGCCCTGACAGTATCGTCGTGGTCTGTTTTGTAACCCGGATAACCGCCGAACTCATCAGTCGGAAAACCCACACCGTAATCACAAAGACGAAGAAAACAACGCACACTGTTGATCGCTTGAAGATACATCTTCTCGCCGTCGGTACAGCCTGCCTTACATATATCCGTAGCCATTTTATACGGGCTGTCGGGATAATTGCCGTCAAGCGACAGCTTGTAATAGGTCTGCTTATCACTGCCCGTGTTGCGTGAAGTGCCGCTGAGTCTGTTTTCGGTTATTATTGCAATGTTTTTAATATTCTTTTTAAACAGCCAGTCTGCGGCACTGTAAGCCGCCGCACCGCTGCCGATAATTACAGCATCGTATACTTTTCTCATAAGCTTCTCACGTTAAAACCGCCGTCACAGTCAATCACCGTGCCCGTGCAGAAATCAAAATTACCTTTTGCAATGCTCACAACACACTTGCCTATATCATCGGGTGTGCCCATACGCTTAATAGGTGTAATGCCGTCGGCAATGAGCGCATCGTATTTTTCCTTGACCTTTGCGGTCATATCAGTTTCAATTATACCCGGTCTGATTTCAATAACGCTCACACCGTATTCGGCGAGCCTTGCAGCAAAGAGCTTTGTCAGCATTGATATGCCTGCCTTTGATACGCAGTATTCGCCACGGTTAACGCTTGCGGTATATGCCGACATTGAAGATATGTTGACAATTCTCGACTTTTCGTTTGCGATAAGAAGCGGCACAAAGCTCTGTGTAACAAAGAAAGTGCCCCTGAGATTGATATCGACAACATAGTCAAAATCCTCACGTGTGATTTCGAGGATGTCCTTTCTCACCTTCGGCGCAACACCTGCATTATTTACAAGAAGGTCAATTTTGCCGAAGCTTTCATTAACCTTAACAACAAGGTTATTAACCTCAGCTTCATCCGAAATATCGCAAGCAACAAAAACAACTCTGTCACCGTATTCTTTTTCAAGTACTGAAACGTCGTCGCTCTTGCTTCTTGCAGTGAGCACAACGGTATAATCATCTTTAAGCAGCTCTTTTGCTATACCAAAACCTATACCTCTGCTGCCGCCGGTAATTACAGCTACCATTATTTTCCACTCCCAAAAATCATTTATCAAGCACGTACTTCTTGTAATAAGGCATATAGACCTCACTGTCTCTGATGGGACAGCCCGTGACAGTACCGCTTCTCATAAGCTCAGTACACTTACTGCACTTGAGGCAGACTTTGTTCTTATCAAGCTCACCTTTCTCAAGGTAATCGCTGAAAAACTGCGGATAAGCAAATGTCATTCTGCCAAAGCCTGCAAAATCGCATACGTTTTCGTCAATAAGTTTTTCCGCATAGGTAACAGCATTTTCGCCCGGGAACGTAAGACCCGACGAAACGATTTTAATATCAGGAAATCTTTTTTTAAGTGCTTTAGTGATATTATAAATTCTCTCAAGTCCGATATTGCCGTCCTCGGGTGAATTGACACAGGGGCGGTTGATGTGCGGAATCAGATAAGGGTTACCGAGCGTGATATTTATAAGCTCAATGCCTTTTTCTGCAAGGACAGCAATAATCTTTTCTGCCTCAGTCAGGTCGATATTATTATTTTCATCAACACCGTAGCCGTAAGGATAAGGAAAGCAATCACACGCATTGAGACGTGTTGTAACGATAAGCTTATCGCCTAGAACTTTTTTAACTGCATCGATGCAGTCGAAAAACAGCTTTGTTCTGTTTTCAAAACTGCCGCCGTAGATTCCGCTTCTCTTCTTTGCGCTAAGCAGCTCATTGAACAGATAGCCGTGACAGCACTTGACGTCAATTCCGTCAAAGCCCGCATCCATTGCAAGCTGTGCTGCCGCCGCATAGCTTTGGGTGACAGAAGCAAGATAAGCATCATCTGCAACTGTGTACGGTTGATTCTCCTTGCCTTTTTCCCACAGCTCGTTGCGATAAGCGACGATAGGCTCGGGTGTACCGTTGGGTTTGCTGAATCTGCCGCTGTGAGTGAGCTGAACGATAACAAGCGGCTCAAAACCGCATTTCTCAAGCGCAGTGATTTTGATTTTACCGACGAGCTCCTTGAAATCCCCTACCGTTTCAGCGTTGATATAAAGCTGTCTTGGATTAGCTCTGCCTTCAGCAGTTACTGCAGTTGCTTCAAACCAGATTATGCCCGCACCGCTGCAGGCAAAGCGCAGGTATCTGCGGCTGGTAAGCTCATCCGGCGCACCCTTGAGCGTACCGTCACAGCCTTCCATCGGCTGAAAAACGATTCTGTTAGGCAAGGTTCTGCCGCAAAGATCAATCGGTGTGTTAAGAATTGTGTCGGTCACGGTACTGCCCCCTAAAGCACAAAGTATCTTATAAGAATTATATCAAACCGCAATAATATAATCAACAATAAATTATCCGCGCTTTACATATCCGCACACAGTGTGTATACTGAAAACAGCAGACTAAGGAGGTAATGCCCATGCATTATAACATAAAGCCGAAAATGATACTCTTTGATGTCGGCGGTACACTCTTCAGCAGCTCAAAATTCTCTGCCCGCAACGGACTTGCCGCACTCAGACTTGCAGCTGTGAATCCGCAGGATGTAACAGACGATGAGCTTGCCGCACTGTGGGATGAATACAGTGAAAAAATCGGCTCGGATCATAAATCCAAAACAGGAGTGAAACTCGATTTTCCGCTTTCGGCACAGCTGAAATACATAACGATGAACGCAGGGCTGCGATTTGATATATCCATTGCCGAGCAGGAGGAAATTTTTGACAGACACAACTCTGACCGACAAGTTATCGACGGTGTGCCGGAGCTGCTCGACGCAATACATTCACTCGGCATACGTTCCGCAATAATCAGTAACAATGCCATGAGCGGTGAAGGTCTTGAGCTTGCAATAAAACGCTGGATTCCGAATGAGCGGATGGAGTTTATCCTAACGAGTGCCGACCTGCTGCTGACAAAACCCTGTACGGATATTTTTACGGCAGCGGCAAAATACGCCCACCTCGACCCGACTCAATGCTGGTACTGCGGTGACAGCATTGAGGCTGACGTTGACGGCGCATCAGGTGTTGAAATGACACCCGTGCTTATTGATGCAAACGCCGAAACACCGTATAAATTCAGAACAGACTGCGGAAAAGAATATCTGACCGTCAACCATTGGCAAGAACTGGTCAACCACCTGAAAACACATTTTTAAGAAAACATAAAACTCCTCCGACAGCGATTTATGCTATCGGAGGAGTTCTTTATTCTGAAAAATATGAAGGCAGCATATCAGCCAAGGCGCACAACAAAAAAGCCGTAATAAGAATTGCTTTTCTCATATACCTTCGCCTCGTACCGACAAGGTTTTTACAATGCTCCATCTTAGGAGAACTGTCAATACTGTGTTTTTATCTGCTACACTTCTACATCTTGTTCTGTTCCGGGCACAAGCCCAAAACTGCTATATTATTAATCGACCATATCAAACGTTCTTCCGGCCCGCTGTGATATTCCTGTAATATTGCCGGTATCATCAAAATCAATATCATAAGTATAAGAATAATCACCGAATGTAAGAACAATCACAGTTGCTGCGGTAATGCTCCACTTGCCTTCGATATTTCCGCCCTTATATGTTTCGGTACAGGTTCCATCGCTGTTAAAAACATAAATATTTGAGTTATCGCTCACTTCAGCGAATGTTTTGCCCGCAAAAGCTGATTCGATTTTTTTCGAATCTCCTCTCGAGTACCAGGTTTTGGTATTATAGTCATAACAAGTAAAAGCATCATAAAAAGCGATATCAAACTGCATATTCTCCACCTTATCGGAAACAAGGTGTTTTTCTTCGGTAACGGTACACAGAAACTCTTTTTCCGCATCATGATCTACATATGTCAGATAAAATTTATCAGATATTTTCGTGAAATAAATATAAGAGTGTCCGTCTCCGCCATCCGGGTACCAAAGATCGCTTGTGTTAAGAGAATTTTTAATTCTTCCTGCATCAAGAATATACGGATTATACTTTGCTTCAGGTCGGGGCCTTTCGACCGAATCTTTTTTATTATCAGCACCCTCCGAACAGGAAGAAAGCATCAAAAACACAGAAATAGCAGCCAAAAAAAGTGCCGTAATTCGTTTCATAAAAAGCTCCTTTCGAGGGGAAATACCGACACCGCCTGAGCGATGTCGGTATTTTTGTTAATTGGATTTTAATACCAGAGGAAACCAAGGAAGAAAATCATAATAATCCACTGCCACCAAGTGTAACGAACCTGAACATTAATTGTTACAGAAGTATCAGAGCCTTCGGCAACCGCAGTTATCGTGGTTGAACCCGTCTTGAGACCGGTTACCTTACCGTTTTCGTCAACAACCGCAATTCTCGGATCTGCTGATTGATAGATTAACTTTCCTTCAGAAACCGTAATATCCAGCTTGTCTGACATCTTGTAGAACACAATGAGATTATTGCCTGAAATTGTGACATTATCGGGAACATCAATAACAATATCTTTACTGTGTGCAACTTCGTTACAATCAGCGCAAAGCTGTACATGCTTTCCGTCTTTGACAACCCAATCGCCTGAAGGTGTATGACCCTTCGCAGCAGTCTCGTCACTCTTGTAAGAATGTCCGCAAGCAGAGCATTCGTTTACCGTATATCCACCCTGAGTACAGGTTGCAGCAACAACAGTTGAAACATAGCTGTGTCCTGCTGATGCAGTTGTGGAATCAACATATGTATACGAGCAACGTGAGCAGACATGTGAAGTATAGCCTTCACTGGTGCAGGTGGATTCAACAACCGTATCCACGTAGCTGTGACCCAGAGAAGCAGTATGGTTATCAATAAAATCGGTACCGCAGTTTTCACACTCATTAAGAGTGTAACCGGCTGCTGTACAAGTTGCTTCAACAACAGTTGTCTTATACTTGTGACCAGTCTTTTCAACCTCGTCACCCTTATAGGTATGACCGCACGCAGAGCATATATAAGTGGTGTAGCCATCAAGAGTACAGGTAGGAGCAGTTACTTCTGTTGCATAACTGTGTCCGGGAGAAACTGTCTCGTTGTCCTTAAAGGTATGACCGCAGGAATCACAAACATGCTCAACATAACCGTCGTGCGTACAGTCAGGCTTAACTGTTGTGTCTGTGTAAGTATGGCCTGTTGCAGGAACTTCATCAGTATAAGTGAAGTAGCCACAGTTTGTGCAGAGATGCTTTGTGTAACCATCTCTTTCACATGTGGGAGCAACAACCGTGGTTTCTGTTTTATGGCCATGGAGAGCACATACACTCTGCTCGTAAGTAGGTTCTTCAACAGGAAGACCCGTTTCATCGTCTACAGCCAAAATATTGTAAATACTGAAGTGATCTACTTCGAATACAAGACAACCGTTTTCTACTCGGCTATCCAGTATATCTGTTGTTCCGTCTGCGTTAGTTCTCTTAACAACAAAAGTTTTTTTGCGAAGGCTGCTTTCAATGGGAATCTTAACATAAATCTTTTCGTCTTCAAGCTGAACCTGAATGTCATCCTCATAGAGATTCATTTCTATTGTCTGATTCGGTCTCCATGATTTATAAGCACAAGTGTACTTAACAACACGGTCATCTGTTTTACCGCAAGTTGTGCAGAACAGTTCATCAATGGTATCTGTGCTGTTTTCGTCAATATCAACCTTATATGTATGCTGGGAAGAAGCAGATACTGACTGAGTCTTTTCGCCGCAGGCACACTCTTTATAAGTGATGATTCCTGATTCACAGTCACCGCTTTTTCCTGTTTCAACAAACTCGTGTTCATGAGTTGACTTGAATGTTGCTGTATAAACAAGATTCATAGCAGGCATTGTGTTACGAAGAGCCGGTGACCAACCTGCAAACTCAAGCTCAGACGAAGGAGCCGCAACTTCGATGGGTTCAATAACCGTTCCGACCTTATGTTTTGTTACGATGCTTTCATCATTAATCTTCCAGACGATTGTATACTCATCTGCACAGATTTCCGAAGCCTCAATTTCCATATAGCTTTCGGTTATAACAGCATCATCGGGTATATCCCACTTAGCAAGATCGCTTTCGGGAACAGTAATACTGTCGCCGAGTTTGCCTTCATCTATTCTGTAAACATTGCCGTTAATTGTGAAAACAACAATGTTTCGCGGTTCAGTGATGATAATTGTGGGAACATCGAATTTTTCAACGTATACTCCGTCAATCATAATACCGGCATCGTCAGTGTTTGTTTCGTACTTGCCGGGATCGAGCGCATTCTTGTTAGCGGTTACCTCAAAGGATACTTCAGCTCTGTAGTAAGCCTTTCCTTCTTCGTCATATACCTTTTCAGCCTTGACGTTATCAACTCTTATTGTGGTTGTTCCGTCCGCATTACGAGTGATGGTAATATTCTCATCACCAAGGCCCTTTTCTGCAGCAAGATTTGCTCTGAAAGCATCTTCCTGTTCCATTGTCATTGTAAATTCAGCTGAAACAGTATCAATAAGAGAAACTTTGTCAAACGTTGTTACTGCATAAACGCTGCTGTAAAGAATATCGCTGAAAATAGACTGAAGTTTGTCTGTTTCGGTAGCTGCAAGATAGAAGCCGCTGGCTTTATCACCTGTTCCTCCGAAATCCATAGCTGTTGCATCCGGATAGTTAGATGAAACGTAATGGAGGAATCTGTTGAAATCAAAGCTTGCCGTATCTTTACTTCTGTTTATATTGTAACATCCGAACTCATCTTCAATTTTCTTGAAATCAGCCGCAGGGTCAATACCTTCTGAAATACCGACGCTATAGATTTTTGCTCCAAGAGAATTTTTGATTTCGTTTGCTATTTTAAGCGCATCGTTGGGAATAAGTTTGATAGCACTGTATTGCTCACCACCCCAAGCTGTCGGAACACCGTCTGTAATAAACAGAACTATTCTTTCTCGCTCTTCTCCCGCAGCAATGGGATTGTTGGAGAAAACACGTTTAGCCATATCAAGACCGGCGTCTGCAGCTGTTGCACCTTCAGGTACAATCTTTTCGGAAGTGATAACACCCTTAACAAGAGGATTAATTTCGCCGTTCTGTGCCATTATAGGCATAAGAGCATTCTTATATGCGCTATTATTGCCTGACGCTGTGTATCCTATGGGTTCACCGTCTAATGTTGTAATAATTTCGGTGTTTACAAACTTGCTGTCTTCTTTTAAATCTGAATATGCAAATCCAACGATAGCCACTCTGTGGTCAGCACCGGTTGCAACAGCATTATCGTAAACGGAATCAACAAACGCATTTGCCGATTTAAGAAGCGCATTTATTTTCTTTTCGGAATTTGTTTTGCCCATAGCCTCATCCATACTTCCCGACTGGTCGAGAACAAGTACAACGTCAACGGGCTTTGTCTTTTCCGAAAGAATGTTAATTGCCTTCGTCTGTGCATGAGCGCTGAGAGTAATTTTTGCAATTCCGTCCTTATACTCAGCTGTTTTTTCCTTTTCGAGGTCAGAAACATTATCGGAATTCTTAGGTTCATAGTGACCTTCGATGACTATATTCTCATTACCGAGCACATAATCATCCCATCTGCCGATGTAGTTATCCTTTTCGGGAATCGGAGGCTCGTCAATGCTCTTTGCGCCCTCTTCGAAGGTTACCGTTCCGATAATCTCATCACCAATAACAAAGGTTGCGGTATATGTATTTTTGATCAGAGCGGGAATGGGTCTGGTTTCGCTCTTGTCGCCTCTGATACAGTCACACTGTTCAAGACCTTCAACACCGTAATCAGCAGGAGTAACAATGTACCATTCACCCATTTCGTGACCGAGCGGATCGATTGTTTCAACTTTTTCGATTACACCGTCACAGACTGAGCAATGTGAACCTGCAGTTGAGCCTGATTGTGTACAGGTGGGTTCAACGGCGGGGTCAATTACAACAGTGTGGCCAAGTGGCGGAAGAGTTAACTTTTCAACGTGAGAATTGTCACGGTTACAGATTCGTTCCTGATTTCCCTCGTTAAGACAATCGGGTTTATTGATTATATGCCATTCGCCCCAATCGTGACCGAGAGCAGGAATAACCTCCTGAGCAGCAAGAACTTCACCACATTCGGAACAATGTGACCCCTTAGAAAGACCGGGCTCTTCACAAGTTGCCGAATAACCTGTATCAATCTCTTCTGTATGACCCTTTGCATAAAGAATTTCGCCCTGTGTATGTGAAGAATCTCTGTTACATACGCGGTTTTTATAACCTTCTTCTGTACAGGTGGGTTCTTTGATATCCCACTCGCCCCAATCGTGACCGAGTGCAGGGATAATCTGCTGTTTAACGATTATTTCCTTACAGGTTGAGCAATGTGAACCTTCTGTAAGACCTGCATCTTCACATGTCGGATCTTTACCGGGATCTGTAACTATAACGTGACCTGCCGCAGGAATAACCTCTTCCTGAATATGAGAAATATCTCTGTTACATACTCTCTTACGGCTGCCATCGTTTATACAATCGCTGTTGATTTCTTCCCATTCGCCCCAATCGTGGCCAAGTGCGGGAACAACCTCTTGCTCAACAAGAACTTTATCACAAGTTGAGCATACAGAGCCTTCTGTGAGACCTGTATCCTCACATGTCGGTTCAACAGCAGGAATTGTTTCGGCTGAATGACCAAGTGCCTTGATATCTTCGTGTTCAACGTGTGAAGGATCTCTCTTACATACACGGTGTTCATAACCGTCTTCTGTACAAGTGGGATCTTTAACGTCCCATTCGCCCCAATCGTGACCGAGAGGTGCGATATATTCCGCTTTCTTTATAACAGCGTTACAAACGGAACAGTGTGAACCTTCGGTTTTACCGGAATTAAGGCATGTTGCGGGTATAGCGTCTTCACTGACCGAAGTATGTCCTTTGGCAGGAATTACTTCTGTTTTGATATGAGAAGCATCTCTGTTACAAACAGCCTTTCTTTCGCCATTTGTAATGCATCCGGCTTCAGTTGTTATCTTCCAATCGCCCCAATCATGATCCAATGCCGGAACAACTTCCTGTGCAACGATAACCTCATTGCAACCGGAACAATGTGAGCCTTCTGTAAGACCGGTTTCGAGGCAGGTCGGAGGAACTGCCTTATCGATTACAACCGTGTGTTCCGTATGGAGCAGATCTTCGTGTTCTGTATGAGAAGGATCTCGCTTACAAACTCTGTCCTTATAACCATCTTCTTCGCAAGTGGGTTCTTTTATATTCCACTCGCCCCAATCGTGACCGAGTTCGGGAATAACCTCCTGCTTAACTATTGTCTCATCACAGACTGAACAATGAGAACCGCCTGTAAGACCGGTGCTTTCACAAGTTGCTGCCTTGCCTTCGTCCTCAACAACTGTGTGTCCCTTTGCAGGAATAATTTTTTCTTCAGTATGAGAAGAATCTCGGTTACATACTCTCTTGTTGCTGCCGTCGTTTACACAGTCACTGTCAATATCTTCCCATTCGCCCCAATCGTGGCCGAGCTTGGGAATAATCTCTTGTTCAACAAGAACTTTATCGCAAGTTGAGCATACAGAGCCTTCGGTGAGACCGGTTTCAAGGCAAGTGGGAGTTTTTCCTCTTACTGCTTCACTTGAATGACCGGTTGCTTCAAGCGTTTTTTCTTCCTTATGAGAGGAATCACGCTCACATACGCGCTTTTCATAACCGTCTTCCTCACAAGTAGGATTCTTGATATCCCATGCACCCCAATCGTGACCGAGAGGTGCAATATATTCCGCCTTTTCAATCACTGCATCACAAGCAGAACAGTGGGAGCCTGCAGTTTTACCGGATTTAAGACAAGTTGCATCTACCGGTGCATCTATCACTGCATCGTGACCGAGAGCGGGAATCTTTGTCTTTTCAACGTGAGAGGCATCTCTGTGACATACTCTCTTCTGCTCGCCGTCAGTAAGGCAATCGGGTGCTGTTATTGTTTCCCAATCACCCCAGTCATGTCCAAGAACAGGAGTAACCGTCTGTTCAACAAGAATCTCGTCGCAAGCAGAGCAATGAGAACCCTCTGTCAGACCGGTTTTGAGGCAAGTTGCAGGAACCGCTTCATCTGTTACGGGAATATGACCCGTCGCAGGAATAACCACTTGTTCAACGTGAGAGGGATCTCTCTTACATACACGTTTTTCATAGCCGTCTTCAAGGCAAGAAGGCTCAACACGTGTCCATTCGCTCCAGTCATGGCCGAGAGCAGGAATTACTTCCTGTGCAACAAGAACTTCGTTACAGCTTGAGCAATGAGAGCCTTCGGTAAGACCGGTGTTTTCACAAGTTGCCGAATAGCCTTCATCTATAACTATGGGATGAGGATCCTTAGCAACACCTCTGTAATCCACGTGGGATGCATCTCTCTTACATACTCTGTGTTCCTTACCTTCTGCAACACAGGATGAAGCGGAAATAACCTGCCATTCACCCCAATCGTGGTCGAGCGCAGGGATAACTTCCTGTGCTACAAGAACTTCCTTACAGGTGGTACACACGAGACCTTCGGTCAGACCGTCATCAAGACAGGTAGGTGCAACACCGGGAATAATTTCAGTTGTGTGTCCGGGTGCTTTAAGAGGTTCTTGCTCAACGTGTGAAGAATCTCTGTTACATATATGTTTTTTGTATCCGTCTTCTGTACAGGTAGGTTCTTTGATATCCCACTCACCCCAATCATGACCGAGTGCGGGAATATCTTCCTGAGCAGTAAGAGTCGTCTTACAAACCGAACAATGAGCGCCTTCGGTTATACCCTTATCAAGACAGGTTGCGGGCTTGCCGTTATCTGTTACGGGTGTATGGCCGAGAGCGGGGATTTTGTCTGTTTCAACGTGTGATGAATCTCTGTTACAAATATGCTTTTTGACGCCTTCCGTGATACAGCCGGGTTCTGTAACAGTTTCCCATTTACCCCAATCGTGACCGAGTGCGGGAACAATATCGTCTGTGTATGTATGGCTTGAATCGTTCTGGCAGACATAGGTTGTTCCGCCATTGTTCAGACAGTCAGCTTCAACCTTAGTCGGCTTATAATTATGGCCGATGGGATTTATTACTCTGGTTTCCTCTGCGTCGTGTCTGATACACTCACGCTTTTCCATACCGGGAGCATCACAAGTTGCGGGAGTTACAACTTCCCAATCGCCCCATTCATGGCCAAGCTGATCTTCTGTAACGATATAATAATATCCACAGGGTTGGTTTGTGTTTTTATTTGTATTCTGACAGCTGTATTCCCAATATCCGCCTGTTGTACAGGTGCTGGGATGATACTCTTCTTTGAGATTGTGATCTGTAGCGGGAAGCTGCTTTGTCTTCTCTGTGTGGTCACATCCTTCTCGCTGGCAGTCCCAACCGGTAAAGCCATCATCAAGGCAGGTGGGATATACAGTGTACTCGTCGCCTTTGATGTGACCGAGAGGTTCAATTGTAAACGTTGCATCGGGCAAGCCGCATCTTGAACACTCTTTCTGAATGAAACCGGGAAGAGTACAGGTTGCATCTTTGCTGTCAACAACAACAAAATTATGTTCAGGACCGTCTACGTGTCTGTCTTCATAATACTCACAGTTCTGGTTCTGACAGAAACGTCTGTCTGTGCCCATACCGCCGCACATGATTTCACCGTTTACATATTCTTCGGGTGAATATGGTTTCCATTCGCCCATATTATGGCCTGTTGCAGGAACAACTTCCTGTGCAACAACAACTTTGTCGCAGCGTGAGCAGTGTGAGCCCTGGGTAAGACCTGTGATAGTACAAGTGGGAGCAATAGCAGGATCAACAACCTCTATGTGACCGAGAGGATCTATATCCTTATATTCCTTATGCTTACAACCGTCACGCCTACATTTAGCTTCGCTCTGACCTTTTTCGGTACATGTAGGAGGCAATATCATTTTAAATTCGCTCATATCGTGACCGAGAGCGGGAACTCTGCTTCCCTCTTCTTCATACTCTGCAACAACTTTTCCGGAACTATCGGTAATTGTTACGAGAGTATAACCCTCTGCTGTACAGTTGGGTTCAACAACCTTTCTTGTGATTTTAAGCTCTTTAAGCTCATAATAATCACAGCCGGGAGTTGTTTTACAGTCTCTGCGGTAAACAACAATATCGGGATCGTTGCTGTTTTCGGGAGTCCACTGATACCATTCGCCCATTGTAACGTGGTTTCCCTTGGGGACGATTTCGGTATCATATGTTCTGCCGCAACGCTGACAGGTAGCTCTTGTACAGCCGTCTTCGTAACAGGTTCTCTGAACGGTTGAATATACATCATCGTGGTTAAGGGCAGCCTGCTTAAATCTGTAAACTGTTCTGGTTTCTACTTTTCTGTCATTGGTTGCAGTTACCGGAGTGTCGCTCCAGTCGGTAAAATCAGTCCAGTTGATATATGACTTGTAGTATTCAACGACTTTTTTTTCTTCCGTTTTTTCACCCATAACAAAACAAGGTGCTGTATATTTCAACTGGGGATTGTATTCATAAGCATAAGCTACCTGACTACTTTTATTTATACCACCCTGTGATGCATATAAGCGTTCGCCCGGGTTTACTTTCTGGAGAGAGTTAAGTGTTTCTTGGGTGACCCAAACCTCTCCATGGGCAGTGCTGAGATGGTACTCACCATAATTCGAGTCCACTCCATAGGCAGAATACTGTCCGTTTATACTCTCTGTTCTGAAGTGACGAACTTGGTTACTGGTTCTTGTGCAGTAATAGTCAAGTTGATACCAAATCTGTTTTGTTATGATTTCTTTGGTTTTGACAATATAATTATCGCCTGCAGGAATGGGATTAGTTGTTTTGGTTTCTTCGTAGGCATCAGTATAATACCTGTCCTGATACCTATACTGCGTTTTGCTTTCCCAAACATCAGACGGATATTTTGAAAGAACCGACGGGTCATCGAGTGTTGTCCATGCAGACCATGTACTCTTATCCGTATATGAATCATTGCATCGTGTACACTTGTATACCGTTTCACCCTCTGTCTCACAGAAAGGAAGCTTTACTGTCGGCTGATGATCATGGCCGAGCGGTTGAGAATCCTTGTATTCTGTATGACCGCAACGTGTACAGATGTGCTTATCCTGACCGCCTTCAAGGCAGGTAGCCGGAATATGAGTCTGCCAGCTTCCGTAGCTGTGACCAAGGGCGGGAGAAACAAGCGCGCCACAGGCTGAACAGTACGAAGCCTCAAGGCAAGTTGCAGGTCTTACTTCCTTATGTCCGCCGCATGCGGTTTCCCTTTGTTGCTCAAGACCGCAACGCTTACAGTTGCGCTTTTCAAGGCCCTTGTCAACGCAAGTGGGCTTTGTTACAACATACCAATCGCCCCAGACGTGGTCAACGGGGATTGAATCAACATGTGTGATGTATCTTGTATAGCCTGTAAGTCTGAGCCAACCTTCAACACCCTTAACCTTACATTTACCCCAGGTATATCCGTTAACATTTTTTGTTTCGGTAACGTGGAGAATAAAGTCAACGCCTGCCGAAACACCCTTTCCGGCAGATGAGGTTGAAGCATCACTTCTGAGGATAATACTCTTGGCTGTTACTTTATATACGTCATAGCTGGGAGCTGAATTGACACAAGGTGTTCCGTAAAGCTTGATTACCGCCATATTGCTTTGAGCTGCACCGATAGTCCAGTTCTCAGTACATCTGTCACTATAGTGGCATGCAACTTTAGGAATACCGTTAACTATATCAACACAGATTGCAACGTGGTTGTAAAATCCGTCACCTTCCCAGTCGTAGAAAAGAACGTCACCGACAGATACATCGGATGCGCTGGGATTCTTTATAACCTGTCCGCCGATACTGATAAGGTATCTGTAAAGAGAACGGTTATCTTCTGTTGTGTGACCCTTAAGACCGTTAACCATTGTGAAGGATTCCGTTCTTTCGGTTGAAAGACCGGAAGGGTTAGGTCCCGTTCTCTTGTGGAAATACCACTTCGGAGTCATGGGGATACCGCCGGCATAAAGGCACTGTGAAATAAAGTTAGCACAGTCGCCGCCCCATTTATCATAGTCTGACCAGATGTCGTTATTTCTGCCGTTCCACCATTCCATGGCATATTTTGCCGCGGCTGTTGCGCTGTAATTGCTTACCGCCTTAGCGTTAAGACTCATATCCACTACCGCCGAAATGCCGGGAGTGGCTGCGCCGAACATCATTATAACAACGAGGAAAAAAGAAAGTATTTGCTTAGCAATTTTACTCATCTTACTTATTTACCTCCTCTGAAAACAAAAGCTTATTCATAAGGGAACATCCATGAATCCCATTCAAGGCCCCAGAGATCGCTGTAGAAGAATTTAGCGATTGTGTTGCCGCCTATTATGTAATGAAGGAATCTGATAACCGTGTCCAAAGCATTCTGAATAGATTTGGCTATATTACAAGCAATGCAATCACCGTTTTTCTCAGAATGAGGCCACAATGTATGGATACCTGAAGAGAACTCAACATCTTTGTACTCAACAGCATCGCACTTCTTGCAATTTCTCTTGAGTTTTTCATCTCTGCAGAATGTTGCTTTCTTATATTCTGACCATTCGCTCCAGACATGAGACTCGCCGTCGTGAGGAGTAAGTATTTCAGAACAAACAAGACATTTCTGATCTTCCGTACAGTTGTGTGCAGGTCCGTATGTGTGACCCTTTGCAGGAACAACAGCAGTGGTTACCACACTCTTACATACAGTACACTGAGTATACTTTTCGCCTTCAGTCATACAGTCGGAGGCATCAGATGTAATCCAACCGCTTTCGCTGTGACCGTGAGGAGCTGTAGTTCTTGTATCAATTGCAAGTGAGCAAACGGGACAGTACTTTGTTTCTATACCGCCTGCAGTACAGGTTGCAGCCTTTGTTTCAATCCACGGACCGTTATACTTATGACCGATTTCGGGAATCTCAAGAACATCAACTACAACACCGCAATCCTCACATGAGCTTGTGGACTGACCTTTTGATGCACATGTTGCAGGGGTTGTTGTAACATATTCGCCGGGGGTATGATTATGGGCTTTATATGTTTCGGTTTCAAAAACAAGATCACAACGTGTACACTTTCTTGCCTTAAGTCCGTCACGAATACAAGTAGCTTCTGTAACAATTATCCAGTTATTGCTTTTCTCATGTCCGAGAGCGTCTGTGCTTTGCTCCTTAAGAACAACGTTACAACGGGTACAGCTCTTAACCTGAATACCCTTGTGTGTACAGTCGGGGGCTGTTGTTGTTATCCATTCTTTGCACTCATCGTGACCAAGGGAAGGAATAACCTCATCATCCATTTCCGCACCGCATACCGTACATTCCTGAACTTTGTATCCGTCCGTAGTACAGGTGGCTTCGGTAACAATTGCCCATGCACCTGCAGTATGCTGATGAGAGGGAATATCAGCTGTTTCAAGGGTAATTCCGCAAACAGTACAATTCTTTGCCATAAGGCCTTTGTTAAGTGCTGTGGGTTCGTAAACAACCTTCCATGAACTTTCAATATGGCCCTTAGCCTCTATGGTTTCGGATGAAAGGAATCTGTCGCAATATGCGCAGTTTGTGACCGACTTTCCTTCAGTGGTACAAGTAGGTTCAACAACGATTTCAGGTGTACCTTCAACATGAGCCACTTTGCTTATTGTTTCTGTTTCAACTACAACGTTACAAACAGCGCATTTCTTTACTTTTTCACCCACAGTCGTGCAGGTAGGAACTATAGTAGTTTCGTAAGCACCTGTGATGTGATCGGTTGCAGGAGTAATAGTTTCATTAAGCACTGTATGACAATGTGAACACTCCTGATACTTATATCCGTCCTGAGTACAGCTTGCAACGGAAACAATCTTCCACTCGCCGGGGAGGCACTCATGTGCTTCAACATATTCTATGTCTGTGGATTCACCGCAACGTGCACATACCTTTACTCGCTGTCCTCTGTTGACGCATGTAGGCTCAACAATAAATATATACGGACCGTAGCTGTGGTGGAGTTCGACAATTCTGCTCTCTTTGATTACAAAACCGCAATCAATACATGTAATTATCTCTTTGCCTGCTTTTTCGCAGGTAGGCTCAACTACAACCTGTGCAGTACCGCCTATGTGAGCAGTCTTTCCGAGTTGCTCAACCTTGGTTATTCCGTCACAAACACCGCAGCGTGTTACCGCTTCGCCTCTTTGTGTGCAGCTTGCTTCCTTAGTGATCTGTGTGTATTCTTCAGAATGCTCTTCAAGTGCAAGAAGTTTAAGTGATACAACTGCGTCGCAAATACCGCAGAACTGTTTTTCATAACCGGTATTTACACAGGTAGCGGGAACGACCTCGGTAATAACCGAATGTCCGCGTGCAGGAACGACAATTGCCTCACCTGCCTCACCGCACTGTGCACATACTCTGACTTTTTCACCGTCTTTTACACAGTCAGCTTCAGATGTGTAAATAAACTCGCCATAGCTGTGACCAAGAGCGGGAAGAGCCTGCTCTTTGAGAACTTTATTGCAATAAGCACATTCAGTAACTGACTTACCTGCTTTTTTGCATGTGGGAGCAATTACGGTTACAGGTGCTTTTTCTGCATGAGCAATCATCTCAATCTTCTCGGTCTTGATAACGCTCTTACATTCCGTACACTTCTGAATCTTTTCACCTGAAGTTGTACAAGTGGGAGCTACAGAAATTTCAAATGCACCTGGGATATGATCAATTACAGGAGTTACAATCTCCTGAAGCATGGAGTGACAATGTGAACACTCCTGATACTTATATCCGGCTTTAGTACAGCTTGCAACGGAAAGCACTTTCCATTCGCCCGGTATGCAATCGTGAGCCTGAACAACTTCAGGTTTGGATGATTCACCGCAGCGTGCACATACCTTAACCTTTTCGCCGGCAGAAATGCAAGTGGGTTCAACCGTGAAAATATAGGGACCGTAACTGTGATCAAGAGCTGCAATTGCATTCTCTTCCAAAACAGCATTGCAATTGATGCAATATACTGCTTCTTTACCGGGGGCAGTACAGGTCGGTTCAAGAACAACAACAGCCGTGCCCGCAACGTGTTCTGCAATATCTGTTTCCTCAACTGCAGTTATCGCATCGCAAACGCCGCAACGTGTAACCTTTTCACCCTTTTCGGTGCATGTTGCAGCCTTTGTAACTCTTGTGTATTCAGCACTGTGTCCTGTTGACTTAACCTTATCTACGGAAATAACCTCATTGCAAATGCCACAATAAGTTTTGGTTTGTCCGTCTTCCGTACAAGTTGCATTTTGTGTTTCCTTAATCTCTCTGTGTCCTGTTGCGGGAACGATTACCGGTTCGGTTGCTTTACCGCAATCGGCACACACCTTAACCTTTTCGCCATCCTTTGAACAAGTAGGATTAACAACAAAAATTTCAACGCCGTATGAATGTCCCTTAGCCGGGATTTTTTCTGTTTCAAGAACCGTACCGCAAACAGCACAATCGGTAATAATCTTACCGTCTGTTGAGCAAGTGGCTTCTGTAACTACCTTAGGTGCTCCATCTGTATGTGCAAGCTTATTAACGGTTTTAACCGCAATAACACCATTACATGCCGTACACTTCTTAACCATTTCTCCGTTCGAGCAGCAAGTTGGCTGAATTGTTGTTTCAAACTCACCTGCGATATGCTCGGTTGCAGGAGTTATGACTTCTTTAAGTACAGTATGGCAATCTTCACATTCCTGATATTTATATCCGTTTTGCACGCAGTTTTCTACCGTGAGAACTTTCCACTCACCGGGAACACAATCATGTGCTGCGACAACTTCGGGTTCTGTCGCTACACCGCAGCGAGCACAGATCTTAACCTTTTCGCCGTCACTGTCACAAGTAGGTTCAACAGTAAAGATATAGGGGCCGTATGAATGGCCAAGTGCATCTATGCTGTTTTCCTCAAGAACCTTCTCACAATTTACGCAAGAAACGGTTTCTCTTCCGACATCTGTACAGGAAGGCTCTTTTGTAACAACGCATGAGCCTTTTGTATGTGCCGCCAGCGGAAGCTGAACAGCGCTAATAACCTTGTCACAAACACCGCAACGGGTAATCTTTTCACCCTGCTGAGTACAGGTTGCCTCTTTGGTAATCTGTGTATAGCTTTTTGAATGTCCTTCGGCATTGATGGGAGTTATGGATAAAGTTGTATCGCAAACACCACAGAACTCTCTTCTTGAGCCGTTTGAAAGGCATGTCGCGGGATCAATTTCAGATATACGCACGTGACCTGTTGCAGCAATTGTTTTGCTTTCGACAACAGCGCCGCAATCTCTACATGTCTTTTCTTTATAACCTTCGGAAGAACAAGTAGGAGCCGATATAATTTTCCAGTCTCCTGCTTGGTGTTCTTCAGCTGCAATCGGTGTCTGTTCGAGACAGATGCCGCAATCAGCACAACGGATAAGAGTGTATCCGTCTTTGCCGCAAGCAGATTCTACCTTGATTTTCTCGCCCTTTATGTGTTCGACTGCAGGAATAATTTCGCTTTCGATTATTTCGCTGCAAATCGTACACTTCTTGATTCTTTCACCGTCGCTTGTGCATGTAGGTACAATTGAAATCAGCCAGGGACCTGCCGAATGCTCAACCGAAAAATAATCAGTTTCTGCAACTTCACCGCAAGTTGAACAGTATTTCACCTTCATACCAAGTTCTTTGCAGGATGCTGCTTCTACGGTTTTCCATTCAGCCGATGCAGAATCATGATCTGTAGCGGGTATTCCGCAAGTACAGGGTGCAAGACAGTCCGCACAGAAATATGTGCCGAGACCCGCATCTGTACAAGTAGGAGCAACAGTTTCGGTAACAGCCGAATAGTCGGGATCTGCGTGTCCCTTCGGTGCAACCTCAACCATCATCTCTCCGCCACATACAGCACAAAACGATATGGCAAAGCCTTTATCTGTGCATGTAGGTTCTTTACAGCCTGAGTAGCTGTAATCCAATGTGCCGTCACTCACGCAGCCTGCGTAGCAAGCTGCATCTGCTGTAAAAACGCCTATGTTTCCGACACAAAGTGCCGAAGCCATCATAACACAGCAAAGCATAAATGAGATGACGCGTTTGATTGTTTTTTTCATAGAATTCCTCCTCAAATTAGGATACAAAAACGCTGTATTATTATACACCTTTATAAACACACAGTCAATGCGAACATCAAAAAACATGGCTATTTTCAGTAAGATATATTGCACCGTTCACATAAAAAAATCCCTCTGAAAATCTCTTGATTCTCAAAGGGAATAATCCGCCTTATCCGACAAACAGAAAAGGGATATTACGCTTCAAATACCGGTTGACCAAGTGCTAAAACCCAAAGCATTTTTAATATAAAAATAAGCATTATTTGCTTTCAGATTGAAACACTCGCATCAAGATTAACCGTTCCTTGTCAACTGAACAACCGTCTCGACTGTTGTTTCACTGTCCCAACGGATATGTGTCACATTCTCATCCCCGTCATAAAAGACGGGGAATTTGAAATTGATACACTTTAACAGTCTGCCGTTGGGTTGCTCTTCTTTGAATATCTCAACACTCTCAATGAAGGTATTGAGAAACTTCTTTTTCTCAGCATCAGTAAACTCTTTGTACATTGTACCATAATAATGCAGAAAAAGATAGACATTTTCACCTGATATTTTTTCTTCTTTTATATTTGCTATACGGGATTGTAATTCTGTTATTTGTTCTTCTACAACCTCTATCTCATCATAGAAGTCATAAAGTCTGTTTTGCATATCCTGATACTTTTTATCATAATGCCTGTCTGTAACATCAAGGCTATCCATTTGAGATGCAAGCTTTCTCTTTGACATAACAAGCTGATTGAGTTGCTTTTTAAATACTGCAAGCTCTTCTTCAAGTCCTTCTGTGCTTACTCTTGTGTTTATCTTTTCACACAAGGCTTTTTCAAACTCAGGATTAGAAACAAGTCTTTCAATAACTTCTTCAACTGCACTATTAACAACAGTCTGATTCCATTGTCTGTGATAATCGCACTTATGTCCGTCAACTCTCATTCGGTGCTTACAGGCATAATAAAAATGGTCTTTGTAGATTGTACCGTCAGGCCTTTTCTTACGGTTAATGTTTCCGTACATTGCTGCACCGCAAACAGGACAGCGAAGCAACCCGGATAATAAATGCTCGTGGTCAAGGTTGTAAATCTTCTCACGTTTAACACCTAATTTCTTTCGTTTCTGCTGTGCTAATTCCCAATCTTCAACAGATACAATAGCTTCATGAATACCGTCATAAATAGGATATTGTTCTTGCTTGACTATATGATATTCATTTCGGGTACCGTTAATCTTTTCAGTTTTACGCCTACCGAAAGCTATCTTTCCGCAGTACACAGGGTTCTGTATAACCAACTTTATAAAATGAGCAGAAAAGGTATCTAATGTACCATTCTGCCTTGGCTTTTTAGCAATACCGTGTTGGTTGAGATATTTGGCAATACCATTTGCTCCTAAATTGGTATTTATATATTTATCAAATATAATGCGTATGGTTTCAGCCTCATCTGCGGCAATCTTTAATTCACCTTTTTCAAGATAATATCCGTAAGGGGCAAAGCCACCGTTCCACTTACCTTCTCTTGCTTTTTGTTTTCTGCCTTCCATAGTCTGAACAAGAATATTCTCACGCTCAATTTCGGCTACGGCAGATAAAACAGAAATCATTAGCTTACCGCTGTCCTTTGAGCTGTCTATACCGTCTTCGACACAAATAAGATTGGCTCCGTAGTCCTGCATAATCTGTAATGATGAAAGTACATCAGCAGCATTTCTACCGAAACGGGACAGTTTGAAAACAAGCACATAATCTATACTGTCTTTGCCACTTGCGATGTCTGATAACATCCTCTGAAACTCAAGTCTTCCGCCAATGTTTTTACCTGATTTACCTTCGTCACTGTATTCACCTGCAATATGCATTTCCTGATATTCGGCATATTTACGGAGCTTTTCTCTCTGTGCATCAAGACTGAAGCCTTCAACCTGCATTGATGTTGAAACACGGGTGTAGATATAGCAATTTAATCGTTTCATATATTTTCAACTCCTTATAATTTTTCATTTTGATTATATTTTTCTTTCGCATATTCGACAAATGTGTGAGGCAGGCTAAACCTGCCCCACAACGATTTAAGCTGTTTTCTTATTTGGTTGTTTTATAGCTTCTGCTTCGCCTTTCGGTATCTTGTCACCGTATTTCTCAATCATATCTGCAAGGAAATCTATCATTTGGTCAAATGCTATTTTCTGTTCTTTGGTGAAGGTTGAAACATCAGGGATGTTAAAAGTATATTCGCCTTTTATATCGCTGATAGTTTTTACAAAACCATCCTTTATGCTCTCATATAAATCTATAATTCTGCTAATCAATACGCATCACCTCGCATCTCTGTTTCGCTGTCGCTGAAGATATCTGTAATAATGCTCACAGGCTTTCATAACAAAGTTTTCAAGGTCACTTTCTTTAATTTTAGGAGCAAGTTTTTGCAACCTTTCCATAGGCACCTTAAACATAGGCCTTTGGTTTGCTTTTTCTTCCGCCAAGATTTCACCTATATCCTCAGGAGTAAGACCTTCTTCTCTGCTGATTGCACGAAGCCTTTGAGCCTGAGATAAATTAGGAGTAGCATCACAGACACGGATTTCTTCGACTAAATCTGCCTGTTCCACCTCATTGAGATATGAAAGCTCTACCGCAGGCGTAAATGCAATTCGCTTTTCATCAACAAGGTCAAGCAATTCGGGGATAAGATAAGTCAAACGGATATAACGTCTGACCTGTGTTTTACTGTCATCAGATTTATTTGCAATAAGCTCTGCTGATTCCAACTTCCGACCAACTTGGTCGGAAGTTAGGTCTGTTCTTTCACCTTGCCTCTTGATCGCTTCAAGCTTCAATTTGTAAGCAAATGCCTTTTCCGACGGAAGAATATGCTCACGGTGCAGATTACTGTCAACGAGCATAATCGCTGCTTCATCTCTGTTCACGGCATAAATAAAAGCAGGGACTTCTTTCATCCCTGCTTTGACTGTAGCGTGTAAGCGTCGGTGTCCGCTTATCACCTCATATTCATCTGTGTTTTCAATAGGTCGGATAATTATAGGAGTAAGAATACCTTGCTCCTGAATGCTGCATATAAGAGTGTTCATTTCATCGTTATCCAAAACCTTATACGGATTTCCCTCAAAGGGATGAATTTTTGATACCGGTATATTAACCGGTGATTTGATATTTTTATTCAACATAAATTACCTCCATAAAAATTAATAATTTCTTCTGAATTTTCTTCTCTCTTCATCACAAAGTCTGAAGAATTTTCTGACAGAAAAATACGGTGTGCCGAAATATTTATCAAGATATTCCTTCGATGATATTTCTTCATAATACTCATCACTGTCAGCCTTTTTCTCTTCCTGCATTTTCTTGCAAAGTTCTTCAGCGTTCATAGCATCTACCTCCCTTCATAATATTTTTCTTTGACCTGAGCTCTTTCGGGGAAGTACCATTCACGGATAAGTGCCTTCTCCGCTTCAAGGCTTTCCTCAAGCCCCGGTCTGTCTTTAATAATTCTTTTTGCAATGTTAATCTTTTCTCGCAACGCTCCGATTTCAGACGTAAGAAAATCCCGACGGGCAATAAGGTCAACCTTCGCCGTCGGGTCTTTGCATCTTCTGATTTGGTTGTAAATTTTGTTTCGCTGAGTTTTAAGCTCCTCCATACGGATGTCAGTTCTTGAAATGAATTTGTCAACCTCTGCAAAATCATAAAGCTTTTCATCAATAGCAAGTTCAATCTGCTTATGCATAAACTCTATCCTCGGTGCTGAATATTTCATCTTAGGTGAGAACGGATGCGGATTACAGTTGTTCTTTTCTGCTATCGCTCCCACAAACAAGAGAGCAATAAACAAAAGTGAAACAACAGGAGCACCGAGTACGGCACCGCCCACAATAAGCTTTGTAAAATCAGAAACAGTTCTGCTGAAGGCTTCAGGGTGTCGGTAGTGCTCTGCTGATTCTTTAAACTCATAACCTCTGTAATTGAAAACAAAGATTTGGTTTTTAAGATAGTTATTTGCACGGGTGTAGTTATAAAAATTTTCATCCACCTCATAAAGACGCTGATGATTAATCCTGTCCCAAAGACTTTCATAAGAGTATTCATCACCAAGGTTTGAAAGCTTAACACCGTGCTTGTCGGTACGGTAACCAATCTTGCCATCATCAAACCAATAACCCTTCTGACTCATAATTCTGAAAAACTGTTTTATACTTCTGCTTCTCGGAATAGCATAATCAATATCTTCACGCATATAATCATATTTTGTTTTGATACCTTTCTGTTTTGCCTTGTAAACATTGTAGGGTATTCGTTTGCCTTTCGGATTTTCAATAACAGACAGTCCGTGCTCAAGACAGATTTCATCACTCGTCTTTCTGAAAAGCTGATACATAGCTCTGTCTTCATTCATCTTTCTTCCGTCAGTCATTGAAACAGAATTAATAACTATATGACAGTGAATACAGTTGGCATTCATGTGAGTAGCAACAACCATTTCATAATCAACTCCCCACATTTTATTAGCAACCTCCATTGCAACCTGCTGTGCTTCTTCAGGAGTAACCTCTCCCGGTTTAAAAGAAATATATGCGTGATAGGCAACAACACCTCCCATCTTTCCATACATTTCTTTTGTATCAATCATCTGCTGTGCAGCAATATCAGGATCACAATTGATGCCGTCAACAAGAAGTCGCTGTTCACTTTCAAGATTTGTTTTCTCCTTATCGGCGGCATAGTGAAGTGATGAAACGAGGTCAGAGTATTTTGACAAGTCCGTTTTACTTTTATTAGCAGCGTAAGACACAACCTGATGAATGTTATTTTTTATCGGCCATATTCTTGTAACTGCCATTATTGGAACCTCCCTTTGCCGGGTTTAAAATATTTTGCAATATCCGATTCGAGAGAACGAACCTCAGATAAAACTTCCTTGCACTCATTACGGTCAATAAAACCGATTGCATTTGCTTTAGCTGTAAGCTGATTAAGATTAGTACCGACTCTGCGAAGCTCAATAATAAAATGTTTGTAATCAACAGGCGGAGCTTCAACAAGCCTTGTGCCTAAAATCATTGCTCTGATAATTTTGCTTCTGTCGGTTTTCATAACAGCACAAAATTTGTTTAAGATTTCATTTTCTTCTTCACTGAGATAGATATGAAAATCAATATCACGTTTACGTTTTGACATATTAATTCTCCTTTCTTTGATTTTTGTGTTTGAGTGTGGTGGTAAAAACGCTCTGTTTTTACGGATTTGCGGATACAAATCCAATGCTTGCTAAACTTCGGACCAAAATCCAAAAAGTATAAGCAAGCGTTGGATTGTCCTCGTTTAATTACCCGCCGCATAAGAAAAGGTGAGCTGTTCGGACTCGCTTTCTTCAGTAGATATTATCTTACCGGGACCAAAGGGTAAGTCTTCATCATCGGATACTTCATCCTCATCGGGCGGTAAGCTTTTGTTAAATGCTTCCTTTGATATACATATAACTCTCTTAGGGGTACCGAACACTCTGACATTTCTTGTGCATTCTCCCTTTGAACAGATACTGACACCTTCATTCTTCAGAGCTTTTATTAAGGCTTTCTGTGTTAAAGGGAAGTGTTCACCCACATCGTTACAGGATTTTATAACTGCCGCATAAGCTGCATCGGATTCGAAATAAAAGTTTTCATCGTCATAATAACCGACAAGGTTTCTCGGCATATCAATAGGTCTTATCATACGCTCAACAAGATTTACTTTACCTATATCAATCAGACAGCGAAGCTTACGGATAAATATTTCCGTTGGCTGTTCAGTTTCTGTGAGCAACTGCTGTGACACAGCGAGCCTTAATAAAATTCCGTCAAGCTCATTTAACATTTGAGTTTTTGTTTCTGCTGTGATGCCTTCATAGTACAAAAGAGTTTCACAATAAAGCTCAAAACCGATTCTTAAATTTGCAAGGTCGTCACATAATCTTGGTCTGATATGAAAATTCATTTCATCAGCTTTGGATTTATAGAACCTTCTGTTAGAAAGAAAACCGCTTTTGAGTTTTTCTAAAAGCTCTTTCACTCCGTTTTCTTTGTCAAGAAATTTTGCCTTCAGCATTTCAGTTGCAAGGAAAGTAAAGTGTGATAAGGCTCCTTCCTCAGCTTCCCTCTGATACTTTGTCAGCTCACTTAGGTTAATGTCACCGGGCTTCAGCTCAAGAGAAAGGAATCTTGCCACACCGCTTTCACCCACATTGGGAAGATACTCTGCAGTCATTATCACATTACACTGCGGTCTTTTGGCTGCTCTCTGTCTTCCGCTTTTATCAAGAGCACCTCTTGCTTCTCTGTTACATATACCACGGATAAGTGCCTGAGTGGTTGCATCCTGCGCTGACTGTTCTCTGCCTGAGCCGGGATGATAGTCGTCAATGATAACTGCACAGTCCTTAAGTGTGAAGCAATAGTTCAATATACTCTTTGGTGTATCACGGAAGTTCATCGGGATATTGTCTTCATTGAACCTGCCGAAAAGGGAATTGATTAAAAGTGACAGCGTTGTTTTCATTGAGCCTGTTTTACCGTAAAGCATAATGACCGTTTTTGTTTCTTTACCCGCCTTCGCCATAAAAGTACCGAGTACGCTGACCAAAGTGTAAGCGAGCATAGGAAACATAATCTCTTTCGGTGCAACAGAGTAAGGCAAAGCTTTCATAATGTTCATTGTCTCAATTACATCAGCATCAGTTTTAAATGAATAACCCTTTGTCTTTTCAGTTAGTTCAACCTCTGTGTTACTGTTACCGGGCATACAGAACTGCCAGCCCGTTGCAGTTTCCCACCAGCCTGTTGTGCCGTAAATAGTTTTTGTCTCTGCATACTTTGCCGTTGACTGAATAGCCTGACGGAGATTGTCACGGTTGCCGTAGCCTGATTCAATAACACAGTTGATACCCCAATACTCCTGCGCCCAGTCAAGTTGAGAGAAGTTTTTCAGTGGTACCGTTATTTTGCGAAGGTCATTACCTTTCTCGTCTGTGCCGACAATAGAAAGAAATCTTTCGTTCTCGGCTCCGTTGGTGCAGGTAATATCTTCGGTTATCCTTGCAAGGAAATTGCTAAGTTTAATGTTTACCGGCTTACCGTTTATCGTCCTTTCAATATACAGTGCATTGTTGTATGCAAAGAACGGGTCTGAATAGTATAAATAGTTTTCCAAATTTTCACCTCATTAATGGATTTATTTTCCGAACATCCGTACAGACGTTACAAATCTTCAATAACATAAAACATTTATCTGTTCGGGTATTATCCGTACAATGTGCCACGCTGTACGCTACAAAGCCGAACGCTGCAAGGCAATAGCATAGGGCTTCATATCGGTTTGTTCGTTTGTTCGGGTTTCAGATTTTTGTTGTAAAATGTTTACCTCTTGTGTGTGGATGTTTTAAAAGGCAATAACATAAAAGTATATTGCCATAGGCATTCCACCGTTTTTAAGCCTTTATTTTGGCGGCTTCAGGGCGTCATAAACATCCACCCGTGACCTTTTTGCAGACATATATTCTGCATTTCTCTGTCTCTGTTTCTTCTTTGCACAGTCGGGACAGAATTTCTGATTTCTGCCTGTTCTCTCTGTTTTACTGCCGCACAAAGCACAGACAACCGTTTCGGCAGGTGTTTGACCTGTGACACTTTTTAATAGGGCATTGTCACTCGGCAGCACACAGGCGAGAAAATATCTGCAGATAATATGGCTCGGTGTTATGAACTGCGGACAGGTGTGGATGTCACCGTCATCAAGAAGCAGACAGTTGCCCTGATAACAGTTACAGCATCGGCTTTTAATCATTGTCTTGATTTCCGCAAATTGCTTAAGGGTAAGGTTGAGTTTTTGCATGAGGGGTTCCTCCTTTCTTTAAAAATTTAGTTGTACTGCGAAAAAATGTGTCGCAGTATTCATATACCCAAAATCACAATTTTAGGCATAAAAAAAGCACCTGCTACTTTTGAAGCAACAGGTGCATGTAACGGATTGAAATTTGTGGTGTGGTTGTGGTATAATGGGTTCGACAAATAAGAATTTGGCGAGGTGAGTATACAGCATGAAGATTCATAATGCACAGTATAAAATTGATGATAGCAGTATTTTGAACTACTATGAGGTTGGAACCGCAAAAAACAAATTATTACTGATTCATGCTCAGGGGACAAACTCTTGTAGCTTCGGTAATGTTGTTACAAAACTTGCAAAGTACTACCATGTGTACATGGTAGATTATTATGGACACGGAAAGAGTTCCCGCAATCCGGAAAAATACAATCTGGTCAGTATCGGCAACGACATCATGGTCTTTATTGAAAATGTGATTTGTGATTCTGTTGCCGTGTTGGGTCATTCGTCAGGTGGACTGATTGCAGCATACATTGCAGCGCAATCTCCCAGATGCACCAAACTAATACTGGAAGACCCTCCGTTCTTCTCAAGCTGGGGCGAAAGAAGATATAATACATACAATTACATGGATTTGTCCTCTGTCTGCCATAATTTCCTTTTACAGGATGTGGAAAAGGATTTCGTCTATTATTATTTCAAGAATCAGTATTGCTGGAATTTCTTTCCGGATGAATCCAGAGAAACTGTCAGAGAAAAACTGAGCGGTTTCGCATTGAAATACCGAACCAAACATCCCGACAAAAATCTGAAAGTTCTGTTTTGGCCTAAAAAGTTTTTAGAAGGCTTTAATGGCCTGCAATATTATGACCCTCATTTTGGAGAAGCCTTTTATAACGATTCATTCAATGACACTGTTGATTACAATGACCTCCTTTCTAAAATCAAATGCGACACTCTGTTTATGAAAGCAAAAACAACGATTGGTGAGAATGGTTTGTTGCAAGGCGCATTGTCTGATGAAGATTTGCAGAGGGTCAATACCTTGATTGAAAACATGAAAATCAAGCAATTTGACTGTGGACACGGTATTCATACAGAAAAGGCAAACCAGTTTGTGGAAGCAATAATTTCAATTTGACCAATTCCAATTTAACGAGGTGATTAAGATGATCGATATTACTGCTTGGATGGAAGACTTTTTACAAGCATTAAATGAAACCTTTGCAAACCGTGTATGGTTTGTTGGCCTGCAAGGTAGTTATGGTCGTGGCGAAGCTGGCGACAAAAGCGATATTGATGTTGTTGTTATTTTGAATGAATTGTCTTCCGCAGATATAAAAGTTTACAATGCTATGTTGGACACCTTGTCCCACAGAGAACTGATTTGCGGTTTTCTTTCAGGAAAAAAGGAAATTATGAATTGGGAGCCGTCGGACTTGTTCCAATTTTGCTATGACACCACACCCATCAAGGGAAGCCTTGACGAGGTGATGGCTATTGTTGACGACAGTGCCGTGAACCGAGCAATCAAAATCGGTGCCTGCAACATCTATCATGGCTGCGTTCACAATATGCTCCACGAAAAGAGCGACGATATTTTAAGAGGGTTATATAAATCGGCTTCTTTTGTTGTACAGGCAATTGCTTTCAAGCGAACAGCCAAATACATAAAACATCAAAGTGAATTGCGGAATATTGTTTCAAATGATGAAAGGGTTATCGTTGATACATTTCTTGATTTGAAAAATGG
>JAGALQ010000009.1 GCA_017625095.1 Clostridia bacterium | reverse complement strand
CCGAGAACCCGTATTTTCTGGCCCGAGGGCTACGGTGAATGGCAGACTGTTAAAGCAATGACCAACAGAGGCTATGAAGGTTGCCGTTGGCCCCGTATTCCCACCTGGGGATATGTTAACGAAGCTGACAGCAGGGTTATGGAAATGCAGATTGACTGCGCTGTTTCTTACGGCGTCAACGTTTTTATTTATGACTGGTATTGGTATGACAACCGCCCGTTTCTTGAAAATTGTCTTAATGACGGATTCCTTAAAGCCCGCAACAACACTCAGATGAAGTTCATGCTCATGTGGGCAAATCATAACGCCAATCATCTTTGGGATAAACGCAATTCAGACCGCGACCTTTCGACCGTTATCTGGAGCGGTGTTGTTACTCCCGAAATTTTTTCGGAGATATGCGACAGAACAATCGAAAAATATTTCAAACGTGAAAATTATTATATGATTGACGGATGCCCCGTCTACATGGTTTTTGATGTTGACAACTTCATCCGTACATTCGGCACAACTCAGGAATGCAAAAAAGGTCTTGAAGAATTCCGAAGAAAAACCGTTGAAGCAGGCTTCAAGGGTCTCCATTTTCAGGCTGTAAACTGGAAAGGACATACATATAACTGGCTTAATGACGGTGACGACTGCAAAGGCATGAGCGTTTATGAGCTTTATGATTATCTCGGATTTGATTCCGTTACAAATTACAACTGGTTTTCCTGCGTTGACCCCGACGGCGACTATGCGCAGCAGACCGACGCTTATATTGAAAATCTTGAAGAAGAAACCAAGTTGATGAACGTGCCTTTCTATCCCAATATTTCAGTAGGCTGGGATAATAATGTGAGATTCAACAGGTTCATTCCCGGCGTTGTTAAAAACAACACTCCCGAAAATTTCAGAATCGCCTGCGAAAAGGTCAAGAAATTTGCTGATGAGTCAATAGAAAAGGGTGTTATGAAAGCTCCGTTCATTACAGTTAACAGTTGGAATGAATGGACCGAAACCAGCTATCTCCAGCCTGATGACCTTTACGGTTACGGCTATCTGGAAGCAATTAAAGAGGTGTTTACCGGAGAATTAATATGACTGTTTTTAAAGATTTTTCTTATGGTACCCATGAAAGACAGAAATCTGACATTTATATTCCTGAAAAGCCTGTTTCCCAATCAGGACTGATACTTTTTATACATGGCGGCGGCTGGACTGATGGTGATAAATCTTGTCATACTTCCGATGCAGAGTTTTTTTCAGGACTTGGATATATATGCGCCGCTATTAATTACCGATATGTTTCCAAAAGCATAAATGTCCATCATGTGCTTGATGATGTAACAAGCTCACTTAACACCATAAAGCAAAAATGCAGCGAATACGGCTACAATATAAATGAGCTTATTTTATCCGGCGGATCTGCAGGTTCACATATCGCACTTCTTTATGCTTACACGAAAAAGGAAGTTTCACCGATTAAGCCCTCGGCAGTCTGTTGCTACTGCCCGCCTACCGATTTCACAAGGGAAGATTTTCTTATGGGTATTAAAGGTGAATTTGAAAGTTGGAAATACGGAATCCTGTCACAGGTATGCAATGCAGATATATCAAAAGAAACTTTAAATAACGAAGCTTCACAAAAAGCTTTAAGTGAAATCTCACCTATAAACTACGTTGATGAAAACTGCATCCCTACCGCAATTTTTTACGGAAAAGAAGATGACCTTATTCCGGCAAAGCACATAGAGGATTTTGAGCGTAAGCTTGCCCGAAACGGTATTAAGCACGATTTCGTTCTTTACAAAAATTCAGGCCACTTACTCGACAAAGACCCCGATGCGGCAATCAAAGCCAGAAAGATTATCAAGCAATATGCAGAACTTTATTTCTGACTTTTAGCAAACGTAACAACCCTGCTTATATCGCTGTGTCCCATTATCTTCACAAAGAATGTTCAATTCTTATGCTCAACGGCAAACAGCCCTCCGAGGTTTAATCCCGGAGGGCTGTTTAGTATTTGTCAACGTTAAGCTTTCACGGCTGTTCCTGTTTCTATCTGTAAATCGGCAGGCTCCAGTTTTCTATCTCTTCTTTATCACCGTAGAACAGATATTTTGTTTCGCCGGTTTGAGCAGAGAACGTGACTGAATCCACATCTGTATACCATTTATTATTAAAATAGTCCCATACATCAGTCTTGCCTTCAAAGGTGACGGTCTTCTCCCCTGCCGTGACAGCGTGGAATACCACCATATTCTGATTTGCCATCAGCACATCCTCTGAATCGGAATAAACATGGATTCCGCAAGCACGTGCAATGGCTTTCAGATTGTTGACTGAAATCAGCGAATCACCGTAATAAATAGTGGTATAGTCTTTTTGTCTGTTGATTGCAAAGCCGACAGAGCCGTCGGGATTTTTACCGAGAGTCTCGGTCTGTCCGCCGACAACCCTCATAGCACGGGAGATATGCGCAGTATGATTATCGTTGATCAGACCCGGAACGGCAGACTGCTTTGTCATTTTTATTCCGGTTTTGGATTGTAATTTCTTTACCTTGAATTCCATACCCGTAAGTGCTTCAGCCTGCTGAGTGGTCATGCTTCCGAAATTATACATAAAGAGCGTTGTCTTGCCGTCTTTATGAAGTGCTGTCTGAAGCTGTTCTATCTGCTCATCCGTCATATCAAACGCAGATGTGATGATATACAGTTTTGCATCGTCAACACGTCCCGCAAGCATATCTTTAAGCTGAACATAGCAAGTTGAGAGTCCTGCGTGATAGAGATTAAGCTGCATCTCGCCCAGGAGTTCATCACCCACAGGTCCTTGATTTGCCATGCGGTGAAGCGAATATTCATCTACAACAAGTGCCACATCGAACCGAGATGCCTGACCGTACCCGTTCTGATATGCCTGATACAGATTCGACAGCTTTCCGATGTTTTCCCATATTGCCGGATCATCCAGCCATCCTCTCGCCCATAAATCCATTGCCCACAAGCCGTTGCCGTGGATAATGGTATCGCCCAGCTCTCGCTTATGCACTTCAATAGTGTCACTCAGGCTTCTTATGGGGGTTAAAAAAGTATCTTCATACGGCTCATCGGTGTGATTGATAAATGTTCGCTCATCACTTTCCTGAAACCATATTTTTCCGTTTCGCTGAATTGAGTCAACCGTTGACATATATGCACCTGTAGCACCCACAGGTGAATTCGGAGCGTATGAACTTCCGTTGCGGTCTCTGTAACTGATCGGCCCTGCAAAGCCGTCGATATTTTTGTCAGAAAGCAGCCAATTCAGATTATGGTGTCCTGAAAGAGAGCTGTACAGTTCAAACTGATAACCGTAGAAAGAAATTACGATAGCGCGGTTTTCTGTCCGTTCTTTGACAATACGCGCGAGATTCGAAATGCGCGCTGCCGTAAGGTCACAAATATACTGATGATAATCAACATATTTCTGCGTTTTTGTTCCGTAAAAGAGAATATCTTTATACAGCTTGCCGTTGTCATAAATGTTGCCTGGGAGATTGTTCGGAACAGCAGCTGTGGAAAGCTTCACGAAAGGATTCCCCCACGCTATCTGCAAATCCCTGTCTGTCGGATATTTCACTTTCAGCCACCGGGCAAATTTTTCATTATTTGCGTTTGAAAAGTCCTGTCCGTTTTCACGGTACAGATAATGAAACCATTCATTATTTTCAAGATGATATCCGATAATATGCTTCGACAGCTCAACGTTGGAGCTGACATAATCGACCAGATGAGCAAGCCTTCTGCTTGATTCTTCATTGAATAAATCTGACGCCATTGATACAACACCGGATTTTATGCTTTTATCTTTATACTGTATTATTTCGCTTTCGGGTATGGAACCTGTGTCGGGCATTGTCACCTTGACACGAAGCAGGATTTTTGCATCCGGGTCCCTCTCTGTAATACTCTTAACGCTCTCGTGAAGATGAGAGTATAACTGTCTGTATTCCGCCTCGCTGATGCTGTCAAGGTCGGCATAATAATTGATATTTTCAATAATGGAGTGAAGATGTATTCCCGCATCAGCGGCAAATCCTGCCTGACTTGTTGTGACACCGTTGGGATTCGG
>JAGALQ010000008.1 GCA_017625095.1 Clostridia bacterium | reverse complement strand
TAAGCTTTCCGCTTGCCTCTGCGTCATCAATCATTGCCTTTGCAATTCTGTCCTTTACAGAACCTGCAGGGTTGAAGTATTCAAGCTTTGCGAGAATCTTCGCTTTAAGTCCGAGATTATTTTCAATGTGAGTAAGTTCAAGTAATGGTGTTCTGCCAATAAGCTGGTCAGCTGATGTATATATTTTAGCCATAGTAATTACTCCTTTACTGCCGCAAAACCGTTTTCAAGGTCTGCGATAATATCATCAATATGCTCTGTGCCTATTGAAAGGCGGATTGTGTTGGGCTTGATGTCCTGTTCTGCAAGTTCTTCTTCGGTAAGCTGACTGTGAGTTGTTGTTGCGGGGTGAATTACAAGGGATTTTGCGTCGGCAACGTTTGCAAGCAGCGAGAAGATTTTCAGACTGTCGATAAATCTGTGTGCTTCCTTAACGCCGCCCTTGATTTCAAAGGTGAAGATCGAACCACCGCCGTTCGGAAAATATTTTTCGTACAGCTCGTGGTCGGGGTGTTCAGCAAGTGAAGGATGGTTGACTTTTTCAACCTGCGGATGATTTTTCAGGAACTCAACAACCTTTTTGGTGTTCTCAGCGTGTCTGTCAAGGCGGAGAGACAAGGTTTCCACACCTTGTAAAAGCAGAAATGCGTTAAACGGAGAAATTGTTGCGCCCGTGTCACGGAGAAGAATTGCACGGATATATGTGACAAATGCCGCCGCACCAACTGCCTTTGTAAACGATACGCCGTGATAGCTTGGGTTCGGAGCAGCGATTGCAGGATAATTTCCGCTTGTTTCCCAGTTGAATTTGCCAGAATCAACGATTATACCGCCGAGAGTTGTTCCGTGGCCGCCGATGAACTTTGTTGCAGAGTGAACAACAATATCTGCACCGTGTTCAATCGGTCGGACAAGATAAGGAGTGCCGAATGTGTTGTCAACAACCAGAGGCAGACCGTGCTTGTGAGCAAGCTCGGCAAGAGCATCAATGTCAGGAATATCGCTGTTGGGGTTGCCGAGAGTTTCGATGTAGATTGCTCTTGTGTTATCCTTGATTGCCGCTTCAACATCAGCTAAATTGTGGATATTCACAAAGCTTGCAGTAATTCCGAAGTTAGGGAGAGTGTGTGCAAGTAGGTTATAGCTTCCGCCGTAGATTGATTTCTGTGCAACAATGTGTCCGCCGTTCTGTGCAAGCGCCTGAATTGTGTAGGTAATAGCCGCCGCACCCGAAGCAAGTGCCAGTGCCGCAACGCCGCCCTCAAGTGCCGCAATTCGCTTTTCGAGAACATCCTGTGTTGAGTTTGTAAGTCTACCGTAGATGTTGCCTGCGTCTGCTAAACCAAAGCGTGCGGCAGCGTGTTCGCAGTTGTGGAAAACGTAAGAGGTTGTCTGATAAATCGGAACTGCACGAGAATCGGTTGCAGGGTCGGGAGTTTCCTGACCGACGTGAAGCTGCAATGTTTCAAATTTATAGTTTGCCATAATATTCATTTCCTTTCGTGATTAAAATGTGGTTTGTGTGCGTGTAAAATCAACAGCGCCACATTCGGCCGAAGCGGAAATTAGCTCTTAAAAGCTGTTCAAAAATAAATGTCATAATATCACCTGATTTTTACTCCTACCCGTTTAGTAGGTTGATGCTATTATAGCACAAATTACCTACTTTGTCAATAGGTATTTTAAAATATCTTCAAAAAAACTGCCATACTTGTACGGCAGTTCTGATTCAGTTTATTATTCAGTTACAGCTTCTTTCATCGTCTTTACATACTCTCCCACAACCTCAACAGAGCTTTTACCGTGTTTTTCAATCAGCTTGATAATTGCAGAACCGACGATTGCACCATCTGAAACAGCTGCCATTTTTCTTGCCTGTTCGGGAGTGGAAATGCCAAAACCAATTGCACAGGGAATATCCGTATTTTCACGGACAACCTTTACAATAGAGGCAAGGTCAGTTGTAATCTCGCTTCTTGTTCCCGTTACGCCAAGGCTTGAAACAATGTAGAGAAAGCCCCCAGCTTCTTTTGCAATCATTGCAATGCGTTCTCTTGATGTAGGTGCAATAAGTGAAATAAGGTCTACGCCGTATTTTCTGCAAATTGGCTGAAATTCGTTTTTTTCCTCGAAGGGCAGGTCAGGGAGAATAATTCCGTCAATTCCGATTTCGGAGCAGGCTGAAATAAACTTTTCCGCACCATAAGAAAAAACAACATTTGCATATGTCATAAATACAAGCGGAATTGTAACATCTCTGCGTAAATCACGAACAAAGTCGAAAATCTTGTCTGTTGTTGCACCGCCTGCAAGGGCACGGATATTCGCTCCTTGAATAACAGGACCTTCCGCTGTCGGGTCTGAAAACGGGATTCCGAGTTCAATTAAATCTGCACCGTTTTTCACAGCTTCACGGACTATTTTTCTTGTTGTTTCAAGGTCGGGGTCTCCGCAGGTTATAAACGGAATGAATGCTTTTCCTTTTTCAAATGCCTTTCTGATGTTACTCATAAATATCCTCCCCTCTGTAGCGTGCAATAGCCGCACAGTCCTTATCACCTCTGCCTGAGACAGTGATTACTATAATTTTATCTTTATCCATTGTGGGTGCAAGCTTCATTGCATAAGCAACAGCATGAGCCGACTCAATTGCGGGAATAATGCCTTCGGTTTTTGAAAGAAATTCAAAAGCCTCAACCGCTTCTTCATCGGTT
>JAGALQ010000001.1 GCA_017625095.1 Clostridia bacterium | reverse complement strand
ATATCTATTTCTACAACAATCAACGAATTCAACTTAAATCAAAACTGACCCCGCTTGAAAAACGAAGTCAGTTTACCGCTTAATTAAATATTTCTGCCTTAGGGGGCTTTTTGTACTGTCCGCACAATTTGGAGCAGTTCACTGTTTGCGGAGAGGGGCAGATTTTTTTATTATCAGAAGTGGTAGAGCTTCTGCTCGGTATCAGTATACTGGAACTGAGGATAAAGCTCATTTGTATTAACATCGGGCTGAGAATCCGTGCTCATAAGCCAGAAAAGCATTTTTGCGATTTCCGAGCCGTAGTTGCATGGAACATGGGGAGCACCCTTGATAAACCACGTATTATCGGGCAGCAGACAGGTTGAAGCATCAATCTTTCTGTCGGGTGAGAGCTTTGTCGGATCAGCAGGCACATAATCCTCGGCAAGCTCCTTGCCGTAAGGTGCGATTGTTGCACCTGCAGACATAAGCTCGCTTTCGAGAATAACGTCGCCGTCAACATAAGCGCGGTCATAAACAGGTGTTACAGGGCTGCCGTAAGCGGTAACGATTGTGACAATAACGCCGTCAGCCATCATCTGTCTGATAAAATCGTCTCTTGTCTTTCTGAAGTTCTGGAATTTATCGGTGCGCTCAATAAGCCCCTTATATTCTTCCGTTTTGTCGCCGAAAACAAACTTCTTTGCAGCGTCATATTCATCGGTCTGCATCATCGCCCACAAGCCGGGCATTGTGCCGAAATTATCACGCATTGTGCCTTCATAAATCTTTGTTTTATATTTTTCCGTTATGCCGTTTATGAAGTTGCAAAGACCCTTTGTGATGCCCATAAAATCAAGCATATCCCAGAGCCACTGCATATCGGGCACGCTGTGCGCAAGGAAATTATTGAGAATTTCGGGATAGAAGCCGACGTTGCCGCTGAGTGCATCGGATGCAACGTAAGAACCGTAAATTGTAGAAGAAAGGAACGTGCAGCTCTCTACCTTATCGTACCCGTATTCATCAAAATACGCGAGAGTCATAACGCCGCCAAGGCTGCAGCAGATTATGTCAACCTTATCGCTGCCGCTGTCGCTGAGCGCAAGCTCAATATGCTCATTGATTTTGTCTGCAATAACATAAGGGTCGAGGCGCCAGTCGTATGTAACGTAGTATACGTTTTCCGCACCGATTTCATCGGCAGCCTGTGCAACGATACCAGGCTCACTCTGACCGTAAGCTCTGAGTTCTTCGAGAGCTTCGGGATAGTTACTCATTGCAAGCGGATACTCTTTAACGGAAACGTTTGCAACCGTGTTACCGTTTTTGTCACAAGCCATATCAGCAAAAAGAGTATTTACAAAAGAGCAGATTGAATCAACTGCGCCATCCATACCGCAAAAAAGCGTTGAAAAAAGGAGATTGAAAACCGCGCCGATAATCGGACCCGCGGAAACGGAAAGAGCGGGTCTTTCGTTCTCAGTGCCTGCGTCAACCGTAAGCGCAGCAAAATCAAGACCGCGCACGATAACAAGCGGCGTTACCTCCTCTTTTTCTGTTGCAAATGCTGTTGCGGTGCAGCCGAAAACAAGCACCACAGCCAGAAGAACTGAAATAAAGCGTTTCATTATAATTCCTCCGTTCAAGATGATTTATGTCAATTATTATATTATATCCTATCAATTAAATCAATAGAGCAGATTGACTTTACAGTATATATAATATATAATATTTGAGAAAAACCGTAGCATAAGGTGGATATAAAAGTGAAATTCAACCGTGAAAGATTTTTCTTCTTCAGAAGTGAAGAACAGGCTAAGGCAGAAGTTTTCGGTGCACAATCGCCTCTTATTCCCGATTCAAAAATAAAACTGCTTAAAATACTGGCTATAGCTTCTTACGTGCTTATGCTGGTTATGCAGATTCGCAACGTTATCGTTTTCCAGGGAGAACCTGTAAGTGATGCTGTGCGATACGTTGCCGGCGGACTTGCCCATGCCGCAAACGGCACATGGTACCCTACGGCACAGGACTTTACTAATCTTGGCGGTGTTGCCGGCAACGGATACGTCAATTATCTTGCACTGCTTCTGCGAATCACCGATAACCTTAAAATTATATATGTCGCCGGTATTTTCCTTGTTCAGATTATTCTTTTTGCAACGGTGTACATTGCCAAGAAGGTTTCCGGCTCACAGACAGCAGCATATCTTACGGCAATATATTTTTGCCTTTTCGGCACATACTGGTCTGAAATCTGTATTGCAAGAACAGAACTGTTTTTCACAGCTCTCGCTATGTTGGCTCTGGCTCTTGCTGTAAGAAGCTCGAAGATAAGTGTTATCGTTTCGGGTGCGCTGCTTGCCTATGCGCAGTGGGCACGTCCGCTTGCGCCTGCTTTTATCGTGGCAATAATCTGGCTGTTTATGTGCAGAGGAGAAAAGCTGAAAACTTATGTTAAATTTGCAGCAGGTTTTGTATCTGTTGTAGCACTTCTTACCGCATTTACTTATTTCAACAGCGGTGAAGCTGTTTTCCAGCCTACGATTGCGGACGGCAATTTTTTGATGGGCGCAAATGAAGATGCAGACGGCAGCTATAACAGCACCGTTTTTCTGGAGGGTAAGGCAGGCTATCTCACACCTGAACAAAAAGCGGAACTGAGCTATGACGAGATTAACGAAATTTACCGTAGCGCCGCTATTGAATGGATAAAAGAGAATCCCGTTGATTATCTTAAGCTTATACCAAAAAAAGTTTTCTATTTTCTTGCAACAGAAACATATTCCGGTGATATTTATTTCAATAATAAAATATTCACAAGCGGAAAAAACTATTTAGTTTCGCTTGTAAATATTATCAATGGCACAGGCGAGCGCGCTTTGGAATTCGGCGATGTTGTTATTGTTTATACACAGGGCTTTTATATGTTTGTAATGCTGCTGTTCTTTGCCGGTGTAATTCATTCTATGAAAAAGGGATATTGGCGCAGTATGTCATTCCTTTACGGCATTTATCTTATCGGTATTGCGGCAAGTATTTATACCGTAGGCGGTGCCAGATACCATTTCCCGTACCTGTCAGTGGTTATTATAACTGCTGCAATGTTTACGGACGCTGTATTTGTGCGCAGAAAAACTAAATCAAAAATTTTAAAATAAAACTCTTGACAAACGGCATCTTGTTATGTATAATAGCAAATGTTGTTTGTGCGGATGTAGCTCATCTGGTAGAGCGCCACCTTGCCAAGGTGGAGGTAGCGAGTTCGAGCCTCGTCATCCGCTCCAAAAAAACCTTTGTCTTATGACAAAGGTTTTTTTCTCTTTGCGCAAGGAAAAATAACCCCCGTACAGAATGGCGGGGCTTCGTAAAACAGTTATTTAAAAAAATGCTTGAAAACGACTGTTTTCAAGGGACGGCGTGACTTCGGTCACGCCGTTTCCTTTTTCGCAAGTTCTTCCAAAGGGATAAAGCCGATGCCATCATATTCGATGTGGATCTTCTGTCTGCGTTTACCGCTGGATT
>JAGALQ010000007.1 GCA_017625095.1 Clostridia bacterium | reverse complement strand
TTTCAGTGTTGCGTTTTTTGCCGCAACGTTTATGAATTATATCACATTCGTTTGGGCTTGTCAACACTTTTTTTCAACTTTTTTGAACTTTTTTCAGTCCGCTGTTAAGTTGTCTGCGCTCCTCAAGAGCGCTTTGCTATAGTAACACAATGTTTGGTTATTGTCAACACCTTTTCGGTAATTTTTTTGTTATTTTTACCAAATTATTAAAATTAACCATAAATCAAATCTTTGGATAAAGACTCTTGTATATTTTTATGGTTTCTGCTATTATATATGATGTTGTATAATTATATACATATATATAAGACTTCTGGAGAATATAAAATGCCAATTAAAATTGATGCGAATCTGCCGGCAAAAAACAGCCTTGAGGGCGAAAACATATTTGTTATGACACACGAGCGTGCGGTATCCCAGGATATCCGTCCGCTTAAGATACTTATACTCAATCTGATGCCTACAAAAATCGAAACCGAGACTCAGCTGCTAAGACTTCTGAGTAACTCCCCTATTCAGGTTGAAATTGAGCTGCTGCAGACTGCAACACATCAGTCAAAGCACACATCGGCTGAGCACATGCTTGCTTTCTACAAGACATTCGATGACATCAAGCACAACAAATACGATGGCATGGTTGTGACAGGCGCACCCGTTGAGAAGATGGAATTTGAGGACGTCGACTACTGGGACGAGCTTTGCACAATTTTTGATTGGGCTGACAAAAACGTATATTCATCATTCCATATCTGCTGGGGTGCACAGGCAGGACTTTACCACAGATACGGTTTAAAAAAACATAAGCTTGATAAAAAGATGTTCGGCGTATTCAAACACAGAGCCCTTGACCTTTATCATCCCCTTCTCAGAGGATTTGATGAAGAGTTTTATGTGCCGCATTCACGACACACAGAAGTCAGAATCGATGACATTGCACACATTAAGGATTTGCAGATTCTTGCTTACTCTTCAAAAGCAGGGGTCCATCTGATTTCGGATATGCAGTGCCGCAACTTCTATGCTTGCGGTCACGCAGAGTATGACCGTGACACACTCGCAAAAGAGTATTTCAGAGATGTAAATGCAGGACTTGAGATTGATGTGCCTGTAAACTACTTCCCTGATGATGACCCCGAGAAAGTGCCGGTTATTAAATGGAGAGGTGCAGGCAGCCTGCTGTTCTCAAACTGGCTGAACTATTTCGTATATCAGCGAACACCGTATGATCTTTCAACAATGTAATATAATAATTAAATCACCCGACTCGATTTTACTCAGGTCGGGTGATTGGTTTTAGTAGATTATTCTGTTGATTCTGAAGAGGTTTTTGAAGAATGAAACAATCTTCTGCCAGAAGTTAGCGTTTGATTTGAGATTTATATCGTCGAAGATTTCGTTACCTATGTTGTCAATTACAGACTCACCGTTTTCGTCAATGAGTGTTGCCGTTACGGTCACATTGCCAATTGCAGTTGAAGTCACACGGCATTCCTTGCCGTTTTCGCTTACAGTGTATGTTACGGCATTGCCTGTCAAACTCCACTCAACTTTCCAACCCTCGGGCAACTCAACGTCTTCGAGCTGTAGCACAAGCGTATCACCGTAATTTACAGTTTTTGTTGATGGTGAAGTGATTGTTACAACGAGTTCAAGCATAGGTATAATCTCTTTTATCATTTCCATTCCGCAGCTCTTACATTTCTTGACCTTTAAGCCTTCCGCATTTGCTGTAGGCATAGTTACTATCTGCCAGTTTCCAGCGTCGTGTTCGGATTTTGCTATAGTTTCTGTAGATAGTACGGTGTTGCATTTTGTACATGTTTTAACTTTTGTGCCTTTTTCTGTACAGCTCGGTTGCTTAGTTATAACCCATGAACCTTCTGTATGATCAAGTGCAGTTATATCCTCGGTATATGTATCAGCGCACGAAGAACAAGTGTATTTTCTTATACCTTTTTCGGTACAGGTCGGTTGTTTCGTAACGCTTGAGGTGTAGCTGTGAGAGTGTACAAGCTCCCACATTGCGTATAAAGTTAAATCTGCATTTTTCGTATATGTATCACCTGGCTGATATGTCGTACCCGTACCGTCAACCTTGGTGTTCCATTCTACAAACTTATAGTTAGCTTTTGTCGGCTTGGTTGTGCTGAGTATTATATCCTTACCATATATCTTCGTCTGTTCAGAAGGCGCACCAGTACCACCGTTAGCATCATAAAATAATTCGTATGAATTAACAGCAAAAATATCGTTTACCCTATATGCGGTTGAATTACCTGCAGCATCCATAGCGTATATGTGAACGGAATACTCACCAGCACCGCCGTAGCTTGAAGTATGAATTGTATGGCTGAAATTTCCGTTAGTTGCTTCGACAGCATATCCACTATTATTTTCCGGTCCGTAAATATTTAGCCATACACGTGTGACACCAACGTCATCGTATAATGAACAGTTAACAGTGAATGAATCGTTTGAAATATCGGTTATAAGAAAATCTTTGATAATTGGCAATGTAGTATCCGTAACAGCAAAAATATCGTTTACCCTATATGCGGTTGAATTACCTGCAGCATCCATAGCGTATATGTGAACGGAATACTCACCAGCACCGCCGTAGCTTGAAGTATGAATTGTATGGCTGAAATTTCCGTTAGTTGCTTCAACAGCATATCCACTATTATTTTCCGGTCCGTAAATATTTAGCCATACACGTGTGACACCAACGTCATCGTATAATGAACAGTTAACAGTGAATGAATCGTTTGAAATATCGGTAATATATACGTTCGTGATTGTGGGCTTACTTTTATCCAACTCATAATCACCCAAATAAATAAACCCTTGGAAAGTTAAACCACTGCGTGAACCGCTTGCAGGAATTGTAACCGTTCTGAAATAACACGAACTCCAACCCGATTCGGAAATAACTATTGTACCGTCACCATTGATTTGTTCAACAACAGCTACGTGACCTGCACCGCTGTTTGACCAACAAGCAACAGCACCGAGTTTCGGGGTAGAGCCGTACGGATAGTAGCCACCGTTTTTATTGTAGCTCCACCATGTACCGGCATTACCTCTGCCAAGTTTAGGATACGTTCTCGTAATTTCATAAGCTCTTCCCCACGCATACCATGTGCAGTTACCGCCGTACGCATCATAATTAACCTTAAAAGGATTATAAGAGCTTTGGGGTTTATAATAAGTGTCGTATGACGGCTTTGTAAGTCTCGGAGTGAAACTTGCCGCCTCAGCTTTGAAATCAAACAGGCTCGGCAAATTAAGCCCGACTAATCCGCTGAGCGGTACTGCGGTAAGAACCAGTACGACAACCATTATTACCGCCAAGGATTTTTTGAACAAATTTTTCATTTAATTTTACCTCCTGATAAAATAAAAAGTGCGTAGCCGAAGCCACGCACGAAAAACACATAGCTCCGATTGCTGCGAAACAAATCTTATCCCATAACACAAGTATGCGAAAAACGAGCATGTATTTTTACCAAAAGATAAAATTACACACTTGTATAAGGGATATTCGGATTTGTTTCGCAAAAATATTATAACACAGCAGCATATATAATGCAAGTACTAAAAAACACCGATGCGTTCCTTTTGGAATACATCAATGTTTTTGTATGTGTTATTTATCGGCAGGGGCAAGTCCCTGCCCTACAAAAGTGTCATCCTGAACGAAGTGAAGGATCTTATTATTGGCACCTTAAGATTCTTCGCTGACGCTCAGAATGACAATTCTTTGTTGTCATATCGCTTTCACGCCGGCAGGGGCAAGTCCCTGCCCTACAAAAGCGTCATCCTGAACGAAGTGAAGGATCTTATTATTGGCACCTTAAGATTCTTCGCTGACGCTCAGAATGACAACTCTTTGTTGTTATATCGCTTTCACGTCGGCAGGGGCAAGCCCTGCCCTACACGAGATGGATATAAAAAGTGTCATCCTGAACGAAGTGAAGGATCTTAAGATTTGCACCTTAAGATTCTTCGCTACGCTCAGAATGACAATTCTTTGTTGTCATATCGCTTTCACGCCGGCAGGGGCAAGTCCCTGCCCTACACGGGATGGATTTATTTAAAAATAATATATATAGCAATCAATCCTCCGTCTTTTGCTTCGCAAAATCCACCTCCTTTCAAAAGGAGGTTATTTCATCTTTTGCACATAATGATAAAAAGACAACTCACAATTGGAGCGAGTTGTCTTTTGTTTAATCAGTGTGCGGTTTTTCTTTTATTAGAGCGGTCAGCAGAAAAATCGAGTGTTGTGGTGAGCTTACGCTCGGTGCGTGTTGCATCACGCTCAACCAGCGGTGCAGTGCCGTTCTTTACACAGTCAGCTGTAATGATAACCTTTGAAATTGTAGGTTCTGAAGGAACCTTGAACATAATCGGGATAAGTGTCTGCTCCATAATGGAGCGCAGACCTCTGGCACCCGTTTTTTTCTCAAGGGTTTTATCGGCAATTGCCTCAAGAGCATCCTTCTCGAAAACAAGCTCAACATCATCCATACCGACAAGCTGTGTATACTGCTTGACGATTGAATTTTTGGGCTCGCTGAGAATCTTGACAAGAGCATTACGGTCAAGCTCGTGAAGAGCGGTTAGAACAGGCATACGACCGACAAGCTCGGGAATAAGGCCGAACTTGACAAGATCCTGATGTATTGCCTGACCCATAATGTAGTCTGTATCAAGCTGGCTCTTATCCTTAATCTCAGCCTCAAAGCCGAGAGCTGAGCCGCCGATTCGCTTCTCAATAATCTTTTCCATACCGTCGAATGCGCCGGCACAGATAAAGAGAATATTTGAAGTATCAATCTGAATAAATTCCTGCTGAGGATGCTTTCTGCCGCCTCCGGGAGGAACGTTTGAAACAGTACCCTCAATGATTTTGAGCAGAGCCTGCTGAACACCCTCACCGCTTACGTCACGTGTGATGGATGTGCTCTCTGATTTGCGTGCAATCTTATCAATCTCATCGACATAGATAATGCCGCGCTCTGCACGCTCAACGTCAAAATCCGCAGCCTGGATAAGGCGAAGCAGAATATTCTCAACGTCTTCACCGACATAGCCTGCCTCCGTGAGAGTTGTGGCATCGGCAATTGCAAAAGGAACATCGAGAGTTTTTGCAAGAGTCTGGGCAAGCATAGTTTTACCTACGCCGGTAGGTCCGAGCATAAGGATGTTGCTCTTCTGGATTTCGGCATCGGAATCCGCACCGAAGAAAATACGCTTATAATGATTATAAACGGCAACACTCAGCACAACCTTTGCCTCTTCCTGACCGATAACATATTCGTCAAGTCTGCGCTTGAGTTCCATCGGCTTGGGAAGAGTAAAGTTGCCCTTACCCGTGTTTTTGGATTTCTGAGCACTAAGCTCCTCTTCTTCAATAATATTATGGCACAGTTCGACACATTCGTTACAGATAAATACACCCGGGCCGGCAATCAGCTTATCAACCTGGCTCTGGAGCTTATTGCAGAACGAACAGCGAACAGGCTTTTCTCTCATATCGCCATCTCTGGACATCTGAATGTCTCCTTAAACTTTATCTCTTATAAAGAACCTTATCAACGAGGCCGTATGCGGCTGCTTCTTCAGCACTCATCCAATTGTTTCTGTCGGTATCAAGAGCAATTGTATCAACGTCCTTGCCTGTGTTTTCGGCAAGAATTTTGTTGAGGTTGTTCTTGATTTTGATAATGTGTTCAGCCTCAATCTGGATGTCTGAAGCCTGACCTTTTGTACCGCCAAGGGGCTGATGAATCATAATCTCGCTGTTGGGAAGAGCAAAACGCTTGCCCTTTGCGCCTGATGAGAGCAGGAATGCACCCATACTTGCAGCCATACCCATGCAGATTGTTGAAACATCGCACTTGATGTACTGCATAGTATCATAGATTGCAAGACCTGCGGAAACAGAACCGCCGGGGCTGTTGATATAAAGGCTGATATCCTTTTCGCTGTCCTGTCCCTCAAGGAAAAGGAGCTGTGCAACAACAAGGCTTGCTGTTGCATCGTTCACCTCATCGGAGAGAACGATAATTCTGTCATTGAGGAGTCTTGAGAAAATGTCAAACTGTCTTTCTCCTCTGCTTGTCTGTTCGACAACATACGGTACTAAACTCATAGTTACATCTTCCTTCCTTATATTGTGTTATGACCGACAGACTTTCAATCTGACGAAGGTCTGCCGGTCGTAATTGCTGAAAATTATTATGGACCACTAAGACCTGAAATTATTCAGCGTCTTCTGCCTTTTTCTCTGCAGCCTTCTTCTTGGGAGCAGCCTTCTTCTTGGGAGCAGGCTTTTCCTCAGCTTCACCGTCTGCAGCCTTGGGTGCAGCCTTCTTCTTGGGAGCTGCCTTCTTCTTTGCTGCCTTAGCGTTGTCAACAACAGTCTTCATTGCCTTCTGTACTGCAATATCATCCTTGATGTTCTCAACGGGAGCAATCTTCTTTACTGTTTCGATATCAATGCCGTATGTTGTAGCAATCTTGTCATACTCAGCTGCAACATCGTCATCTGTAACCTCAAAGTTCTCAAGCTGAGCAATCTTCTCGAGAGCATAGCGAAGCTTAAGCTGCTTGAGAGCCTCCTCACGGATCTGCTCATCAAGAACCTTCTCCTCCATACCTGTGTATGCAAGATACTGCTGATAGCTGATGCCCTGTGACTCAAAACGCTGAATGAAGCTGTCCTTATTCTGCTGGAATGCTTCATCGATAAGAATCTGGGGAATGTCAGCCTTGAGGTTTTCTACAAGCTGCTCACGAAGTGCGTTCTCAAATGCGTCATCAGCACTCTGCTGCTTGCGCTCTTTGATATCCTTCTTGATGCCTGCCTTGAGCTCATCAAGTGTATCGTACTCGCCAAGGTCCTTTGCGAACTCGTCATCAAGCTCGGGAAGCTCCTTAACGGAAATCTTGTGGAGCTTGCACTTGAAGACTGCTTCCTTGGAAGCGAGTTCGGGTGTGTACTCTGCGGGGAATGTAACGTTTACGTCAAACTCCTCACCGATTGCCTTGCCGACAATCTGCTCCTCGAAACCGGGAATGAATGAACCGGAGCCGAGTGTGAGGTCATAGCCCTCTGCCTTGCCGCCGTCAAATGCAACGCCGTCAACAAAACCTTCAAAATCGATTGTAACGATATCGCCGTCCTTAGCTGCTCTGTCATCAACGTTTACAAGTCTTGATGCCTGCTCACGAAGGTGGTCGATCTCGTGGTTAACTTCATCATCAGAAACATCAACAGCAGGCTTCTCTGCGCTGAGACCCTTGTACTCGCCAACCTCAACCTCAGGCTTTGTTGCAACCTTAACTGTCATTTCGACACCGTTCTCGCCGATTTCGACAACGTTTGCATCATAGGGAGCACTTGCAGCCTTAATGCCTGACTCAGCAACTGCTGCGTCAACTGCTTCAGGATAGAGATCGTTGAGAGCATCTTCGTAGAAAACACCCTTGCCGTAAAGCTTCTCGATCATCTGCATAGGAACCTTGCCCTTACGGAAACCGGGGACAGAGATATCCTTCTTCTGCTTGTTGTATACCTTAACTGTAGCTGCCTTGAATGTTTCAGCATCAATTGTCAAGGTAATTTCATGTACGTTAGCTTCTACTTCTTTAACTGATTTTAAGCTCATTTTTAAAATCCTCCTATTTTTAGAACCAAGGTATTATATCATGTAAATTTCAAAAAGGCTATAGTTTTGGAAATTATTTTTATGTTTTTTCAAAATTTTTCTATCAATTTGGGGCAAAAACCGAGGCTGTCACCCGAAATCAGCGAAAAATGCACGTTTCTGTAGTCACCCGTAAAGGCATTTTTGATTGAAGCACCGTGAAGATGGGCATAGTAACAGCGTCTGACACCGTATTCAACCAACAGATCAACTATCTCTTCGCAGACAGCTCTGTTACTGATTGGAGGATAATGGAGAAAAGCCACAACCTCACCGCCGAGCTTAGTCGCCTCCTGCAAGGATAGCTTAAGTCGGCACAGCTCTCTGTTGAGTGCCTTTGCTTCATCATCCGCACCGCTGTCGTAAAACCAGCCCTTTGTGCCTGCAATGCTCACATTACCGCACTTCACCGCGTTGTTGAAAAGAAAATCAATAGAATCAAGAGCGTTATCGTTGAGCAGACGCTTCATCTTTGATTTTGTTTCCCACCAATAATCGTGGTTGCCCTTCATCAGGAGTTTCTTGCCGGGCAGCGAATTGATAAAGCGGAAATCGGGAAGTGCTTCAACAAGCTTCATTCCCCAGGAAACATCGCCGCAGATAAGAACCGTATCGTCCTCGCCCACTATCTTGCGCCAATTCTCCTCAAGACGCTTTTCATAATCATTCCAGCCGTTGAAAACGTCCATAGGCTTTTCGACGCCGAATGACAGATGCGTATCGCCGATTGCAAATAATGACATTGCGTTCAGCCTTTCGTTAAGTAATTAGTTAATACCGAGCATAGCGAAAACTGCTTTACGCATATCGCCCTTGTCGATAACCTCGCTGAAGCGGACAGTCTTATTCTCAAGACCTGTAAGCTGAACAGGGCACTCAACACCTGTTGCGTCAGAGAGAGTCTTTGTCATCTCATACTCTTCACCCTTGACAAGTGAAGCATCAACAGCGGAAAGCACGCTTGCCGTGAACTTGAACGGGCTTGCGGTTGAAGCGATGACGGTAGGTTTAACGTCACCTGTTGCTGCACGGTAATCGTCGTAAACCTTTACTGCAACGGCGGTATGTGTATCGCAAAGATATTTCTTATCGCTGTATACAGAGCCGATTGTTGCCTTTGTCTGCTCATCGTCACAGCAGCCTGCAGCAAACACAGCAGAAAGCTTCTCGAGGATATCTGCATCAACAGTGTACTTGCCTGTTTTTGAAAGGTCAGCCATATAGCCTGCAACCTTCTTATCGTCGCCGCCGCTGAGGATGTAAAGAAGTCTCTCAAGATTGGATGAAATAAGGATATCCATTGAGGGAGAAATTGTGGTATAGAAGCTGCGGTTACGGTCGTATGTGCCTGTCGAGAGGAAATCAGTGAGAACGTTGTTGGCGTTTGAAGCACAGATAAGTTTGTCTATCGGCAGACCCATTTCCTTTGCATAGTATGCGGCGAGAATATTGCCGAAGTTGCCTGTGGGAACACAGACGTTGATCTTATCGCCGAGTGCAATTGCACCCTGCTCTACCATATCGCAGTATGCGGAAATATAATAAACAATCTGCGGTGCAAGTCTGCCCCAGTTGATTGAGTTTGCAGAGGAGAACTGCATACCGTTATCATCAAGAAGCTTTGCAACGTCGGGATCGGTGAAGATTGCCTTGACACCGCTCTGTGCATCGTCAAAGTTACCCTTGATTGCACTGACGCCTACGTTGTTACCTTCCTGAGTGATCATCTGAAGCTTCTGCATAACAGAAACACCGTCAGAAGGATAGAATACAAGAATTTTTGTATTGGGAACATCCTTGAAGCCTTCAAGTGCAGCCTTACCTGTATCGCCTGAAGTTGCAACAAGAATAACAATCTGCTTATCACCTACCGTTTTGCTTGCGGCACGGGTAAGAAGATGAGGAAGAATCTGCAGAGCCATATCCTTGAATGCACAGGTAGGACCGTGCCAGAGCTCTTGAATATATGCAGAAGAATCAAGCTTGACAACGGGTGCTGTCTTATCGCTGCTGAACTTACCGCCGCCGTATGCGCCGCTTACACATTCAGCAACCTCCTGCTCGCTGAAATCGGAAAGATACTTGGAAAGAACAGCAACTGCTCTGCCCTGATAATCCTTGCCGACAAGTTCCTTAAGCTCATCAGACGTGAGTGTCGGAATCTGTGTGGGGACAAAGAGTCCGCCATCCTTTGAGATACCGTTTGCAATTGCCTGTGCGGCAGTTACACGAACGGAATTATCTCGTGTGCTTGTGTACATCAAATTAAAGACCACCTTTAAATTATTCTCCGAAAGCATTCTCTATATAATTAAAATCCTTTATCTTATCGCCGTCTGCTATTACCTCTGCCACGTCAAATCGCGGCTGAAGCTCACACGGATAAGAAGCAAGGTAATGCTGTGCCGTTGTAATTAACCTGCGCTGTTTTGCGACACCGACTGCACTTGCAGGTCTGTCGATAGCAGCGGATGAGCGTGTTTTAACCTCAATAAAACATATAAAACCGCCCTTGGTTGCAATAATATCGACTTCGCCGAAGCGGCAGGAATAGTTGGTATCGGTCACTTTGTAGCGATGCCGTCTGAGCCATTTTGCAGTATAGCTTTCGCCGATATCGCCCTTAACTCTTTTGAGATTCATAATAACTTTTTAAGAAAGCTGCGTCTGTGCACGGGAGATATGCCGTGCTTTTCGATCATTTCGTAATGGAGTGCAGTGCCGTAACCCTTATGCTTTGCGAAAAGATATTCGGGATATTTTTCGTCAAGCTCAAGCATAAACCTGTCCCTCGTTACTTTTGCAATAATTGAGGCTGCAGCAATGCTCATTGAAAGTGAATCGCCCTTGACTACCGTTTCACCCTTTATATCAAGCGGCGGCATACGGTTGCCGTCAATAAGCGCAAAATCAGCCTTTACGGATAAGCCCTCAACAGCGCGTTTCATCGCAAGATAGGTTGCCTGAAGTATATTAACTTCATCAATCTCCTGCTCTGTAGCAACGCCTACAGACCACGCAACAGCACTTTCGATAACCTTATCATAAAGCAGCTCACGCTTTTTTTCGCTGAGTTTTTTGGAATCGTTCAGTCCGTCAATAACAAGACCCTGAGGCAGAATAACGGCAGCTGCATAAACAGGGCCTGCAAGAGGACCTCTGCCCGCTTCGTCAACGCCGCAGATACGCTCGAATCCGAGCGAAGAAGCCTTTGCTTCGTATTCGTAATCAGGCATTTATCTCACGGCCTTTCAAGTGTAATTCTGCCGAGCTTACCGCCTCGGTATTCATCAAGCAATGTGTTTGCGGCACGCTCTGTATCAATCTCACCGCCGCTGATAAGCATACCTCTCTTGCGGCCGATGAGCTCGAGTATTTCATAATCCTCAAGTCCGTCAATACTGCCGAGCTTATAACGCTCAATAAGCATTGATGTATAGTCCTTAGCCAGCACCTCAATCAGACGGACAGCCATCAGCTCAACGTCGACAACCTCATCCTTGACAGAGCCGATAAAAGAAAGCCTGTCACCAACCTTCGGGTCATCAAACTTTGGCCAGAGAACACCGGGTGTATCGAGCAGCTCGATACCGCCGCCGATGTTAAACCACTGGTTATGCTTTGTGACACCGGGTTTATCGGCAACCTTGGCACGGTTTGAACCCGCCATACGGTTGATAAACGATGATTTGCCCGTATTCGGAATACCGACAACCATAACACGCAGAGGTTTGCCGACCATACCTTTCTCTTCATTTGAACGGATTTTGTCTGCAAGCACCTTCTGCACAAGCGGACGGTAATTCTGAAGACCTTTGCCGCTGCGGCAATCGACCGCAATTGCGTGTGCACCGTTTGAGTTGAAGTAATTTATCCACTGCTGTGTTGCTTTTTCATCGGCAACGTCGCACTTGTTGAGCAGAACAATTCTGGGCTTTTTACCTGTCATTTCATCAAGCTCCGGATTGCGGCTGCTGAAAGGAACGCGTGCATCAAGCAGCTCGGTTACGGCATCGACCATAGACAGACTCTCTTTGATAAGCCTGCGGGTTTTCGCCATATGACCCGGAAACCATTGGACAACCTGTTTTTGTGTATCATTCATAATCGTAATCACCGAAAAATTTGATTTCGTTTATCGGAGAGAAGCGCATAAGCACCTGACCGAGAATATATTTTTCATTGATGAGACCGATATCAGGTGAACGGCTGTCAGATGAATGCATACGGTTATCACCCATTACAAACAACTGACCCTCTTTGAGAGTTATGGGATAATCCCATGCACCTTCGTCAATTTTTGTCGGGCTGCCGAGATAAGGTTCATTGATAACCTTGTCATTAATTTTTACAACAGCATTTTCAAAATCAATATCTACCTTATCACCCTCAACGGCTATTACACGTTTTACAATAGGCTCATTGTAAGCGTTGGGCTGAGTGATGATAACAATATCGCCGCGCTCCGGCTCGGTTACAAAGGCTGAAACAACAAGCCAATCACCGTCCTGCAGTGTCTCCTCCATTGAAGGACCGCTGACACCTACGATACGGAAAGCAAAAGTAAAAATAACCATAATTGCAACAATAGACGATGCAACTATCGAAACAAGCTCAACAACTGTGTGCTCGATTGACTTTTTCGCTTTTGGTTTATTATCCTGTCCGGCATTTTCAATATTTTCCTGTCGGACTTCGTTGTTTTCATTTTCGTACATACATCTTCCTCCAAACATTTAACTGTTAAAACTTCTTAAAAGGATGAGCTCTTAATATACAGCTGCCGAGAACGTAACGCTTATCGATAAGGCCTATTCGTGAAGAACGGCTGTCAAGCGAATCGTTCCTGTTATCTCCCATAACAAAGATATAACCTTCAGGCACTTCGAGCGGAAACTGAACATCGAAACTGCGGTACGTTTTTTCGAGTATATAAGGTTCGTCGAGCTTTATATTATCTACGTACACTTCGCCCTTTTCGAAATCGATATCAACTGTCTGACCGCCCACAGCAATAACACGCTTGACAACGGGACCTCCTGTGCTGGTGCGGTTTGGCTGTGTGACAATAACTATCTCGCCGTATTCGGGATTGAAATCAAACGCAGATACAACAAGCCAGTTGCCGTCCTGCAGTGTCGGCAGCATTGAATCGCCATCTACTCTGACGGGTCTTACACCAAACATAAACACAGCGCACAAAAAGATAACCGCAATAATACCTGAAGATAACCACTCAAAGACAATAGCGGCTATTTTCTTATGCATTCCTTCTTTGTTAGGTGATGCAGTTACGCAAGCAGGTTCACTATAAACTTTTTTGTATTCGGTAATTTTCAATTCTTCACCTGCTAATACACTGATTTGTGAGCAAATATAATCGCTCAGCATATATTATAACAAAAAAAAGGAACAAGCACAAGACTTGTTCCTCATTTTGTTCAGGAAAATTAAATTATTTGATATCCTGCTTAACCTTTGCTGCCTTACCGACTCTGTCACGAAGATAGTAAAGCTTTGCTCTGCGAACCTTACCTTTTCTGATTGTGGTAACCTTAGCAACATTGGGAGAGTGAACAGGGAAAACTCTTTCAATACCTACACCGTAGGAAACACGGCGAACTGTGAATGTTTCGGAAACACCGCTGCCCTTATGAGCGATAACGATACCTTCGAAAGCCTGAATTCTTTCTCTTTCACCTTCACGGATTTTAACGTCAACTCTGACGGTGTCGCCAACTTCTGCGACGGGCTTCTCAGCCTTGATGCTGTCCTGTGCAATGATTTTCAATGCGTCCATTTTAATTTCCTCCATAAATTTACAGGCGTTCGTATCGAATCAGTCGCGAAAGAGGACCGCCAGCCTTAATGTTATTTGCATTAATACCCGTCACGGATAATGACGGACAACAAACGCTAAAGTATATTAACACAAACAAATACAAAATGCAAGTGTTTTTTTAAAATTTTTCCAGGTTTGCAAGTAAAATTGCTTTACGGGTGATTTTGCGGTATTCCGGCTTCTCCCCTATTACACCTGAGATGGCATCGAGAAGTATAAACGGGCTTGCATTTTTCTGACTTCCTGCGGCAAGAATTATGTTGATAACAATGCTCTCACCCAAGTCTTCAACGGTATATTCACCCATAAGCTCAGCAACGTTTATCTGCTTTGTCACCTTCTTGCGTCCTGCCTTGCCGAGCTTTTCGGCAGGAAGATTGCCGCAGGCAAGTGCATCGCTGATCTTTGCCGCAAGACCGGGTGCGCCGTAAAGCTCAATACAGTAGCTTGCAAAAGCTATATCTGCAGGCTTGTGCACGGCATCGTCTACGCTGACAACTGTGATGCCTTCAGGCATTGTTGCATTGAGTCTGTCACGCACCTGCTCGTTTGTCATATCGCCCTCAAGGCGGATATCAACAGGCTCGCCCTCGCTTTCGACACCGAGAGGAAGCGGAAGTGCAAACGTAACATAGGGGTGCGGATTGAAGCCCTCGGTATACCACAGCTCAATTCCCGCACGTCGTACAGCGCGCATCATACAGCGCTGCATATCAAGATGTGACGTATATTTAGCTCTGCCCTTTTTTGCAAGCAGCACTCTCACGCAGCGCATCGCATTCGCCTCCGTTCAGTTTATTTGCTCCGCAGCCTGCACATTTTTCACGGCAGTGCGGTGTTGTTTCGTTACTGTGAGCCTTGTTATATTCTCTGACAAGGTGAGATTTTGTGACACCGTAATCGAGGTGATCCCAAGGCAGTATTTCATCGAGCGCACGCTCACGGTTTGCATAAAACTCCGGTGATATTCCGCAATCTTCGAAGCTGGACATCCAATCGTCAAGACGCAGACACTCTTCCCAGCCGTCAAGCTTACAGCCCTTGCGCCACGCTGTTTCGATAACGTCTGACAGTCTTCTGTCGCCTCTTGCAAAAACACCTTCAAGGAAACTCATATCGGTATTATGTCTGGTGAGCGAAATCTTACGGCTTGTAAGGCTGCTGATAACAAGCTGCTGCTTGCGAAGAAGCTCTTCCTTGGAATTCTGTGCTTCCCACTGGAAAGGTGTGAAAGGCTTGGGCACAAACGGTGCAACGCTGATGCTGACACTTACACTCTTGCCCTTGGGCTTATTGGGGTTGCGGTAAAACTCATCGACAACCTTCTGTGCAAGCTGTGCAACGGCAACGATATCTTCGTCGGTTTCTGTCGGCAGGCCGAGCATAAAGTAGAGCTTAACGCTTGTCCAGCCTCCGTCAAACGCTTTGCGTGCAGCAGAGAGAATCTCTTCTTCGGTAATGTTCTTATTGATAACATCACGCATGCGCTGTGTACCTGCTTCGGGAGCAAAAGTGAGACCGCTGCGACGCACACTGGCAAGACGCTGTGAAAGCTCTTTAGAAAAATTATCCGCACGCAGTGAAGGCAATGCAACGTTAACCTTATCCTTCTCCGTCCAGTCAAGAAGCTTGTTGAGAAGCTCCTCAAGATTTGTGTAATCACTTGTGCTCAGTGAACAGAGAGAAACCTCATCATAACCTGTTGAATCGCAGATATTTTTACAGTCTCTGTTAACCGTATCAGCCTGCTTTTCGCGGATGGGACGGTAGATATATCCCGCCTGACAGAAGCGACAGCCTCTGATACAGCCGCGGAATATTTCTGCAACCGCTCTGTCGTGTATTATCTCAACAGACGGAACGATAAATTTCTCGGGAAAATAGACCTTATCAAGGTCACTTATAATACGCTTTTCAACTTTTTCGGGAGCAGTACCGAGCGGCTTAATAGCCTTGACGGTGTTGTCTTCGTTGTATTCGATATCATAAAGCGATGGCACATAAACGCCTTTGATTTTTGCCGCTTCAAGCAAAAACTCCTGCTTTGTCGAGCCCTTTGCCTTATGCTCTTTGAGCAGGTCGATAAGATCATTTGTAACCTCTTCACCCTCACCCGGGAGCATAATATCAAAAAAGTCTGCCATAGGCTCCGCATTGCATACACAAGGACCGCCTGCAATAACAACAGGTGTAAGGTCTTTGCGGTCTTTTGAGCGCACGGGCAAACCTGCAAGGTCAAGCATATTCAGCACGTTTGAATAGCTCATTTCATACTGAAGAGTAAAACCTATCAGATCAAAATCCCTTATAGGATCACCGCTTTCAAGACCGTAGAGCAGAATATTGTTTTTGCGCATCTGCTCCTCCATATCAACCCAGGGAGCAAAGACACGCTCACACCACGCATCTTCACGGGCATTGACAAGTGAATAAAGTATTTTTATACCGAGATGCGACATACCGACCTCATAAGTATCGGGGAAGCAGAACGCATATCGAATATCAACATCGGATGCATTTTTCACAACGCTGTTCAGTTCGCCGCCGGTATAACGTCCGGGTTTCTGAACGAGCGGAAGTATTCTTTCAACTCTTTCGGAAAGCATAAGTTCCTCCAAAACACAATAGTTAGTGTTATTATATCGGATTATTGCTTTCTTTTCAAGAGCATCCACGATAAATAAACAGATGCAATAAGAAGAGTCACATTATATCGGCTTCGTATCAACACAAAAAAGCCCATTGCCGACAGCGGCACAAGGAACACAACACCGATAAAAAAGGCTGTTCTTTCAGCTCTGAGTGTGTTAAATCTTGACATAAGCAGATATTTTACCGCCCTGCCGCAATCAAGAGGTTCAATCGGCAAAAGATTGAAAGCCGCAAGCGCAACATTGACCGCAACCGGCTTCAGCAAAGCGGAAGTCCTGCAAACAAGCATAAACACAATCAGCACGGCAGCAGCAAAAAGATTTGCCGCAGGACCTGCAAAAGCAATCATCGCCTCACGTCTGCAGCTGCCGCACGGAAAACGTGTTATGCTCATACCAAAAGGTGCAAGAAAAACCTCCGACGGTCTTTCACCGCACAAAAGCATACACACAAGATGCCCCGATTCGTGAATAACAGCCGCACAAAGCGCAAGTGCCGCCGTATCGGTTGTATCGAGCACGAGCGCAACACAAGCGGTGACAAAAAAGAAAAAACTGACTTTCACACGGGTTTTATGAACGTTAAACGTCATTAATCAGCCACTCCGGATTGCAGTATTTTCCGCCGACTGTAATTGAAAAATGAAGATGCGGACCTGTTGACCAACCTGTATTACCTACCCTTGCAATCACTTCACCCTGCCTTACAACAGCGCCCTCAGGTGCAATTATTTCGCTGCAGTGCATATAAAGAGTCTTTGTTTCACCTCCGTGTGAAAGCAGAATATAATTACCTCTCACTTTATTAAAGCCGATTTCCTCTACCCTGCCGTCAAACGCTGCCAGAATATCGGTGCCTTCGGGTGCGGCAATGTCTGTGCCGTTATGTATTCCGAATTTACCGGTTATCGGATGATTTCGATAGCCGAACCGTGAGGTTATCTCGCCGTTGACGGGCACAACCATTTTCACGGTTGTGTCAAGCGGAGCGAAGCATACGTTATCCTCCGCCATATAAACCTCAACGTCTTCACCTCCTGAAGCCGTACTCTCTTCTTCTGAAGGCTGAATAACGCCGGGCAAAAACACACTGCGGATGCGCCCGAGGGTTTCGCTGATACTCATATCCGTCTGCATAATAATATTGAATTCGTCACGCAAGGCTGAAAAAGTCATCGGTGACATTTTTGAAAGTGCAAAAACGAGCACAACACCGATAACGGCAAGCACAAGCTGAGCAGAAGAAAGCGAGACAAGCCAATCCGATTTCTTATCTTTTTTCTTCTTTTTATTTTTTCTAACGCTTGAATCCGAATACATTTCATCAAATCCTGACAAAGCCACGCCTCCCGATACACAAAATCATCACTGAGTAAATAAATATGTAACCCGTTTGACTAATATTACGGAAAGCTGTTGCAAATTTGTAAACTGATTATTAAAGATATTGCGGATAAAATGCGCTTATGTTAATATATAATTACACCAAAACAAAGGATGGAACAAAAATGAAAAAAATAATTGTAGCAGACGACGAGGCAAGAATCCGCAGATTGGTCTGCGACTTTCTTGCAAGTGAAGGATACGAACCGCTCGAAGCAAACGACGGTGACGTTGCACTTGAGCTTTTCGAGCAGAATCCCGACACGGCAGCAATAATACTCGACGTTATGATGCCCAACCTTGACGGCTGGGCAGCCTGCCGCGAAATAAGAAAAACATCTAACGTACCCGTGCTCATGCTGACGGCAAGAAGCGAAGAATTTGACGAGCTTATGGGATTTGAAGCAGGTGCCGATGACTACGTTACAAAGCCGTTCAGCCCGAGCGTACTTATGAAGCGCGTTGCCGCACTTCTTCGCAGAACAGGCAACGAGCCTGAGCAGACTGCTCAAACCGTTACACTTGACGGACTCACCGTTGACGAATCCGCACACGTTATTACTCTTGATGACGCTGCACTTGAGCTTACACTCAAGGAATACAACATACTGCTCAAACTTCTCTCATCAGTCGGCAGAGTTTTCTCACGCGAGCAGCTGCTTGACGACATCTGGGGTTATGACTACTCAGGCGATATAAGAACGGTTGACAGCCACGTTGCAAGGCTTCGCACAAAGCTCGGTGATTGGGGTAACACGCACCTCAAAACAGTTTACGGTATCGGTTATAAAATTGAGGCGGACTAATTTATGAAACTGTTACGAAAAGTATTTCCGAAGTTTATGAGCCGCAAGTATTCGGTGCGCACTCAGCTCTTCGGAATTGCGGCATTTTTCATCTGTATCGGCAGCTTTGCCATACTTATTGCAAACTCACAGCTCATACCGCTTCTTTACACAATGCGACTGAGCAATCATCTGCTGGATATCAGTGAACAGGTTGAAGTGATTATGTACAACAGCGTTGATTTTTACGATGATATGTCTGTTGTCGAGAAAAGCAATAACATCGAGGTAGAAATACTCAACCGTTCGGGTCATCTGCTGTACGACTCTGAAGTAAGCCGTGTTATGCAGGGGTGGAAAGAAGGCGAAGAATTCAGCGTTTTTGATGTGTTGCGCTCAAGAAACCTCAAAACAACGTCTCACAAAACAATGCGCAACGGCAATTCCCTTGACCGACTTGTTGATACAGATACAGGCCTGCAGTATATGCGATACACATCCATTGCCGAAAACGGTAACATAATCAAACTGTATGCGCAGATGAATTATCTCGGAAATGCAGCCAATGCCACTACGCGATACGTCAGCATTATCGCAATAGCTACATTTGCACTTATAATGATTTCGCTTTATTTCTATCTTTTCCATTTCACAAGACCGCTTCTTGAAATGAACAAAATCACACGTGCAATGGCAAAAATGGATTTCTCGCAAAAGTGTCCGCCGTACAACAACAACGAAATCGGCGAGCTTGGTCAGAGCATCAACGTTCTCTCCTCCTCTCTTGACAGCACACTTAGGGATCTGCAAAAGAAAAACGAACAGCTTGAAGCAGATATCGAGCACGAAAGACGTATAGAAAAAATGCGCAAGGAATTTGTCTCCAACGCTTCACATGAACTTAAAACACCCATAGCAATCATCCAGGGGTACGCAGAGGGACTCAAGCTCGGAATCAAATCAAACCGCGCAGGCAGCGATGAATACTGCGATATCATAATCGAAGAAACACACAAAATGAACAGACTTGTCTGCGATATGCTCGAGCTTTCAAAATACGAATCAGGCGCATACGAATTAAAGCCCCGCATCTTTGAAGTCAAAAAGTTTATTGAAGAGAGCATTGACACATACGATATTCTTGCCCAGGAAAACGGAATCAGAATAACCAAAGAAATTCCCGAAGGTCTTATCGCATACGGTGACCCCGACAAGCTGGATATGGTTATACACAATTACGTTTCAAACGCACTTGCTCACGCAAAGGGCGAAAAGCTTATCAGGCTCACAGCTCAGGAGCACGAAGATTTTATCAGAATAGCCGTATATAACACAGGTGACCACATCGCAGAGAACGAGCTTGACAGCATCTGGCAGAGCTTTTACCGCTCGGATAAAGCACACTCGAGAGCTGAAGGCAGATTCGGAATAGGTCTCTCGATTGTCAAGGCAATTCAGGAGCTTCACGGTATGCCCTACTCGGTTGAAAACACCGAAGGCGGCGTAACATTCACCTTTGATATCAAAAAGGCTGAGGAAACAGATAATGGAACAGAAAATCAAAGCTAAAAAAGCCGTAAGGCTGATGCAGAAAATCGATTCGGATACCATCGAATGGATTCAGGAAAAAATGAAGGATTTCGACCTGCTGATGGCATATTACCGATGTGCCCTGATGGAGATTGAAACCAAATTCAAGGTGCTTAACGAAGAATTTTCACTCGAGCACGACCGCAACCCCATAAGCTCAATCAGAACACGCATTAAAACGTTTGACAGCATAACGGAAAAGGTAGAGCGAAAAAATCTGCCGTTTGACGTTGATTCGGTTGAAAAATACATCAATGACGTTGCAGGAATAAGAGTTATATGCACATTCCCCGAAGACGTTTATCTGCTGGCTGATGCGCTCCTCAAGCAGGATGATATAATGCTCATAAGACGCAAAGATTATATCGCCGAGCCTAAGGAAAACGGCTACCGCAGCCTGCACCTTATCGTCGCAGTGCCGATTTATCTGGCACACGAAAAGAGGCTTATGAAGGTTGAAATCCAGCTGCGCACACTCGCGATGGACTTCTGGGCAAGCCTTGAGCACCAGCTCAGATACAAAAAGGATTTTGAATTCACCGAAGAAATGGCAGACGAATTAAAGCTCTGCGCAGAACAGAGTGCCGCACTTGACCTGAGGATGGAAGCACTCAGAAAACTTGTAAACAGCCAATAAAACAAGCCGTACGGAATCGTAAAGAAACCGTACGGCTTTGATTTTATTCAGATATCAGTCTTCATCTGTAATCTTGGAAGCTTTTTCAAACAGAGCTGCAACCTCTGCAGAGGGCTTCTTATCGATAAGAGATACGATAATACAGCTGAGGCCACCTGCAATAAAGCCGGGAAGAAGCTCGTAAATGCCTGTTTCAGAGAGAAGAAGCATCCATGCTACGTCTACAACCGCACCTACAACAACACCCGCAATAGCGCCCTTGTATGTTGTTCTCTTCCAGAAGAGTGAAAGAAGAATAACGGGACCGAATGCAGCACCGAAGCCGCCCCATGCGTTATCAACAAGACTCATGATGCTGGAAGCACCTTCAGACTTGCTGCTTGCAATAAAGTAAGCAACAACAGCAATGATAAGAACAACTATTCTGCCTACCCAGAGTGTTTCTTTCTCAGAAGCATTCTTGCGGAATACAGGCTTATAAATATCGCTTGTAAACGAAGATGAAGCAACAAGAAGCTGAGAGTCAGCAGTGCTCATTGCAGCAGCTACGATAGCAGAAAGAAGAAGACCTGCAACAAAGGCCCACGGACCGTTGAAAATATCCTGAACAAGAGTAATGAAAACAAGCTCCTGGCTTCCGTTTTCAACAAGTGCCTGTGTGGGAGCGAAGCCTCTGCCGAGAAGAGCCATAGCTACAGCAGCACCAAGGGTAAGAACAACCCAGATAATACCGATTGTAGCAGACTTTTTGAGCACCTTAACATTCTTTGTAGACATAAATCTGACAATGATGTGAGGCATACCGAAGTAACCGAGACCCCATGCAAGACCGGAAACAATTTCCTGCCAGCTTGCTGCAAAGGGATTGAGCGGATTTGTGCCGCCTGCAACTGTTTCAAATACAGTGTAATCAATATCTCTGAGGAATACAAGAACAAGCGGAACAGCAAGAAGAGCTGCAAGCATCATAAGACCCTGGAAGAAGTCAGTCCAGCAAACAGCCTTGAAGCCGCCAAGAAATGTATAAAGAATAATAATAACAGCAAAAATAAGAAGAGCAATCTCGGGAGTTTCGGCAAGCTGCGGAACAACCTGTATAAATACCTTCTGACCTGCAACGAAGCTTGAAGCAACGTAGATTGTGAAGAATACAAGGAAAATAACCGCACAGATTATCTGAAGAGCACGGCTCTTTGCCATAAATCTGTTTGAAAGGTACTGCGGAATTGTAATTGAATCGTTTGCGCACTGTGAAAACTTACGAAGTCTTCTTGCAACAAAAATCCAGTTAGCTGCTGTACCGAGTGCAAGACCGATACCAATCCAGACCTGACCCATACCCATTGCAAGAATGGAGCCGGGGAAGCCCATGAGAAGCCAACCGCTCATATCGGATGCCTGAGCACTGAGAGCAGTAACCCACGGACCCATTGAACGACCGCCAAGGAAATAGTCCTTATCATTGCCGCTCTTCGATTTAAGGAAGAAGAACATGCCGATGCCAAGGACAACGACGAAATACAAAACGAACGCTGCAAGTTGCATAATTTTAACCTCTCTTTTTTTGTGACACTTTAGCAAGTTAAAGTGTTACCAAGATAAAACATATGCTATTCTAACACTAAAAGACAAAATATGCAAGCTATTTTTAATAATTTTTATTTTTTTACGGCATATACGGGTTTTCGCTGTAAGAATAATCTTCAGACATAATATACGGTTTGATGAAGTTGATTGTATAGTCAACGCCCCACTGACCGATTTTACCTTTCCATTTGCTTGAATGAGGCTCGATTGAGAGCATACCGTTGTAGCCCTTTATATAGAGCAGAGCAAACACGGGACCCCACTTGACATCATCAAGACCTGCGGGCGGATCGTCATAATGCTCACCTTTTATGTAAAGTGTGCCTTTAACGTGGAAATGGTAGAATCTGTTGCCCCACTTTTCCATTTCGGCGAGATAGTCGCCGCCTCTGTTTATGCAGTGAGATGTATCGTATTTGATACCGAGCTCGGGCAATCTGCCGAGAACAACACTCCACGCATTGTCTTCAATAACAAAATTCGCCCAGTCGCAGTTGTAGACCGCGATTTTTACGTTGCGCTCCTTACCGTACTCAATAAGCTTTGAAAGGTAGTTTATTGCGTTATCGCAGTTTTCCATAAAGCTCATTGTTTCAACCTCGTTACAGCCGCAGTTGAATACGGGACAACCGAGCTTTGAAGCAAGGTCAATACAGTTTTTATCGTGCTGAAGAGCCTCGGGAATTATCTGACCGTTGTCGTCTACCCTATCCATTCCCCAGCGACCGATTGAGCCGACACGCACACCGTATTTTTCGCAGCTGAGCTTTATTTCATCTGCCTGTGCAAGAACCTCTGCACTGTCATAATTGCAGTTCACACAGAATTCAACCCAGCCAAGACCTTTTTCGCTGACAGCTTTGATGCAGCCGTCAGACCAACCGTTGATAATACCAAGATACATAAAAAATACCTCCGTTAAAATACTTTTGCTTTATAATCGGCACCGCACTCCCGTACAGGAGAATAACACAGTGCATAAATATCGTCAGCCGTACATTCAAGCGTAAATATTTCACCTGCAATACCGTCAAACTGTCTGAACTGCGAAGCTCTGGCAACAACGGGTAATGACGGATTTGCCGCCGATAGAATTTCTCTGCCCTTTTCGTTGCAGGCAAGAATACGGATATAAGGCGGCAGCCCCTGCGAATGCTTGGCTTTAACACCGAGCAGCAAACTCATAATAATCCTGCGGATTCTCGCTGTAGGATAACGTTTTGTTTTTATGTTTTCAATAAGCTCATCAAAGCTGCCAGAAATCCTCACAGCTTCAAAGATTCTGTTTTCAAGCCCCTCGGATATATCGGGAGCAAGAGCAATTTCATCTGCCGACATTTTTCGCAGTGCATAAAGCACAGCCGTATCAAGCTTTGAAAAATCAGCAAATTCAGACGGGTAGGTAACGGGAACATACGAAAAATAATCGCTGCGAGAAGCTATAAGGCGGCGTATCGCACTTGCAGAAGCAAAGCCGTTACCCGAAGCTGAAAGCGAATTATATCCGTCACCCATTCGCCTGACGGCATTAAACTCAAAATCAAAACCGAATTTTTTTGCCGCCGCAATATACTCAACAGCGAGAATGCTGTTAGGATTTGCAAGCAAGCCTGCAAATTGCGCACCGCAAAGGGCAGCAACAGCCTGTTCACGGGCATTGGCATAGGAAACACACTGCGGTAAAAGCTCCGCCAGTTTCAATTCAAACTCTGCCGAATAAACAGTCTGTGCAACGCGCTCAAGCGCCGTAACATCGTCACATTCACTGCCGAAAGAGAGCATATCGACGCAGCCGAGGGCACCTGCAAGACTTATCGCACCTCTTGCAAAATTCTGTGCCGTGCTCATTGCCCACGGCAGCGGAAGCTCAACAACAAGGTCTGCGCCGCAGTCAACCGCTGTTTTTGCACGCGTGAATTTATCAAAAATCGCCGCTTCGCCACGCTGGACAAAATTGCCGCTCATTACCGCAACAATATGGGTCGCCCCTGCCTCACGCGTTTTTTCAAGCTGATACCTGTGTCCGCAGTGAAAGGGATTATATTCAGCTACAACAGCCGCAGTTTTCATAAATTCACCACCCTGATAAAAAATAGGCAGACGATAATGCCTGCCTATATATTATAACATTTATGTAATTAATTCAATACTGTTTCCATCTCAAATTTAATATGCTCGATTATTCTTTTTTCAAGCCGCGAAATATAGCTCTGCGATATTCCGAGCATTTCCGCAACCTCCTTTTGCGTGTGTTCACGCTCACTGCCGATACCGAAGCGCAGGCGCATTATCGTCTGCTCCCTCTCGTTGAGTGTGCTGACAATACTCAGCAGCGTATTACGCTCATCCTCGTGCTCAAGCCCTGTGTTGACGCTGTCGGCATCACTGCCGAGAATATCCGAAAGCAGAAGCTCATTGCCGTCCCAGTCAACATTAAGTGGCTCATCAATCGAAACTTCAGCTTTTGAATTTGAAATTTTGCGAAGATGCATAAGAATTTCATTTTCTATACATCTTGAAGCATAGGTTGCTAGCTTTATGTTACGCGAAGGACAAAATGTGTTTACCGCTTTTATCAGACCGATTGTGCCGATTGAAATAAGGTCTTCAATTCCGACACCCGAGTTTTCAAACTTTCTTGCAATATAAACAACAAGCCTTAAGTTATGCACAATCAGCTTTTCTCTTGCGGATTCGTCGCCGCTTTCAATGCGCCGCATCACCTCTTTTTCCTGCACACCCGTCAGCGGAGCCGGCAGAGTTTCGGGACCGTTTATGTAGTAAACTCCTTGTTTTTTCAGCCGAAGCCTTATGCTTAATATGAGTGATTTCAGCTTTCTTATCACAACTGTTTCCTCCCTGAATATCGTTAGCATATATCGCGTTGACTAGCACGTTTCTGCCGCCCGAAAATGTTTCTCTTGTGCTGACGGCAAGCGTTGCGTTTTCAGTTTTAATCTGCTTATCCGACGTAATCAGCACCATACTTTCAGCTTTGAACGAGCACATCAGCGCACTTGAACCGACCGTATCGGATACTATAAGGTGCATACCCTCGGGCATATTGCCGCTCATAGGCTCTATTGCCGCGCTGAAGTACCTTTCAGGCAGCAGACTCAGCGCAAGGCTCTGAGAAATAATGCTCACAGGTTCACCCGTGAAGGAATCACGCAGTGTGTTACCCGTGTCAACAATTCCGTTTGCGTTAACTTTCTTGCCCTGAAACGTGATTTCAAGCCGTACGTCTGATTCCTCATCGGCACGCTTTGCAAGAAACCTGCCGAAAATCCTCGCACCGATGTACACCAAAGCACAGACAATAACAAGCTGGACAAAGCTGACATCCACGTAAAACGAGCCGTTACGCAGCATAACAGCCTGCGGCAAGAGCATAATCCATAATGCCACCAACACACCTGCACACAGCACTGAAGCCGCACACAAAAGCAGATAACAGCGCAAATATCTCTTTAGGTTTCCGAAACCGAACACAGCAGCAGTCACAATCAGCAAAAAAGCAATACGTCCTGTTATGCTCAAAACTGTATGTATTTCAGGCAGAAAAATAACGAGCGAATACGCACCGCCCATCACCGAGCCGATAAGCACGCGCACGGTCCTTGGTTTTTCACGTGCAATCGCACAGACAGCCTTAATCAGAAAAAAGCTGACAATAATGTTCAGCGCAACAAGCACATCAACGTATACAACCTGTTTCACACATTCATCACCACCCCTGATTCAGAGTTTAACGCTCAGGCAGTGAAAAAAAGGTCATAATAACACAGAAAAAATAATTATTTTGTGAGCATATTTGCCGCACACACTAAAAAAGAGATCACTTCGCGATGAAGTGACCTCTTACAATTTATATTGTTACCACGGTTTGACCGTATTCTCTGCAGAATCGCCTACAAGGAACTGCGGAAATTCGGGATTGTCGTTTATTGTCGGCTGACCGTCACAGCCTTCAAGCCATTCGATAAGGTTTTCGGATACGTTCCAGTGGCTGAAACCGCTGACAAACCATGTACTTTCGGGGAACATACAGGTTGAAGCATCAACCGCGCCGTCGGGTGAAACGTGACCGTGTCCGTCGTCAACCTTCTGCTTGTAATTTTTGTCAAACGGTTTATCCATCGGTGCAAAGGTTGCACCGCCCGATGTGTTTGCAGAGTCGATAAGTCCGTCGGTCTGATAGCATTTATCACCGACAAGCGGCATAGGAGCAACACCGTAATGCGAAACAAATGCAACAGCCATACCGTTTGCCTGAGCTTCCTTGAGGATTTTCTCGGCATTCACCTGAGCGAGATGGTATTTATCGAGCTTTTCGACAAGCTTTGCATACTGCGGCTTGTCACCGAATACCATTTTAACCGCATCGTCATAATACTCGGCCGGCACAAAATTGAATACACCGGGCATGCAGGCAAAAACATCGGTTGCAAAGCCCGAATAAATCGTGTCGAAGCATTCGTCAAGGATCTTGTTGACAAGTGCCGTAAGAATGTTGTATATCCCCGTATATCTGAGCACCGTGAGCAAATCAAGCACACCCTGATCAACGTTTGATACGGGAAGCATAGTCATAAGGAAGTTGTAAAGCTGATCGGCATCAACGCGGCACTGATTTGTGAAAAGCATACCGATAAGGGTAAGACCCTGAAAAGCAGAGCACTGTGAAATATACATTTCAACCTTATCACTGCCGTATTCATCAAAGTAAGCAAGGGCAATTTCGCCACCCTCACTGAAGGCGTTGATAATTACCTTATCGTGACCTGTAACCTCGATAATTTCGTCAATATAAGCGTCGAGCTGTGCAGCTGATTCATAAGGGTCAAGACGCCAATCGTAAAGAAAATCGAACTCGTTATCATACATATGCTCTTCAACCGTGACCGCGTCGCACTCGTCAGCGTGTGCCGGGAGCACGGAATTGCCCTCATTGTCACAATCCATACCTGCAAAAAGCTTGCAGAGCATTGTATCGAGCGACTGAGCAAAATAATCCCATCCGCCGAATATGCCTGTAATGAACGCGGCAGGAATAAACGTGAGGATTTCTTTTACCATCACGTCGCTTTCTATCGGAAAGATCGGGTACTCGTCACCGTTTTCATCAACAGAAAAAATCGTGCCGCCGATACCGTTGACAAAAACAACGGGAGTTTTGCCGCAATCACAACCGTCATCGGTTGCAAAAGCTGCCGACGAACAACAGAAAACAAGCGTTAAAACCAGCAGAAGACTGACTATCGCTTTGAACGTTTTTTTCATTATTAACACCCTTTCAAGATGTTATTTTATGCCGAGCTGTGCTTTTACAAACTGAGTGACGCGGTGCATTTCTTCAATCTCATAGTGACAGCCGATGTTGAAATCATCAATGCTGCGTGCTCTTGACGTATAGCCCATATCAAGGCCGTCAAGTGTGAGATAATACTTTGCATTTATGGGGTAAACCTGGCGCTCTGCAACGGAGAAGAAGCCGACAACATCCTGCACAAGCTGTGCCTTTTCAGGCTCTTTCTCATAGTTTTTGCAAAGCCAAGAATAAAGCTCGGGGTGGAAGTTAGCCATAACACCTGAGAAACCTGCACAACCCATCTTTAAGGTATCGAGCAGAGTTGCGGAGTTTGCATTATAAATCTTAAGACCCGTTCCCTCAACTGCATCAAGCTTTGCCTTTATCTGCTCAGGGTTACAGCAGGTATCCTTGAGGAAGGTGAATCTGCCCGTGCGTGCAAGCTTGCCGAGAGTTTCGGGTGTCATAAGACGTTTGTAGGGATAGGGACACTCATAAATACCGAATGCAGTATCCTGAATCTCATTCATAAATATATCAACATTTTTAAGTAAAACGTCGTCGCTCTCATCCTGCTTTGCAAGACGGTTTGAGATAAACACATAGCCGTCGATACCAAGGTCGATAAAGCGCTTTGCCTCATCAAGCTGTGTCGGAATATCGTCTGCTGTGTGACCCGAGGCGACAATTGAGATATTTTTTGGAGTGTGCTCAATAATAAACTTGAGCAGCTCATATCTCTCTTCAAAGGAGAGGAAGAAAATTTCGCTTGACTGACAGATTGCAAAGATACCGTCAACACCGCGCTCACAGTACCAGTTGATAATCTGCTCAACAGCGTTATAGTCGACTTTGTTATCTGCTGTATAAGGTGTTATCATTGTCGGATAGACACCGTTAGGAATTGATTTGATCATTTTTTACATCTCCCTAAAAATTTTATATCTTTTTAAGCTTGGCAAACTTTGCCATAAGCTTTTTAGTACCTGCTTTATCAAAGGCAATTTCAAGCAGAATATCGTTGCCCATCGGTTTTGCCGAGAGCACAACACCCGTGCCGAAAGTGGCGTGAGAAACGCTGTCACCCACAACAAGGTTTTCTATCGGCTGAGCAGGCTTCGGTGCAGGTTTCGGAGCAGGTGCAGTGGCTTTTTTGAACTGTGTCGCATACGGATTGCCGCCCATAGAGCCGCCCATTCCGCCACCGAACATCGGAGGCTGTGCCGCAACGCCCGTGTTTTTGATAAGTGAATTGGGAATCTCATCAACGAAACGTGAAACACGGTTGTGAGTTGTTGAGCCGTAAAGCATTCTTGTGCGTGCTTTTGTGAGATAAAGATTCTTCTTGGCTCTTGTGATACCGACGTATGCAAGCCTGCGCTCTTCTTCAATTTCAGCCGGATTGTAGACAGCCTGCATACCCGGGAACACGCCCTCTTCCATACCTACAATAAACACGTTATCAAACTCAAGACCCTTGGCGGAGTGAAGCGTCATCATAACAACACGTTCCGCATTCTCCTCCATATTGTCAAGGTCTGTCATAAGTGCAACTTCTTCAAGGAAGCCTGTAAGTGAAGCTTCATCGTTTTCTTCAGAATATCGCTGAAGGTTGTTAGAAAGCTCGTTGACGTTGGCAAGACGCTCGGTATACGTTGCAGGGTCAAGCGCAAGGGAGTCAACATAGCCGCTTTCTTTCATACAGGTATCAAATAAATCTTTGATTGAAAGCTCTTCTGCTCTTTCAACAAAGCTGTTAATCATAGCTGAAAACTCTTTAAGCTTTGCTGAAGCGCGTTTGAGCTGAGGATAATCCTCGGCATTTGAAATAACCTCAAACAGGCTGATACCGAGAGAATTTGCAATATCTGCGGCATTTGAAACGGTTGTGTCACCTATTCCCCTCTTAGGCTCGTTTATAATACGGCGCAGCCTTATATCGTCTGCAGGGTTATTTATAACGGTCAGATAGGCAATCGCATCCCTGATTTCTTTACGGTCGTAGAACTTGTGACCGCCGAAAATCTGATAAGGAACACCCATACGCACAAAGGCATTTTCAACCGAGTTTGACTGTGCGTTTGCACGGTAGAGCACGGCAAAATCGCAAAAACGCTTGCCTGCGGCAACACCGTCAAGCACCGTATCGGCAATATATCTTGCCTCCGACTGTTCATCATAGGAAGTGTTGAGTATGATTTTTTCACCGTCACCGTTGTCAGTCCAGAGCTCTTTGCCCTTGCGCTGATCGTTATTTTTGATAACTGCGTTTGCGGCATCAAGGATAGTCTGGGTTGAACGGTAATTCTGCTCAAGCTTTATAACAGAAGCATTGAACTGTTTTTCAAACGAAAGAATATTCTCAATTGTAGCACCGCGGAATTTGTAAATACTCTGATCATCGTCACCGACAACGCAGAGATTTCTGTGCTTTGCGGCAAGAATACTTACAAGTCTGTACTGAGCGTGGTTTGTATCCTGATACTCATCAACCATTATGTACTTAAAACGGTTCTGATAGTATTCGAGGACTTCTTTATTGGTTTCTAAAAGACGAACAGTGTTGACAATAATATCGTCAAAATCCATTGCGTCGGCACGCTGAAGATTCTGCTGATAAAGCTCATACAGTGCCGCAATCTTCTGAAGTCGGAAATCACTGCCTGCGTTCTGCTTGAATTCTTCGGGGCTTATAAGACTGTCCTTTGCTCTGCTGATTTCTGCAAGAGCCGCCTTATGACCGATAACACGCTCTTCGATATTGAGCGCACGCTGACACTCTTTCATCGCTCTGCGTGAATCATCGGTATCATAAATTGTGAAGTGATTGGTAAAGCCTAAATGCTCACCGTGTCTGCGCAGGATACGCGCACAGGCAGAGTGAAAAGTGCTTGCCCATATATCAAGACCGTCAGGCCCGAGCATACGCTCAAGACGCTCCTTAAGCTCGGTTGCCGCCTTGTTAGTGAAGGTGATTGCAAGAATCTCCCACGGACGCGGAGCATTAACACGCATAAGGTCATCTATCTCGACATAGGCAAAATCGTCACCTGCAAGATAAGCTTCAATCGCATCAATATCACTCTGCGTTACGGTACGGCATAAATCGCCGGAATAGTAGGCATCTCCAAACTGAATTATGTTTGCAATACGGTTAACAAGCACGGTTGTTTTACCGCTGCCCGCACCTGCAAGCACAAGAAGCGGACCCCGAGTGTGAAAAATCGCACTGCGCTGCATAGCATTCATTCTGCCGAACTGTTTTTCAATTGCCTGTTTTCTTAACTCAATAAATTTCTCACTGAACATAATATACCACCATAATAAGATAGTGATATTTTACTATATACATATATAAAAGGCAAGATTTTTGACGGAATATTTTTGAATAAAAAAACAGACAAAAGCATATACACTGCCTTTGTCTGTTAAATTTATTATTACTGTTCGTCATCAGCCGGTTTACGGATAAGAGCACCGGGATGAATATCGGCATCGCATATAAAGCTGCACTTCATCATCGGATGAGGCGCAACGTCAATAGGCTCGCCCTTTTCGTTGAGCAGACCTTCCACCTTAACCGTGAGCGGCTCAGCGCCTGCAACCATTATTTCAAGCTCGTCACCCTCGAAGAAGCGATTACGCTGAGTAACGTAAACTCTGCCGTTTTCGCAGGAGTTAACCTCTGCCATAACGTTCCAGTTGCGCTTATACACGCCGTCGTAAAAAATCTGTGCATCATCTCGCGGATCACTGTAGAAAAAGCCTGTACAGTACTCTCTGTGGCTGACCTTTCGTGTTTCATCAATCATCCACTGTTCGGGTTTATAATCATCGGTAGGATTTCTGAGATATCCGTCAATTGCGGCACGGTATGCGTTTGTTATAACCGCCGTATAGTAAGACGATTTTGCTCTGCCCTCAATTTTGAATGAGCTGATTCCTGCCTTTACCATTTCGGGAATATGCTCAATCATGCACATATCACGCGCATTCATAATATATGTACCGCTGTGATCTTCACCTATCGGCAGATAAAATCCCGGACGTTTTTCTTCCATTATCGCATACTTCCAGCGACAAGGCTGAGCACACTCTCCCCTGTTTGAATCTCTGCCGAGGAAGTAATTTGAAAGAAGGCATCTGCCTGAAAAAGAAACGCACATTGCGCCGTGAACAAAGCACTCAATCTCAAGATCAGACGGTGTCTTTGCTCTGATTTCGGCAATCTCATCAAGTGAAAGCTCACGTGCAAGAACAACACGCTTGGCACCCATATCATACATAGCCTGACATGCGGCATGGTTGACAAGACCGGTCTGTGTCGAGATATGAATTTCCATATCGGGTGCATACTTTTTAACAAGTGACAGCACGCCCATATCGGAAATGATCATTGCATCAACACCTGCTTCAACCGCAGATTCGATAATGCCCGGCAAAGCAATCAGATCACTGTTGTGAGCAAGCACGTTACAGGTAAGATAAACCTTCTTGCCCTTACTGTGGCAGAGTGCAACAGCCTCTTGAAGTTGCTGAGCATCAAAATTCTGCGGCGCAGCACGCATACCAAGGCTTGTAGAGCCAAGGTACACGGCGTCAGCACCGTACAACACGGCAGCTTCAAGGCGTTCCCTGTCGCCTGCCGGTGATAAAAGTTCGGGTTTTATCATAATCAATTGCCCTCGTTATCTCTGAGAACCTGTGCCCAGTTAGCACGGAACTGAGCGTAAGTCTCAGCCATATAAATCTTACCGTCTTCATTATGACAGAAGTAGTAGTAGTTTGTATCATCCGGATTAAGAGCAGCTTCAATAGCATCAACACCGGGGTTACAGATCGGACCTGCCGGCAATCCTGAACGAATGCTGTTTGTGTCATAGCTGCCGAGGTATGCGTTTGCTCCTGCTGAACCGAGAACGGGAGTAAGATAATTCGTGACGTATTTCTTGGTTGAATCACAACCGAGTGTCGGGTAAGAGCCCGGATGATTGAGTCGGTTATGAATAACAGACGAAACCTTTGTCATCTGACTCTTATCAGCAGCTTCCTTTTCAATGATAGATGCGATTATAATAACCTCATCAAGTGTAACGCCTAGCTCCTCTGCACGCTTTGCATAAGCATCGTTCCATTTTGTCTCGAAGTTGCTGAGGAACTTATTAAGAATACTGGTCGGATTCTCACCCACACCGTTTTCCTTCTCACTAACGAAGAAGTCATAAGTATCGGGGAAAATATAACCTTCAAGCTTATAGCAGCGCAGTTCATCAGTGGGAATATATCTGACAAAGCCGTAATCAAACTCAACATCCTTCAGAGCGTCATAAATATACTCTGCAGGGCAAACGTTGTTTTCATCAAGCTTTTCAATAATCTGCGGAATAGTCCAGCCTTCCGGGAAAGAAAGACGTATTGTCTTGTCCGATGTCTGATCCTCCAGCATTGCCGTGAGCATACCCTCTACGCCCATATCAGCTGTCAGATAGTGCTTACCGTAAAGATATTTTTCTTCATCAAAGCCTCTGAACTTTGTTATTATCTTGCAGAACCATCTGTGCTTAATAAGTCCGTTGCTGTCAAGTGCTTTGATAACATCGTTATAATCTGAACCTTTTTCAATATCAACAGTAACAAGCTCATCGCTTCTGGTGATTGCAAGAACATCATTTATACAGGAAATTCCGTAAGCAGCAATAACAGTCGAACAAACGAATATGGCCACCCAAAGTATAATACGACTTAATCTCGCAACCTGGTCGCGTTCACTTAATTTAGGGCGTGCAGATACCTGTTTGTCCTTTTTCTTCTTCTCCTCGCGTGCCTTATCCTGAGCATGACGACGCTCAATCTGAGCCTTTGTGGGTTTACGACCGGCAAAATAAATCGACTTATCCTTTTTTGCAGGTTTTGAAGAAGCGGAAGGCTCTTCAAAGGCAGGCTTACTGTATTCGTTTTCATCAATATGAATTTTGAAATTTTTGACAACGTCTCTTCTGCTAACCGCAATATCATTTCCGCTGTCAGACTGAACCGGTTTAAACTGACGTGCATCGGGTCTCTCAACAGAGCCGGAAGATGTCTTAGTTTTTGCAGGCATCGGAGGTATTACAGTCGTTGCTGCATCAGCAGGTGCTGTGGGTCTTGCAGGTGCTGCAGGTGCTGCAGGTCTTGCAGGTGCTGCAGGTCTTACAGGTGCTGCAGGCTTTGCAGGTTTTGCAGGTTTTACAGGCTGTGCAGGTTTTGCAGGCTGTGCAGGTTTTGCAGGCTGTGCAGGTTTTGCAGGCTGTGCAGGTTTTGCAGGCTGTGCAGGTTTTGTAATCTGAGACGTCTTTTTAGCCTGCTCACGTTGAGCAAGCCATAAATCAAAATCGTCATCAAATTCAATTTCAAATTTCTTCTTGTCGTCCATATGTAACTCCTATTCTGTGTTCAGCAAAAGTAGTTATCTTTTTCAGTTACTATTATATCAACCTTACGGTCATATTTACCGTGAGGAAGGTCATCCTTAATCAGCGACGAATAAACAAGTCCTATACAGGCTCCGTTATAAGCAGAAAGGAATCTGTCATAGTATCCCTTGCCGTATCCGAGACGATACCCTGAATTATCATACATAAGAGCCGGAACAATGCACACACTTGAAGTATAGTCGCGTAAAAGCTCGCATTTTTCGGGATCAGGCTCCATTACGCCGAATGCACCCGATACAAGATCATCGCAGCTTTTTATAATGTAAAACTCCATATCTCTTGTTCCCGGCACGCATCTTGGTGCCGCAACCGTCTTACCAACAGACAAGGCACGTTCAATAATAAGTGACGTATCAACCTCAAGCGGCTTGGAACAGTAAACAAGCACGGTTCTGACCTCGCGGAATTTCCACAGTGTCAGAAACTTGTTCTGAATTTTAAAATCCATACGCTGCTTTTCGTTGCGTGAAAGATTTTTTCTCCACTCGAGTGATGAGGCTCTCAACGCTTTTTTTTCGGGTCTGATATCCTTAATCATTGTAAAGACTCTCCCACAAGGCATCTGCCTTCTCTTTGCCTATAAACTGCTCAGCAATTACCTTGCCGAACTTCAAAGCTACGCCGCAGGCCTTTGCAGTTATTATTTTACCGTCAACACAAACGGATTTATCGCTGAGCTTTGCACCGTAAAGATATTCTTCAAAGCCGGGGAAGCAGATAGCCTCTCTGCCGTTGAGCATTCCCTTTTTGCCGAGTATGCTCGGGGCAGCGCATATCGCACAGACATATTTACCTTCTGCATAAGCATACTCGATAAAGCTGTTGACCTTATCACTGTTCTCAAGGTTAATTGTGCCGGGCATACCGCCTGGGAGCACAACCGCTTCAATGCTGCTGTCAGGCTGAATATCATCAACCGAAACGTCACACACAACGGGTATTGAGTGCGAGCCGCTGACCGTTGAGCCGCTCACGCCGACAGTCTTAACATCAAGACCTGCCCTGCGCAGCACGTCAACCGTTGCAAGTGCCTCAACCTCTTCAAACCCTTCTGCGAGAAAAACGTAAATCATCTGTACTTCCTCCTCTATTCAAGTGTCAAACCGATATATGAATTAAGCTGTGTAAAGCTTTGCGTTCTTTCATCAAGCGACAACAGCATACCGTAACGGTAAGTGTCGCTTTTATCCGCGGGCGTTTTTATAAAGCCACCATCATAAACCGAAAAAAGCATGCCGTCTGCTTCATAAAGCCGGGTGCCGTATTTTTCCTGCTCCTTGTGGATATATTCCGTATGACCGGCACTCCAGCAGAAAACATTCACTCCGTCGGCATCAAACCGTGTGCCGACAGGCTGTTTACAAGCGTAAAACGCGGTTTTGTAGCCAAAACGCGAGTAATAATCGAAAAGTGTCGGCTCGGCAGGCACAAGCGCAATGAAACTTTTACCGTTTTGTTTTGCGTAGCTCTCTGCCTTTTTCAGAAGCTTTGCCATATAGCCTTTGCCTCTGAATTTTTTAAAGGTTGCAGCGGCAAAGAGATAGTAGCCCTGCTGTGAGCAAAGCTCACCGTCAATCAGATAAAGTGCGCTGACAAGCTCATCCGATTCTGTCAGCATAAGGCAGTAACACGAGCTGTGCGTACCGTGAAAAAAGCGTATATAATCTTCACTGTCGCCAAAGGCTTCGTGCCACAGACTTACAGCCTGCTCACGCAAAGCCGGATTCTCAAACCTGACCACAATCAATCACACTCTGCAATATATTTCTCAAGCCATATCTCGGGATAGTAGGAGCGTTTTGCACGCCGCAATCCCTCTGAGCCTGTATCTTCTTCTCTGTTGATAAGCTCATAATCGCCGCAAAGGCGTATTGCCATTTCACGGTTGATTATGGGATAAGCACCCTGAACCGATGAATAAGCTTTTTCAAAGTGAGTACAGAATATACCGTCCCTGAGCTTTTCGCCGAATGAAAAAGCAACAACCTCACGGTTAACGCGGATAAGACCGCCGTAAAGACCAAGCTCATCAAAATGAGCAAGTGCAAGATTGAGCGCATTATGCTCAGCCGAAATAGCCTCTTCGTCTTTGTATTCGTTGAGAACGAGCCAACGCTCATTCATAGCGGCACACTGACCGATATTGGCGGGATTAATCTCTTCAAAACTCCAATCGGGGTTATTCCTGATAAAAGCCGAAATGTGGTTGCGCTTGCCGTGGTATTTCCTTCCGGCAAGGTTTGCAAGGTCACTGCTTTTGTAAATATAATCAAAGCGGCTATCATCAGCAGTGAAAGTGAATTTATCGGGGAACAGTGTTTCAAGCTTTTGTTTCTCTTCTGCCGAGCAACCTGCTATGACTACACGGTTGCCGTCCTTTCGTGCATCCTCGACAACAAGCTGGGTCATCTGCTTTAAATCGCCGTCGCCCGTGGGGCAGCAGTAATTCACACCGTCCTGCGTGATATACTTTGCAACGAGCATATCGCCGTTGTAAGCAATCTGTGTTTTATAAACGTTTTTCCAGATAAACAGCGTGCCAAAGCAATATTCACAGCCAATATTTTTACTCGCCATAAAAATCTTTTCCGCACGTGATTTATCCTCCAAAGTTATCGGATGAAAATCAAGCATAAATAAACTCTCCGGGTAATGAGTCTGCAATCATCTGAGCAATTGTTTCCACAGACAGAGGTTTACCGTTTTCGGCACATTTTATAACGTGCCAGCCCATTTTTTCTGCAGCATACATTGCAGCCTCACGACAGCGATGAAGATAACCTACGTCAGCCTCGTGTACGTCTTTTTTCTCGCCTGTTTTCTCGCTTCTGAGCGACATAAGCTGCTGTGAAACCTCAATAGGCATATCAAGGTAGATTACCATATCAGGCTTCGGAATGCCGAGCTTGACGTATTCAAAATCTTCAAGCCACTGAATGTAGCTGTCCCAGTCTTCGCGGGGCATCTTCTCAAGCTGATGATATGCGTTTGATGTGGTGTAACGGTCGGCAAGGATAAGCTTGTCCGCCTCATAATCCGCCTGCCAATGCTGTTTAAAGCTCGCAAAACGGTCAACCGCAAAGAATGCAGAAGCAGCAAAAGCGCCGACGTCCTCAGGCTTATTTCCGAAAGCACCGCCGAGATACATACGCACAAGTGTGCTCGACGGGTCTTCGTAGTCAGGCAATTTTATCTGTCTGTATTCGCAGCCCTTGCTGTCAAGATGTTTTTTGAGAAGAGCTATCTGTGTGGATTTTCCGCTTCCGTCAAGCCCTTCGATTACTATCATTCTGCCCATTATACGGTTTAGCCGCAAATGTATAGGCGGCTTCCTCCTGTGTCAAAAAAATCAATTGCACATAACTAACCTAATTATACATTAGCTATTATAACACACATAACCGCATATTTCAATTATTTATTATTATTTAATAAGAATTTATACAAGCAAAATCTGCAATTGTCAGCTGCATAAAAAGAACACCTCCCTTCGCTTATCGAAAAAGAGAGGTGTTCTGTTAAAAATTTTGATTCTGTCTGAATTTTACATTACAAATGCTTTATCTGCTATCTCCATCAAATCTCTTTCAGATTCAATATCTTGCGGATAAGGATAAGTCTTTGCAACCTTTTCAAATTCGTTTTTAACGTTTTTTGCTTTTACGGTATCTTTTTCAAAAAGCAACGCCAAAACATATTGAGTGCGAAGCACAGAAGGAAAACGTTTCATTGTCTTCATAAACTTCCTTTGTTCGCCGCTCATCATATTTTCAATTACCTTACAGCGGTTTTCTCTGATAAGTTCGACATATATCCTGTCGCACATGAGAAGATTGCGATGAAGTCCGACAATTCCGCTGTCAATCTCAAGCAGGTGTTTCATAAGTGCATCTGCTTCCTCGAATTTTTCTTCATCCATAAGTCTGTTGCAAGCAAACACACCGCGGGTTGCCACCATACTGTTTTTCATAGCTTCATCTGTCGGTACGGCAAACCACTCGGCAGGCATATCTTTAAGACGGATACCTTTGGAATTCTGTTCGACAACCTTGAGCTGAACCCAGAAAGCTTCAACCGCTTCTTTGTTTTTGGACAAGGCAAAAGCATTATATCCGTCATTGTCAATCACTCCGAGGCGCATCGGTACGCCGTTTATCGCAGCACTTATAAATACAACAAAAGCAAATATAAAAAGAAACGATGAAAGGAAATCCGTTCCGGAGCAGAAGCAACGTCCGACTAAAAATAAAACGCCGACAATTATATTGGCAAAAGAACCACCGAGGTTAAATAAAGCAAGCGGTATTTTACCGTCTTTCATATCCGGAGGAATCATCAGACACTGACCGCCCGTACCGGCTATTTTAAGCCTTTTGAATTTAAGTTTTCCGCCCTCATTCATCCACATAAAAGAGCCGATGCGGAACGAACTGAACTTGTATCCGGTAAGCAAACCGAAAACAAGGTGTCCGATTTCGTGCATAATAATATTAAATAAAAAAGCAAGACACACACCGACAAGCAGCACCGCAAATCTTTTATAAAAAGGGATTCCCGGAATAAATTCGTTGAAACATGAAGATGTCACGACACCGCATATTACTCCGATAAGTATAATAACCGCTTTCCCCACATACTGTTGCCACAGAATTTTTTTCTTTTTCTTCGCCTGCTTCATTTTCTCTTCACCTCATCCGCTCAACGACATTATGATAAATTTTATCATAAAATACACTCAACATCAATACACAATAAAACTATAAAAACCAATATGCTTTTCTTGACTTTTCTTTCTCCCTGTTTTATTATATAATAAATATGTCATAAATTCAGTAATTACGGAGGTCTTGAAAATGGACTGCAAATCCGGTGTATATGTATTAGGCTACAGCAACTGCGGTGAAAAAATGTGCGCAGCAGGCGGAAGAATTTCCACTCAACCCGGCAACGCACTCGGTATATGGGAGAAATCTCAGGATGATGAAAAAAACGCAAACCTTATTGACAAGGTAACGCGCTCGGGTCACAACTCAACGGTTGAGCACATTATGTTCAACCTTGCTTTCAATGATGTTTCGGTTATTGTTGAGCAGTTTATGATTGAGTTCAGACTTGCATCATTCACCGTAAAATCACGCAGATACGTCGATTTCTACGATGCAGGCTTTTATGTACCCGAATTCAAAAGCGAGGAAAACAAAGCAAAATACACAGCTCACATCTCTTCACTTTTTGAAGCATACAAAAAAATGACCGATGCAGGCATCCCGAAGGAAGACGCAAGATTTGTTCTTCCCTACTGCTTCTTCAGCAACTTCTTCTGCTCACTCGGCGGCAGAGAGCTGCTCCACGTGCTGCACGCAATGCTCCACGGCAGAGGCAGCAAAATTCCCGAAATTTATGCACTCGGCAAGCAGCTGCTCGAACAGGTAAGAGAGATTGCACCCGGTGTGCTCACAGGTTTCGAAGAGCGTAAACCTAAAAAGAACGACACGCTAGACCTGAGCTTTATCGAACCTGACCGCACACAGTCGCCCGATGAGCTTGTTGAATACATCAGCGGCAGTAAGGATGCAGCAAAAACAGTAGCAACAGCAGCAATGCTTGAAGCCAACATCTTCTCCCCTGCTGCTGTAAAGAATGCGGTTGAAGACAAAGCAACAAGAGAAGAAATCATCAAAGCTGTCATAAACTCATCACGTCCCAGAGCACTTGAGAGTGTTCAGTTCACATTCGCACTCAACAAGGTTTCTCTCTCAACTCTCACTCACTTTGCAAGGCACAGAATCCACTCGATTCAGATTCCCTCACTCAGCACGGTTGACCGCAACGATTGGGTAAAACCGCAGAGCATAACAGCAGACGAAGATATCTCCGCAGCATACACAGCCTGCTTTGAAAACAGCATCAAGCTTTACAATGAGCTGAAAGCTGACGGTGAGGAAGATGCACTGCCCTACCTTATCTTAAGCGGCAACACACTCAGCATTGTTTCCACAATGAACGGCAGAGAGCTTATGCTGTTTATGAAGCTGAGAAGCTGCACAAGAGCACAGTGGGAAATTCAGATTTACGCAAACAGAATGCTCGAAATACTCCGCAGCGAAGAGCCAGAGCTTTTCCGATATTACGGACCGAGCTGCTACGTTGACGGCTACTGCCCCGAGGGCAGACTCACCTGCGGCAGAGCAGCAGAAATGAAAGAAAAATACAGCATATAAAAAAGAAGCACGGATACACTCCGTGCTTCTTTGTCTTTACAGGTCTTATCCCAGCTCGTTTTCAATATACTCAACAATGCCGCCGACCGTTTTAACGGTTGCAAAGGTTTTTGCAGATATGCTTACACCGAATTCGTTTTCAATTTCAGATGAAAGCATCGCAAGATCCATAGAACACAGACCGAGGTCAACCGTAAGCTTGGATTCTGCCGTAATCTCTTCGCTTTCAAGATCAACAAAACTGCAGATTATATCCTTAATCTTATCAAACATCATTTTTCACCTTCCTGTTATATTCTGTCTATTATTTCACCGAGAGTCATATCGGGGTTCTCTACACCCAACTTAAGTGCTTTTGCCGTGCCTTGCTGGAAAGCGTCTATATCTTCAACGCTGACAAACTTCGTTCTGTGCATACAGGAAATTTTCAGGCAACCGCTGCGTATATCCTTCATCGCAAAAGTATAAAGCACCATAATATATCTGCCGAGCGAATAGCCTTCAAACTCATAATCCCACTTATTCATAGTGCCTGCTTCAAGCGGGAACCACGAAAACATCATCGTCGATGCACCTGCTGCAGAAGGATAATTATACATCTTCTGCTGAAGCGAACGGTACTCAAGATAAGGATAATCCATATGCTTGAATGCCCAGAACTGAACCTCAGCCATCTTTTCAAGCGCTTCTCTGAACGTTGTGTTTTCGGGAAGAACCACACGCTGCGGCAACGGAGCTGCAAGAGTTCCGCCTGCACGTTTTTCGGCAACGGTCTTTCTTCTGGGACAAAGCACGATGAAATATGTATCATCGTGTCTGTTATTTATCTTTGAAACGTGAAGACGCATCGCAAGCTGAACAAGGCACTCGCCGCCTACACCGTTCTCTTCCATAAACTTAAAAATTTTCTGACTGTCATCGTAGGGAATTGTATATTTTGAAAGCTCTGCCTTATCGTGAATCGGGTCAAAGAGAGAGGGAGCCTTAATTTTGGGATCCTTCTTTTTTGCACGCTCTGCCTCCAGGAACTTAGGACCTTCAACGCCGAGATAGAGCGGCTCGCCGAGCTTATCCATAAACTCGCGATATGCCTTTTCTTCTCTTTTAAAGTTTTCGGGATCAGCGACATAGGCAAGCTCTTTTTTTATGATATCCTCGTACTTACCAAGCGGCTTAGGCATTGCCGCACCGTCTTTGAGGTGATCGTAAACAGCAAAAAGATCTGCAAAGAAAGTAAAAACAGCGGCATTATCCATAACAAGATGATGGATATTAATATACACACCGCAGCGCTTATCATGAGTGCGGAAAAATTTAACGCGATAGGTTTCTCCCTTGAGCATCCTGATAGGCTTTCTTGCATCGGCAGTAAGTGTATCTATACGCTCCTGCTCAGACTTAAACTCAAGAACGGGAATGTTTCCAAGCTTGAATTCAGGCAGAAAATGCTGTTTGATTTTGCCCTTCTCTTTAAAAAAGCGAAGTCGGAGACAATCGTTACGCTGGATTTCAATATTGAACGCCTTTTCCATCAGCTTGAAATCGATATCCTTCTCAACGATTATCGACTCCGGAATCTGAGTAACCTGCTTATGAAAAAAGCTGTATTTGAGCATAAACTGAATCATTTCCTGAGGAGGAATAAGATCGTATACCGTACCTGTTACTGCTACCTTTTTCATCATAACCTTTACTCCTTATATTTTTGTTTCGTATCGCTTTATTTTACCGGGACCCGTCTTTTCAAACGGAATGTCACGGACTCTTATCTCAGAAATCAGATGGGCAGACTTTGCCGTTTCGTTGAGTGAATCGACAATTTTTTCAAGTTCAGCCTCGATATCGTCTATACCTTTAGCATCAATAAATTCCGCATTCGGATAAAACTCGGCAACTATTTTATTGCCTTCTCCGTAAACAAGCACCTCTTCTACCAGATCAAAAGCACTGAACTTTCTCTCAATCGCTTCGGGAGATACGTTTTCACCACTTGAGAGGATGATAAGATTTTTTACTCTGCCTGTTATAAAGAGCTGATTATCCTCGGTAACATAACCGATATCGCCTGTTTTAACCCATCCGTCTTCGGTAAACATCTCTTTTGTTTCCTCGGGCATTTTATAATAGCCCAACATAACTGTAGGTGATTTAACCTGAATCTCGCCGTCGCGCGTTCTGACCTGACAGATATCTATTACCCTGCCTACAGACTCATATGCAACGCCTTCATCAGGTACGGAAATACGGCAGCCGACTTCAGTCATACCATAACCCTGACGAAGAAAGATGCCGAGCTTATCATACTCAGCCACCAACTCGGGATTAAGGTAAGCACCACCTGAAATAAGCCACCTTATATTCTTGCCGTAAACTGATTCGGCAGCTTCTTTTGGAGTAAGACCGGGATTTCTTCGGAGAAGAATTTTGATTTTACCCAAAAGAGACTGAGCAATCATCGGAACAATTCTGATTACCTTAGGCTGAAAACGCTTGAGGTTTTCTGCTATATCTTTAAACTCACCGTTAAGGCAGACCTGAAGGCCATCCTTAAGGTTTTTTATAAAATCTCCCGAAAAACAGAACGTGTGATACATCGGCAATACAGAAAGCGCAACCACACCCTCGTTAAATATATCGGTGCAGTATTCTTCATACATAACGTTGCCGACAAGCGAATTCATCGAAAGCATAACGCCTTTTTTCACACCCGTTGTGCCTGAAGTGTAGATAATAATGGCACACTGCTCTTTATCTTCTTCAACATCCGAAAGCTCTGCAAATTCCGAGCCTGATGAATAAGTTTCGTATATTTCTTCAGCACGGGAAAAGCAACAGATGTTTTTCAGCTGAGAACAAACCTCAAAAAGCTCATTTGCTTTATCTGCAAACTCTTCTTCATAAAAGAGCATCTCAATATCTGCGCGCTTAAAAAGCTCAGAAGCTTCAACTGCTGATATTTCGGGTGAAAACGGAACAAACACATTGCCGCTTGAAAGGACACCGGAGCAGAAAACAAGATACTCATACGAAGTTTTACCGATAACGGCAATATGTGTTCTTTTGCTGACAGTGTGTCTTATCATACGGCAAACGCACTCGCTGTCATCACGTATCTGAATAAAGCTTTTTTCTTCTACCTTGCCGTTCTTTACATACTTTATAAAAGTAGCTTCGCCGAATTTACGGGCGCTTTCATTTAGCAGTTCTTTTACAGACGGCACTACTGACGGAAGCATACTATTCTCCTACTCATTAATAATCATGCTAAACCATGTCCGATTCTAACATATGAGACTATACGTGTCAATAATGCGTTACGTTAATTAAACCATTGAAAAAGCCGAGCATCTCTAACCAAGAGATGCTCGGCTTTTTTACAAGATTTTTTGAAATTTAAGAAAAATAAAAATCAGAATTTCAGAAGATATGTAAGTGCGTTAAAAAGATTTTTAAAGAAATTGATTGCCTTAGCAACAGTCTCTTCAAAAGCATTGTCATACTGAGCATAAGGCTCGTCAATCTGCAGAACAAATTCGCCGTCAATATACTCATACTGCTCCGTTTCGATTGTGCCGCTCGCCTCATCAAGAATAACCGTACGCACGCCGTAAGGGCCTGCCTTTGAAAACTGACAGCCGTAGGTTAAGCCGAGTGTTATGCCGTCCCACACACCCGTAAAACCGCTTGTGTGCCAATGACCGAAAAACGCGCCGACAACATTTTGCTGTTTCCACGCAGCAAACTCTGCCGTTGATGTGCCGGGTCTGATTACACCCTCAGCGTGACCGCCCGCAATATCACCTTTAAGTCGGTATGTTTCAGTGCCGTCAATAAGTGCGCCCTCATCAAAAATGCTGCATTCTTCATAGAGGTTGCCCATATCATCAACGGGAATGTGTTCAAACACAACGGAAGGCACACTTTGTGTTTCATAGCCTTTGAACCATTCAAGCTGACCATCGCTGAAACCTCTGCCGTTATCAAGTATCCACAAGCCGAATGCAGGCTCATCGGAATCGGATGAAAGCACAGGAATATAACAGTCAATTTTACCTTCTGCATCATCCGACATATCAACCGTCATATTATTGGAGTATGACGAGTAAATCCTGAGCCAGTCTTCGTTGGTAACACCGCTTTTATAGTCGTTATTGCCCTGAGAAACCGCATAGGGAATACCCGATGCTTCAACAGGCGCAAATATATCTTCACAGGCTTTTTTTGTGTTGGTAAGTGTCGCGGCATAGTCGCCGTCAACGCTTACACCCTCCTGAAAGATCTTATCATCCGAAATGTCACCTGCACGCGAATCCTCAACAATATCACCGGTTATAACAATGAAATCAGGATTAGTTTCTTCAATTGCTTTTTCGATAAACTCTTTAAGACCGTGAGCGATATATGCATCGTCCTGCGTGTCGGTAATCTGAAGCACTGTAAACTTGCCGTCAGCCCCGAAACGGAGTGCATCATCTTCGGCACTCGCTCCGAAAACAAAGCACGAAACAAGCAGACTTACACTGAAAAGTACGGAAATGATTTTTTTCACTTTGATTTCCCCTTAAACACATTTAAATTTTATGTTTCTCTTTTATTGTTTTTAGTGAAGATATAAGCATTCTGCGTATTGCTCCGCAATCGTTATGCAGTTTCTTGTACTTTTCTTCGGAAAAACAATCTGTCTCAAAAAGAAGCTCCAACCAATATTCTGTTTCAAAACACTCTTTTAGAGATATTTCGAATTTCGAAACAAAATCCTTTGTGCTTTGAGCATACTGTGCCTCGTGTATATTGGCACCTATAGAAGTGGCTGACCTAAGCAACTGATTGATTAAAACAGTTTCCTTGCGGTCAGCCTTCATATCTCTGCAAAGAAAAACAACTTCCTTTGCAAACTTTTTTAGATTCATTTCTTAAAACACTGTCTGACATAACAATCACCTTATTTAACTTAATACTATTAAATAAGAACTAAAGTTTTTAGTTATATTCCGACTAAAGTCAGAGTTATATTATTGCTTAAAGCAATAGTTATATTGAAAACATTGTTTTCAGTTATATTTTATTCGCCAAAACAACTTGGCATCGCCAAATATAACTATGCGTATCATAATATAACTGCTTTAAGCAATATAACTCGCCGCAGGCGAATAAAACTCACTTCGTAAGAAGTGACGCAGCATCCTTATCAAGGTATACAACAACATCGTCATGATTCTGGAGAATTGATGCGGGAAGCTGAGGTGTAACCTCGCCCTCAATCATACCCTTGATTGCCTGAGCCTTGCCTGCACCTGTTGCAACAAGGACAATCTTCTTTGAGCGCATAATTGAGCCGATACCCATTGTCATAGCATATCTCGGCATCGGAGCATCGTCAAAATAGATTGAGTTCGCGTTGATTGTGCTCTCGGAAAGAGTTACACGGAAAGCCTCATCGGTAAACTCATCAGCAGGCTCGTTGAATGCGATGTGTCCGTTGTGACCGATACCGAGAAGCTGAACATCAATGCCGCCCTTTGCCTTAATAGCCTCTGCATAGCGCTTGCTCTCTGCATCGTAATCTGTTACGTTACCGTCGAGGAAGCCTACGTTTGCAGGGTCTATATCAACGTGGCTGAAAAGATTCTGGAACATAAATGTGTAATAGCTGTTTTTGTTGTCCTTGGGAAGGTCACAATACTCGTCAAGGTTGAATGTGCTTACATCCTTGAAGCTTACCTGGCCGTCAGCATAAGCCTTTGTTATGTAATTATAGGTGGGCACGGGTGTTGCACCCGTTGCAAGACCGAGTACGCAAGAGGGATTCTCGTTGATAAAATCAACATAGAATTTGCCGAGCTCCTCACCTATCTGTGCTGCATTTTCAAGTACGATAACTTTCATCTTTATTTACCTTTCTTTCCTTGGTTTATACTTTATTTCCGTATTAAAACTTTTTTATTATATATTCTCTGAGCTGATTTTCAACACTTTGTGCAGAATATAGTTAATAATATCTGCCGTTACAGAATAACCTCGTGACCTGTTCTTGCTGACTCGTAAACAGCATCAAGTATCTTCATCATCTCAACACCGTCTTCGGCAGGTGCAAGACACTCTGCTCTGCCGAGAATTGAATCAACATAGTTGTCAATTTCCTTCTGAAAAAGACCGTTGAAGCTGAGAGCTGTTTCCTGTGCGAAGCTGATATTTACCATACGGTTATTAAGCTCCGTAAAGATTTCAACATTCGGATCAAGCTTTGCACCTGCTTTTGTACCGAAAAGCTCAATATTGCCCTCATCGTGCTTGATGTTAAGGCTGAACGCTGCCTCAACACTGAGCACTGCACCGTTGTCAAAACGGATGATTGCACTTGCAAGGTCTTCGACATCGCACTTATCCTGAACACCTGCAGAGCAGGACTGCCATGCCTTACCGCCTATAACATTCGGACGGTTAAAAAGTTTCTGGAATGTAACGCCGTAAACCGAAACAGGCTTGGGATTACCGAAGATAAAGCGCACAAGGTCAATAACATGAACACCAAGGTCGATAAGAGGACCGCCGCCTGAACGTGACTTGTCGCCAAACCAACCGCCGGGATTACCGTTACGTCGAAGATATGTAGCCTTTGCGTAGTAAAGGTCGCCGAAAGTGCCGGCATCTACATTCTCGCGTACAACCTCACAGTCGTTACCGTGACGGCGTACAAAACCGATCATAAGAAGTTTGTTATTACGCTTTGCAGCCTCGAGCATCTGCTTTGCTTCGTCTGCATTCATTGCCATCGGCTTTTCGCAGATAACGTGCTTGCCCGCATTGAGAGCGGCAATAGTACACTCTGCGTGAGCACTGTTCCATGTACAGACGCTGACAGCGTCAATTTCGGGCAGTGCCTTAAGCATTTCATCCTTGTCGGTGAATGTACGCTCGGCAGGCACACCGTACTTTTCAGCCATCATTTTAAGCTGATCGGGATTGATATCACAAAAAGCATAAAGCTCAGTGTCGGGATTGTTTATATAACCCCTGATATGCTCGTTACTGATACCGCCTGTACCGATAACCGCCATTTTAAGCTTTGCCATAATAAAAAACTCCCTTTCGGACATAAAATTAGTTATAACTTTTTATATTTTAACTTTTTTTTAAAGAGATTTCAATAGATATTATAAAAAAGAGCGAAGAATCCTGAAAAAGATTCTTCGCTCACGCTCAGAATGACAATTACATTTAAATTCAGCTATTCAAAAACACAGCTAACGACTTAACTTTTTCAAGCGCCCGTTCATCATATTTCACACTGATTTCGTTCGTACTAAAACTGCCGACAAGTTCATAAACATCCTTAACGTTTATATGCTTCAAAATGCCGCACAGCGTTTCATAAGCTTTTTGCGGATTTCCGTCTCCCCCACCCACAAGAATTATTGCGCCTTTCTTCGGCTTGATTGAAGGAGATTTTCCGCGAAAATGTTTTTGTGCAAAATACGTTTGAAATCTGCTGCAAACATCAAGCAGTTTTCCTGTTGGCTGCGAAAAATAAATGGGTGATGCGATTACAACATTGTCACAATCGGCAATATAATCATATACTTCTGTCATTTCGTCATTAATTGAACAACCGTCATTGCTCCGGCAATAACGGCAATCTATACAAGCAGAAATATCCGAATAATAAGCATCAACTATCTTATATTCACCATTCAGTTGCTCGGTTAGCTTTTTAATTAAGCTGACAGTATCTCCGTTTTTTCGAGGAGAGCCGTTTATTATGAGTGTTTTCATATAATCACCATTTTAAAGTGTTTATTTCCTCAACAACAAATCATATTCATAACTGTCGCCTTGGTAGGTTTCTTTTATTCGGGCAATATGGTGAACAAAGCCGTGTTTCTCGTACATATATCTTGCTCGGATGTTATCATCTTCAACACCGACGGTGAGTTCGTGATAACCGCTATTTGTAAGTTCATCAATTACAGCTTCAAGAAGATATGAGCCTAATCCTTTACCCTGATAATCTTTATGAACTCTGAATGCAAACAGATATGCTCGCTTTCCTTTTTCGGCGAAGTTTTTATCTTCATTATCATATTTTACATGAAGCTCACCAATCAGATTGTCATCATCAAACAGAACAAAAATATCAACGATACCATTTTTGATGCTGCGGGTGTTTTCGGCAATCATATCATCAATATCTTTGTAGTTGAAAAGTTGTGTTAAAATGGGAAGTTCTGTTGCCTTTAGTTTTCTGATGATGTTCATATTGTTATTACCTTTTGTAAATTTTTTCGATACATAACCTCAACGGCGTCGTATGCTGTTTGTGTGTTATCGGTTAATTCAAATCCGTGCTTTTCGTAAAAATTACGAGCACGGGTATTCTTTTCAAATACCCAAAGCAGCGTGCTGTTGTATCCCGAATTTTTAATTTCGTTGAATATATGATTCATCATTATTGTGCCATAACCTTTACCCCAATTATCGCACAAACTATGAATGCAAATCAATTCTGCACTATCTGAAAATTCGGGATTTCTTGCTTTGCTCCAAGCGGCAATACAATGAGGTTTGCCATCAATTTCAAGAATTGATATTTCTGCATAGCCTGATTTTAGAACATTCTCATACTTTGTTTCTGCTTTTGATATATCTGTGTATTTCTTTAAATCATCAGTAGATATAATATCAGCAAACGCAGACTTCCACGATTCTGTCTGAATATAAGCAAGCGTTTTTTCGTCACCGTTTCTGGCTTTTCGTATTTTTATATTCATCTCTAATCTCCTTGATAAATAACATCAATCTCATCTTCGCTCGGCACTTCAAATATCGAAGCGAATTTTGCCGCGAGATTCTCGTCAACATAGTAGGCACTTGTTTCATTTGAAAGCACAGCGTTATTTCTCTTATGCAAGCGAGATTTCCAAGTTTCATCGCTTATATCAATGTAATGAAGCTCGCATACGATATTACGGGACTTATAAAATTCTTTTGCAGCCTCTCGTTCTGCTTTTGTCCAGAAGCCCCAGTCAAGAACGACATTGAAATTGTTTTCGAGTAGTTCCAAAGATTTATTTAACAGATATTTCTCAGTTCTTTCCACATATTCATCGTGTTTATCACCGCAATGCTGTCCGAAAAGAGCAAGCGTTATTTCATCAACCGAGAGCAATACGGCATTATTTTCGTTGCAAAGCTTTTGTGCATATGTAGTTTTACCGCAGCAAATTTTTCCGCAGATTAAAATGACTTTTGCCACAGACAACACCTCATCATTTCTCGGGCATAATACGCCCAATCCAATCATTCCGATAAACATTGTCATCCTGAACGCAAGTGAAGGATCTTCCCCCCCGACCCGAGATAGAGCTGAATTAAGATTCTTCGCTCACGCTCAGAATGACACGCGGCAGGAGCAAGCACCTGCCCTACACATAACCGTTATTTTGAGTGCATAAAGTTACGCTCAAAACTTGCCTAAATTACATTGTCATCCTGAACGCAAGTGAAGGATCTTTTTGTCAAAATTCTTCGTTCACGCTCAGAATGACGCTGAGTTTTGTATTTTTACTTTGAAAGTTTTATTGTATACAGCCAGTTGCTGTCGAGATTATCGGGATTTATTGCAGGGAAAACGACCTCTGCCCTGCCTGCGTTATCATTAACCTCAAGCACTGCATCACAGCCGAGGAGAGTTGCTTTGAGCTCGGCTGAATAAGGCACGTGCTCAAGCACCTGTGAGCCAAACGGGAAGCGGTTTATTATCGCATAAACATCCTCACCCTTTTTGGTGTAGTAAACACCTTCCTGTATCTGCTTTGTATACAGACGTGTGCCGTAAATTGCTTCACCGTTGACACGAAGCCAATCGCCCATCTGAAGAAGGCGTTCCTCCATAATTACGGGAATTGTGCCGTCTGCATCGGGACCGATGTTGAGAAGAAAGTTACCGCCCTTTGATACGAGCGAGCAGAGCGTTTCAAGAAGCTCTTTTGCAGACAGATAATCTTCACACTGCTCTTCTTTGTTTATGCCGAATGAGTGACCGATGCCTCTGCACTCCTCAAACGGTCTGTCAAGCTCGACATCTTCAATTCGCCTGAGCTGACCCTGATAAACGTCAATAATGCCGTACTCGGTTGTGAAATTGCCGCCGAGCTTGCCTCTTGTCTCCTTACCCCAACGGTCGTTGGGCACAATAAAATCCTTGACGGATGACTCATTGTAGAGCCACTGCAGAAACTCGGTTGAATGCCAGACAGAGCTTTCGTGTGACCATTCACCGTCGGTAAAAAGTGTATTGGGCTGATATTTTTCGACAAGCTCCTTGAGCATGGGATGAAGATGCTCGAGGGCATATTTTTCGGGATCCTCAAGATAATACGGATGCCACCACTCATAAACGGAATGATAAACGCCAAAACGCACGCCTGTGCCCTCCATAGCGTTTTTAAGTTCCATAAGGAAATCACGCTTAGGTGCACACTCAACGGAATTAAGACCGGGAGCATACTCGGTTTCATAAAGGCAATATCCGTCGTGATGCTTTGAAACAAAATTTATGTACTTAGCACCTGCACGTTTAAAAAGGTCAGCCCATTTTTCAGCATCAAAGCGCTCACCCTTAAAATCGTTTAAAAAATCAAAATAAGGTCTTGAATTGTAGTGCTCCTTGTGATAGGCTTTGTATTTTTCCTGAGCCTCAGTCTCACAATTTTCCAGATTGCAGGAATATCCGTACCATTCGGCATAGTCCTTTTTAGGGGCATATGCAGGCACCGAATAAAGACCCCAATGGATAAAGATACCGAACTTTGCGTCTGCAAACCACTCGGGCACGGGACGGGAATTTAGAGACTCCCAGCTGTTTTCGTACATATTACTCACTCCGTAAAAAAATAATATATCACAAAAAGTCTCCCTCTTGACGAAGGAGACTTTTGATAGGTTTAATTCTTCTTACAATCAGGACAGCTTAAACAAGCCGAGAAGGAAGGCAAGGAAAGATGTTGTATCAACGTTGTTGATGACTTTCTCATAGATGTCGCCAAGGAAGCCAAGGCTCTCAAACCACTCGTTCATAAGCTCGGGAAGGCTGTGAACACCTTCAAAGTTGCCCTTGAAACCAAACACTTTAAGGACAGCTGAAATAAACTCATAAAAGTCTGACAGCTTGTAGTTTGAAAGCGCGCTGACCCAATCGCCGAATGCTTCGCCGATGTTTTCCATCTGCTCATTGTCTGCTGCGAAGGACATAACGCTTGTGCCTGAAAGAAGCATAAGAACGCTGAGTAATGCAGCAATAACTCTTGTGAATGACTTTTTCATTGTAAAAACTCCTTTTATTAAGTTTTTAATCCTTGAACGGACTAGGTATAGAGATTATAACATCAGAGTCAGATATTGTCAATATTTACGACGGTAATTTATTAACAATTATTTAATAACTTTACAAAAGCCATAGTCTGCATACATAATTTTTGCCAATCTTCTGCTCCCTGCATTTACAACGCTGAGCAATGTTCCGAACCTGAAAATACGAAAAGCATATCTGTCAAGAATACTCAGAACAGATGCAAACCGCTTAATATCACCGACACATAATGAACGCGCAAGACTGATGCAATTCAAGGAAACAAGCCAAAACACCAAGGCACAGCAAAAAAGCACAAAGTTTCCGACAGTCAATGCCGTAAACATAAGATTACTGACTCCGTATTTCAAAAAATTCAGCGTTAAAAAAGCACTTGCTGCAGGAACAAAAAAGAAAACTGTAAAGCGCAAAACCGATGCCCAGCAGCTTGCAAAAGCACTAAGCAAAGAAAAAAACAAATCGTCAACCCCAAACGAAACTATCAGATCCGAAAAGCTGCAGTCGTGCCCTGCTTTCACCAAGCCGTACCATCTGTCTTTCACCGTACGCATACATTCCAGCATAATCAACGCAATAACAATTGTTATTGCACCGATAACAAGCACCGTATTTCCTAATATACTTTGACGGTACTCAACGAAATTTTTAATATAAAGATAGCAAAGACCGAAAACAACAGCACGAAAGAGAGCAGAAAAAAGCTCAACCGCATTTACTGACGCACTTTTTCCTATCAGCATAACCCGCGCCAACACACGGATATTTTCATTGTTCAATAACACCACCCTGCTATATTATTAACACAAAAGGTATAAAAAAACAGAAAGCCCTCGTTAACACGAAAGCTTTCTGCATCTTTTCAGAAATTACAGAGTGGTAATACCACCTGAACTAGCGAAGTTTCCTAAATTACCTAAGATTTCAGTAAATGCCGCAACCATCTTATCAAAGATTCCTGATTCCTGAACTTTAGTAATCGCTTCTTTGAACATGTTAAACATAGCGTTCCAGTCAATCTCGCTGAGTGCTTTTGTGAAAGCAGTCAAAAGTTCTTCCATTGTAATTTACACCTCCATAGAATTTAAAACTCCCTCAAGTTGATTTTAGCACACTGAAAAATAATTGTCAACAAATTAATCAAGCGCAAAACAAAAGAAAGGCGGACCGCAATTTGCGCTCCGCCAAAGTGTAAAATATGTTTTATAAGAATTTATGCAAAGAGACCCTGGAAGAAAGCAACAATTGTCTCAACAACATCAGAATCCTTAATCATACCTACGATGTCAGCAGCCTTACCCTCGTTAAGGAAGTTAAGAAGCTCTTCTACAAATGCGAGAATTTTATCCATTATTTTCACCTCCTATATTACTTTCGGTAGTTTTATTATAACCGAAGCATAAACTCATTGTCAACACACTGTTAACAAATTATTAACGCCAGAAGTAACACCGAGGTAAAAACGAGGCATTTTTTACCATTTTTTGGGTTTTATCTTCAAATTTCCGTTTGCAGGATTGTCGAGCAACGTACCTTTTTCGTCAAACCGTGAACCGTGACAAGGACAATCCCAGGAATGCTCTGCCCTGTTCCACTTTAATGAACAGCCTAAATGAGGACAGCGTCTGCCCGTAAATCCTACAAAACCTATCGCTGATTCAACTGTATTGGCAAGCAGTTGAAAAGCAGATATATTTCTGTCGGGTGCAAAAAGCTGCAAATAATCATTCTTATTATCCATTATACAGTCGCACAGCAGCTTTGCCGCTGCCATTGCTCCTGTAATCCCCCATTTATTAAAACCGCTCGCAACAAAAAGCCTGTGGGTATTTGCAGAATAACTGCCGATATAAGGTACCTCGTCAAGACTCATACAGTCCTGTGCCGCCCAATGTGCAACCTGAGCAGATGACTTATAGTGTTCAGCGGCAAATCGGCGAAGTTCCGCCCAGTTGCCGCCTTTTTTACCCGTTCGATGGCTGCCGCCTCCGAGAAGCATCAAATCGCCGTGAGTACGGAACGAAAGACCTTTTTTGTCCTCATCAACATACATACCGTCAAGCTGCTGCGCATTCTCCAGCGCAAGCACATAGGATCGGTGCTGATAAAGCTTGAGCGAATAAAGCCCGTGCTTATTTATAAACGGAAAATGAGTTGCAACAATAACGTTTTCAGCACAGATAACCGCTTTATCGGTAACTGCGGTATTGCCTTTCATTTCACGCACAAAAGTATTTTCATAAATATTCAGATTTTTCGCAACCGCACCAAGAAACTTCAGCGGATGAAACTGAGCCTGATTACTGAATCTTACCGCACCTGCGATATCAATCGGCAACGGCAAGCTGTCAACAAACATTGCTTTGCAGCCGATTTTCTTGAGTGCAGACATCTCCTGCTCCGGAATCTCTCTGTCAAACACAGAATAGACATAGTTATCTTTTATTTCAAAGTCGCAGTCGATACCAAGGCACAGTCTTTTGTACTCATCAAGTGCTTCTTCGTTTGCACGGTAATACATGGCAGCTTTTTCTGCACCGTATTTTTTGACCAATTTGCTGTAAATCAAGCCGTGCTGTGATGTGATTTTTGCGGTTGTGTTCTGTGTTGTACCGCTGCAGATTCTGCCCTTTTCAACAAGAATATACTGCACACCCCTGCTGTGCAGAAAATGCGCCGTCAATATACCCGCTATGCCTCCACCGATTATCAGCACATCAGTTTTCACTTCGCCTTCAAGTGTCCGGAACGACGGCATTTCTATATCTTTACGCCACAATGACTCCAAAGAATTCACCCTTAAACAAGAATTTGATTTTATTTTGTGATATAAAGACAAAAAAATACAGCCTCATATGAGGCTGTAAACAAAAATTAAATGTTAATTAATAAATCGGGTATTTTTCGCAGATTTTGTTGACCTCTGCACGGATATAATCAGCACTGTTTTCAAAATCTGTTGCAGCAAGGTAAATAAGCTCGGCAATCTTTGCCATATCCTCTTCAACCATACCTCTTGAGGTAACGGCAGCTGTACCGATACGCACACCGCTTGTGATGAAGAACTTCTCAGGGTCGTTGGGAATTGCGTTCTTGTTGACTGTGATAAATACTTCGTCAAGTCTCTTTTCAAGCTCTTTGCCTGTGATGCTGAAAGGACGAAGGTCAACAAGCATAAGGTGGTTATCCGTGCCGCCCGAAACAAGGTTGAAACCCTTTGCAAGAAGAGCATCGGCAAGAGCCCTTGCGTTCTTTACAACCTGCTGCTGATAAGCCTTGAACTCGGGTTTGAGTGCCTCACCAAAGCAGACAGCCTTGCCTGCAATAACGTGCATAAGAGGACCGCCCTGGCTGCCGGGGAAGATTGCCTTGTCGATATCCTTAGCGTACTCTTCCTTGCAGAGAATCATACCGCCTCTGGGGCCGCGGAGAGTCTTGTGAGTTGTTGTTGTGACAAAATCAGCAAACGGTACGGGAGAATCGTGGCAATCTGCAGCGATAAGACCTGCGATATGAGCCATATCAACCATAAAGAGACTGCCTGCAAGCTTTGCGATTTTGCCGATACGTCTGAAATCGATAACTCTGGGATATGCGGAAGCACCTGCAACGATGAGCTTGGGCTTGACTTCAAGTGCGAGTCTTTCAAGCTCGTCATAATCGATAAAGCCTTCCTCAGTAACACCATAGGGTACAAAATTGTAAAGCTTACCGCTGAGGTTTGCAGGTGAACCGTGGGTCAGGTGACCGCCGCAATCAAGGCTCATACCAAGGACAGTATCGCCGGGCTTGAGGAAAGCGTTATAAACAGCGAAATTAGCCTGTGAACCTGAGTGAGGCTGAACGTTTACGTGCTCTGCACCGAAGAGCTGCTTTGCACGCTCTATAGCAATATTTTCAACTATATCAACACATTCGCAGCCGCCGTAATAACGCTTTGCAGGATAACCTTCGGCATACTTATTCGTGAGCACGCTGCCCATTGCAGCAAGAACTGCAGGAGAAACTATATTTTCAGAAGCAATAAGCTCGATGTTGCGCTTCTGGCGCGCAAGCTCGAGAGACATTGCATCTGCTACCTCAGCATCCGTTTCGCGGATGAGAGAAATTGAATCAAGTACTTTTTCGAACATTTTATTTTACCTCCGATAAATCAAACATCAAGGTTTTGTACGTATTTTGCATTCTTCTCGATAAAATCACGTCTGGGCTCGACCTTATCACCCATAAGTATTGAGAAGGTTTCATCAGCCTGAATGGCATCTTCAAGAGTAACTCTGAGCATTGTACGGTTTGCAGGGTCCATTGTGGTTTCACGAAGCTGGATGGGATCCATCTCACCAAGACCTTTGTAACGCTGAATATCACAGCTGCCGCCCATTTCGGCAATTTTTTCATCACGCTCTTCATCAGAAAATGCATATTCAACCTTCTTGCCTTTGCTGAGCTTGTAAAGCGGAGGCTGTGCAATATAGACATAGCCGTTATCAATAAGCGGACGCATATAGCGGAAGAAGAAAGTGAGAAGAAGTGTACGGATATGTGCACCGTCGACGTCGGCATCGGCCATAATGATGATTTTATGATAACGTAGCTTTGTGATATCAAAGTCCTCATCAATACCCGTACCCAGAGCAATAACGACAGGAGTCAGCTTTTCGTTGCCGATAACCTTATCGAGTCTTGCCTTTTCGACGTTGAGCATCTTACCCCAAAGGGGAAGAATAGCCTGATAGTTTTTATCTCTGCCTTCCTTTGCAGAGCCGCCTGCAGAGTCACCCTCGACGATATACAGTTCTGTATTTTCAGGGTTTTTATCGGTACAGTCAGCAAGCTTGCCGGGAAGTGAGCTTGAATTTGAAAGAGCTGTCTTTCTTGCGGATTCCTTGGCTTTACGAACAGCTTCACGTACACGGGAAGCCTCACAAGCCTTGGTAAGGAGAGCCTTTGCAACCTGCGGATTCTCCTCAAAATAAGTCATAAGCTTATCGCTTACGGTCTTGGAAACGAGCTTTGTCATCTCGGTGTTGCCGAGCTTGCCCTTTGTCTGACCCTCAAACTGTGCCTCAGTCAGCTTAACGCTGATGATTGCAACAAGGCCTTCACGTACGTCTTCACCGGAAAGATTTTTGTCGCTTTCCTTAAGAATGCCGTACTTCTTGCCGTAATCATTGAAAACCTTGGTAAGAGCTGTTTTAAAGCCGGTTTCGTGAGTACCGCCGTCGATTGTGCGGACGTTATTTGCAAAGCTGATAAGCGTTTCGTTATAGCCGTCGTTATACATAAGAGCAACTTCAGCACTCGAATCATCACGCACGCTTGAGAAATGAATCGGTGATGGCTGAATGGGTGTGAAACCTCTGCTCTCGTTGACGTGGTTTACAAACTCGCTCAGACCACCCTCGTAGCAGAATTCGCGCTCAACAATATTGTCGGGGTCGCGTCTGTCTGTGAATTTAATGCTCAAACCGGCATTGAGGAATGCGGACTCGCGAAGTCGACGCTCGAGAATTTCAAAATCGTATACTGTTGTTTCGGTAAAGATTTCGGGGTCAGCCTTAAAGCGGATAAACGTGCCCGTATTTTCGCTTGTGCCGACAATGTCAAGATCACTTCTGATTTCACCGCGCTCAAAGTTCTGACGGTATACGTTGCCGTTACGGGATACCTCAACAACAAACCACTCTGAAAGAGCGTTAACGACAGAAGAACCAACGCCGTGAAGACCGCCGGATACTTTATAACCGCTGCCGCCGAATTTACCGCCTGCGTGAAGAACGGTAAGAACAACGGTAACCGAAGGCATACCCATCTTTTCGTTCATATCAACGGGAATACCACGGCCGTTATCGCGTACACTGATTATATTGTCAGGCTCAATTTCAACCTCGATATGTGTACAGAAGCCCGCAAGAGCCTCGTCAATTGAGTTATCGACAATTTCATAGACAAGGTGATGAAGACCGTTGGGACCCGTAGAACCGATATACATACCGGGTCTCATACGTACTGCCTCAAGACCTTCAAGAACCTGAATCTGATTTGCGCCGTATTCCTCATTTACGGCTGTGTCCATCTGTTCAACAGGGCCAATCCCCTCTTCATTGATCTCGTCTGTGAAGTTTTCAGTGTTCTGAACTGTTTCCTGATTATCCAAAACTAACTTCCTCCTGTTTTTATTTGATGTCCGTCTTTTTCTCAGCGGTTTTAAGACCGATTTTGCTTCGCTTGAGAAGTGTTGACGGAGATATCGGCGATATATAAACCGTTGTGCTGCCGTCTTTATTGCGACATACAACGAATGATTTCGGCAGATCAAAGCTGACGTTGACTATCCTGCCGCCTTTTGTTGCAGCCGCAAGATAATCCCTGGTAGCTTTTGAGACCGTTGTTGCCTCAAGGTCAAAAATGCCGAGAATTTCTTCGTAAGTGATTACAGTGTCTTGTCCGAGGTGCAGGTACATACGCTCAGCTCCTCTTTTCTTTTCTTCTTTTGCTCTGCCTTGCGGACACGAAGTGCGGCAAAGAATTCAGTCAGAAGTGTTGCACACTCGTCCTGCATAAAGCCGCCTTCAATTTTAGGCTTGCTGTTATAAGGCAGATCACAAAGGTTAACAACACTGCCCATAGAGCCCGACTTATAGTCGTAAGCACCGAAAACAACCCGTTTGACTCGCGAATTGATGATTGCACCCGTGCACATAGGGCAAGGCTCAAGTGTAACGAACATTTCACACTCTGCAAGTCGCCAGCCGCCAAGTGTTTTACACGCCATATTTATAGCTTCAATTTCAGCGTGTGCCAGTGCGTTTTTGCCTGTTTCACGGCGATTGAAGCCTTCACCGACAATTACGCCGTTGTGCGTTACAACCGCACCTACGGGAACTTCATCGAGAAGAGCTGCCTGCTTTGCAAGCTCAATCGCCCGGATCATTGAGTCACTGTCTGACATAATATCCCCTTCCTGTCCGTTAACCGAGATTTCTGATAATATTGACGGAATAATAAATTACAGCTAATATCATCGGCACCGTAAAAAAGAAGCCGCGAAGCTTTCTGCGTACGCTGAGCCCCGAAGTGTCGCGCTTCATACGCAGACCATACTTAATGCCGTAAATAATAAAAGCAACCACACCGACTATTGATATGACGATGCATGCAATCAAATACACAAAATTTGAAAACTCGGAAGCAACGCTGTCAAATTCGATAAAAAGAGTTGAAAAAAGGTTATTGAGCGAGTGGATTATTACGCCCACCCAGATGCTGCGGGAATAAACAACCGCACAGCCTATTATAACACCCGATAAAAAAGCAAAAATGATATTGGTAGGTCTGCCGTGCGCAATTCCGAAAACAGCAGCGCTGGCAACAATTGCAAAACGGTCGCCGTAACGGCGTAGCGGCTGCATAATCACACCTCGGAAAATAAACTCTTCAACAAGAGGAGCAACCGCAGCAGATGCAACAAAATTCATAAAAACGTCAAGGGCATTTTGAGAAACAGGCAGTTCGGGCACTTCACCCTCTATACCCACTGAAGAAAAGAAGATGCCTATTGTACCGGATACGCCATTTACAACTATGCACAAACCAAAGCCCATTGCAACAAGCAAAAGCATTTTACCGGAAGGCAGATCCGAATGAAACGGTAATGCCTTGATGTACGACAGTCTGCCCTTGCGCAGGCTGTATAACAAAAACGGCATCATCATCGCAAATACAGTAAGAATCAGAATAGAAACAGCGTATTGAAAAGAAAGGTTGTTTTCAAGTATGCTGCCAAATCCGAAAAGATGCAGAAGCACAACGCTTATTTCCTGAATGGCAAATCCGGCAATCAGGCACAAGCCCACACGGGCACTGTGCTTGCGAAGTGCACGATACATCTCATCCGCAGACTGAGCATATAACATTTCCTGCTGATACATATCGCCACCTCCTTAAATAATAACGCATAAAAATAATATAATATATATCTATTATATAACACGAAGCTATTATAACATAGCGAACATAAAAAAGCAACATAAAAAACGCTCTTTTCAGTTGAAATAAAGCAATAAATGTGATAAACTAATATCAATTTTTCTGCTGAGAGGTGCAACTTATGAAATTTGTATCCTGGAACGTAAACGGACTCAGAGCCTGTATGACAAAAGGCTTTGATGACATATTCAGAAATCTGGACGCTGACATATTCTGCGTTCAGGAAACCAAGCTTCAGCTCGGTCAGATTGACTATCATCCCGACGGATATCATCAGTACTGGAACTACGCCGAAAAGAAAGGCTACTCGGGCACTGCCGTTTTCACAAAACAGGAGCCGATAAGCGTATTTTACGGCATAGATATCGAAAAGCACGACCACGAAGGAAGAGTCATAACACTTGAGTTTGACAAGTTCTATTTTGTCTGCGTCTACACCCCCAACTCACAGGACGAGCTTCGCAGACTTGATTACAGAATGGAATGGGAAGACGATTTCAGAGAGTATCTCGTATCCCTCGCAAAAGACAAGCACGTTGTTGTATGCGGCGATATGAACGTTGCGCACAAAGAAATCGACCTTAAAAATCCGAAAACCAACCGCCGCAATCCCGGATTCACCGACGAAGAAAGAGGCAAGTTTGAATTACTTCTCGGCGCAGGCTTCACGGACACATTCCGCTATTTCTACCCCGACCTTGAAAACGCTTACTCCTGGTGGAGCTACCGTTTTCAGGCAAGAGCCAAAAACGTCGGTTGGCGTATAGACTATTTTCTTGTCAGCAGCAGCGCAGACAACCTGCTTAAAGGAGCAAAAATCCACAGCGACATCTTCGGCTCGGATCATTGCCCGGTAGAAGTTGAAATCGATTTTTAAGGAGAAACACAACGATGTCAATTGAAAGAGTACGTCCTTATCTTGCAGAAAGAGGAATGGCAGCAAGAATCAAGGAATTTGACGTATCAAGCGCAACCGTCGAGCTTGCCGCCCAGGCACTCGGCTGTGAGGGCAAGAGGATTGCAAAAACGCTGTCATTTATGCTCAACTCAAAGCCTATACTTATCGTCGCCGCAGGTGACGCAAAGGTAGACAACGCAAAATACAAGGCCCGTTTCGGCGCAAAGGCAAAAATGCTCACACCTGACGAAGTTATCGAGCTTGTCGGTCACGCAGTCGGCGGCGTATGCCCGTTTGCGGTAAACGACGGTGTAAGTATATATCTTGATGTTTCACTCAAGCGTTTCGATATCGTATACCCTGCCGCAGGCAGCTCAAACAGTGCGGTTGAACTGAATATCCCCGAGCTCGAATCACTCTGCACAGATGCAGAATGGGTCGATGTATGCAAAGCCTGGCAGGATGCAGAATGAAAAAGTTCTCTCCCCTGCTGATTGTAATTGCTGCTGCGCTCTGGGGCACAATGGGTTTATTCACCCGAAGAATGACAGAACTCGGTTTTTCAACTCTACAGCTTGTGTTTATACGCGCCTCAATAACCGCAGCCGTGTTATTTGTTTATCTGCTTATCTTTGACAGAAATAAGCTTAAAATCAGAATCAAAGACATTCTGATATTCATACTTGCAGGTTTAATCAGCGTAGTGCTTTTTCAACACTGTTACACAAGCGCAATTATGGCAGGCTCAATCAGCATTGCCGCAACGCTGCTATATACCTCACCCATATTCGTAACGCTTATATCCGCGGTATTATTCAAAGAGAAAATAACTCCTTTGAAAATCATCGCTCTTATAACCGCATTTACGGGGTGCATACTTGTTTCAGGCATAGCAGACTCAGCCGCAACACTCACCCCTGCTGCCGTTTTTCTTGGAATTGCTTCGGGTTTCACTTACGGTATGTATAGTATTTTCACAAAAATCGGTCTGAAACACTGTTCGCCACTCACCTTCACCTTTTACACATTTCTCACAGCAACATTGGTGCTTATACCCCTGTGCGATATCGGATCTTTGCTGACAACCGTATCATCATCAGCAAAAGCTGCTGCAATGCCTGCGGTATTCGGAATAATAACAAGTGTTATCCCCTACGTTTGTTTCACATGCGGATTAAAATACATTGATGCAGGAAAAGCAAACATAACCGCTACAATAGAGCCTGCCGTCGCAACATTAATCGGCGTTTTTGTCCTTGAGGAAAAGCTCAGCACAGCAACCGTTATCGGCATAACACTTGTACTTATGAGCGCAGTTATACTAAATCTGCCGCATAAGCCGCACAAAAGCACCTCAAAATATTAAAAATTCGGCATCAAAAAAGGACTTTCGGTTTTTCCGAAAGTCCTTTTACTGTTTTTACGGTTTTATAGGCAAAATATTAAAAATTTGCCCTGTATTTGCTCACAAGCTCATTTGCGACATCAACCGTGTTTTCTTTGCCGACCGATTCATTGTCGGGCGTATATGTCGCAATCCACTCTTTTTCGACTCTTGAAAGACTTCCACCGAACTCACTGCCAAGATAAAGGTCACGGTCATAAACCTGTTTCTTTGTCTTTTCGGGAATACGTCTGAGCTTTTTGAAAGAAGATGCAAGAATCTCAAAAAGTGCTCTCCAACGCAGCGCATAGAAGGACGTGAGCATACCGCCCCACTCCTTCCAGCAGCAATCATACATAACGGTATCTTTGACTGGTCCGAAAATACTGACCTGTGACAGCACGTTAATCTCGTAATTCTGCTTTTCCGTATCGTTTACACCTGCTTCACGCGCAAGTGAGAGATAATGCGGCAGTGAAAACTCCTTTTTGGTAAGAAGCAGTCTGTCGATATCTTCAACAATGCCGAGGAAAAGATTTGTATTCTCTTCAAAAGCGTGAACGTCTTTGTTTTTATAGCCGTCAAGCGCTTTCTTACACACAACGTTTGCAAGGTCACTCAAAGCCTGACGAAGCACATCACAAACATCAAGTTCATATTCATAGGTCGTACCCTTGGCTTCCAGCAGCTTTTCTGCAGCTGCAAAGACATCGAAAATGCTGTATTCAATATCATTTCCGCTGTCACCGATTGAAGTGTGACGCAAAAGAGTTGCGGGACGTGTGCATATTGCGCTGCCATGCTCTCTTGAGGGCTGACCGCTTCTCCAACAGCTTGATTTGAGCAGATTCATTGCCTCAAAAGCGGCACTGCTGTCGGTACGGTAACGGTTGGCAACGTGTTTTTTAAGCCACGCATCCACGTCACCATCATCACTCATACACGCAAGCACATACTGACGGAATGTTTCATTGGAATAAGCACCGTCAGAAAAAGAACCTATACCGCAAACGGAAGGATTCTTTGCCGAAATCTTATCGTACTCAGCACCGGAAACAGCTGAAATATCACCGTGAATTGAAGTGACATCACAATTGTTGAAGCGTGTGCCGACAATCATATTAAAGCCTTCGAGGTTTTCATCAAGGAATTTGTTACTGTCATCGACAATAATAATTCTGTCCTTGGGAATTCCCCTGAGCATCGCAGGCACCGCACACGAAGAATGTACAAGCCATACGCTGTCGTCACTCTGCGCCGAAATAAGCTGATATACAGCCGTGCCGAGACCCGACATAAATCCGCTGTCATTCTTTGCAGGTGCGTGGGCACCAAAAGGATCAGCAAGAAAATATTTTGCTTCACCAAGGAGAAGATACTGATTTTTATAGAAGATGCTTCCGATTTTGTGGAACGTCGTATCACGCACGGAAATCTGATACTGTGACGGAAAAAGACACCATTCATCCGCCTTCTTCATTCTTGCACGGATTTTACCCTGAATGAAGTTACGGAATATATAACCCGTGAAGCCCTGCATAACAGGTGTCATACCAAGCTCACGCTCACGGTCGGCAATCTTTCTGCCCAGTTCAAGACGCTTGTCAATACTCTCCGTTGTCGCCTGAGGAAGATATCCGTCAAAGCAATCTGAAAGCTGCCATCCCCAGAAAGACGGACCCGAAATGCCTGCAAGAGCAAGGTTCTCGTGCATACCGAGATCGAGCATTGTCTTCATCCAGACAGCTTCTGTACCGACAACACAAAGCGGCATATTGATGCCGTTCATCGCCATAAAGTCGATCTCATTCTCCCAACGCTCCCAATCCCACCAGCAGGCAGCACAGGAAAACGTCGTATATTCAAAGCAGGTGCGGTATCTGCCCTTGATTACGCCCTCTTTTTTTTCTGAAGGGAGCGCAAAATCTCCGTAGGCAAGAGAATGGTCTGCAGTAAAATAAGCACCGCAGCAATCACGCATAAAATGATAATAAGCAACAGCCAAGCTGAGTGCACAATTACCCTTAAGCATCACCTTATTCTCAGACATCTCATAGCTGAAAATATCCTTGCCGTCTTCGGATCCGATAATTTCAAATATAAAATTATCCGCAAGCTCAGGTGAGCAACGGTCTATAAGTGACCTTATCATAAACAATCAACCTCTGTTGTTCTGAATTTTTGCTGCAGTAACAGTGTTCTGCATAAGCATTGCAACAGTCATAAGACCTACGCCGCCGGGAACGGGAGTAATATGAGAAGCCTTATCCTTGACAGCTTCAAAATCAACGTCACCGCAGCGTTTTCCGTCTTCATCTCTGTTCATACCGACGTCGATGACAACAGCGCCTTCTTTGACCATATCGGCTGTGACAAATTTAGCCTTACCGACAGCAGCAACAAGAATATCCGCGCCGCGTGTGATATCAGCGAGATTCTGTGTTCTTGAATGGCAGACGGTAACCGTACCGCTTGCACCGAGAAGAAGCATAGCCATAGGCTTGCCGACGATATTGCTTCTGCCGATAACAACGCAGTTTTTACCGCTTACTTCAATGCCTTCATACTTGAGCATTTCCATAATGCCGGCAGGTGTGCAGGGTTTGAGAACACAGTCGCCAATCATAATGTGGCCCGCATTAACGGGATGAAACGCGTCAACATCCTTTTCCGGACGAATTGCATTGAGAATAACCTTCTCATCAATGTGCTTCGGAATGGGAAGCTGACAGAGAATACCGTTGACACTGTCGTCTGCATTGAGTTTATTGACAAGTTCAAGCAACTCATCCTGCGTAGTTTCCTCAGGCATAGCAAACTCAAGCGATCTGATGCCGACCTCTTCGCAGGTTCTTTTTTTATTATTAACATAGGTTCTCGATGCAAAATCGTCGCCTACTATGATAACAGCAAGGCAGGGTTCAATGCCCTGAGCCTTAAGCTCGTCAACCTGACCTTTAACCTGCTGTTTGATATGTGCGGAAATAACTTTACCGTCAATTAATTTCATTTTTATATCCTCCGAAAAATATAAAAAAAGCGGCGCAATAACAAGAAATCATTCTCTCGTAACTGCACCGCTGATTCGATTATTGAAATTAAGCTAAGAGAATATTCAGATATATCTCCGTCTTACGGCTTATCAGTTACCGAAAAGGTTCTCAATGAAGTCGTAATAGTTGCTGTTACCTGTTGCAGAGTCGCCTGCAGATGCTGCGGGAGCAGAATTTGAAGAAATATCAACAACATCAGCTGCGGGAGCAATGGGAGCTACACCTGCAGCAAAGAGATCGTCAACCTTCGGAGGCTCCTCAATACCGCCTGCAAAGCCGAAACCTGTAGCGATAACAGTGATATAAAGCTCATCGTTAAGAGAGTCGTCGAAGGAGAGACCCCAGATGATGTTTGCATCGGGATGAGCTGCATCCTTGATCTTCTCGCTGGCAATCTCGATATCCTCGAGGCCGATGTCGGGAGAGGATGTAACGCTGATGATAACACCCTTTGCGCCCTTGATAGATGTTTCAAGAAGCGGGCTGGAGATAGCTGCCTCTGCTGCAACCTCGGGCTTGTCCTTGCCCTTTGCGTAGCCGATGCCCATGTGTGCGTGGCCTGCATCCTTCATAACAGAGAGAACGTCTGCGAAGTCGAGGTTGATAACACCGGGGATCTTGATAAGCTCGGAAATATTCTTAACGCCCTGAAGAAGAACATCGTCTGCCTTTGCGAAAGCGTTGCTCATTGTGATCTTTGTTTCGCTTGCGAAACGAAGACGCTCATTGGGGATGATAACAAGGCTGTCGACATGCTCTGTGAGTGTATCGATACCGTTTTCAGCCTGGGTCATTCTGCGCTTACCTTCGAAATTGAATGGCTTTGTAACAACGCCGACTGTAAGTATACCCATATCCTTAGCGATCTGAGCAATAACGGGAGCAGCACCTGTTCCTGTACCGCCGCCCATACCGGCAGTGATAAAGACCATGTCTGTACCCTTGAGTGTATCGGAAATTATGTCGCGGCTTTCTTCTGCAGCCTTCTGGCCAACCTCAGGCTTACCGCCCGCGCCCATACCGCGGGTAACTTTCTCACCAATCTGAATTTTGTGAGTTGCCTGAGAGCTGAGAAGCATCTGCTTGTCTGTGTTGATAGCAATAAACTCAACGCCTCTGATACCTGTTGTAACCATACGGTTAACAGCGTTGCCGCCGCCACCGCCGACACCTATAACTTTAATTTGTACTACATTTTCAACTTCATTATCGATTTCAAAACCCATATCTTTTTGCCTCCTGTCAAGCAATTATTTATAAACACATAGCCTACTAGACATAATCAGTTATTGTAAGTCTATCACAGTTTTCTAAAAAAAACAATAGTATTTTTAAAAAACTTTATTCTTATTATCAATTTATTGTTGAGGCGGAGCTGTTGTCTTCACTTCGGGAATTACATCGTCAGGCACGGATGTCTCCTCCGAAACATCTTCTTCAGTTGTCTCTTCGGGTGCTTCAACAGGTCTGAAGAAAGCCTTACCCTCAACAGCGCTGAGATCTATAATGCCGTGTTGTTCGGGATCGATCTGATTTTCACGCTGTATAACCATAGCCGCAAGTGCAAGCTTTTTATCGAGATTATTCGTATCACCGAGTTCCATCGTGATTCTGCCGTCATATATTATGGTTACATCATAAACATCTGTTACATCAATTGACGTAACGTTATTCACGCCCGCGTTTTCGAGCTTGGTATACATATCTGACAGCAAAGTGAACATACCCTGGTCAACCAGTTCAACCTTTTCGCCCGGTGTTGCCTGAGAAAGGTCAGCACCGACTATCTCTGTATACGTATCCTCCGACTGTTCTGCCTTGTGCTCAAGCACTTTACCTTCGGGATCAACAACTACAATTTTTTCTCCCAACGAGAAAGAATAACAGCCGGGGGTAAGTTCAACGGTTATCACAACTTTTCCGTTGAGTGAACGTTTCACCTTTGCTCCTCCGATATAAGGAAGTGCCTTTGAAAGTTTTGCGCCTACTTCGTCAGCATCGCAGGTAAGGATATTTTCGTTCAGTGAGATTCCGCTTGCAGCAATAATCTCCTGATCTGAATAAGGCAGTTCACCTGCACATTCTATTTTTATTTCATCAATTCTGAAGAACACGGTCAGTGAGAGCACAACCATGGCTATCGTGACACAAAGACCGATCGCAACGCACTGAATAAACAGCCTGCGCTGACGCTGAGCACGACGCTTCTGAGCATAATCGCGTCTCTGCTCGTTGGCAGACATTTGAACCGGTTTCTGTCCGGGTCTTTGTACAGGTCTCTGCGCAGGTCTTCTTACGGGTTGGCGCGCAGGTCTCTTTCCCGGTATTTGTGCAGATTGCTTTTCAGGTTTTTGAATCGGACCCTTTACAGTACGCCTGATGTTACGTGATTCAACCTCCTTGGGAGGCTTGGCATATCTTGTTACGCTTGGTCCTTCCTTTTTCGGCACGGGCTCAGAGTTCTTTTTGCCGAAAAATGCGTTCTTTTTTGCGTTCTTATTTCGTGCGGAAGCAGAAGATCCTGCCGACCCTTTGCCTGCTGAATTCTGCTGTTCACGTTTTTTAGGATCTGAAAAGAGATCGAGGTCATATTCTACGTTACTTCTTCTATAGCCTTCGGTGTTATCACCGATTATAAACTTCTCGTTATTATCGTCCATAACTTACTCCTCTCTTTTGATTTTCACACCCAATATTTTAAGTTGTTCCTCAAATTTTTCATAACCTCTGTCGATATGATATATGTCATCGACAACAGTGATGCCGTCAGCACACATAGCCGCAACGACAAGCGCACTGCCGCCTCTCAGATCGGGAGAAACAACATTTGCGCCGCTGAGCCTGCTGACTCCTTCAATAACGGCGACGCGGTTTTCAATACGAATCTGTGCACCCATTTTTCTCAACTGACTGACATATTTGAATCTGTTTTCGAATATATTTTCAACAATGGTGCACGTACCCTGTGCAACACTTGCCATCACGGCAAAATCCGCCTGCGAATCAGTCGGAAAACCCGGATACGGCATCGTTCTTATTATTCCGAATTTTTTGAGGCGCGAAGCACCTTTAATATTTATTTTACTTCCTTTTATATCAATAACGCAACCTGTTTTTTCAAAAAGCTCAATTACAGGCAGCAAAAGTGAAGGTCTGTTCATCTCAAGCTCAAGTCTGCCGCCGGTAACAGCCGCCGCAGACATATAGGTTGTCGCCGCAATTCTGTCCTGCCACACACTGTGCTCACACGGACAAAGCTTGTCAACACCTTCAACTCTTATAACGCTCTCGCCTGCACCGCTGATTTTTGCTCCGCAAGCGTTCAAAAAGTCGGCAAGCTCGATTATTTCAGGCTCTCTCGCCGCATTTATCAGCAGCGTTTCGCCCTTTGCAGTGCACGCGGCAAGCAGTATGTTTTCCGTTGCACCGACACTCGGAAAAGAAAGCGATATTCTGGCACCCTTCAGACCTTGCGGACACGAGCAAACGAGCTTACCGCCCGTTTCATCAATAACCGCACCGAGTGCACGCATCGCTTCAAGATGCAGATCAATCGGCCTGAGACCTATTTCACATCCGCCCGGTGCCGACATTTCAGCTCTGCCGAAACGACCGAGCAAAGCACCGAGAAAGACAACGGAAGAACGCATTTCGCGCATAAGCTCTTCCGTTATAGTAAATTTATCAGCTCCTGAAGAATCAACACATATCACACCGTCCTTTTGCTCCGCACGGCAACCGAGATATGTAAGTATATTTATCGCTGCTTTGACATCGGTAAGCTCGGGACAACCTTTAAAAACGCTTTCACCCGAAACCAGCACAGATGCCGACAGCAGCGGCAACACTCCGTTTTTTGAGCCTTGAACCCTGATTTTTCCGTCAATTCTGTTTGAACCTTCAACCACAAAACGTGACATATCGCACCTCACAAAAGCATAGTGACATAAGCCATACTATGCCGTGAGGTGAATCAGCGTTACTTTATTATGCCTTCGATAACCTTAACAATTCTCGATGTAGCATCGGTAACCGCCATCTGCTTAGCGGCTTTACCCATCTGTGTGAGTTTGCCCGGGCTTTCAAGCAGTGTATCGATATGCTGCATAAGTACTGCAGGTGTGAGATTTTTTTCTTCAATAAGTATTGCCGCACCTTTATCGGCAAGCGCCTTTGCGTTGTGATACTGATGGTTCTCTGTTGCAAAGGGATAAGGGATGAGGATTGACGGCTTACCCATTACCTGAAATTCGCACAGTGAGCTTGCACCTGCACGGCAGATAACAAGATCCGCAGCCGCAAGGCAACGGTGCATATCGTCAATATAATCTCTGATGATAATATTCTTATTATTAAGGTCAATACCCTTTTCGGCAAGTCTTTCGGGGAAGTCTTTACAGTCCTTACCTGTTGCGTGCATAAACACGCAGTCATTCTTCTGTGAACGGCTAGCTATAACCTCAAGCATTGAATCGTTTATTGCCTTTGCACCGAGGCTGCCGCCCATAGAAAGAATAAACGGTTTGTCATCAAGGCCCAGCTCGGCACGGGCAATATCTCTGTCAGTTTCAAGAAGCTCGCCTCTGACGGGAAGACCCGTTACAACGGGAGGATTTTTCGGCTGCATATACTGTGCAACGCTCTCCTCCGTAAGCATTACGGCATCTACCATTTTGGCGAGGGTTTTATTAGTCATACCCGGGAAAGCGTTCTGCTCGTGTACTGCAGTGGGGATACCGAGCTTTGCGGCAGCACGCACAACAGGTCCGCTTACGTAACCGCCGAAGCCGATAACCGCATCAGCATTGAATTCTTTTATAATCTTCTTAGCCTGAGAAGAGGATTTGAGAAGATATGAAAGTGTTTTGATATTCTGCTTGATGCCGTTGAGATTAAGAACACGGTTGAATCCGCTGATCTGAATTGTTTTGAAATCAAATCCCGCAGCAGGAACAAGACGGGCTTCCATCTTCTCGGCTGTACCGATAAAGAGGATATTTGCCCCCGGGTAGCGTTTGCGTATTTCGCCTGCAACCGCAAGCGCAGGGTTGATATGTCCACCCGTACCGCCGGCAGCAAAAACAATATTTTTTCCGTTAAGCATATACTTGCACCCTATTCTTTTATCATATTTGTCTGCCTTGAAACAGAAAGCACCATTCCCATTTCACACAGCAGAATAATCAGCGACGTACCGCCTGCACTGAAAAACGGCAGGCTTATACCCGTATTCGGGAAGAAATCAGTTACAACAAAAACGTTGAGAATTGTCTGAAGACCGATCTGAACCATAATACCGACAACAAGAAGCATACCGAATTTTGACTGACACTTCATACCGATTTTATAGCCGCGGTATATGAGCAAGGCATAGAGCACGAGCACAAAAGCTGCACCGATAAAGCCGAGCTCTTCACAGACAATTGAAAAAATAAAGTCACTCTGAGACTCAGAAACGTAAAGATGCTTCATTTTGGATTCACCGAGTCCCTGACCCAAAAGGCCGCCCGAGCCTATTGCGTAAAGTGAATTATTTATCTGCCAGCGTGCACCGTCAGGATCATAGCTCTTATCCTTCCAGGCGATAATACGCTCCTGCTGATATTCATCAATAATTCCGAGAAAATCGGGGTTAATGACAAAAACGACAACGACCAGCAAAATCACCGGTATCAGAATTCTGAACCACCATTTATTGAATCCGCCGAGATAAAGCATTGCAATTGTCAGGAGGAAGAAAAGAATAGTACCTGACAGATGATGCTCAAGAAAGACAAGAAGAGTGAACATTATGCCGACAGATCCGAAAACAACGGCAGTTTTTATCGAAACCTGCTGATCCTTGCTGATAATCAGGTTATGATATTTTTCACAGCCCCATGCATAAAAAGCAATCAGACCCACCTTCGCAAGTTCCGAAGGCTGAAACTGACCTATACCCGGAATACTGATCCAGCGACCGAATTCTTCACCGCCGCCCGGATTTGCACTTTCTTTCACCTTGGCAACAACAAGCGCCGCCAGCAGCAGAACAACAGATCCGCCGACACCAATGAGAACAAAACGTCTGAAATAATTATAATTTATCCTTGATATTACATACATCATAATCAGACCGATGACTGCGTACTTTACCTGATCACGGATATAATCATAGCTATCCTCTTTTTTGTAATATGCAAGCGAATAGCCGGCGGAAGCGAGCATAATAAGTCCGATGGCAAGAAGAAGAAAAACAGTAAGCAGAAAGCCTACATCCATATTTCCCTTGGCTATCCACTTTTTATCGAGCAACTTATTATTGATTTTCAAACGTGAATTGCTCAAATCCCGACGCCTCCTTTTTTATAACATTATATTAGTATATCAGCCGAACCTGATAAACGCTATGCCGACTGCACAGCCGATAATATTGACAGCTGTAAAAACAACAACAATTTTCTTTTCTTTCCATCCGCTCATTTCAAAATGATGATGGATGGGAGCCATTTTAAAAATGCGTTTTCCGTTCGTTAGCTTAAAATATCCGATCTGCAAAACATCGGAAAGACCTTCGATAAAATATATCAGGCCGACGGGCAGAAGAATCAGCGGACAGTCAACCGCATAAGCGAGCGCCACCACCATTCCGCCAAGGAACATTGAGCCCGTATCGCCCATAAAAACCTTTGCGGGGTTCCAGTTCCAGATAAGAAAGCCTGCACACGCACCTGCAAGTGCGGCGGCAACAATGCCTGCACCGAGATTGTTACGCATAAAAGCAATAACAATAAACGCCGCAGCCGACGAAAGTGTAACCGAAGAGCAGAGCCCGTCAACACCATCGGTAAAGTTGACTGCATTTGTCGCACCGTATATGAGAACGATTCCGAAAAGGAAGAAGAATATTCCGAGATCGCCTGTTGAACCGTAAAACGGAATAAACATAAACGTACAGCCTGCAAGTCTAAGACTGCCGAGATAGGCAATAATTACAAGCAGCTGCATCATGGTTTTCTGTCTTGCAGTCAAACCGAGATTTCTTTTTTTAACAACCTTTATATAGTCGTCAACAAAGCCGATAAGTGCAAGTGTCAGCGCCATAATCAAGCCCGAAAACAGCTTGGTATACATAGCGGAGCGCACAAGATTATCGCCTGCAATAATATCCGAGCCTTTGAGTTTATCCGTCAGAAAGACAACGGCAACCGCAGTTAACGTGCCGATAATGAACATAAGTCCGCCCATAGTGGGTGTGCCCTGCTTGCTTTTGTGCCATTTCGGACCGATATCAAGAATAGTCTGCCCGAATTTAAGCCTGCGAAGCCACGGCACCATAACAATACCGAGAATTGCGGTAACACCGAAAGCTATTACAGCAGAGAGAGCAAAAGCCAGATACGTGTTCATTCAAAGCACCTTACCCTTATTCAGTAAAACTTTTGATTGCTTCTTCAAGCTTCATTCCCCTGCTGGCTTTAAACAGCACCGCATCTCCTGAAACAAGTGCCGCTTTAAGCTCAAGCGCAAGCTGAAGCTTATCATCAAATGCTTTAACACATCCTGCACCGCATTTTTCCGCTTCCTCAGCCGCAAGAGCAGCCATATTGCCGTAGGTATAAAAGCGATCAATTCCCTTTTGAGCAACGAGCTTACCCACCTCACGGTGTGCCTGCTCGGAAATATCGCCGAGTTCAAGCATATCGCCGAAGACCAGCACTTTTGTGCCTGCATTCATACCGACAAGCACCTCAGCAGCTGCACGGACAGAATCGGGACTTGCATTGTAGCAATCCTCAATAAGCGTGATGCCGTTAATATCGCGCACATTCTGGCGCATACCTGAGGTAACGTATTTTGAAAGTCCGTTTGCGGCACTCTCGGGTGTTACGCCGAGGAATATACCTGCCGCAAAAGCAGAAAGAGCATTATAGACATTGTGTGTGCCGACGGTAGGTATTGTCACCTGCTGCTGACCGCCGTCAAACAAAACGGTAAAGCTTGTCGAATAACCGTCCTGTCTGATATCAATCGCTCTGTAATCACACGCTGTGTTATCAATACCGAAGGTAATTACGCGTCGGTCACTGAGTTTAACGGCAGAAAGAAGGTCATCGTCACCGTTAACAATGAGCGGTGCACCCGGCTTGAGGCCGTCGAGAATTTCAAGTTTTGCCTTGAGGATACCCTCGCGTGAACCGAGGTGCTCGATATGTGAAACACCGATTTTTGTTATTATTCCGACGTTGGGCTGTGCTACGGCGGCAAGTCTTGATATCTCACCGAAAGCACTCATACCCATTTCAAGTATCGCCGCCTCATAATCACTGTCAAGGCGGAAAACCGTTGTAGGCAGACCTATTTCGTTATTGAGATTGCCTTCGTTTTTGAGTGTGTTGAATTTTTCTGACAAAACGGCATAAACCATTTCTTTTGTAGTAGTTTTACCGACACTGCCCGTAATTCCGACAAACGGAATCGAAAACAGTGAGCGGTAATATGCGGCAATATCAAGCAGAGCCTTGCCTGTGTTTTCAACAACGAGCACTTCTCCGTCAGAATCAACGGGTCTGGAGCATACAGCAGCAACTGCACCCTTTTCAAAGGCAGCTTCCACAAAATCGTGACCGTCAAAACGCTCACCGACAAGAGCGATAAAAAGACTGCCTTCGGTAATTTTTCTTGTGTCGGTGCACACACTGAGCACCTGTTTATCTTCACCGCAGGTGCAGCCGAGCACCGCGCCGATTTCTTTTAAAGTAAGAGGTATCAATTTTTACCCTCCGATTCTATTTGTTGCCGAGAAGATTTCTTACAACCTCTCGCTCATCATAATGTTTCTTTTCCGTACCGATTATCTGATAAGTTTCGTGTCCCTTGCCTGCAAGAAGAATAATGTCATTCTCCTCTGCTTCATTGAGGGCAAATTCTATAGCCTGAGTTCTGTCAACAATTTTCACAACGGGAATCCTGGCATCTTTTGCGCCGAGAGCCACTTCCTCAACAATTGCATCGGGATTTTCCGTACGCGGATTATCAGACGTAATAATAACGAAGTCGGACATATCAGCGGCAATTTTGCCCATCTTCGGGCGTTTTGTACGATCTCTGTCACCGCCGCAGCCGAACACTGTTATGATTCTGCCGCGAGCGATTTTGCGCAGTGAAGCAAGTATATTCTCAAGTCCGTCAGGTGAATGTGCGTAGTCGATGATAACCGTATAATCCGTATCGGTAGGCACAACCTCAATTCTGCCGGGCACACCTGCAGCTTCGGAGAGAGCACGTGCAATATCAGAGAAAGACAGACCGAGCTGAACGGCACATACAGCAGCCGTCATAGAATTATATACCGTAAATCCGCCCGGTATACGCATTTTGATTCTTTCGAGCTTACCGATACCGACAAGAATATATGACACTCCGCCCGGCTTATGTTCTATGTTCTTTGCAGAATAATCCGCGCTGTCACGTCTTGCTGAACAAGTTACGACCTCACAGTCCGTACCGTCAACCATAGCCTTATATGCTTCATCATCGGCATTCACAACCGCCTTATCGCAGTTTTCAAACAGCTTATGCTTTGCCGCAATATAATTCTCAAACGTTCCGTGATAATCGAGATGATCCTGCGTGAGATTTGTAAACGCAGCAACCTCATAATGAAGCCCTGCCACTCTCTGCTGAGCAAGTGCCTGAGAAGAAACCTCCATAACGCAGAATTCACAGCCTGCATCAACCATCTGAGCAAAAAGAGAATTGAGCTCAAACGGATCGGGAGTTGTAAGATTTGCGGGATACTCTTTATCGCCGACAATATTCTTCACCGTGCCGACAAGACCCGTCTTGTGACCGAGGTTTTCAAAAACCGACTTGAGCAGAAAACAGGTTGTTGTTTTGCCGTTTGTGCCGGTGATACCAACCAAACGAAGCTTTCGTGACGGATTGCCGAAAAACGACGCAGAGAGAAGCGAAAACGCTTCTCTTGAATCGTTGACTATTAACTGATTGGGCGCACCTGTATCGCGCTCGGCAACAATGAGCATCGCGCCGTTTGCAACAGCATCGGCGGCAGCATCGTGACCGTCAAACCTTGCACCCTTGACGCAGACAAAAACACTGCCTGCGGTTACCTTTCTGGAATCCTCGGTGACAAGTGAGACCTCGGCATCTGTTATGCCTGCGGCATCGTAACCTGCACCTTTAAGAAGAGTATATAAATTCATTTTCCTTCCCTCTTGAACAGATGAGCAAAAACTGCCCACCCGAAATTATTAACCGTAAAGTGAATCGGACACACCGGAATAAGATTTGAAGTAAACGGTAACCACATCACCGTATTTAACCTCTGTGCCCACCGGAATATCCTGAGCATACGAAAGAATATCGGAACCGCTGAATGCGTTGCCTGATATTTTAATATTGATACCTACGTCATTGGCGCTGCGTCTTGCCACTGAAAGGCTCATGCCTCTGAAGTCGGGCACCTTTACCTTTTCTTCTGCTCTGTCGTCAGTGTAGAGTATCACAACGCCCTGTTGCGGCATCGTCTGACCGTGTCCCGGAATCTGACGGATTACGTTTTCGCCATCTCCTATTACACGGACAGTGATATTTTTATCTTTTGCAATACCTTTTGCATCAGAAACCGTTCTGCCTACAAGCGACGGAGCAACTATATCGATAAGATTCTGCTCTTTTTCATTGTATTCGGGATCAACGCCGAGATAAGTCATAATTTCTTCAACAAGAGATGACGCAACGGGAGCCGCGATCTGACCGCCGTTAACCTGACCTACAGGCTCATCAATTGCAATAAGAATTGCAACTTCAGGATCATCCGCAGGAGCAACACACGCAAACGATGAAACATACTTGCCTGCGCCGTCGTGAAGCTTCTGTGATGTACCGGTCTTACCTGCCACGCGGTAACCCGCAACATAAGCGTTTTTACCTGTACCTGCGCTGACAACAGCCTCCATCATAGTGAGAACGCGCTCTGAAGTGGTTTCAGAAACAACCTGACGCTTCATTACAGGCTGAGTTTCTGCAATTACGTTGCCTGCTTCATCAAGCTGCTTTGCAACAACGTAAGGTGTCATCAGCTTACCGCCGTTTGCAATAGCCGCTACGGCAGTAATCATCTGAAGCGGTGTAACCTCAAAGGTCTGACCGAAAGAATAACTCGAAAGCTGTGAAATGCCGAATTTTTCTCTTGAGTGATATGCGGCATTGACTTTAGGCTCTGATTCACCGGCAAGATCGATACCGGTTTTGGAAGTGAAGCCGAAAGCTTCAAAGTAATCGTAGAATTTTTCTTCGCCGATTTTCTGACCCGTTGAAATAAAGAACGGGTTGCAGGAATTCATAAGGCCCATCTGAAGATTCTGATGGCCGTGGCCGTCACGCTTATGGCAACGGATATAATGACCCGGAACCTGGATACCGCCCACACAGTTGTGTGTTGTGGTTTCAGAAACAACGCCTTCTTCAAGACCTGCAGCAAGAGTTATAAGCTTGAAAACCGAACCGGGCTCGTAAGAAGCTGTTATAACGCTGTTTTTCCTCTGCTCTTTTACGGCTGATGAAACAGCTGCTTTGCGCTCCTCTTCGTCTGTAATTTTGCTTACACGCTCGTTTTCGGTTTCGGAATAAAGCGTAAACGGATCGTTGAGATCGTAGTTTGGCATATTTGACATTGCAAGAATTGCGCCTGTCTTTACATCCATTACAATGCCGTATGCAGCCTTTGCCTGAGCACTCTCATAAGCCTTGCCGAGCTCTGATTCGAGCTTGCTCTGTATTGTACGGTCGATTGTAAGCACAAGGCTTGTGCCCTGCTTTGCTTCATTGATTGAAGTATATTCTATGGGAACGCTACCGCTCGAAGCACTTTTCGCGCTGATTATTCTGCCGGGTATACCTGTAAGGATATCATCGTATTTGGCTTCAAGACCCTCACGTCCGACATCCTGGTCGCCGGTAAAACCGATAAGTGTTGACGCAAGTGAGCCGTAAGGATAGTAGCGTGTCACATCAGTGCTGACACCGACACAGCTGTAAAGATTATTTTCATCAATAAACTCCATCACCTGCGTACGCAGGCTGAGATCAATCTCGCCCTTAATCTTTTCGTATCTGCTGTTTTTCTTGGTTTTTTCAAGAATAGTCTGTGCATCAACACCGAGGATTTTCGAAAGACCGTCCGCAATAAGCTCGCGCTTTGCATTAAGCTCAGATTCAATCTGGGATTCGGTCTTATTCTTTTTACTGACTGTTATGTTAACGGGATCTATAAAAACAAGCCATGCGGAAGCACTCTGAGCAAGAGCATGCATATTACAGTCATATATCGTACCCCTGAGAGCAGGTACTTCACTGTCACCGAGATATCGCTCGGCAGCTTTTTCTTTATATTCTCTGCCGTTGACAAGCTGAATACCGGCAAGCTGAATCAAACTTGTGCCAAAGCCTAAAATCAGCAAACCGATAATAAGCCGCATCGCGCGCTTGGACATTTGCTTGGTTGCACCGCGAGCCATTGCTCAAACCTCCTTAGTCAAAATGACGAGAGCTAAGTTCCTGACCCAACTCCCGTCCTAATCAATATATTTCAATATGCTCGAATATATGTTTATTCAGCAGAGATTATCTGATTTCCTTCATCAATGTCGAAATAAACTATCTGATATCGCTCACGCTTTACCATACCGTGCTCTTCTGCGTAAGCCTTTGCGTTATCAGGTGAAAACTTGGAATTAAATACAGCTGTGAGTCTTGTGTACTCACTCTTCTTCTCACCAAGCTCCTTATCAAGCTTTACTATTGCATTATTAAGTTCGTTATCCTGAATGTGCAAAGCAACGTTTGCACCAAGCAGAACAATACCGGCGGTGAGAACAGCAACAAACTTGATCATCTTAGCTCTGATTGCTGCAGCTTCCGCTCTTATTTCCTGCTTTGTCTTTACCTGAGGCTTAACAAGTCTGGGTTGAGGACGCAGTTCAGGCTTACGCTGCGGCACCTGACGAGGAGCAGGTGCAAACATATCAAGATCATATGCAGCTGAGCTGTTGTTGTAATTGTACGCCAAAACAGTTTCCTCCGTTTACATGGGTTATAATTTTTCAATCGCCCTGAGCTTCGCACTTCTGCTTCTCGGATTTTCCTCGAGCTCACGGCTTGTAGCAGTTTTAGGTTTAAAAGCGATTTTGCCCTGCGGAGTTTTTCCGCAGACACATACCGGAAATTCCGGCGGGCAGGTGCAACCACCAATAAAATATGAAAAGGAGTTTTTGACAATTTTATCTTCAAGCGAATGGAAAGAGATGATTGCCAACCTGCCGCCCCTATTAAGTGAATCAAACATATCCTTCACAGCTTGTCCGAGCCCATTTAGCTCGAGATTTACTTCGATGCGAAGTGCCTGGAAGGATTTTCGAGCCGGGTGACCGTCGCGTCTTGCAGCAGCCGGATAGGCTCCTTTTATTATTTCCGCAAGCTGAAACGTAGTTTCGATGGGTGCTTTTTCACGTTCGCGTATAATTGCCGAAACAATTCTCGGTGCAAACTTCTCTTCACCGTAATCGTAAAGTATTCTTTTAAGCTCGCCTGCAGGAAGTGAATTGACAAGATCCTTTGCGCTGACGCCCGTTTTGCTCATACGCATATCAAGCGGAGCATCGTGATGAAAAGAAAAGCCGCGTTCAGCCGAATCGAGCTGATATGAGCTGACACCAAGGTCTGCCATTATTGAATCCGCACCGCTTATACCGAGTGCGACAAGGATCGAAGAGATGTTAAAAAAATTATCGTGAACAACCGTAACACGTTTATCCGATGCAAAACGCTGTGTAAGAACCTGTATTGCATCAGGATCACGGTCAATCACAATAAGTCTGCCGTTTTCTCCGAGTCTTGCGAGTGCGGCAGCACTGTGTCCGCCGCCGCCCCCCGTGCAATCGACAACCACACCGTCAGGTTTTATATTGAGTGCATCTATTGTTTCGTCAAAGAGAACGGATTTATGGTTAAACTCCATCGTCTTCTCCTTTTAATAGTTGAGATCAGGTATATTGCCCGAATTGAAAGCCATGCTTTCTCTTTCTGCTGCTGCATAAGTGTCGGGATTCCATATCTCAAGACGCTTCATATTACCGATAACAAGAACTTCTTCTTTAAGACCTGCGTATTTGCACATTGCAGATATAAGTGTGAACCTTCCTTTTGCGTCCATCGTATAGTCTTCGGAATTCTTGTAAAGGTTTCTGCGCATCCACTCAAGCTCGGGTGTGTGTGCAACTTCAGAGCTTTTATCGTTAAGCTCCTGACAAAGCTCTTCCCAGTTTTGTTCTGGGAAGAAATAGAGACAAGGAAAAGGACCGGGAGCACAGCAAGCGACAAACGTCTTGCCGAGGTGTTCACGGTACTTGGCGGGAATGGACATACGGTTATTGTCATCAAGCACGGCATCAGCCATACCTTTGAAACCGAGATAAAGCTTTTTTTCCTGCTCGGATACTGCTGTTTTTTCAGTTTCTGCCACGTCCACACCCTCCTTTTTCGAATTTTTGGTGTTTAAGAGCACCTAAATTGACCTAAACGTCCCTATTGATACACATATTATAACTATAAGTGCACTACAAGTCAAGCAAAATCACAAAAATTTTTCTAAAAATTTCGTAAAATTTGACGGTTTTTTTATATCGCATTTTCACATTTTTATATCTTGTGGAGAACATTTATTCGAACACAATTTATTCGTTTTCACATTAAAATCTGCCGTCGCGAGCTAAATAAAAGAAGCCGTCCCGATACGCAAAAAACGTATCGGGACGGCCTAAGGCAAAAGGGCTGTCCGACAACAAATCGGACAGCCCTTCGTTTCATAAAGCTTGTGTGGGATTAGCCCTCCTGAGCTGCACCTACGGGGCAAGAACCTGCGCAAGCGCCGCAATCGATGCAAGTATCAGCATCGATAACATACTTGCCGTCGCCCTCAGAGATAGCACCTACGGGGCAATCTGCTGCACATGCACCGCAAGCGATGCAATCGTCAGTAATTACGTATGCCATTGTGATTATCCTCCTCTTTTAATTTATGAAACAATTGTATCACACAATTGTAAAAATGCAAGTACTAATTATTGCATTATTCAGCAGGAGCATAGAGATCCTTGAGTCTGAGAAGGTGATCATATCTGTCAACAGATGCCTTTTCAGCCTGTGCAAAGAGCTCTTCAGCACGCTCGGGGAAGGAACGTGTGAGTGATGAGTAACGAGCTTCGCCAAGGATGAAGTCGCGGTAGCTGCCTGTTGCGGGCTTGGAATCGATTGTGAAGGGATTCTTGCCCTCAGCCTTGAGTGCGGGATTGTAACGGAACATGTTCCAGTAGCCGCAGTCAACAGCCTTCTTCATTTCGTTCTGGCAGTTAACCATACCGCCCTTGATGCTGTGCATCTCACAGGGAGCGTATGCAATGATGATTGACGGACCCGGATATGCTTCAGCCTCTGTGATAGCCTTGATTGTCTGGTTCATGTCAGCACCCATAGCAATCTGAGCAACGTAGACATAGCCGTAGCTCATAGCAATCTCGGAAAGGCTCTTCTTAGCGATTGCCTTACCTGCTGCTGCGAACTGAGCAACCTGACCGATCTGAGAAGCCTTGGAAGCCTGACCGCCTGTGTTGGAGTAAACCTCTGTATCAAATACCATGATGTTTACATCCTGGCCGGAAGCGAGAACGTGGTCAACACCGCCGAAGCCGATGTCGTATGCCCAGCCGTCACCGCCGAAGATCCATACGGACTTCTTAGCAAGATAATCCTTGTTGTCAACGATATCCTTGCAAAGGTCACAATCGCACTTGGAAGCTGCTGCAACAAGAGCATCAGCTGCTGCGCCGTTCTTTGCACCGTCGTTTACTGTATCAAGGTATGCTGCACAAGCTGCCTTGATCTCGTCGCTTGCCTTATCGGACTCTGTAAGAGCCTTAGCATCGTCGATGAGTCTGGAACGGATAGCATTCTGACCGAGAAGCATACCGAAGCCATGCTCTGCGTTATCCTCGAAGAGGGAGTTTGCCCATGCAGGACCCTGACCCTTAGCATTTGTTGTGTAGGGTGATGTTGCTGCAGGACCGCCCCAGATTGAAGAACAACCTGTTGCGTTGGAGATATACATTCTGTCGCCGAAGAGCTGTGTGATAAGACGTGCATAAGATGTCTCAGCACAGCCTGCGCAAGAACCGGAGAACTCAAGAAGAGGCTTCTTGAACTGGCTGCCGATTACTGTGTTGTCACACATATCAGCCTTCTCGGAAACGTTAGCAACCATATAATCGAATACGGGCTGCTGGTTGTCCTGAGTCTCTCTGGGAACCATTGTAAGAGAGTTTGTGGGACATACGCCGATACATACGCCACAACCCATACAATCGAGCGGAGAAACAGAAAGAGTATACTTGTAAGCATCCTTGCCCTTACCCTTCTTGTCGACGATGATTGCCTGCTCGGGAGCACCTGCAGCCTCATCAGCTGTGAGAGCGAAGGGACGGATTGTTGCGTGGGGACATACGTATGAGCAGCGGTTACACTGAGCACACTTGGAAGCATCCCAAGCGGGAACCATAACTGCAACACCGCGCTTCTCGTATGCGGAAGCACCGTGCTCGAATGTACCGTCAGCATGATCTGCGAATGCAGATACGGGGAGAGAATCACCGTTCATAAGACCAACGGGCTTCATGATGTTATCAACCATCTTAACGAGCTTTGCTGCGCCCTTTGATGCCTCGGGAGCTGCATCGTCAGCTGCATCTGCCCAATCAGCAGGAACGTCAATCTTAACGAATGCGCCGAAGCCTGCATCGATAGCCTTATGGTTCATGTCAACAATGTCCTGACCTTTCTTGAGGAAGGACTTTGTTGCAGCATCCTTCATATAGCCGATAGCTTCGTCCTTGGGAAGAACGTTTGCAAGTGCAAAGAAAGCAGCCTGAAGGATTGTATTTGTTCTCTTGCCAAGACCGATTTGAGCAGCAAGATCGATAGCGTTAACTGTGTAGAGCTGAATATTGTTGTTAGCAATATAGCGCTTTGCCTCTGCAGGCATCTTTGCGCCAAGCTCATCAGCAGACCACTGGCAGTTTACAAGGAATACACCGCCGGGCTTAACGTCGTTAACCATCTTGTAGCCCTTCTCAACATAAGAGGGGTTGTGGCAAGCAACGAAGTCAGCCTTGTTGATATAATAGGGGCTCTTGATGGGCTTATCACCGAAACGAAGGTGAGAAACCGTGATACCGCCTGTCTTCTTTGAGTCATACTGGAAGTATGCCTGAACATACTTATCTGTATGGTCACCGATGATCTTGATGGAGTTCTTGTTAGCACCGACAGTACCGTCGCCGCCAAGACCCCAGAACTTACACTCGATTGTGCCCTCAGCAGCTGTGTTGGGAGCCTCTTTCTCTGCGAGTGAAAGGTTTGTAACGTCATCGTTGATACCGATTGTGAACTGAGCCTTGGGAGCATCCTTTGCAAGCTCATCGTATACTGCGAATACGCTTGAGGGAGGAGTATCCTTTGAACCGAGACCGTAGCGGCCGCCTGTTACTGTAAGACCTGTTCTGCCTGTAGCTGCAAGAGCAGCAACAACGTCAAGGTAGAGAGGCTCACCAAGTGAACCGGGCTCCTTTGTTCTGTCAAGGACAGCAATCTTCTTAGCTGTTGCAGGGATAGCAGCAACAAACTTCTCTGCTGAGAAGGGACGGTAAAGGCGAACCTTTACAAGACCGACCTTCTCGCCCTTAGCGGTAAGGTAATCGATAACTTCTTCTGCAACGTCACAGATTGAACCCATAGCAACGATTACGCGCTCTGCATCCTCTGCACCGTAGTAGTTAAAGAGCTGATAGTTTGTGCCGAGCTTTGCGTTGACCTTGCCCATGTATTCTTCAACAATACCGGGAACTGCATCATAGTAGCTGTTGCAAGCCTCACGGTGCTGGAAGAAGATATCGCCGTTCTCGTGAGAACCGCGCATTACGGGATGCTCGGGATTGAGAGCACGGTCACGGAAGCCCTTGACAGCGTCCATATCGCACATTTCCTTGAGATCGTCATAATCCCAGATTTCAATCTTCTGAAGCTCGTGTGAAGTACGGAAGCCATCGAAGAAGTTGAGGAAGGGAACACGGCTCTTGATTGTTGCAAGGTGAGCAACAGCACCGAGGTCCATAACTTCCTGTGTATTTGTTTCAGCGAGCATTGCGAAACCTGTCTGACGGCAAGCGTAGACGTCGGAATGATCACCGAAGATGTTAAGAGCGTGTGAAGCTACGCAACGAGCTGATACGTGGAAAACTGAGGGAAGGAGCTCACCTGCGATTTTGTACATATTGGGGATCATGAGAAGAAGACCCTGGGAAGCAGTGTAGGTAGTTGTGAGAGCACCTGCTGCAAGAGAACCGTGAACGGTACCTGCTGCACCTGCCTCAGACTGCATTTCTGCAACCTTGACTGTTGTTCCGAAGATGTTCTTTACACCCTGTGCTGACCACTGGTCAACATAGTCTGCCATGGGGCTGGAAGGTGTGATCGGGTAGATACCGGCAACTTCCGTAAACGCATAGGACACATATGCCGCAGCGTTGTTACCGTCCATGGTTTTCATTTTTCTAGCCATGTTTTATATTCCTCCTGTATTTAAATAGCAATGCTGAAAATGCACCGTCAATATATTATCACTTTTATTTGAATATGTAAAGAGGATATTTAATGTAAATAATCAATAAAATTATAAGTTTTTGTATAAATCTACAAATATGTGTCATTTTATGCATTATATCCGAAGTAAAACAGATTTCAGACATAAAAAACAGCACAGCCTGAGCTGCACTGTCTGAAAGTTCCAATTATCGATCCTTCTTTTTTATTCGTATCAGCTTTCCGCACAATTTAAGCCGTTCGCTTTTTCTGATGTTTTAATGTTTTCATCAGGCTCGTCCTTGCGTTCGTGAGCAAACCCAACTCCAAACTTCATCCGCACACAGTTGCGTTGTTCAAAAAGCAGAATTCCGACATATGAAAAACCGTCAATTACTTTTGTCAACTTCTTTTAATTTTTGCCAGTTCTTCAGCACTTATCAACCTGCACTCACCTTCGGCAAGCGAGCTGTCAAGCTCAAGCGAGCCCATGGAAACACGTCGCAGTTTATTGACATGAGATCCGCAGGCTGCTGTCATACGTTTTATCTGATGATATTTACCTTCTCTGAGTTTTATTTCAACAGTCAGCCCGTCATCCGTAAGAGGGGTAATCTGTGCAGGCAGACATTCATAACCGTCGGCAAGAGTGACACCTGTGCGGAATTTCTCAAGTTCTGCATCCCCTATCGGTCTGTCAAGCACGGCAATATATGTTTTTTCAATATGCTTTTTAGGTGAAAGAATATCGTGTGCAAAAGCACCGTCATCGGTAATCAGCACAAAACCGGTTGTATCCTTATCAAGTCTGCCGGCAGGAAAAAGACCGGAGCGTCTCAGTTCATCGGGCACAAGGTCAACTACAGTTTTCTCACCGGGCGACCTGCTTGCGCTGACAACACCCTCAGGTTTATTTAACATTATATATACATACTCGCTGTATCCGAAATTTTCACCGCAAACATTTATAATATCGCTTTCGGGATCAACCTTCATGCCGCTGTCACTGACAGCCTTACCGTTTACAGCAATCTCTCCGTTACGAACAAGTCTGCGTACGTCATTACGGCTGTATTTACCTTGTGAAGCAATTATTTTATCAAGTCTTTGCAGTGACATCCTTTGAACTACTCTCCTTCTGCGGATATAAAAAGCTTTGCATAAATCCGTTTTTTTCAAGTGAACATATATCTCCGCCAATAACTCTTCCGTCGAGCACAAACATATTCACCTGAACCATATCCGAATTTTCATATCCGGGATAATTTTTTATTTCATAAGTCCAGCGTTTAGCTCTTTTTCCGCAATATTTCGAAAGATCCAAGCCGTGTTCACGTTGCATTGTATTGTATTTTTCATAAGCAGCATCAAACTCCGCAGGTATAATCACCTCACGGACTTCCACAGGGTCAGGCTGAACATCCCAACCGAATTGCGATAAAAAAGCAAGCCTTTGCGAAGCATCGGCAGCACTGTAATCAATACCGTTTTTTGCTGTTTCAACCGTAGCTTCCACGCTGCGCCCCGCAACGTAAACTCCTGCAACGGCACATACAACAATCAGAGTGCCCAGAAGTGCCGCTTTCACGGATGAAGATTTAACCGAAAGAACAAACATATACCCACCTCATTGCATTTATTGTATTCAATCAAATATATGCAGCGTTGGTGGGTATTTATTCTTTATTTACTTTTATATTCGTCTATCAAATACTCGTCGCCGATAACGGAACGGATATGATCATAGATATAATCAAGGCTCATATTACTTTTTGCATGAGCAGCGGCAAGCTGAGACGTATAGTCGGCAAGACGGTAAATTTTCACACCGGAATAACCGGCACCGTAATGTGTAACCGCAATATCAAGCTGAGGCTTGCTTACGGTAACCTCACCCGTAACATGATTCTTTGTGAAAGTAACATTTGCCATACCGCCTACAAGAAGATGTCTTTCAGACTGAGCTGAAACGAAATTGCCCAACGAATACATTACAGGCACTTCTTTGCCTTCTGTATTTGTGACATACTCAACAGGCTGAAGTGTATGGGGATGTGTGCCTATAACAATATCGGCACCCCAGTTGACAACCTTCTGCGCAAAATTACGCTGAACATCATTCACCTTGTTAGAGCCTTCGGTTCCTGCATGCATAGATACAACCACGACATCAGCAATTGTTTCGGCATATTCAACCTGCGTTTTAACGTCATCAAGCTCGTTGAGATAAACAACAAAGCTCTCTTTTTCTTCGGGTATGGTGATACCGTTTGTGTGCTCGGTAAAAGCAAGAAAAGCAAAGCTGATATCGTTGACCGTTACGGTCTTTATCTGTGTGTACTCATCCTTGCTGTGAAACGCACCGGCAGATGTGAGACCTTCTGTTGAGTTGATAAGGTCAAGTGTTTCGATAAGACCGAAGCTTTCCTTATCAAGCATATGATTATTCGCTATGGTAAGAACATCAAAGCCCAGCTGAGAAAGCTGAGACGCCATAACGGTAGGTGTGTTAAAAGTCGGATACGTGGAAACAGGATAACTCTCAGCCATCATTGTCTCCTGGTTGATAACCGCAATATCGGCAGCAGCGATCAGACTTGAAACATTTTCGTACACCGGTAAGAAATCATAACCGCCGTCAGATGATCTTGCCTTAGCCTGCTCGTAAATGTTCTTATGTATAAGGTTGTCACCCACCGCAAGCAAAGACGCACTTGTGACAAGAGGTTTTCCCGCAGCGGTAAACGACTCGGTCTGAAATTCTATCGCGTCATCTGACAGATTCGGTCTTGACTTAACAACAGCAATTAATGAACCGACAGCAATTGCTATTGCTACCAATAATGCAATAAGCTGTGATGTTTTCAAAGTTTATCACCTACACACAAAACTCTTACTGCTGGCTGCGGTTGCCTATTGCGCCGTGAATATTCTCTTTTGTCTGACGCACGTTAGAAAGGCTGTTTGCAAGTGTGCGCTCTGTCTGACCGACAATGTTTTCAACAAAGTTTGCAGCAGATGTGCAGATATCGTTAGACCACTTTGCAGCCTGCTCTTTGATAGCAGCAGCCTGCTGGTTAGCTGTTTCAACTGTCTCTGCAGCGGTTGCATTTGCATTTGCGATTGTTGCATCTGCCTGAGCCTGAGCCTTCTGCAGCATCTCTTCGCAGTATGCCTTTGCGCGCGCAACAACCTCGCTCTCCTCTACCATCTGCTGAGCTTTTGCATCAGCCTCTGCGATGGTAAGGCTTGCTCTCTCTTCAGACTGTGCAACGTTTGTTCTTGCAATCTCTTCAGAGGAAAGGATGTGTTCCTTTGCCTTGGCATTTGCTTTGTTGATTGTTTCCTGAGCTCTCTCTGTTGCCTTGGCAAGAGTTGCCTCAGCCTGTGCAGCTGCATCATCGATGAGCTTGTTACGGTCACGAACAATGTTGCGTGCCTGGCGTACCTCTTCGGGCATATTGTCGCGGATTTCATCAACACAGTTACGGATAGCATCAATGTCTACTGTAACTCTTGAAGAAAAAGCAACCTTCTGACCGTTATCGAGGACTTCCTCAATCTGTTCAAGTAAATCTTCTACTCTCATATATTTACATCCTTTCTGAGTCTTTTTACTATATCATCCAGAATTTCAGCAGGAACAAATTCGGATATGTTTCCGCCGAATTCACAGATTTGTTTGACAACACTGGAAGAGAGATACATATTTTCCGCACTCGCAGTGAGAAAAACCGTTTCAACCTCGCTGTTGAGTTTTTTGTTTGCAAGTGCCTGCTGAAACTCAGCCTCGAAATCAGATACGGCACGCAAGCCTTTGACAATCGCAACAGCGCCTTTATTTCTTGCATAGTCGGCAAGCAGACCGTAGTAATGCTCAACCTCAACACCGGGAATATCCGCAGTGACGCGCTTTATAAGCTCGACCCTTTCGTCGGGTGTGAATGCGCTTGTTTTCTTGTGATAGTTATACATTACGACAACGATTACCTTGTCGAACATTTTCGCAGCACGCCTGATAACATCGAGATGACCGATTGTAACAGGATCAAAGCTGCCGGGGCAGATGGCAATTTTCATAGCTCACATCCCCTTTATCTGTATACGGCAAGCTCTGTTTTGCCGTACTTATAGCGCTTGAACAAAGTCAGACCGCCTGCCGTTTCGGGAAGCTCCTCTTTTGCGGGAAGCTCACAAACAATGAGCGAGCCCTCAGCCATTTTGCCGTCAAGAGAAGAAAGCGCTTTCTGCAGAAGGCCCGTACCGTAAGGAGGATCGAGCAGAACTATATCGAAAACCTCGGGCGACATACGAAGGAATGAAAAAGCATCCATCTGGGCAACAGCCGCAAACTCGGTAAGCTTTGTGTGCTCAAGGTTGCTTTTAATAACCGAAATTGATTTTGAATCGGAATCAACAAAGGTGCACTTCGCCGCACCTCTGCTGAGTGCTTCGATGCCGAGCTGACCGCAACCCGCAAAAAGATCCAACACCCTCCTGCCCTCTATATCGAACTGGATGATGCTGAACATTGCTTCTTTAACTTTGTCGGTTGTCGGGCGGACAATATCGCCACCCTCAAGCGTGGTAAGAACCCTGCCCCTCGCGGAGCCTGTGATAACTCTCATATATATTTCTCCGTAAAGTGCAAAACTGCACAATATGACACTATTCTCTTTATATTATCTTTTATTATTTCAGATTTGTCAAGTTATTTATAAGAAAAAGACCTGAATATTACTCTTCTGTACCGTGGAAATGGTCATAAACAACCTGAGCCGTACGCGAATCCACACCGTTTGCAGCACAAAGCTCTTCGACCGAAGCCTCTTTTATTGCTGTGAGCGACTTGAAATGTTTCATAAGTGCAGCCGCTCTTTTCTTGCCGACACCGCTGATTCCGGTAAGCGAAGTCGATATACCGGCACTGCGTCTTTTGCGGTGATACTCGATTGCAAAGCGGTGAACCTCCTCCTGGATTGTAGAAACAAGAGTAAACGCGCTGCGCTTTGAATTGATAGAAATCTCGCCGCCCTCACCTGTTACGGCACGTGTTCTATGACTTGAATCCTTGACCATACCGTAAAGCGGAACGTCAATTCCGAGTCTTAGCAGCACAGCCCTTACCGCATTGACCTGCATCTGCGCACCGTCAAGCAGAATAAGATCGGGCAACCTTGCAAAGCCCTCATCACGTTTTTCGCCCTCGGGTTTTTCGTTTTCTTCGAGATAATGCCTGAATCTTCGCTCAAGCACCTCTGCCATTGAAGCACAGTCATCCTGCCCGTCAAACCCTTTGATTTTAAAGCGTTTATATGCCGCTTTATACGGCTGACCGTTTTTAAAAACTATCATACCTGCGACGTTTTCAGTGCCTGCGGTATGTGAAATATCGTAAGACTCAATATATTCCGGCGGTGAATCAAGGCCGAGCAGACGTGCAAGCTCATCAAGAGCAGCCGTATCCTTGCCCTTTCTGCCTAGGCTCAACGCCAGCTTTTCACTTGCATTGGAGCGACACATTTCAAGCAGCTTCAACTGGCCACCTCTTTGCGGCACGGCAAAGCTGACTTTTTTGCCGAGCTTTTCACTCAGCCACTGCGCAATAAGCTCCGAATCCTGCGGCAACGAATCAATCAGAATACGCGGCGGCACTCTTTCACGCATGGAATAATAGCTCATCAAAAGCTCGTACCGTGCATAGTCTGAATCCTCCGGAGCGTCAAAAATAAAGTGCTCAGTATCGCAGAGTCTGCCGCCGAAAAAGCGGAGCACGGCAAGGCACGCCTTATCCTGCGAATGTGCAAGAGCAAAAACATCCTGCTCGGCAACGTCCGCGCTGACAACCTTCTGCTTTTCACCGAATTTGGTGATTGCCGCTATTCTGTCGCGCAGCACGGCAGCTTTTTCAAAATCGAGATTTTCAGCAGCCTGCTCCATCTCACTCTGCATCTGTTTTATCATTACAGCCGAGCCGCCTTTGAGAAAATCAACAGCGTGCTCAACACTGCGTTTGTAATCTGCCTGAGAAATCTTGCCCGCACAGGGTGCTGAGCATTGTGAAATATGATAATTCAGGCAAGGTCGCTGTTTGTGGGTAACAGGAAAGGTTTTGTTACACTGCGGCAGACGGAATATTTTCTGCGCCTGCTCAACAGTCTGGCGCACGGCAAAAGAGCTGGTGTACGGTCCGATATACTCAGACCCGTCATCCACCAGCTGCATTGCGGCATCTATTCTCGGCCAGGCACCTTTAGTAATTTTGACATAGTGGTAGCCCTTGTCATCCTTGAGAAGAATGTTGTACTTTGGGCTGTGCTGCTTGATAAGACTGCATTCAAGCACAAGCGCTTCAAACTCACTGTCCGTAACGATATAGTCAAAATCCTGAACATTTTCAACCATACGTATAACCTTTGCCGTATGATTATAGTGAGAGCCGAAATAGCTGCTCACCCTGTTCTTGAGAGCTTTTGCCTTGCCGACATAGATGATTCCGCCGCTCTTATCCTTCATAAGATATACTCCGGGTCTGAGCGGCAGACTCATCGATTTTTTGCGCAGACGTTTTACTCTTTCCTGATCAGTTTCCATAAAATCCTCACTTTGTGAAGAAAGTTAAAAATCCTTTATAAGCCATATAGAGATCAATTTTTGAAACAACCTCGTACGGTGCGTGCATAGAGAGAACAGGCACACCGACATCTACAACGTCAATGTTGTGTGATGCAACGTATTTTGCAACGGTTCCTCCGCCGCCTTCGTCTACCTTACCGAGCTCGCCTACCTGCCAGACAACACCATTTTCATCAAACAGACGGCGGATTCTGCCCATAAACTCGGCACTTGCATCGGACGTGCCGCCCTTGCCTCTCGAACCTGTGTATTTTGTAACGACAATGCCCTTGTTTGCATAAGAAGTGTTCCTTCTTTCATAAACACCGGGGAATGTCGGATCGAATGCTGCATTTACATCAGCAGAAAGGCACTCGCTGTTGCTCATTGCAATGCTGCCTACGCCGCCCTGCATACGTGCAAGGTCACTGATAAAGTAAGCCATATATGATGAATTGAGGCCCGTGTTACCGTCGGAGCCTGTTTCCTCTTTATCCGCAAGAACCGTAAGTGCAGTATACTCGGGAGTGCCTGCATCGAGGATTGCCATAACCGAAGGATATGCGCAAACTCTGTCATCGTGACCGTATGCACCGATAAGGCTTCTGTCAAAGCCGATATCATCCGCAGTAAATGCAGGAACAGCCTCAAGCTCTGCACTGAGGAAATCAGCCTCAACAATACCGTATTTTTCGTTAAGAATATTCATAATGTTGAGCTTTATGCTCTCGGAGCCTTCATCATCCTTGAAAGGACGGCTGCCGATAAGGATATTGAGTTCTTCACCCTTGATACCCTCTGCAAGAGAGCGTTTCATCTGGTCATTGGCAAGGTGCGGAAGAAGATCAGTCACAACAAACTTCGGGTCGCCTGCATCTTCGCCGATGTTAACCTTTACGCTTGTGCCGTCAGCCTTAACGATAACGCCGTGAAGGGCAAGCGGAATTGCCGCCCACTGATACTTTTTGATACCGCCGTAGTAATGTGTCTTGAAAAGAGCAAAATCTGCATCTTCATAGAGCGGATTGGGCTTGAGATCAAGTCTGGGAGAATCGATATGTGCAGCGGCAATGCGTACACCCTCTTCAACGGCTCTCTGACCGATAACAGCAAGAATAACCGCTTTGCCTCTGTTGTTATAAATTACCTTATCACCGGGCTTGTACTGTGCTTTGCTGTCGAAAGCAACAAAGCCTTTGGCTGATGCAAGGTCGCAGACATATTCAACAACCTCACGCTCAACCTTACAGTCGGTCATAAACTTTTTGTAGCCTTCAGCAAAACCGTCAACAGCTGCAAGCTCGGCATCGTCAATTACTTTGCATGCGTGTTTGGGATCGTAAAAGAGTTTTTCTCTGAGTTCTTCGTTTTTGCTCATTTTATTTTCTCCTCATATTTTTCAATTATTTTTTGGATTTCCGTTTCAATATTGTACGGCGGATAGTTTTTGATTATTACATCTGCATTACGCTTATATTCGTCATCCGGAAGCTGTGCGCCTATTCTTTCTTCCGCTTTTTCGACAGTTAACGAATCACGTTCCATAATCCTTGATTTTCTTACATCTTCAGGTGCAGTTACAGCCACTGTAAAGTCACAGAGCTTGTCAATTTTACTCTCAAAAATAGCTGCTCCGTCAAGCAATACAGCCGTTTTGCCTTCGCGTGTAAAGTCTTTCGCCTTTGCAAGCGCTTTTGAAGTTATAACGGGATGAGTTATGCTGTTGAGAAGCCTTGTTGACTTCTCCGAAGCGAACGCACGTGAAGCAAGAAGTGCTCTGTCAAGACTCATATCGTCACGTATTATATCATCGCCGAAAGCCTGCGCAAGCTGACTTAAAACAGGTGAACCCGCTGCAGTTATTTCTCTTGCAATCTCATCACAGTCGATATGTGCCAGATCGAATTTTTCGCAAAGCATTTTTGCAATGCTTGATTTACCCGAACCCGTCGCACCGGTAAGACCGATAACCATTACACCGTCAACATCCAGCACGGTAAATGCCGCCGCACGGAGCAGACGGTTGATTACCGCAAGACCTACACCGTCTGTATCAGGACATCTTGCATAGGCAGTCTGCACACCCATTTCATCAAGTCGGCGAAGCGCATCAAAAATGAGGTGAGCCTGCGCACTGCTGTCGTGTTCACTGCCGATTTCGATAAACGGAATATCGAGCTTATCTCCCTCACCGTCGAAACACAGCGACGCACAGTCTTTCTTACCTTTTACAAACCGTCTGTAATTTTCAAAGCTGCCCTTTAATATTATTACCCTGGCTTTGGGTGAATAATGCTTGTATTTCATTCCCGGTGAAGCCGCTTTCTGACCGGGCTCAAGCTCGGCAAGCACAGCTCTGTCAACTTCGACATCACCGAGCACACTCTCAAGTTGTTCAAGCGAAATGCCGCCGGGTCGCAGAAGCCTCGGCTTATCTGAGGCGAGCGACACAACGGTTGATTCGACACCGACATCGCACATACCGCCATCGACAATCGCATCTGCCCTGCCCCACATATCATCAATTACGTGCTGAGCCGTTGTAGGACTCGGACTGCCTGAAAGGTTTGCTGACGGAGCGGCAAGCGGCACACCTGCGGCAGAGATAATATCACGCGCTGCAGGATGTGAGGGCATACGCACGGCAACGGTATCAAGTCCGCAGCTTACTTCATCGGGTATACGCTCACCCTTTGGCATTATTATTGACAGCGGACCGGGCCAGTATTTTTCAGCCAGTGCATAAGCCGAATCCGGAATCTCCGACACAACAGAACCGAGCTGGGAAATATCACTGATATGAACAATCAACGGATTGTCCTGCGGTCTGCCTTTCGCCTTGAAAATCTTTGCCACCGCATTCCCGTCAAAAGCGTTTGCGGCAAGACCGTAAACAGTTTCTGTCGGTATGCCGACAATACCGCCGTCACGCAGTATCGCGCCTACGGCAGCAAGCGACTCCGAATCGGAAGGCTCATATTTAAATAATTTTGTTTCTGCCATTGTTTTACCTGATTTCAATTTATTATTCCTGTGCACGGAGCTTTTCTGCAGTATCGGCTGTGATGAGAGCATCAATCAGCTCATCAAGACTGCCGTTGAGAATAGCTTCAAGCTTGTATAAAGTAAGACCTATTCTGTGGTCCGTCATTCTGCCCTGAGGGTAGTTATAGGTGCGGATTCGCTCACTTCTGTCACCTGTACCTACCTGCGAACGTCTTTCGCCTGCGATTTCGCCTGCCTGCCTCTCACGCTCTGCTTCAAGGATTCGGGAGCGTAAAATACGCATAGCCTTGTCGCGGTTTTTGTGCTGACTTCTTTCGTCCTGACACTCAACAACAGTGCCTGTCGGCAGGTGAGTTATGCGGATTGCCGACTCTGTTTTGTTGATATGCTGACCGCCTGCACCGCTCGAGCGGAAGGTATCAATCTGCAAATCTGCAGGGTTTATCTGAATATCAACCTCCTGAGCCTCGGGAAGCACAGCTACAGTAACGGTTGAAGTGTGGATTCTGCCCTGACTTTCGGTTTCGGGCACACGCTGCACACGGTGAACGCCGCTTTCAAATTTGAAGCGAGAATAAGCACCCTCGCCGCTTATCATAAAGCTGATCTCTTTGAATCCGCCTACTTCCGTTTCGTTTGCGCTGAGTATTTCACTGCCCCAGCCCATTGTCTGAGCATACATGGAATACATGCGGTAGAGCGAATTTGCAAAAAGTGAAGCTTCATCGCCGCCTGCACCGCCTCTGATTTCAACAATAACGTTTTTATCGTCATTCGGGTCACGCGGAAGAAGCAGAACTTTGAGCTCCTGCTGTGTCTGCTCAACAAGTGCCTTTGCAGACTCAAGCTCTTCAAAAGCCATCTCTTTAAATTCCGCATCAAGCGAAGAATCCTCAAGCATAAGCTTTGCATCTGCCATATCGGCAAGAGCCTTTTTGTGCTCACGGAATTTTTCGACGACAGGAGTGAGATGTTTCATCTCCTGCATATATTTTTTGTACAGCTCCATATCAGACACAACATCGGGCTGACAGAGCTTTTCGTTTATTTCTTCAAATCTTTGTTCGACCTGTTCAAGCTTGTCGAGCATAAAAATATCACCTCTGTTTCAGGGTATTATAACATATACATACAAAAATATCAATCACCGCAGTAATGAGAACAAAGAAAATGCATATATATAAATCAACGGTCAAAAAACACAGCAAGGGAGGAAGCGGCGGAATTTTCCCGCCGTGCAACAATGAAAAAATACAAACCCGAAGGAAAGCTACTCTCAACCCCGGAAAACCGTGCCGCACTTGAAGATATGAGCTCGATAATGCAGGCATACACAAAGAAAACTCCGCTTGAAGCAAGAGTTTTGCTATGCGACAATAACCACAACCTTCACCTTGATTTAGGGCCGCTCAGAGGTATTATTCCCCGAAATGAGGGTGCAATCGGAATTGAAGACGGGAGCGTGCGCGATATTGCACTTATATCCAGAGTAAACAAGCCCGTTGTTTTCCGCATAACAGGTTTTGAAGATAACGGATACGGTGAGCGCATTGCAATGCTGAGCAGAAGAGCCGTACAGCAGGACTGTTACAACGAATACATTTCAAAGCTGTTACCCGGCGATGTTATTGATGCCAGAATTACACACATTGAGGGCTTCGGTGCATTTGCAGATATCGGCGCAGGACTTGTTGCATTGATACCTATAGATGCAATCTCAGTTTCACGCATCCCTCACCCTAACGTCAGATTTTCAACGGGTGATGATATAAAAGCAATTGTAAAAGACATTGCTGACGACGGAAAAATCACCCTATCGCACAAAGAGCTGCTCGGCACCTGGGAACAGAATGCACAGAATTTCTGTGCCGGTCAGACAGTGCCGGGAATCATACGTTCGGTAGAAAAATACGGCGTTTTTGTTGAGCTCGCGCCGAATCTCGCAGGGCTTGCGGAGCCTGTGCCCGATGTCTATCCGGGACAGCACGCAACGGTTTATATAAAGAGTCTTATCCCCGAAAGAATGAAGATTAAGCTGATAATAGTCGATGCCTTCAGCGCCGATTATCCGCCCGAGCAGCCGCAGTATTACACGGACGCACAGCATATCAGCCGCTGGATTTATTCGCCCGAATGCTGTTCAAGGCAAATTGAAAGCACATTCTGAAAAAAGCAACCTGTACAGACCCGAAATAAAGCTGTACAGGTTGCTTTTAATATTCTACGTCAAGAACGGTATTCACGATATTTGATGCCACCATCATAGCCGCAAGCGCAGTCAGCACAACGAGCTGCTCATCGGTGAAAAATTCCTTCATTTCCTCTATCTGATCTTCAAAAACCTCATGAGGATTGTCCGCAATATTTCTGCCGAATGAAACAAGTGCCTGCTCAACGGGAGTCATAATCAGTGTATCAAAATCGACACCCTGCTCATCGAGGAAAGATTTGAACACAGCCGAGCACACCATACAGTCGTTTTCAAACGATATTGCATAGCAGAAAAGATTCACATCAAGCTCTGACAAAAAGCCTTTCGCTTCATCGCAGAGTTTATGAAAACCGTTAAGTGCATCAAAAGCAACCGTGTTGTGCAAAAGCGTACGTTTCATATTATTCAGCTTTACTTTATGTGAATACTCATCGTTCATTTTGTTGATTTTTTCTGCAGCATCCTGAATGCCGACAGGTTCAACTCTTGCCATACCATCACCACCTGTAATTCTATTTTATTTGTTGTTCAGCTTTTATGCAATAGTTTTTGTTGATTTTACTGTAAATATTTGATATAATTTCAATAAGCGTATATCAGCTTAACTTTCAACGAAAGGTGCTTTATCAATGAATAAGCTTCTTATCACGGGCGGTGCCGGCTTTATCGGCGGAAATTTCGTCTACTATATGCTTGAAAATTATCCCGACACTCAGCTTGTATGCCTTGATGCCCTGACCTATGCAGGTGACCTTGAAACACTGAAAGATGCTTTCAGATCGGACAAGTTCACCTTCGTAAAAGGCGATATCACAGACCGTACTTTCATTTATGAGCTGTTTGAAAAAGAGGGATTTGACTGCGTTGTAAACTTCGCTGCCGAATCTCACGTTGACCGCTCAATCGAGGAGCCGGAGGTATTTCTCAAGACGAACATCCTCGGCACGCAGGTGCTGCTTGACGCCTGCAACAAATATAACGTGCCCCGTTTCCATCAGGTTTCAACAGACGAGGTGTATGGCGACCTTCCGCTTGACAGACCCGACCTTATGTTCACGGAGCAGACACCGATTCACACATCCTCTCCTTATTCGGCAAGCAAGGCTTCGGCTGACCTGCTCGTGCTCGCATATCACAGAACATTCGGCACACCTGTCACAATATCACGTTGCTCAAACAACTACGGCCCGTATCAGTTCCCCGAAAAGCTGATTCCGCTCATGATTGCAAACGCAACTCACGATAAGCCTCTGCCCGTCTACGGTGAGGGACTTAACGTACGTGACTGGCTCTATGTTGAAGATCACTGCCGTGCAATTGCAATGATACTCGACAACGGCACGGTCGGTGAAGTTTACAACATCGGCGGTCACAATGAAAGAGCAAACATTGAGGTTGTAAAAACAATCATATCTGCGCTCGGCAAAACAGACGATCTTATAACATACGTCAAGGACAGGCCCGGTCACGACAGACGATACGCAATCGACCCGACAAAAATCAGCAATGAGCTTGGTTGGCTGCCGCAGACAAAATTCGATGACGGAATTAAAATGACAATTCAGTGGTATATTGACAACAAGAAATGGTGGGAAAACATTCTCAACGGTTGTTACCGTGAGTTTACTTCTGAACAGTTTATATGATAGATTTATATAAAATTTTATATAACTGTTCCATTTTTTAGTGAGTTTTTTTGGTAGATATTACATAGGGACAAATTTATCCTTATATGATATAATTACTAATGCAAAAAAATCCTACAATCTAATTTAGGAGGAAAAGAAAAATGCAGAAATCCAAATCCTTTAAGCGTCTGCTCGCTGTCGTTATCGCAGTGGCTATGGTGCTTACAGCAATCCCCTTCTCTGCAACAGCAGAAACCGCAACTAAAGACACAATCGTCTTTGGTTCATACGTATGGGACGTCATTAAGACAGAAGATGACGGCGACCTCGTCCTTATCACAAAGGACGTACTTGCAAAGGCAAAGTTTAACAATAAGGCTCCCATGAACTTTGCAACGAGCACACTCTACACAACACTCAACACTGACTTCTACGGTGCATTCACCGATGCTGAGAAGGCAGCTATCACACCCACAACAATCACTTATGATTACTGGGATGCAACAGCAAACAAGAAGGTTACAGGCGCTGCACTTTCAGCAAACGTCGTAGTTCCTGATGTTGCAATGGCACCCTCTCTCGGTAATGCTAATCTTGCAGGCACAGATACAGCTACTCCCTACTTCCTTGCAAGCGCACGTGCAAACACCAAGACTGATGCTGTTGTCTCAATCATCAAAAACGGTAATGTTTCAAACGCAAGCGGTACAGTCGCAACAACAGGCTACCGCCCCGTTATCACACTCAAGGCAGGCAGCTTTGCTAAGTTCCCCGCAGTTGACGGCGTAAGCTTCACAGTAAATGACAACGCTGTTACATACTACGCAACAACATCCGCTGTTACATTCAAGGCTGTTGTTGACACAGACAACTACTCAGCAGACAACATGGCAGTTACACTTGACGGCAATGCTCTCGTAGCAACTGACGGCACATACACACTTGCTGCAGGCTCAAAGGGCACTCTTGCTGTTACAGGTCTTTCCGCTCAGCCCGCTGACTTCACAGCTTACAACGAGGCTCTTGCTCAGGCAGGCGAGGTTGACAAAGCTCTTTATGAAACAGCAGACCTTGATGCAGCTCTTGCAGTTGACGTAAGCGCTTGCACAAAGCTTGAGCAGGCTGAGGTTGACGAGGCTACAGCAGCTATCCTCGATGCCATCGCAAACCTCAAGTATAAGCCCGCTGACACAGCAGCCTATCTCGAGGCAGTTGCAGAGACCAGAAGAATTCTTGCAAATGAGCCTGTAGAGATCACACCCACACTCTCCAAGCCCATCTACAATCTTAATGCTCAGGCAAATGAGATCGGTGACAACTTCAATAACCTTATGCGCCAGTCACTCAACACTTATGAGGACCGTACAAAAACACCCGTAAGCGGTTACACAATTGACAAGCAGGCTGAGGTTGATGAGGCAACAGCAGTTCTCGAAGATTTAAACGCACGTGTTCCCCTTATGAGAACTGACACATCAGCATGGTCAGCAACTCTTAACAGCATCAAAAACCTTTCACCCGTCAGATACGCTAACGCTGCAAAGCTTATTGCTGAAGCAAACGCAGTTGTAGCAGAAAACGACTATGCTGCTCTCAATCTTGATATTATGCATCAGGCTGAGGTTGATGCATCAACAGATAAGTTAAAAGCAATATTCGCAAAGGCAGAGATTATCCCCGCTGACTTCACATCACTTGATGCAGTTCTCGAAATTGCAAACACTTACGTTAAAGAAGACTACTACACTGAAGAAGAGATGGCAGGTGCGCAGGAAGCTTGGGACAAATTCGTTGCACAGCGTGATGCAGCTATCGCTCTCAGCAGAGAATCAAACACCACATTCGCTGACCATCAGGGTAACATCAACGATGCTGCAGTTGCTCTTGTAAGAACTATGGAAGCTCTTGCTCCGTTCGAGCGTCTTACAGAGATGGAAGAAGATTTCATCAACCCCACAAAGGATTTCTTCACAGAAATCATGAACTTCTTCGGTATGATCAACGGTCTTCTCGTAGCTCTCGCAGGTCTTCTTCCCCTTGTTATCATCGGCGAGCTTGTTCTTTACGATGTATTCGTTATGATCGGTGACGAAGATCTCCTCGCATTCGTTGAGAAGATAGGTATCAAGCCTGCTCCCGAAGAGCCCGCTCCCGAAGAGCCTGCAGAATAATCAACCACAGGCACATTATTAACCTCCTGCCGGCCGATCTGATAATGATCACCGGCAGAGGTATTGTAAAAAAACTGATTTAAACGGAGGAAATAACATTGAACGCGACAAAAAGGATTATCTCCATCGTGCTTGTGATTGCTACAATGATGTGCATTGCAATCCCCGCAATTGCAGCCGAAGAAGAAGTAGTAACCAAGGAAACAAACGTTTTACTTGCCAACAGTGCAGAATTCGCTCTCACTCAGCACGCTGAGGACACTGCTACCGAAGCAAAGAAGTGGGATGGCGACGCTGACACATATACAGACGAAAACGGCACAGACTGGAAATATGTTTACGGCCGCAACTATATCGTATCTGATGACAATTATCTCTACAGAGAGCTTGCAGACGGAACAATCGCAATCATCTATGATCCCGTTGCCGAAGACGTTAACGGCGAAGTAATAATCCCCTCAAAGCTTGACGGCAAGGACGTTTCCAAGATTGATGCATACGCATTCTACTGCCGTATTGACATTACAGGTATCCGCATCCCCGACAGCGTAAAAGTTGTTGGCTATCGCGCATTTGCTTACTGCTCAGCTATTGAGAGAATTGTTATCGGAAACGGTGTTGAGATATTCAACCAGCAGGCAACAGACGGTTTCAGACCCGTTATTTGCTTCACCGGCACAGAAGCAGACGCAGATAAAATCATCGTATGGGACAGAGATAAAGTCAACGCAAAGACAAGTTTCGTTTGGACTGATCTCGCTAAAATCGGTCAGCAGGATGAACTCACTGTAATGTACGAAGTTGACACCAAAAAGCTTGAAGACACAACAACAGAGTACAACCTCTTCGTATGGTTCTTCAAGGTTTACTTAAAGAGCTTCTTCGACAACTTCATAGCTCTTGCAAAGGCTAACTTCGACGGTCTTGTAATACTTTTCAAAGGCAGCTCCAAAGCTGAATAATTACTAAAATAAAAAATCCCTCCGATTTGGCGGGGCTTCGTAAAACAGTTATTTTGAAAAATGCTTGAAAACGACTGTTTTCAAGGGACGGCGTGACTTCGGTCACGCCGTTTCCTTTTTCGCAAGTTCTTCCAAAGGGATAAAGCCGATGCCATCATATTCGATGTGGATCTTCTGTCT